>NZ_CCDG010000012.1 GCF_000723885.1 Paenibacillus camerounensis
TAGGGCAGCGCTGGGCGGGACGCCTTGCTCTTGTTGGGGCACCCGCCCCCGCGATCCCGTTAGGGCAGCGCTGGGCGGGACGCCTTGCTCTTGTTGGGGCACCCGCCCCGCGATCCCGTAGGGCAGCGCTGGGCGGGACGCCTGAAGGCGGCGGGGCGCAGCCGCTGCTTGCCTTAAAGGCAAGGCCCCGCAGGCGTCCCCGCCAGGGGAGCCTAAGAAGGGCCGCTCCCCCGCCGCAGTAATCCTTCCCGTCCGCCACCGTAAACTCCCTCCGCGGAGCCCTTGTTGCGGGTGTCCAGAGGGCGGCCAGCCCTTGGGGTCCCCCTTCGGAAGGGGGATTTAGGGGGATCGCCCCACAACAAAAGGAGCGTCACCCCGCCCCCAAAGGGGCGAGACGACGCTCGCGATACCACCCTAATTCGTGCTGGACGCACATCCTTAAGGGGAGTGAATACAGCACAATCTCAGTTCCGCACAAAATTCTGCTATGCGGGTCCGGGATAACGTCCGGCAGACGGCATAAACCTACGCACGAATGAATCGCTTCGGCTCAGCTTCTAGGGGAAGATTTTCCGTTAAGGGTTGAACAACCGGCTCGCAGCACCGCCGACTCTCTGGAGAACACAACCTTATCGTACTTTGTCCCGTCATCGAATACATATAAACATCACACAGATATGCTTTAGTTATAGACGTTTTACGAAAAAATGTCAACACCGCGGCTGCCTAATCTGCTCACAGCTCCAATTCCTGCTGTCCGGTTAACTCCGTCCGCTACAACTCAGAGCAGATTGTCACTGGTCTCGCGGCTTTCGAGTGCGCTCCAGTCATCCTGGGAGAGCAGCTCCAGCTGTGCTTCCACCAGTGTCCGGAACCGGGTGCGGTAGATAGAGGCCTGCTTACGCAACTCTTCGGTTTCAATCGCAATTTTGCGGGATTTGGACAAGGCCTCGTTAATAATCCGGTCGGCATTCTTCTCCGCTTCCTTGATAATCAGCTGTGATTCCTTCTTGGAATTGTTCTTTACATCATCAGCCGCTTCCTGGGCGACAATGATGGTCTTGGATAAGCTTTCCTCAATGTTCACAAAATGATCCAGACGCTCTTGAATGGACAGAAGCTGGTTTTGCAGTTCTTTATTCTCGCGAATGACGCTCTCATAATCCTTAATGACCTGATCAAGAAATTCGTTGACCTCATCCTCATCATAACCACGGATTCTCCGGGAGAATTCCTTGTTATGTATATCGAGCGGCGTTAATGGCATGCTGTGCACCTCCTGGAAATTTCGGACCTTGTACGCCTCTGGACTTTATTATGCCCACACGGCGCAGAAGAATAAAACAATACTGCATTTAAGAATCGAATCCCTAGAGATAATGAATTTCGACAAGCACCTGCAGATTCCTGCCGGGGCTTTAGACAAATTTACCGAGCCTGACCCGGTAACGGTCTTTTTTCGTCAGGCCGCCTATCTCCAGTACCTTAAACCGGCCAAATCCTTGAATGGAGACCATGTCTCCATCCTTAAGCGCACAGGAAGGATCCTCTTCCACTTTCCAGTTGACCCGGACGCGCCCTGCTTTAATCGGAACCAGTATTTTGCTCCGGCTAAGCCGGGTCACATCCGCTGCAATTCCATCGAGCCGTAAGGAGGCTACTGTAATGTCCATTGTTTCTAGCTTGACTCCGCTGCTTCGCAGCTCAGATAGAGGAAGGACCTCAGTACTGACATTAACCCGGTGCACACCGGTCAGATTCATAGACAGATAATCGGCAATATCTGATGCCACGACAACATGGCAGCCGTCCTCCAGCACATGAATATCGCCGATCTTCCCTCTTTTAACACCAAGTCCAAGAATAGCTCCCATATAGTCGCCATGCTCAAGGGTGAGAAATTTCTGCTCGCCGGAGGAGATACCCAGAACCTTAAGCTCCATATCTTCTTCCGAAAGGTCCCGGTAATCGGGTGCAACGAGCGCCCGCTTCCGTTCAGCGCTTTCAGAGCCGCCTTCCCAGCGTATCGTTACGTCAGGATGGCGGTTCACCAGCGTCTGCAGAATATACCCTTGTCTGGGATCAAGGAATTCGGTCAGCTTCACTTCATGATAGTCCCCGGCATGGCTGACCCATTCCCAGGCCTTATCCACAAATTGCCGCTCGTCCGGATGGAAGTGCCCGTAAATTTCATTTCTCATCGTTTTAGCCGAAAATCATCGCCACGATAGAATGAAGCCCCACTACTGCAAAGCGAAGGACAAACAATGCAACGATCGGGGAAATATCGAGTGTTCCAAACAGCGGGGGAATAATCCGCCGGAACGGGCTCAGATAAGGTTCAACTAGCTTACCCAGCAGCTCACCGATGAAATTTTCACGTAGGTTAGGTAACCAGGACATGAGAATGTATATAATGATCATGTAATAGTAAATCTGAAATAGGATGTTAATAATGGAAGATATTTCGTTCAAAACCTGTTCACCTCATTCTGTTGTAATCTTGGTCGTCTCCCAGGATTTCCGTAATGGAGCCTTGAATCTCAACGGTATCCGGTGTGCACATAAATATATTGCCCCCAATCTTGGAGATTCCTCCACCCAGGGCATAAACAGTTCCGCTGAGAAAATCAATAATCCGCATCGCCTGGTCATTGCGCACACGCTGCAGGTTAATAACAACGGTGCGGTGGGAACGCAGGTGATCGGCAATTTCCTGAGCTTCCTCATAGGAGCGCGGCTCGTACAGCACAACCTTCACATTTTTTTGCGAATGGATGCTGACGACGTTAGCCCGCTGATTTTTGCGGGTTTCTACAGGGGCCGGCTCATACTCCTCATCATCACGGGTAATTTGTTCCCGCTCCACAACTTCCTCTTCTTCCTGCAAACCCAAAAAATTCATAAACCGGTTCATCACGCGCATCAAGCTCCCTCCTCGTGACCTACTAATACCGTCCCCAGGCGAACCCGGGTGGCTCCTTCCTCTATCGCCACTTCAAAATCATTCGACATTCCCATCGACAGCTCTTGTATAGGCTCAGGTGTCAAGGCCAGCAGATTCAGTTCATCACGCAGCTCCCGGAGTCCGCGGAACACAGGCCGGGTAAGCTCCGGATCTTCTTCATGAGGCGCCATAGTCATCAGACCGATGACCTTTACCCGGTCAAGCGGAGCAATTTCCCGCAGAAACTCAGGCACAGCTTCAGGGGGCAGACCAAACTTTGTATCTTCACCGGAGATATTCACCTGAAGAAATACCTTCACATCTATTCCGGCAGCACCCGCCTTTTTCTGCAGTTCACGTGCCAGTGATAACCGGTCTAATGAGTGTATATATTCAAATTTTCCGATAACGTCCTTTACCTTATTGGTCTGCAGATGACCGATAAAATGCCAGGTTCCTTTGTCTCCAAGTGCATTCCACTTATGCTCGGCATCCTGCCAGCGGCTTTCAGCGATCTCCTCGAGGCCTGCCTCAAATACCTCAGCCACTGTGTTCAGCGATACATATTTCGTCACTGCGATAACCTTGACGTCCTTTACATCCCGGCCGCTTGCCGCACAGGCGCGTGCTACACGTTCCTCTACAGCGGCTTTTCTTTCCTGCAGTGTCAAACCCAACTTCAGCTCTCCTTTATTCCGATCCAGCTCGTCATTCTTCCTGTTACTCCCTGTTCCTTGCGGTATGAAAAGAACAGATCCGGATTACAGCTTGTACACCATGTTGTACATTCGATATGAGTCGGCAAAATTCCTGCTTTAATCATAATGCGTCGGTTCATTTCTTTCAAGTTCAGCATACTTTTATCCTTATCACTCTGCGAGACGTTGTATAACGGCGGTGCAGCCTCCAAGGAGGCTAGCCCGGTCAGCGTCTGCTCCAGCACACGGACATGCTTCATCACATACTCATCAACCTCATAGCAGCATTCTCCGATTGACGGGCCTATGGCTGCTGTAATATCACCCGGACGGCTTCCGTAGGCCTCCGCCATTCTACTGACCATTGCTCCGGCAATTTCTGCAACAGTGCCTTTCCATCCGGCATGGGCCAGTCCTGCCGCACGGTTCACCGGATCATAGAAATACAGCGGTACACAATCCGCATAAAAGGAAGTGAGCAGCACTCCCGGCACGTTAGTCAGCAGCCCGTCCGTAGACTGAAAGGCCGATGCCCTGTCCCTGCTGCCTTTCCCGCGCTCTGCTGAAGTTACAACTGCTATATGTGTTCCGTGAGTCTGCTCCCCGCAGGTCCAGTCCTCCAGACTAAAGCCCAGACTGTCTGCAAGCCTGCTACGGTTAGCAAGCACAGCCTCCGGATCATCGCCCACATGAAAAGCACAGTTGAAGCTGTCATATGGCGGCTTGCCTGTTCCGCCCTCTCTGCCTGTAAATCCGGCAGTTATTCCGGAATGCTTCAGCCACGGACTCAGTTGCAGCCGCACAGGCAGCTCCTTAACTTGAATAAACGGTTCCATCTTCTCACCTCCGCTTAAGTGTACCCTACAACACGAGGCCAGGTCTACGAGGCTTGCTCAAGCTTTGTACAGATACAGCCTTCCCAAGCTCTTTACCACAAACGGTAAAAAAAGACGCACCGAATTAATAAGTGCGCCGTTCACTGCGGTCCCCCCGCTCCAGATACATCGTTTCACGCTCTTCCTGACCCTGAGGCAGCCTGGCCTCTTCTATTTTGACAAGTACAACATCCGCACCGATCTTGACGATATTACGCCATGGGATAATGAGATCCGTGCCGCCGCCGAACAGTCCCATAAAGCGGGTAAAGCCGGGAATGATGATTGCATCAATGACTCCGCGGCGCAGGTCCAGCTCGAGATCGCTAATCTGCCCCAGCCGCTTTCCGTCTACGATATTAATGACATCCTTGGTCTGGAAATCCGAGATTTTCATTTTTTTGCCTGCATTAAAAGACTCTTCGTTCATCTTGTCACCCCTGTACAATCCGGCCTATAGCTGAGTATATGTCCCTCAGGCTTGGCAACATGCAGGAATAATTACAGAACCGGGGGGGGGGTGCATTATAAAAGGGTATCCCTCCGGCCGCCGAAGCAAGCCAGTTGCGGATACCCTTCTTCTCATTGTCAGCTTTAGGACTTCACATGCTTCTGCATCTGCTGGATGGCCGATTTTTCAAGCCGTGACACCTGGGCCTGGGAAATGCCGATTTCATCCGCTACCTCCATCTGGGTTTTACCTTCGAAGAATCGCATCGACAGAATCCGCTTCTCACGCTGTCCCAGCTTCCGCATCGCTTCACGCAGGGCAATTTCTTCAATCCACGAGACATCTTTGTTTTTGTCGTCGCTGATCTGGTCCATTACATAAATCGGGTCCCCTCCGTCATGATAGATCGGTTCGAATAAAGAGACCGGGTCCTGGATTGCATCCAGGGCGAATACTACATCCTCTTTCGGAACGCCAAGCGCCTGGGAGATTTCGAAGATCGTCGGCTCCCGTGAATTCTGGTTAGTCAGGCTGTCACGGACCTGAAGCGCCTTGTAGGCGATGTCACGCAGCGAACGCGACACTCTGATCGGATTGTTGTCTCTCAGGTACCTCCGGATCTCACCGATAATCATCGGTACCGCGTAGGTGGAGAACTTCACGTTTTGCGATAAATCAAAATTATCGATGGCTTTCATCAGACCGATGCAGCCAACCTGGAACAGATCGTCTACGAACTCTCCCCGATTATTGAACCTTTGAATAACGCTAAGAACGAGTCTGAGGTTACCGTTAACCAATTTCTCTCTGGCGGAACGCTCGCCCTGCTGCTGCAGCGAAGTGAACAGCTCCCGCATTTCCACGTTCGTTAGAACGGGCAGCTTGGAAGTATCCACACCGCAAATCTCGACTTTGTTTCGGGTCATGATGATTTACCTCCCAAGGAGAAACATTACTGTACATTATCTCCCCGGTCCGGCATTTTATTCCTTGCTTTTTAAGTCACACCATCTTGTTGAATTCCTTGCGCAGCCGCTTGATAATTCTCTTTTCCAGACGTGAGATGTAAGATTGCGAGATTCCCAGCAGATCGGCAACATCCTTCTGGGTTTTCTCTTCTCCGCCCCGCAGCCCGAATCTCAGCTCCATGATCAGCCGCTCCCGCTCACTGAGCTTCTCCAGCGCCTTCTGCAGCAGCTTGCGGTCCACCTGCTCCTCAATATTGCGGTATATGGTGTCATTTTCAGTGCCCAGCACATCGGAGAGCAGCAGTTCATTGCCGTCCCAGTCAATATTCAGCGGTTCATCAAAGGAAACCTCGCTGCGCGTCTTGCTGTTGCGCCGCAGATACATCAGGATTTCATTTTCAATGCAGCGCGAGGCGTAGGTAGCCAGCTTGATTTTCTTCTCAGGATCAAATGTATTTACCGCCTTAATCAGCCCTATGGCGCCGATAGAGACAAGATCCTCAATATTGATGCCTGTGTTCTCGAATTTACGGGCGATGTATACAACCAGCCGCAGATTGCGTTCAATCAGCATAGCTCTGACTGCCGCATCTCCTGTAGAGAGCCGCTGAAGCAGATATTCCTCTTCTTCCCTTGTTAAAGGCGGAGGCAATGCCTCGCTTCCCCCGATATAATAGATTTCCTGGCTTTTCAGCCCCAGCAGAAAAAGCATCCGATAGTACTGCAGCTGCAGCGTAAGCTTCCATTTGACCATTATCGTTTCCTCCTCCAAGAAGTGCACAATTCCCCCGGATGCCCTTGACCATCCTCTTGGGGCGATTTCAACAAGTCACCGCAGCTTCAGCCGCGTGCTCTCTTTGGGCCAGGTCAGGGTGTATGACCGCCCGGTACGCACCGTCTCCCGACAGTGTTCCGCCATCCAGCCCGATGAGCACTCTTTTGCTGCAGAAGCTCTCCTCACCAAGCTTTATCTTCACCAGATCCGGCTTCAGTGCAAGCATAAAGGCTGCCCCGCGGTTAACACCCCGGTAAGGGACAAGCCGCAACCTGTCCTGCCAGGCAAAAGACTGCCCGTCCGTCTCCAGCAGAAGCTGGTCTGCGCTCATCTGCGTCAGCTTACCTTTCCACGTATCCGGCAGATGCCCCTCCCAGAGTGAAGCCTCCATCACCATCACCGGAATCCGTGTAAGCGGATCATTCAGCCGGTTCCCTGTATCCAGCAGCCCCAGACAGACAACGCTTACGCCTTCAATCTCTACCGTCACCTCACCGATATAGGATTCCAGCTGTTCTCTGCGAACCCGTGAAGAATGGATTAGCTTAAAGAGCAGCAGAACGACAGGAAGCACTGCTAGCACAAACCAGAATCCGATTTTCAGCCGGTGGGCTTGGCCCCCTGTACTGGTAAACAGGATACCGTTCCAGATGTCCCCGGTGCTCTGCAGCAAGTAGTGGATGCCCAATATACCGCCGGCCGCTGCAAAATTAATGACATAAAAGGCTCCCAGAGCACGCAGATAGCCCTGCAGGCTCCTGTACCCGAAGGCGATCAGCAGCATCAGCACTGACAATCCGAATTTAATCATGAAGGTATAAAGAAATGAAAGCTCCGGAACGAACATCATCACCACATACAACGCGCCAACCAGCGCGGAGAGAAACAGCCTCCACCAGGCGATCTTTTCTTTGACCAGCCAGCCTGTCAGCCATATGAGCACTCCGTCGATCAGCAGATTGGCGGCGAAAATCAAGTCGATGTAAACTACCAGTATTTTCACCTGCCTAAGAGCCGCTATCCTGCCGGAAGACCGGAGCAGGCTCTCTTTTTAAGACGATAAGATTAGTATAGAAACTCCCGCTTTCAAAGTCTGTCTAAACATGGGGGGCGTTCAGCAGGTTTTTTTGTCGAGATATAGCCGTGCATGACCTTGTATTCATATAAAAGAAAAACCAGCCCGGAAGGGCTGGTTCGCATGAGTATTATTTTAATTCAACATTTTGATATCTTCTTCCGTAAGTCCCGTAGCAGCTTGAATCGCCTGGTGGCTCATCCCCATCCGCAGTAAATTCTTAGCAATCTCCTGCTTGGCTTCTTTCATACCTTCTTGGAGGCCTTCTTCCAGGCCCTTTGCGAATCCTTCTCTCTGCGCGCCGTCTCTTTGCGAAGCTTCATCGTGCAGAAACTTCTGGCGGTCTTCATATCTGCGCCGGGCTTCAGGATTCTGACTCAGGTATTCCAGCGTTTCCATCGCTTTTTGCAGTGCAGGTTCATTCATCTTCAGTACCTCCCAGTTCTCATTGTCTTTTCCTTTAAGGAACAGCAGCCAATTTACCAGACCTTCTTCACCGGGTACAGCCGGCTTCTTCAGCTTTGGCAATTCGAGAAAATGAATTTCTATATCATCGGTAAGCGGCGCACCGCTGCTGTCCTCCCGAAGATGAAACACACTATGGGTATGTTCATTCGGCAGCACAATATAATTTAGAATATTGATTGTTATACATTTTTTAAGCTCTATATACCGACCGCCGGTCTGCATCTGACTCGAATAACGCCTACTCCAGTAGTAGAGAGTCCGCTTTTCCATATCATATTGGTTAAACAGCTGCATTTCAATATTAATCAGCCTGCCGTCAACCGTCTTTGCCCAGATATCAAAAATAGACTGCTTGTCTCCCGGATCCTCTTTATCCGTATAGGGGTTCAGCAGCACTACTTCATCCAGCGGGGCAGTCCCGGCATCCAGCAGAATCCGGTTCAAAAAAAGCCAGCAGTACATCCTTATTAGCCTCACTAGCAAAAATTCTCTTGAAAACAAAATCCACCCGGGGGTCAAGCAATTCCATACTGTTCACCACTCCCGTTATCCGTATTATATCAGCTGAAAAGCAAAAAAACACCGCATCTACCCAGTCTGCGACTGAGAGATACGGTGCTTCCGTAGAAAACTATTAACGTGTATTAGTCGTTATTGCCGCGCGTGCGGTTGCGCAGGAAGGTCGGGATATCAAGCTGATCAGAGGTTGTCTGATTACCGAACGGCCGCAGATTATTGCTGTTGTTCTTATCAGCAGCAGGAGCAGGTTCACTGCTGGCAGCCGGACGGCGGGTCTGTGCAACCGGGGAAGGCTTGTGTTCGAACCCGGTAGCGATAACCGTAACCTTGATTTCGTCCTTCATGCTTTCCTCAATGATGGCACCAAAAATCATATTAACCTCTGGATCGGACGCAGCTGTAACGATCTCAGCCGCTTCGTTCACCTCATACAATGAAAGGTTGGAGCCGCCTGTAATATTCATAATTACCCCGCGCGCACCTTCGATTGAAGTCTCAAGCAGCGGACTCATAATCGCTTTGCGGGCTGCTTCAGAAGCACGGTTCTCGCCGGTAGCAATACCGATCCCCATAAGCGCTGAGCCGCGCTCAGTCATGATCGTCTTCACATCAGCAAAGTCAAGGTTAATCAGGCCGGGAACCTGAATAAGATCAGATATCCCTTGTACAGCCTGGCGGAGCACATTATCCGCTTCACGGAATGCCTCCAGCATCGGAGTTTTTTTGTCTACAATTTCCAGGAGCCGATCATTCGGGATAACGATCAGTGTATCAACCTTTTCCTTCAATGCTTCGATCCCGAGTTCTGCCTGATTAGCACGCTTTCTGCCTTCAAAAGTGAACGGCCGGGTCACAACACCTACGGTCAATGCTCCGCATTCTCTGGCGATTTCAGCAATGACTGGAGCTGCGCCTGTACCTGTACCGCCGCCCATTCCAGCCGTTACGAACACCATATCTGCACCTTTAAGCGTATTAGATATCAGATCGCGGGACTCTTCGGCAGCTTTCTTACCTACTTCAGGGTTGGCACCTGCGCCCAGTCCCCGGGTAAGCTTGTCCCCGATTTGCAGTTTATGCTCCGATTTGGCCATATGCAGCGCTTGGGCATCTGTATTAACTGTGATGAACTCAACACCCTGAACGCCGTTTTCAATCATACGGTTGACAGCATTGCTTCCGCCGCCGCCTACGCCGATGACCTTAATTTGCGCCAAGCTCTCCATTTCAAAATCAAATTCCAACATATTGATTCCATCTCCCCCTTGAATAGTGCTTGGATGGCCAGTCCAAGTATATCTGGACTTACGCTTATATGAACTCGCTAAACATATTTTTTATACGCTCCATCAGACCCGGCTTCTTGTCAATCTCCTGGCTGGGAGCAGCGCTTTGCTTACTTCGGTTGACCGTCTTCTTATTTGCGCTTACACCGTTATTGCCGCGTACACGGAAACGGCGGACGACGTTATGCAGAATACCTACACCGCCGGTGAAGCCCGGGTCGCGGACTCCGATATAATCAGGTACAGCGATGCGTACAGAAGCTGACAATTCAGTTTGTGCCGCCTTTAGAACCCCCGGCATGGATACAGTACCACCCGTAAGTATATAACCTCCGGGAAGGTCATTGTAACCGAGACGCTTTACTTCCTGACGGATCAGGTGAAAGATCTCCTGGATTCTGGGCTCGATGATGGCCGCCAGATCCTCCTGGTTAAATTCCTTTTCCACATTGCTGCCGATACGCAGCACTTTAAATACGACATCCGAGGCGGCATCATCGATCCAGGCACAGCCGTACTTCAGCTTTACCTTCTCCGCCTGATCCGTAAGCGTACGGAGCCCGTATGCAATATCATTGGTTACAAACTCTCCGCCGATCGGGATCGTGGAAGTAGCGCTAAGGGAACCCTCTTCATAAACGGCTATCGTCGTTGAGCCTGCACCGATATCAACCAGCACAGCCCCCATCGACTTCTCGTCTTTGGACAGCGCCAATCCGCCGGCTCCAAGAGACATCAGCACAAGATCTTTTACCTTCAGCCCTGATTTCTCTACACAACGAAGCAGATTATGTATTGGCGTCTTCGCCCCGGTTATAATCGTCGCCTCAACCTCCAGACGCACTCCGATCATGCCGCGGGGATCCTGGATTCCTTCCAGGCCGTCAACGATATATTGCTTGGCAACAACGTCGATGACTTCCCGTTCAGGCGGCATAGCAATGACTTCTGCCGCTTTGATCACCCGGTCGATGTCCTCTTCGCCGATCTCCCGGTCCTCATTCTGGACGGCAACGACGCCATGGCTGGATTGCAGACCGATATGATTGCCGGAAATCCCGACATAGACCTCAGATATTTGAATACCGACCATCTGCTCCGCATACTCCACAGCGCTTCTGATCGATTGCACAGTCTGATCGATATCTACAATCGCACCCTTGCGAATCCCTTCTGAATCAGCAGATCCAACGCCAATAATATTAAAGGTTCCATTAGTAACTTCCCCGATAATTGCCCGCACTTTGGATGTACCGATGTCCAAACTAACAATGATGTCATTGTTGCTCAAGCCCTATGGCACCTCCTGTTATAATCATAATAAAAGATGATGCTGAAGAATCACACGATTCCCGTTGCCGGGAAGCTTCTTTGTACATATTCAACATCACGATTCCTTTCCCTCTTTTTTCTACAATTTTTTTGAATGGGATAATATGGAGTTCCGGGTAAAAAAGAAATATAAGGATAAAAAGAAAAATGCAGCCATAGCCAGGTCTTCTTTTTCAAAAAATCCGCAGAAAAAAGAGGGATTCACCTTATTGCCCGTAAAACCGATTGTAGCATTTTTTCCGCATTATTAGTAGGGACTATTTACTCTTGTATGTCCTCATTATCCTCATTTTCCGCCGCAAAAGGTACATACGTATCAGCCTCAAGCATCTTTATAAGGCCGGGCTCTTCCGTCTCTATCACCTGGTTCAGATATTCAACCTTGTCCTTCAGAAGCGAGATTGCTGTGATGACCTCAAAACGTGAACGGGTATACAGCTTGATCCGGTCCGGAAAGGATAAGGTCGGTGAAGGAACAATTTCAGAAATATCGCTGGTCAATTCATTAGAGATAACGGCTAAAGCCTGGCACAGCTTGGCTTTGTAAGGATCATCTTCCTTCCAGCCGGTCAGTATCGGCTTCTCCACGGCAATTCCGGTCTCATTCACCTCTACAGCAGTGCCGCTGGACAGAATAGCTTCAAGGACACCCTGCTGATCCAGCTCATAGGCTACAGCCGGAAACTCTTCAACTGTAATATTCACAATCCCGGGGAATTTCTTAGTCACTGTCGCCTCCTGCACCGTTCTAAGCTGCTTCAGTGCAGCTTCTACGGATTCAGCAGAGGCGGCAAAAAACTGTCCGCCGATCACAAGGCCGCTGCCCTCCAGCAGCTCCTCACGGGTCGCGTATTTGTTGCCCTGAAAATTAATTTCCGTAATACGGCTAACAGACGAGCGGAAAAAGATAACCGCCAGCAGCGCTACAAACAGCAGCAGCAGGATAACTGTGATTTTACGGCTCATTTTTTTTACAGGCTTGTCCTCTTTCAGTCGAGGCAATCGGGTTTTAGGCATTCTCATATCTCCGTAATAAGGCCCTGTCTCCTTCCATGGCTGAAAGCCGAAGGAGACAGGGAGCTTTAATTGGCCAAATCAAAAGGACCCGGTACAGGCACTTTACGGCTGATGCGGGCACCCAGCTTCTGGAACAGCAGCTCGATACCGTCGTAACCGCGGTCAATGTGATGCGCCTGCTCTACTACTGTAGTCCCATGGGCTGCGAGTCCGGCAATAACCAGAGCTGCTCCCGCCCTCAGGTCCGTTGCTTCCACTGTTGCCCCGTACAGCCGCTGCACACCGCGGATAAACGCGCGGTTCAGGTCTGTGGAAATATCAGCCCCCATCCGGGCCATCTCCTCCACATGCTTAAAGCGTCCCTCGAATACCGTCTCTTTAATAACGCTGAAACCGTCGGCAAGCGACAGCAGCACCATTACCTGAGATTGCAGATCCGTTGGAAAAGAGGGGTAGGGTGATGTCACAATCCGCTCTACCGCACGCGGACGCCCCATGCAGCTGACATTAATTATATCATTGCAGACCGTGATTTGAACACCTGCCCGCCTCAGCACGTGGATGAGTGAGGTTAAATGTCCCGCATTGGTATGGGTCAGCGTAACACTTCCGCGTGTAGCGGCAGCTGCAATCATAACCGTCCCGGCGACAATCCGGTCCGGAATGACCTCATACGTACACGGATGGAGCTTTGTGACTCCGCGGATTGTAATTGTATCAGTACCTGCGCCGATAATCTGGGCCCCCATCGCATTCAGGAAATTCTGCAGATCCTGAATTTCCGGCTCCCTCGCTGCCCCTGATATGGTAGTTGTACCCTCAGCCGTTGCCGCAGCCATCATAATATTCTCTGTGGCTCCGACGCTGGGATAATCCAGATGAATGTCGCTCCCTGTCAGTCTCGCAGCCCGGCAGGATATCCTGCCGTTGCTCTCCTCAATCTCTGCCCCGAGGAGCTTCAGGCCCTGAAGGTGAAGGTCAATCTTGCGTTCTCCGATCGCACAGCCTCCCGGCTGATAGATCGTCACTTCGCCAAACCTGGATAGTAACGGCCCCATCAAAAAAATGGAAGACCGCATCTGCCGCATCAAATCCTCCGGAACATGGGAAGTGCTTAAGGTTGACGTATCCATTGTCACTGTTTCCCCTTCATGCACAGCCCTGCAGCCCAGCCGCCCCAAAATATTCAGCATTGTCTCGATGTCCAGCAGCTTCGGCACATTATGCAGTGAGTGAACTCCTTCGGCCAGCAGGCTTGCCGCCAGGATCGGCAGTGCCGCATTTTTTGCTCCATGGATACGTATGGTGCCTGACAGGGGACTTCCACCCTCAATCACCAATTTGTCCAATGTATCACCTCCGAGATTACCGCTCACCCGCCACCGGAAACTTCCTGTAAAGCGGTCTTGAACCGCCGGGAGAAACGCCTGTTACAGCAGTTCACTTGACAGGAAGAACCATGGGTGATTGTCACGATTATAGGATTATCCTATGTTCATAACCCCGGGTGTGTGACAGCAGGAGGATAACATGAGACCACGTATTGGGACAAAGCGTTCAAAGTCACTGAGAACGGGACTAACGTCTTATGCTTTCCGTGTGGCGGCAAGCCGCCGCAGCTCGCTGACGACCAGCGCAGCGGAATCCCGTTTGCCCAGACGTCTGGACGATTCCGCCATGCTGCTCCGCAGTGATTCTGCCCCGATTATCCGCTGCACTGACTCATGCAGAGCCTTACCGGTCAAATCCTTTTCCAGCAGTACAACTGCCGCACCTTCACGTTCCAGCTGCCTTGCATTCGCTTCCTGATGATTGTTCGTCACATTAGGGGACGGAATGAGGACGGAGGGGATACCCAGAGCCGTAATCTCGGCCAGAAAAGATGCGCCTGCCCGGTTCACAATCAGTGAGGTACAGGCCAGCACCTCAGGCATATTGTGCACGTAAGGGAGCACATGGAGCCAGCTTGGCTCTCCCCCGAGCTTTTGACGCAGCGCCTTGCGGGTCTCTTCAAAGTAGGATTCGCCTGTAACATAAACATAATGAGCTCCATTACCCTTACCCACAAACGGCACCATTTCAATCATCGCCTGGTTGATTGCCTTCGCTCCGCCGCTTCCTCCGACTACAAGCACCACCGTACTGCCTTCCGGAATACCCAGCGAGGCATAGCCGCGCTGCGGGCTTGCAGCTGTGACCGTGGTAGCCCGGGGATTACCGGTGTAGATCACATTTTTGCCGCCCGGAAAAGCAGACTCTGTGCCCTCGAAGCTGACGGCTACCGTGTCGGCGTACCGGCTGAGAAACTTGTTGGTCAGGCCGGGGATCGCGTTCTGCTCATGAATCAGTGTGGGAATGCCCAGACGGGAGGCGGCATATACCACAGGTCCGCATACATACCCTCCTGTGCCGATAACAACATCAGGCTTGAACTCTCTCAGCATTTCCTTTGAAGCTTTGACCCCTCTGAGAAAACGCATAATGGTCTTTACATTGTCCATGGAAATCTTCCGGCGGAAACCGGTAATATCAATAGCTTTGAAGGGAAGCTTCTCCTGGGGAACCAGTCTGCTCTCCAGACCGCGTTTGCCGCCGATATAGAGAAAGGCTGATCCGCTCTCTTCCGCTTCCAGCTGCCTGGCGACAGCAACGGCGGGATAAATATGCCCGCCGGTGCCTCCGCCGCTTAATACGATACGCATGTCTCTCACCTCGCATAACGGGATAAATTCAATAAAATGCCGAGTGCTGTAAGCATCAGGGTTAATGAAGAGCCCCCGTAGCTGATCAGCGGGAGTGTGATGCCTGTCACAGGCATCAGGCCGATAACCACGCCGATATTGATAATGACCTGTACAGCCACCATACTGACGATTCCTACCGCCAGATAACTGCCGAACCGGTCAGGCAGGCTCATCGCCACCTTCATCCCCCGCCAGATCAGAATCAGGAACAGGACCAGCACTGCAATCCCCCCGATGAAACCAAGCTCCTCAGCGAGTATGGAAAAAATAAAATCAGTCTGCGGCTCCGGCACATAGCTGTATTTCTGCCGGCTCATTCCGAGGCCGAGGCCCCCGAGACCGCCGGGACCAATCGCATAAAGCGACTGGATAATCTGGTAGCCGGCGCCAAGCGGATCGGACCAGGGATCCAAAAAAGCGGTTATCCGCTTCAGCCGGTAAGGCGCGGCGGCTATGAGACCGGCAAAACCCAGCACGCCAAGCGCCCCCAGCGAGAGCAGATGCTTCATCCGGGCTCCGGCTGTAAAAACCATCATCAGCGCCGCTCCGAACATGACAGTGCCAGTGCCGAGGTCCGGCTGGAGCATAATCAGCGCAAACGCCGAGCCGATCAGGGCGAGCGGCGGCAGCAGCCCGCGCGTGAAGGTAGAGATATCGTATTCATCCTTGCCCAGCCAGTTGGCCAGGAACAGAATCATCCCCATCTTCATGAACTCCGAGGGCTGGATGCCGAAGCTGCTGATCCCCAGCCAGCTCCGTGCACCGCCGCGGACTACCCCGATACCCGGGATTAATACCAGGACAAGCAGAATGAAGCATAGAATCAGTGCAGGCCTTGCGAATCTTTTCAGCACCAGATAATCCGTGTTGGCCGTTACGAACATGGCGCCAAGGCCGAGCCCGGCGAACAGCAGCTGTCTTTTGACAAAATAAAACGAATCGCCATAATTGCGGAAGCCCAGCACAGAACCGGCGCTGTAAACCATCACCATGCCGATGACCAGCAGGGCAAGTATGGGAATCAGCAGCCAGATGTCAGGCGCATGACGCGGTTTGTTCATCAGGAGCACACCTCTTGCATCCGTAGTAGGGGCTTATCCACCCCCCTACTTAAAGGTTATGCACCGCCTCTTTAAAAATACGCCCGCGCTCTTCATAGGATGTAAACATATCCCAGCTGGCGCATGCAGGAGACAGGAGCACAACGTCTCCAGCTTCTGCAAGTGCAGAAGCCTCCCGCACAGCCTTCTGCAGCACGGCGGCGGCGCTATCCCCATTATCGACGGAGATGATGTGCTTTACTCCTGCCACAGCGGCAACTTTGGCCAGCTTGTCCCGGGTTTCGCCCATAACTACAATACCTTTAAGCCCCTCCAGAACAGGCAGCAGCTCCAAATAGTCCGAGCCCCGGTCAAGGCCTCCGGCAATCAGCACCAGCGGCTGCTTAAAGGAGCCCAGTGCCATCGTAGTCGCTTTGGAATTGGTAGCTTTAGAGTTGTTATAGTAGGCAGTACCCGCCTTTTCTGCCACATACTCCAGCCGGTGCTCGACGCCGCGGAACGACGCCAGCACCTCAGCCAGCACAGCAGGGTCAGCACCGGCAGCGATGGCAATTCCGCAGGCTGCCAGCGCATTCTCCACATTGAAGCGGCCCGGCAGACCGATAGAGCTGACCTTTGCAATCTCAGTTTCGCTCTCGCTGTAATCCCGGTAGACAATTACCCGCTCCAGATCATCTTCGGTGTCCGGTACGTAGGAGGGCCGGACAAAGATGCCCTGAACCAGCTCCTCAGTCATAGAGAAAGGTAAAATACCTGCTTTGATATAAGGTACGAGCTCACGGCAGACCGGATCATCCCAATTCAGTACCGCTGTATCTTCAGACTCCTGGTTAGCGAACAGTCTGGCCTTAGAGGCCACATAGTCCTCCATGCCGCCGTGATAGTCGAGATGAGTCTCCGCTACATTCAGCAGGGCGCCAACCTTGGGGCGGAAGCTCTCTGTCCCCTTGAGCTGGAAGCTGCTCAGCTCAACAACCATCCAGTTATCTCCGCCCGCTTCCTGGGCTGCCTGGCATAACGGCGTACCGATATTGCCGGCTACTATCGGATTCATCCCGGCGGCGTCCAGCATTTTCCCCACCCAGGTAGTGGTTGTAGTCTTGCCGTTAGAGCCGGTAATACCGATCATAGGGGCTGCGCAGATACGGTAAGCCACCTCCACCTCGGTTACAATTTCAATGCCCAGCTCAAGTGCTTTCTGTACAGGAGGCACAGAATACGGGATTCCCGGATTCTTCACCACCAGGCTTACACCTTCATGGATCAGATCGTCCGGATGCCCGCCGCATATAACAGAAATTCCCAAAGATTCCAGTTCGGAAGCTTCGGGACTTTGATCTCTTTCCTTTTTATCGTTGACCGTAACAACCGCGCCGCGTTCATGCAACACCTTGGCCACCTGGACGCCGCTTTTCGCGAGCCCCAGGACGACCACCTGCCTGCCTTGGTATTCATCTGGATGCTTCATTCCTTACAACCCCTTGCTCAATATTAGTCCTGCTGCCGCAAGCAGCAGGCTCACCGCCCAGAAAGTTGTGACAACGCGCCACTCCGACCAGCCGCCCAGCTCAAAGTGATGATGAATCGGGCTCATGCGGAAAATACGTTTGCCGCGTGTTTTAAAGGAAGCCACCTGTAATACAACGGACAGCATTTCAATGACGAATACACCGCCGATGACTACAAAGAGCAGTTCGCTTTTGGTAACAATGGCAATCGCCCCGATGGCGCCGCCGATCCCGAAGGAACCGAAGTCGCCCATGAATACTTTGGCAGGGTGGGCATTGAACACCAAGAAGCCGAGTACAGCCCCGATCATCGCAGCAGCGCAGACTCCGGCGGCAATCGAGGTTGCCTGCATGGCCACAACTGCAAAAGCGGCAAGTGCAATAGCACTGACGCCGGAGAGCAGTCCGTCTACACCGTCTGTGAAGTTCACCGCATTCGTTACGGCCATCATCATGATGACGATAAACGGATAGTAGAACCATGCGCCCCAGTCAAAGCTGATATCTGTGCCCGGAATGCTGATTCCGGTATTGTGGCCGGCATTGATCAGCAGAATGCTCAGCACGATGCCAATCAGAAGCTGTCCGGCCAGCTTCTGGCGCGCCGTAAGTCCCAATGAGCGTTTAAAGGCAATTTTGATATAGTCATCCAGGAACCCGATCAGCCCGTAACCGAGCGTAGCCACCAGAAGGACATAAAAATCCGAGTTCACTACAGAAAATTTCAAAAAGGATAACGTGAAAGCCACCATAATAATGATGCCGCCCATCGTAGGCGTTCCCGCCTTTTTCAAGTGGGATTGCGGTCCGTCGTCCCTTACTTGCTGTCCGAATTTCATCCTGCGCAGCAGCGGAATGATCAGCGGAGCGGCAATGACCGCAAGGATAAAGGATACAGCAATTGTCAGCAGCAGAAGTTGATAATCCATGGGTACACCCCCTCCAATGGTTTAGGTCTGTTTAAAATGTTCATTCAAGCTGTACAGTGCCTCTTCCAGACGCATGCCTCTGGAAGCTTTGAACAGCACAATATCCTTGGAGCTGCATGTAGTGTTCAGGACAGCGGACAGCTCCTCCTTGTCAGTAAAGGCAAAAACCCGCTCCGGACCGAAGCTCTTGACTGCCTCCTCGGCCAGTAACGCCGAAAGCGGACCATAGGTCATAACCATATCCGTGAGCTCAGGGTCGAGGTACTCGCCGATTTCCCGGTGATATTCTGCTTCATGCGGCCCCAGTTCCAGCATGTCCCCCAGCACGGCAATCCGTTTGCCGCCGGTTTTCATGGACTGGAGCACATCTATCGCCGCCTTCATGGAAGTAGGGCTGGCATTATAGGCATCATTCAGCAGCGTCAGCCCTGAGGCAGTCAGCATCACTTCGATCCGCATACCAGTCAGCTTGAGCCGTTTCAGCCCTTCTTCAATATTCGTCTCGGTAATGCCGAAATGCCGGGCAACTGCCAGGGCAGCCAATGCATTACTAACGTTGTGGCGGCCCGGAAGCGGCAGGGAAAAAGCCCGCTCCTCAGTCAGATAGACGGTTGTAAACGTCATTCCGTTTGTATGTGTCATCATCCCGGTAGGATACGCGTCATTATCCCCGGCGAAGCCGAAACGCAGCTTCTTCATCCCTGCAGGTGCATGGAAGGATGGTTCAGCCATCACTTCAGCGAGCAGCGGCTCATCCCCATTGTAAATAAGGAGTCCACCAGGCTTCAGCCCTTCAGCAATCTCAAGCTTGGCTCTGGCAATTTCCTTGCGCGAGCCGAGCTGAAGCAGGTGGGATTCGCCTATATTCGTGATGACAGCAATATCAGGAGATGCCAGTGAAGCAAGCAGGGCAATTTCTCCCCGTGAGCTCATGCCCATCTCCAGTATGGCAATATCTGTATCCTCATTCATAGAGAGGACGGTTAGCGGCAGCCCGATATGGTTATTGAAGTTTCCTTGGGTTTTGTGGACCTTATACTGTCCTTCCAGCAGGGCGGCAACCATATCCTTGGTAGTCGTTTTACCGTTGCTGCCTGTAATGCCAACAACCTGCGAGGCTGTTTCACTCAAATAAGCAGCCGCCAGCCGCTGCAGCGCAGCCAGCGTATCTTCAACCAGAATAACGGCACCTTCCGGTGCTGCGCCTTTATCCTTTTGCCACAGGGTGGCAGCAGCTCCCGATGCGAGTGCCGCCGCACTGTAGTTATGTCCGTCAAACTGGTCGCCGGCAAGCGGCACAAACAGGCAGCCAGCCGTTATTTTACGGGAATCGGTAACGACTCCGGAAAGTACAATTTCAGTATCAGCAGCAGAGCCCGGTTCTCCTCCGCACATGACAGCAATTTGTTGCAATGTTCTTATAATCAATAGCTTCGGCCCCTTATAACTTCTTTGGCGACAAGGCGGTCATCGAAATCATGGACCACTCCGCCGATCAGCTGGTAGGTCTCATGACCTTTCCCCGCAATCAATACTACATCGCCGGGGCTTGCCATTTCAATAGCTTTTCTGATAGCTTCCCGGCGGTCCGGAACGGTCTCGTAACGTTCCTGCGGAACGCCGTCTTCCCTGAGTCCGGCTTCGATATCCTGCAGGATCACAAGCGGGTCCTCTGTCCGCGGGTTATCCGAAGTAACAAAGACATGGTCGCTGTATTTAGCGGCAATTTTACCCATGAGCGGACGTTTCGTCTTATCCCGGTCCCCGCCGCAGCCGAACACAGTCAGTACCTTGCCTCCGGCAAACTCACAAACGGCTCTCAGCACATTTTCCAGTCCGTCCGGCGTATGGGCATAGTCAACAACGACTGCAAACTCCTGGCCTTCATCCACCGACTCCACACGTCCGGCTACGCCGGCTACTGACTCGAGACTTGCTTTGATCTCATCCAGCGGTATATCTTCAAGGAGTGCGGCGGTTATAGCAGCGAGCGCATTGTACACATTGAACTTGCCCACCATCCGCAGCGAAATATCTGCCTCTCCCTTAAACGTATTCACATGGAAAAATGTTCCTTTTGCTGTAATGGAGATTTGTGATGCCCGGACATTAGCTTTGCTGTCAATACCGTATGTAATCACTTCCGCTGCGGTCTGGGCGGCAAAATAAGCACTGGCCTCATCATCTGCATTTAGTACAGCATATTTGCGTTCTTCTTTCCATGGCGAAATAATATTGCCCAGACGCGAGAAGAACAGCCCTTTAGCCGCACGGTATTCCTCCATCGTATGATGGTAATCGAGATGATCCTGGGTCAGATTTGTAAAAATAGCTGTGCGGTAATCCGTTCCCTTTACCCGTCCCTGCTCAAGCGCGTGTGAGGATACTTCCATTACACAGCATTCCACGCCTTTTAGAGCCATGTCGTTCAAGGTCCGCTGCAATTCCAGCGACTCCTGTGTAGTACCTGACGCAGGATAGACCTGACCATCATACTGCAGCTGGATTGTGCCGATCAGACCGGTTTTGAGTCCATAGTCAGACATGATCCGTTCGATCAGGTAAGTGGTCGTCGTTTTGCCATTCGTCCCTGTAACGCCGATCATTTTCATCCGGCTGCTCGGCGAGCTGAAGAAGGCATTCCCGAGCACGGACATTGCGAACCGGCAGTCATCGACAATCAGCTGCGGCAAATCGATATCCAGCTTACGTTCCACAACCAGTGCCGAAGCGCCTCCAGCTGCTGCCTGCGGTGCGTAATCATGGCCGTCCACCGTGAAGCCCGGCAGGCAGATAAACAAATCGCCAGGCTGAACCTTTCGGGAATCCGCCTGAAGATTGATAATCTCGGTTTCACCGTCACCCAGCAGGCTTGAAGCCGCAAGACAAGCAGATAATTCATTCAATTTCATAACTAATCCCTCACTCTGCAAATTCGGATAAGAAGACTGGTCTTACCTCTATCATTGACTGGAAGTACCCATATAAATCCTGATTGTCGAACCTTGTTCAACTCTGGCTCCCGCCTTTGGAGCCTGATTAATTACTGTATTGCCGGTGCCTGAACGGGCAAGAGTAAAATTCATATTCAGATCCTCGTAAATATCCTGAACTGTAGCGCCGGTAAGATCCGGAACCGTAACAATTGGCGTTTCCCCGTATTTATAGGTTTTGGGAAGCTGGTCTTTACGCTCCGGCACCTTCAGATAATGGAGAGAATCCTCCAGAATGTTCTGGACAATCGGAGCAGCCACAACCCCCCCGAACTGCAGGCCTTTTGGATTGTCAACTGCGGTGTACACTACAATCTGCGGGTCATCCGCAGGAGCAAAGCCGATAAAGGATACGATATGCTCTGTCGGAGAATAGCGGCCGTTCACAACTTTTTGTGCTGTCCCTGTCTTGCCGCCCACCCGGTAGCCGTCAATAAAAGCCGGCCGGCCAGTGCCTTTGGCAACCACGCTCTCAAGGGCAGCCCGCACCTTCTTAGAGGTCTCTTCCGAAATAACCTGCCGGACCTCCTTGGGCTGTACCTCTGATACCGTCTCTCCGGTCTCCGGATTAATCCATGCCTTGGCCACATGCGGGGTATACAGCTTGCCCCCGTTAATTGCAGCCGACACTGCAGCAATCTGCTGAATCGGGGTCACGGATACACCTTGGCCGAAAGCTGTCGTTGCCAGCTCTACCGGCCCAACCTGAGAGAGCTTGAACAGAATACCGCTGGCTTCCCCGTTCAGATCAATTCCGGTCTTTGTACCGAAGCCAAAGTCCCGGATATATTGGAACAGTGTCTCTTTGCCTAGACGCTGCCCCAGCGCAACGAATCCGGGGTTACAGGAGTTCTCAACCACCTCAAGAAAGGTCTGGCTGCCGTGGCCGCCTTTTTTCCAGCAGCGCAGTTTTGCGCCGCCGACCTCTACAAACCCGGGATCAAAAAAACGCTCATTCTGCAGATCCACCTTTTTTTCCTCAAGCGCAGCCGCAAGCGTAATGATTTTGAAGGTAGAGCCCGGCTCATAGGTCATCCAGATAGGCAGATTACGGTTATAGACCTCGGCATCATATTCTTTGTAGGAGCCCGGCTCATAGCCCGGCCTGCTGGCCATCGCCAGGATCTCCCCATTCTTCGGATTCATGGCAATCGACCATGCGCCCTGGGCCTGATATTTTACCATCGCCTGATCCAGCTCACGCTCCATAATGGACTGAATCTGCTTATCGATGGTCAGCTGCAGGCTAAGACCTTCCTGCGGCTCGGAGTATTTCTCAGCGGAGCCCGGCATCAGCCGCCCGCCCGCATCAGACAGATAGGAGATATTACCGCCGATTCCCTGAAGCAGCTTATCGTATATACTCTCTATTCCGGTAATGCCCTGGTTATCAATTCCGGTGAAACCGAGAATATGTGCCGCCAGATCACCGTAGGGATAGTACCGTTTGTTATCCTCAGCCACAACGATGCCCGGCAGCTGCAAATCACGGATGCTCGCGGCAAGCTCCATCGTAATTTTGCGGCCGCCGGGCTGTAGCTTGACCGATGACTCACGTTTGGACATCAAAGTGACCAGCTTCTCCTCAGTCATACCGAGAAGCGGAGCCAGCTGCTGAGCGGTCTTTTGCTTATCCTTCACCTGCACGGGGACGGCATAAACGGTAGGAGAGCTGACATTGTAGGCCAGAGACACCCCTTCGCGGTCGAGTATCTCACCGCGTTTGGCAGTATAAGGAATATTACGGCGCCAAGACTCTTCCGCCTTGGCACTAAGCTTTTCGCCTTGATAAAGCTGCACATAGGCAAGACGTACAGCCAGTGAACCGAACAACACAGCAAGTCCCAGCAGTGTCCACAGCATTCTCCGCCGGGTTACAACCTTTGAAACCTTCATTTCGCGTTCCCCGCTTTCCCTCGTAGTAGACATGATCTCTTATCTTCATGACTATTCGGGACAAACAGGGGTTAGAACAAGCCCGGTTCAACGGTAAAGGCAGAGATCAGCAGATTCAAAAAACAAGCAGCCAAACGGACGGCTATCCGCCGCTTCCCGCGGCATCCCCTGCTTCATCTTCTGCTGCTGATACCGGAATATCCTCGCCGTAGGCATTGAGCGGACTCAGCTTGAGCTGCACCAGCTTTTTACCGTTTGAAGTGGATTCCGTCTGTTCGGTAACATATCCTTCACCCTCTACAGAGATGGCCACCCTAAGCAGATTGAGTACCTCCAGCGCATCCCGCAGCGATTGTCCTTTAAGGTCAGGTATGGATGCCTGATCGCTCTGCTGGCTTAACAGATAGATTCTCTGCCCCGAAGCAAGCAGAGTCTTCGCCTCCGGATACTGGCTGACTACACCGCTGCCGCTGCCGACTGTTTCGAAATCGAAGCCCTGCTCAATCAGCAGTTTTCTGGCTTCCTGCATCGTTTTTCCAGTCAGGTCAGGTGCGGAGCGCTGTGCGGCAGGTGTAGCTTTGCCAGTGACAGCGGCATTGCTTTCAACAGCCGCTGTCACCTTAGGAACTCCCATATAAGGCAATGCCTCGGACACGATTTCTTTGAACACCGGACCTGCCGCAGCGCCGCCGCCGACAGCATCAGCAGGCTCGTCAATGACAACATAGATTGCAATCTTCGGGTTATTGGCAGGTGCGTATCCAAGGAAGGAAGAGCGTACCTTGTCGCGGTCATACCCGCCCTTACCGTCAGGCTTGATTGCCGTCCCCGTCTTGCCTGCCACCCGGTAGCCTTCAATGTAGGCATGACGCCCGGTTCCATGGTCGAGGTCAGCAACCACCTGCTCCAGGTAGCTGCCGGTTTCCCTGGCGCTTTCTTCGGAAATAACCTGACGCACCACCTGCGGCTGGGTTATGGTAGTCTGGCCCGTATTGGGATCAGAGGTCTCCTTGATCACATGCGGCACCATCAGCTTGCCGCCGTTGGCGATGGCCGATATGGCGGTAAGCTGCTGAATCGGAGTAACAAGCACTTTACCGTGCCCGTATGCGATCGTAGCGTTCTCCGAAGCATTGTTCGGTGTCGGGTTAACAATCCCGCTGATTTCACCCGGCAGGTCAATGCCGGTAAGATCGTTAAATCCGAAATCCTCCACGTACTGCAGCAGCCTCTCCGGACCGAGCATTTCATAACCAAGCTTGACAAAGGCCACGTTGCTTGAGCGCTTCACGCCTTCCAGGAAGGTGATTTGGCCATAACCGCTTCGATTCTGGTCATACAGCGGCTTGCCGTATCCTTTGATACGGATCGAACCGGACATAAAGGTTGCGTCAGGATCGAATAAATTCTCCTCCACCGCTCCGGCAAGCGGGACGATCTTGAACGTGGAGCCCGGCTCAAATCTCGTTTTGATAGCATGGTTGAAAAACACCCCGGGATCAGATGCGTACTTCCAGAATTCATTAGGGTTAAAGGTCGGCATATTAGCCAGACCCAGGATTTCCATCGTATTCGGATCAGCAGCAATAACCGTTATACTCTTCGGCTTGTACTGGTCGTAAGCCTTCTGCATCGCTTCCTCAATATAACGCTGAATCGTGCTGTCTATGGTCAGCTTGATATTGGTGCCGTTGACGGCGGGCTGATAAGTATCCTGGGAATCCGGCAGCTTGATTCCTTTGCCGTCACTCTGGTAGTAGAGCTTGCCATTCGTCCCCTGAAGCTGCTTGTTAAAATAACTCTCCAGCCCCATGATGGCTTCGCCGTCACGGTTCGTATAGCCTAAAATATGCGCAGCAAGAGTACCCTTCGGATAATAACGCTTCTGCTCCGTAATCAGTCCGACTCCGGTCTCCAGCGTATTATGCTTCTCCTCCAGCCCTTTATAGAATTCCCTCACTTTATCCGCAAGCTCTTTATCAATCTTCCAGCCCTCGTTGCGGATTTCGCGGTTCTTCAGGTAATTCCCTTTATCATCCTTGGCTTCTACCAGTTTCTTCAGCTCAGCCTCCGGTTTGCCCAGCAGCTCGTGGAGACCCTTAATTACCTCTTCACCGATGCCCTTTTCAGCGATAACCTCAGGGTTCACAACCACCGTATATGCCGGCACATCACTGGCAAGAACACTGCCGTTGCGGTCCTCGATACTCCCCCGCTTTGCTTTGATGACAGAGGTATGGGCCCATTGGGTAACTGCCTTCTCATGCCAGAAGTCATTCTGCATCACCTGAATCCAGAAGACCCGGACGACTAAAACAAGAAAAAAGAGGGTAATACACCCTCCTATAAACAGCGTGCGAAGTTTAATTCTCTTTACCATAAGGAAACCTCACAAACTCTATTATTGCAGCCTGTCCGCCGCTAATTATTGTTTTCGTCAGCTGCTTTACCGTTCGCAGACACATAAATCGCGGAATCTTCAGGCGGCTGGACATATCCAAGCTTTTTGGCCTTGTCGGCTACCTGCTGCTCCAGCGTCTGCTTCTCCATCTGATAAGTGGCAATTTGCTTTTGTGTCTCAGCAATGCTGCTATCCAGCTTCTGAGCCTGCAGGTTCAAATCATAAATGTGGACGTAACGCCAAATCAGGGCGACAGCCACCAGCACAAATGCCGCCAGTGTCAGCATATAGATCAGCTTCTCCTGGGTCGGCAGTACCATCCGTCTGGTGACAACTTTTGTCTTCTCGCGGTAAAGCGGGTTTACCTCTTGTTTTCTCTTAGGTTGAACTGCTAAATTGCCGCGGGTATAGGCCATCTCTCTGACTCTCCTTTATCGTCGTTTTCTATAATTTCTCTGCAACGCGCAGCTTTGCGGAACGTGCGCGCGGGTTGTGCTCGAGCTCTTCCTCGGAAGGCACCCGCGGCTTACGGTTCACCAGCTTCAGCTTGCCTTCAGCGCCGCATACGCAGAACGGAAAGTCAGGCGGGCAAGTGCATCTGCTCAAATAACTGCTGAATATCTGCTTGCAGATCCGGTCTTCCAGTGAATGAAACGTAATAACCGAGACTCTTCCTTCAGGCGCCAGACAGCGCACAGCTCCGTGCAGCCCTTCCTCGAAAGCGCCCAGCTCATCATTCACGGCAATTCTAAGCGCCTGAAAGCTGCGTTTGGCCGGATGGCCTCCTGTTCTTCGCGCAGCTGCAGGAATCCCTTCCTTGATCAGCTCTACCAGCTCACCGGTATTTGTAACCGGCTGCTCTTCACGCCTCTCGATAATTTTGCGGGCAATCCGCCGTGAGAACTTCTCTTCCCCGTACTGGAACAGCACGCGGGCAATTTCCTGTTCAGACCAAGTGTTGATAATGTCGGCTGCGGTCAGCTCTGCAGACTGGTCCATCCGCATATCAAGCGGGGCATCGTGATTATAGCTGAATCCCCGTTCCCCTTCATCGAACTGGGGTGAAGATACGCCGAGATCAAACAGTATACCATCCACCTGCGGAACTCCGTCTTTTTGCGGTACGAACGGCAGTGTCTTCAGGACCTGCTCCAGATCCCGGAAATTGGTCTTAACCGTCACTACCCTCTCCCCGTATTCAGCCAGACGCTCCTTAGCATTATCCAGAGCCCAGTCATCCTGATCCAGACAGATCAGCCGGCCGTTACCGCTAAGCTTGGACGCAATCAGTGAACTGTGTCCGGCTCCTCCAAGTGTACAGTCGACATATATGCCATCCTCTTTGATGTGCAGCCCCTCTGTCGCTTCTTCCTTAAGCACCGTGATGTGGTGAAACAAGCTGCATCCCTCCAGGGCAGTATTCGAATTGTATTGTGTATTATAGGTCAAAGTTGAAATCCACCAGCTTCTCGGCAATTTCGTTGAACGATTCTTCTGACTGTTTGAAGTACTGCTCCCATAGCTCTTTGTTCCAGATTTCCACCCGGTTCGAAACGCCCAGAATAACACAGTCCTTGTCCAGCTTGGCATATTGCCGCAAATTCCCCGGCAGATTAACCCTGCCCTGCTTGTCCCATACACATTCCGTCGCTCCTGAGAAAAAGAAGCGGCTGAAGGCACGGGCATCCGATTTCATCAGCGAAAGGCTTTTGAGCTTTTGCTCCATGATTCCCCATTCTTCCATGGGATAAACAAACAGGCAGGAATCAAGGCCGCGGGTTGCAACAAACGAGGTTCCGAGCAATTCACGGAATTTAGCCGGGATAATGATCCGGCCCTTGTCGTCAATGCTATGCTGGAACTCCCCCATAAACATCGATTTACCCACTCCCCGTTACCAATTCCCCACTTTACCCCACTTTACACCACCTAAGCATAATAGATTCGCCATTAAAAATCAAAAACCTTTTTCACACCAAAGGTAATTTTTTCTTGTTTGTCAAGCTATCATTTCAACGTTCCTTCCAGCCATCCCATTCCTTTGCAGACTCAGATCCTGAGAAAAATAGACAGCAAAGCGTGAAACAGCAGAAAAAGGGGTATATACTATCTTGAATCCTATTTGAATCCAGATTTTAGCCGGACATATCCAGGAGGGGCGTATGGGAAATATAACGAAGTTGAAAATCAGGTTGAGTTTTACGCAGATCCATCAGCGAATAAAGCCCATAAACAGCAAAATACCCGGGCCACTGTATGGCTTCCGGGCATTAGGCTAATCCATACACACTCTAGTTAATCATTCAGATTCCAGCTGTCAAGATATTCGACCTGCGCCGGAGTCAGACTGTCAATAGAAATCCCCAAGCTTTCCAGCTTGTAACGGGCTACCTGCTCATCCAGCTCATACGGGACGTTTTCTACCTTGACACCGATATTTTTGTAATTATCATTTACATATTTTAGCGATAGAGCCTGCAGTGCAAAAGTAGTATCCATAATTTCCGCCGGATGGCCGTCAGCGGCTCCGAGGTTAACCAGCCTGCCTTCAGCCAGCAGGTACAGCTTGCGTCCGTCCTTTAGCTGATATTCCTCAATGTTTTTGCGGACAACGCGCTGGGATACAGAACGTTCAGCCAGTTCAGGCTTATTCACTTCCACATCAAAATGTCCGGCGTTGCAGAGGATTGCTCCGTCCTTCATTACATCGTAATGCTCACCTCGGATAACATAACGGTTACCGGTTACTGTAACGAAGAAATCACCGTGCTTCGCCGCTTCCTCCATCTTCATAACCTGGAAGCCGTCCATATGCGCTTCAACTGCTTTGATCGCATCTACTTCAGTTACGATTACGTTTGCTCCAAGGCCTTTGGCACGCATTGCCACACCTTTGCCGCACCAGCCGTAACCGACGACAACGACTGTTTTACCGGCTACAATCAGGTTGGTTGTGCGGACGATGCCGTCCCAGGCGGACTGCCCTGTCCCATAACGGTTGTCGAACAAATATTTGCAATAAGCATCATTGACCGCTACCATCGGAAACTTCAGGATGCCCTGCTTCTGCAGCGCCTTAAGCCGGATAATTCCAGTCGTAGTCTCTTCTGCACCGCCGCGGATATTCTCCATCAGGTCAGGCCGCTCGGAATGCAGCAAGGTAGCAAAATCGCCCCCGTCATCAATAATTAAGTCAGGCTTGCTCTCCAGCGCTTTAATGTTCAGCGACTTGAATTCCTCCGGTGTCGGATTATATTTGGCGAATACTGTAATTCCGTCTTCGACAAGTGCTGCGCAAACATCATCCTGTGTAGAGAGGGGATTGGAGCCTGTAATTGTAACTTCGGCGCCACCAGCCTGGACAACCTTAGCAAGATAGGCCGTTTTGGCTTCCAGATGCAGAGTAATCGACACCTTAAGCCCTTTGAACGGCTGCTCGGCTTCAAATTGCTCGCGGATGCGGTTCAGCACCGGCATATGCTGGCGGACCCAGTCGATTTTGAGATGGCCTTCCGGGGCAAGCGACATATCTGCAACGATACTGTTCTGTTTCGACAATGAACTCATGTAACAACCTCCTAAGATTATGGATTAAATCGTGTTCCTACATATATATAATGCGATGAGCTCCGCTGAAGTCAGCAGGCATTTCCATCAGCTCATCGAGCCAGGCCAGACCGTAACGGTTAAGGTAATACATAACGTTATAGGCTCTCTCCTGCAGCTTGCCTGCAGGCATAAGCGAGAGTTCTATCCGCTCCCACTGACGAAGCGCGGCTTCATTCTGCTTCTCCATTGCATCCTGGGCTTTGCCCGCCAGGAATGAGATTTGATCCAGAATCTTCTCCTTATTGTTCTGGCCCAGCTTGAGCAGTCCGGCTTGAATACTGCCGAGCTGTTCAATCAGCGGCTCATACAACGCCGTGAAGGACTCCTTAACCTCAAGGAAACGGCGGTCCAGCTCTAGTTCATCCTGGGCTGCAAGCCACTCTTTGCGTTTGCTGTCAAGTCCGGAACGGACATCATTGAACGCAAGGCCGTATTTCTCCATATGCTTGTGAAGCGTACCTTCAATTATTGTAAAAGACATCCGCGGCATAATGAGCGGCATCTGATCATCTACCACGGCAAAGGCATTACGCGGTATTGCCCAGTAGGCAATTTCCCCCTGTCCCAGCACGGTAGCCAGCACCGGCAGGACATAATTCTGCATCAGCGGACGGGTCAGAACATTGTTACTGAACCGCTCTGGATGTGCCTCCAGCATGGACAGGAGCTCATCCCGGGTAAAGGATACCGTCCCCTTACGGTCGGTGAACGTATCCCCGGCCTTATGCAGCAGAAGCCGCGCGCCTTCATGTATATAGAAGAGATTCGCGTTGCCCGGGGTCACATCAGCCTGCAGTTCATATCCGGCAGCTGTAATCTCGTCGGCCGCCTGCTTGTAAGCCGTCTCGAGCTCATCATTCCGTTCAATCAATGTAGCGAAGAATGGACGTTCCAGAGCGCGCAGTGCAGGATCGGCAGAATCCAGCAAAACAAGTCCGAATTTGCCGAACAGGGATCCCAGCAGCTTGGCGAAAGCCTCACTCATACTGCAGGCTCTCTCTGTTGATTTGCGGATAAATTCCATAATCCGCGGTTTAAATTCACTTTCCTGCAGCATGCCGTCCAGCAGCTCCGTTACCTGCTGCCAGCTTTCCGGCTGCACTGTGATTCCGCTGACTGAAGCCCGCGGTCCTTCGGGCTTGTCCAGCTTGATCTTGGTGAATTCGCCGCCCCTGTTTAATACATACGTATGATTGACTTCGTCCCAGTCATGATCCTCACCCGCAATCCAGAACAGCGGAATGACAGGCCGGCCAAGCTGGGCAGCAGCTTCTTTTGCCGCCAGAATCGCTGTTGCCGCCTTATAGACCACAAAGAGAGGTCCTGTAAACAGGCCGCTTTGCTGTCCGCCGGTAATCACCAGTGTTCCAGACTGCTCCAGCAGGTCTAGTGACGCCATCACTTCAGAATGATTGTTGTGCTGCTGATTGTAACATCGCAGGACCTCAGCTACCCCGGCACGTCCGGCACGCTGATGCTCCGTTCGATCCAGCCAGTCCGCCCGTGCAGCCCGGCTGTCTTCATTTCTGAAATCCCCGCCATACAGCTTGTCTACTGTTTCATACTGACCTATATAATCACGCGCGAGCTTAGAGCCGCCCGGTATCGGTTCCGGTACTGCCTTCATAAGTTATTGCCTCCTGTTCAGTAGTCCTGCTATATGTAAACATCTAGTCCATAAACTCTATATGATTGTATCCAAAGTAAGGGCGCGCGTCAAAGAAATCCGGCTTACGCATAACAGGCGGGAGCTGAACGCTCCCGCCTGCATCTGTAACACTGTCTGTTCTAAGCAAACTTTTTAGCGACAAAATGACCCTTGGAAACTTCCACAAGCTCAAAGTCACTGTCGTTAGATTTATCGTCAGCCGAGTAAATCGGGCTGCCAAGCTCATCATTTAAAAGAATCCGCTTTTTGTTTGCTTCCGCTTCCGGATCCGGCTCCGGAATCGCTGAGAGCAGCGATCTGGTGTACGGATGAAGCGGGTTGGCATACAGCTCTTCACTCTCTGCGAGCTCCACCATTCTGCCCAGGTACATTACCGCTACGCGGTCACTGATGTGCTTAACCATGGACAGGTCATGCGCGATAAAGAGATACGTCAGACCCAGACGGTCCTGCAGCTCTTTAAGCAGGTTGACAACCTGCGCCTGGATTGACACGTCGAGTGCGGAGATCGGCTCATCGCAGACGATGAATTTAGGGTTTACCGCAAGTGCACGGGCAATGCCGATACGCTGGCGTTGACCACCGGAGAATTCATGCGGATAACGGGTAGCATGGTCATGGTTGAGACCAACCATATCCAGCAGCTCTTCAATCCGTTTTTTACGTTCAGCACGGCTTCCGGCCATGCCGTGAATATCAAGTGCTTCGCCGATGATATCCGAGACCGTAAAACGCGGATTAAGCGATGCGTAAGGATCCTGGAAGATCATCTGCATATCGCGGCGCATAGCTTTCATTTTACTTGGGGACAGACTGTAAATATCCGTTCCATTGTACTTTACACTTCCGGCAGTAGGTTCATATAGGCGGAGAACCGTACGGCCAGCAGTAGTTTTACCGCAACCTGATTCACCAACCATGCCAAGGGTTTCACCTTCACGAATGGAGAAATTGATATTATCAACTGCCTTAAGGATTTTGCCTTTTCCAACATTAAAATATTTTTTAAGTCCTTCTACTTCAATAAGGTTCTTACTCAAACGTACTGCACCTCCTTGGCCATCGAATAAAAATCCCAACAGAGCGCTATTTGCGTTTTGCTGAATTTTGTAGCGCCGGGGCCAAGCTGTCCGTACACATGCATAATTCAATTCAATGCACAGAGTCCATAAGCCAGCCGACGTCTTAATCAAATCCGGGAGAGCACTGTTGATCTTGATCAGTAGCCCGCCCTATTTGCTGTTTAGACAGAATCTCCACATAGCAATCCTATATCTCTACTTTACAGCAGAGTAGATTCCGTTGAAAAGTCCGTGGAATATTGGTTAAAGCGAGCCTCAGCATTCGGATGCTGGCTATTTCAAGAATCTTAAAAACCTTAATTTTCGCTTTGGCCGCTGACATTTTCTGATGTTAGATCAAAACTTCGGTTAAATGTTTGTCCACTTTGATCGTCAGGTTCATAGAAGTCATCGGGTCTTGAAATATCATACCAATATCTTCCTGAGAAAATATTCCATTTATTCAGAATCCACTTTAAAACAGCCGTTACAGACAGCTATTTCTTAAGCTTTGGATCTAATGCATCGCGTAGTCCGTCTCCGAAAATGTTAAAGGAAAGCATGGTTAAGCTGATAACCAGAGCCGGGAAAATCATACGCCAAGGATAGTACATCCAGCCTGTGAGTGAGTCATTAATCATCGAACCCAGGGATGCAACCGGTGCTTGTACACCCAGACCAAGGAAACTCAGAAACGCCTCAGAGAAAATCGCACTTGGTACAGAAAGTGTAACGGTAACAATGATAGGTCCCATTGCGTTAGGCAGAAGGTGTTTAAACAACAGGCGTTTCCAGTCCGCCCCCATTGAGCGCGAGGCAAGAATAAATTCACGGCTCTTAAGCTGCATAATTTCGCCGCGTACTATCCATGACATGTTAATCCAGCCTGTAATGGTTAGGGCAAGTATAATCGTTCCCAAACTTGGTTCAAAGACAACCAACAGCATAATTACTACAAGCAGGTAAGGAATGGAGTACAGAATTTCGGAGAACTTGTTCATAATGTTATCGATACGCCCGCCGAAGAAACCCATAATACCACCATAAATAACTCCGAAAATCAAGTCAATACATGCGGCCGCAAGTCCAACAATAAGGGAGATGCGGGCTCCCATCCAGGTGCGGACAAATACGTCACGACCAAAATCATCTGTTCCGAACAAGTGATCCCATGAAGGAGGCTTATTCGTACTCATCAAATCATTCGAGTCATAAGTATAGGGAACCAAGTGTGGCGCCACAATGGCTAAAATAGCAATTAAAATCATGATAATCAATGCTGTCATAGCCATCTTATTTTGACGCAGACGCTCCCACGCATCCTGCCAGGCGGAAAGGCTCTCACGCTGAATTACTTCTGCTTCTTTATGGTTATTTCCAATTGTCTGAAAGTCCTCAGGCTTTAATTCAGCCTGTTTAACCGTATTATTAGCAGCCAACATTTAATCCCCCTTTCTGCCCGCAAGTTTGATACGCGGATCAACAGCAACATAAGCGACATCCGTAAGGAAACGTGCAACCATCAAAATAACGCCATAGAAAATTGTAATTCCCATAATGATCGGATAATCACGGGTATTAATGGCTTGAACGAATTGTTTACCAATACCACCTATACCGAAGATTTGTTCAATAACGACCGAACCGGTAATAATATTAGCGGTCATAGGTCCAACATAGGTAATAACCGGCAAAATACCATTACGCAGTACATGACGGGACACAATCTCAAACCAGCTCAAGCCCTTGGCTTTAGCAGTCTTAATATACTCTGAATGCAGCACTTCCAGCATGCTGGAGCGGGTTAGACGAGCTATTACGGCTATCGGAGATGCGGTAAGCGCCATAACCGGAAGGAAATAGTTCATAGGTCCCTTGAAGCCCATTACAGGGAATATCTTCCAGTGATAAGCCAGCAAATATTGCAGCAGTGAAGCCACAACAAAGCTCGGTACCGCAATACCGAGAACAGCCATTACCATTGCGACATTATCAATCAGCTTACGATGATATAAAGCCGCAAGCATCCCCAACGCTACACCTACGATAACCGCTACAATAATAGCGACAACCCCAAGCTTGAGTGATGAGGAGAATGTCTGTGAGATAATATTGGTTACTTCTTGGTTGAGCATTTTCATTGAAATGCCCAGGTCACCCTTTAAAATATTCTTCAGATAAAGCAGATACTGCTCAAAGACGGGCTTGTCCAGATTATACTGCGCATATAGACGCTGCAAAATTTGTTCCGGAATTTTTTTCTCAGCTGTAAACGGATCGCCCGGAATTGCTTTCATTAGGAAAAAGGTCGCAGAAATCAATACAAACAGCGATACTACCATGTGGAGAAATCTGTTAAAAACATAACGAATCATGCCCGCCATCACCTCCTTCGACAATAATTTTACTTACCTATTGTAAGGAAAAAACAATCATTTGTCTAACTGATCAAATTTCTATTTTTCCCAAATAATCACATTTATCAGCCGATACAAAAAAAAAGGGATATATATGGAGTTCCACATATATATCCCGAAGTAATATAAAAACTTCAGACTATTATATTACTGTATTAGATTTTTTTGTTAGATCCTAGTGCTCAAGCAGGTAAGCACGGGACAGGTCGATTGCACCGCTGAAGTCAAGAGTTACACCTTTAAGGTACTCTTTAGTCAGGGAGTTGTTAGTGTAGTAGTAGATTGGAATAACAACCATGTCATCCATCAGGATTTTTTCAGCTGCTACGAATTTTTCTTGACGAACAGCATTGTCAGCAGAAGCTTTAGCTTCCTGAATCAGCTTATCATAGTCAGGGTTAGCATAACCGCTATCGTTGTTACCGCCGCCAGTTACCCACATATCCAGGAATGTCATTGGATCATTGTAATCCGCAGACCAGCCGGCACGTGCTACTTGGTAGTTCAGGTTGTGTCTATCTTCGATGAACACGCCCCACTCTTTGTTTTCCAGCTTAACTTCAACGCCAAGGGCTTTTTTCCATTGGTCAGCAATAGCTACTGCAATTTTCTGGTGACCTTCACTTGTGTTGTAAGTAACTGTGAAGCTCAGTTTGTCCAGGCCTTCTTCTTTCAGACCTTCATCAAGCAATGTTTTAGCTGCGGCAAGATCTTCACTGAAGTACTGGGAATCAGCTACTGCAGTACGGAATTCTTGTTCGTTGCTCTGGATACCTGTTGGTACAAAGCCGAATGCCGGCAATTGTCCACCCAGTGTGATGTTATCAATGATTGGCTGACGTTCAATCGCCATTGCCAGTGCTTTACGGATTTTTGCGTTAGTGAATGGTTTTTCAGTTATATTGAACTGGTAGTAGTAAACGCTCGCGATACCTTTTCTTGAGAACTCGTTAGGAAATTCTTTTTCAACGATTGGCAGCTGTTCAGTTGGAATTTCACCAATTGGACCGCCTGCACGGTCAAGTTCGCCGTTTTTGTAGCTCAGCAGCTCAGTTGCGCCGCTGTTTACGATGGAGAAATTGATTTGTTGTGCTTTGATATCATCAGCAGCGTAGTAAGAAGGGTTCTTAGTTACTGCCAGGGATTGACCAGTAGTCCATTCAGTCAATGTGAAAGGACCGTTAGTAATTTGAGTATCTACTGTAGTTGCCCATTTTGCATTGTCCTTAACAGAGCTGTGTACTGGGTAGTACGTATAGAAAGACAGCAGACCCAAGAAATAAGGTGTTGGGTTAGCCAATGTTACTTCAAGTGTTTTTTCATCAGTTACTTTGATACCAACTTGGCTGAAATCAGTGATTTTTCCAGTGTTGAAATCTTCAGCACCTTTGATGTAGTACAGTTGGTAAGCGTAAGGAGCTGCTTGTTCTGCATTAGGATCAAGGACGCGTTGCCAAGCAAAAGCAAAATCGTTAGCAGTTACAGCGTCGCCGTTGCTCCATTTGGAGTCACGAAGATGGAAAGTGTACACGAGGCCGTCAGCGGAAATATCCCAGGATTCTGCAACGCCTTCTTCAGCTTGTCCTGTTTCTGCATTTTGACGGGTAAGTCCTTCATACATCAATTTCAGAATAGCATTGGATGTGCTATCTTGAGCTTGTTGCGGGTCAAACGTTGGAGGCTCGGAGCTCAAGTTAATTTTGAGCGTTTGATCAGCAGCCAGCTTTTCACCACCGGTGTTACCTGTGTTCGTTCCAGCATTGTCACTTGGCGCATTAGTCGCCGCTGCGTTGCCGCTGTTTGCATTGTTGTTACCGCCGCAGCCAGCAAGCACTGTGCCGATTACAAGAACCAATGCAATCATGAGCAATAGACTTTTACTCTTCTTCATCTAGCAGTTCCCCCTAAATAGAATGTGGTATATGGTTTATGATTATACAACCAGTGGTCAAAAAAATCTAGAGCAATATTTTCTGAAAACACATTTTTTTTTAAAACAGAAAATTTTGTGACAGTGACGCTTCACCGGAGCAGCGGAACATTACATCGCTTGTGATATGTATTGTATAAGGACTATGATCTGAAAAAGAATGTACAGAACGCCTAAAAAAAAGAACGCGAGCCGCCAAACTGCCCGGAATAAGCGCCTTCCGTCAACCTTTCCCTTAAGGCGGTTCTGGGCGCCGCCAATCAGTCCGGCGGATATTAATACAATAAGCAGTATAAAATAAAACCCGAATCGCGCATCAAACAGAAGATTAAATAAAGCAGAAACAGAAAGCAATAAAAATAAGGTTGTCACATCCATTGCCAGCATTAACGTTCGTTTTCTGTCCTTTTTCAGCCCTGTTCCGATAAAATAGACAATTAAAAAAGGAACAACCGGTATGACTCCCAATGTTACAAATGAATTTTGCAGCAGCTCCAATCAGCTTCACCTCTCTCTCGCACTCATGCCTTCGACAAGCTGGCAAATCCAGCGGTGCAGTGGAACCTGAATCCCCCGGCGCTCAGCCAAATCCACAATACTACCGTTAATCCAGCGGATTTCAGTCTGCCTTCCGGCAAGCACATCAGCCAGCATAGAGGAGATATTCCCCGAAGTTGCACGGCACACCTCGGTAATATGCTCCCAGGCATCCTCCTGGTAGGTAATACCGCAGGCATCATATACAGCAACTGCTTCTGCGTAGAGCTCCTTCATCAGCTGAACCCGCTGACGGGAGGCCAGCAGCTCGCCGTTCTGAATGCGCCACAATGCGGTAAGCGGATTAATTACGGCATTGATCAAGAGCTTCCGGTAAATCAGGGTATTCACTTTGTTCGACATAGAGGCGGAGAATCCTGCTGAGAAGAGTGCATCCGTGAAACTTTCCGCCGCCTTATCCAGAGACAGCTTGTCCGTTTCAGCAATAGTATGACCCTCTGTTTCCTGCCCTATGTATATTTCTCCTCTGCCGGAATGAATAACCTCTGTTAATGTTTTCCGTTTGGCCGCTTCTGTAGTTACAGCCGCCCAGACAGAAGCATACGGCAGCAGCTGCCGGAGCTTTTCTAAATGTCCGTAACCGTTTTGAAAGCAGACCGCCCGCATCCTGCAGTTCTTCAAGGGCTTCAGCATATCCGGCAGCTCCTGGTGAAATGCCTGTTGCTTGAGCGTTACCGCTACCCAATCACCGGGCTCACACAGATATATTCCCGCGAAATCCCTTGCCTCGAAAGCAGTGAAGCTAGTTCCGGGAACAAATACAGGCTCCGTCCCGTCCCCATAGCTGACAGTTAATCCATCTTTTTGGAGGGCAGCAGACTGTTCCCTGCTCCGGCACCATAATCTGATGTCAAAGCCGGCATGGATAAGCTTTCCTGCAAGCAGCAGGCCCATTGATCCCGCTCCGATTATATCTATTTTCACGCCGCTTAGCCATCCTTCCAATAATTTCCCTCATTATAGCCTGCTGCTGGCCCTAATTGCAAAAAAAATAAAAGCCGCTCAACGCTTGCCTTCCGGCAATCGTCTGCAGCTTCTACGGTACAGATTTTACTCCATTCGTTCCAGATTTCCGTTTGCATCCATTTTAAATCTTGTTTTCAGCTCTTCTTCTTCTTCATTAAGGAACGCGAGTCTGCGTGCCCGGTCCATAATCTGGATTAGCGCCTTGTAATCATCGTTCACAACCCTGTAATCGCTCTGGGCCAGATTCACCTCTTTGGACAGCCGCTCATTCTCTGACCGCAGCTCCAGCAGCTCATCCTCTTTATCCCTGAGATCCCGCTCCAGCATTTTGAGCTGGCGGCCTGCCTCCTGAAAGGTACCCTTCCACTGTCTCAAAAACCGGATGACTGCATCAATGGAGAGTGAGCTTTCATTTAAGTTGTCACTTCGACCGTATTCTTCTTCAATGTCCCCCAGAATCAGGCCGGCTACCTGGGCTCCTCTGTTTACCGGCTGCTTTTTCAGATAACTCCGCTTCTGGCGCTGGCCTTTCGCGATACCGATGGCATCCTCATAGCTTTTCCGGACACAGCTGTTCCAGCGGAAACCGCAGGCTGCCGAGGTTCTGCCGATCTTTTCCCCTACCTCTTCAAAAGCAGCAAGCTGAGTACTGCCCTCCCGGATATGACGCAGTGTCACTTCGGCCAATATCAAATCATCTTCCGCACTCCAAGCATCCTGTCTAACGGCTGTCATAAAGCCTAACCCTCCTAACAACATCTTAAAATAACCATCCTCATAACCGGCAGCTCCGCCGGATAGTGAATAGGATAAAAGCTGCTTACTCCATTTCTATGCCTCTGCTAGAGTTCATAGAATCTATTTGATACTAAATTGTATTTCCATTTTGTTTACACCTCATACGCAGAACGCTATATTTTCCGCCGAAAGAATATGTCAATTGCAAAAATCATAATTATTATAAAAATGTACATTTTTTTCAATGAATTCGTTTACAGTTTTTTATGCGGCAGGTATAATAGATCCAAAGAAGCACTTTTCGGGAATCATTTCTAAGAAGGGGGATACTCTCTTGGACCGTATGTTCCGCGTATTGGGATTCTTCACGCTTACCATCGGGCTTATGGCCTTCGCCGGCGGCTTAACGGAAATGGCTCTGCTCTTCTTTTTACAAACCGCATTCTTTGTTGTACTGGGCTATATGAAATTTACGGAGAAGACGTATATTCTGCTTTTCTGGGGCTATATGATCGTAACCTTCACGGGCTTCAGCTACTGGACGGTCTTTCAGATGGGGCTGCCGCTGTAACTTTTGCAACAGATCATACGGAGGTGCTCCTTAATAAAGGATCACCTCCTCTTTTTGAGGGGCCGTTCGGGGTATTTGCAAGGGATCTGAGCCAACTTCTACGCCAAGGCCCCACTTTGTGGGGTTATTTTGTGTGCGGCTGCAGGAAAACAGGGTATGATATTTTAACAGGACAAAACATAGTAATAGTACATACGGGTCTATTCTGCAAAAGGTGGTGGTGTAGTGCTCTCCCGCAACAAGGCAATCCGAAGGTTCGTATTCCTGATCATCCTCATCTCAGTTACTGTACTTCTGCCTCCCCGGGCAGCTTACCCTTCAGCAGGTAACGGCACCGCAGCCGCCCCTCCGCTCTCCTTCCCGGATAATGAAGAGACTCGCAGGCTGCTGGAAAAGACGCTGTCATCTGCCGAAATTGAAAAAGAAATCGCCAGAATTACTGCCGAGCAAGCCGTTCTGGAGGAGAAAGCAGCCGAGCTGACAAAACAGGCTGCTGTCAAGCAAACTGCAATATCCGGCCAGCAGGAGCGTGCAGGCGCCATTGTCCGTTCTTATTATATGGGTGAAAGGGACGGGCTGCTCTCGGCTGTGCTGTCAGCCAAAAGCATCGGCCGGGTGCTCGCCCTGTATGATTATTACGAGATTATTATCAGGCAGGACCATGATATTCTTAGGAAGTATGAAGGGGAGTTCAAGGATCTGAAGGCAACACTCTCGGCTGCAGAGCGCAGCTCAAGAGAGCTGGAGGAACTAAAAAGCGCGCTTGTGGAGCAGCAGGAACGGGTGGCCGCATTGAACGAGGAGATCGAAGGCGGCATCAGGGCAAGCAGTGATCCGGAAAGCATGAGTGCGCTCCTGAATGAATTCACGAAATACTGGGAGAACATCGGCCTGCACGAGGTAAAAACTTATTTCAAGGCGCTGTCTTCAGCCATGAACCGGCTGCCCCAGTTCATACAGGGGCGTGACGGCATCCTCACCCGCAAGGGAATGACCTACAATCTGGCTCTGAAGGAAGAGGATCTGAACGAATTTCTGGTTTCACAGAACAAATTATTTGAAGGTTTTAGCTTCAGGTTCGAAAGCGGCAGTGTCATCGCCTCCGGCTCAAGCGGCGGCTTGACGCTTACCTTAACCGGCCGTTACAGCATTCAGGAGGAGCCGGTTAGCGGCCTGATGTTCCATATCGACAGTGTAGTATTTAACGGTCTTGAGCTGCCGGAAACGACCCGCCGGGACCTTGAGGATGAATTCGACCTCGGCTTCTATCCCGGCAAAATTGTCTCCTTCCTGCATGCTACCGAAGTAGAAAGCAAAGACGGCGTGCTGTATGTGAAGCTGTCCATTTCATTCTGAGTCCAGTCCCATTGCTGCTGTATACCCTGCTGCGTCCAGCTTGCCGGTCAGCAGCAGGGTAACCGCATCGGAAACGGCATCCCAGCTGAGCCCGTCCGGCTGTGCAGTAACATCCTCTTCTGCAATGAGGAGGTTTGTGTCAAACGGAAGGCCGGCGATTTCCGGCTGTGCCGGGTTGTACAGCTCTTCCAGCGCCGGCAGCCGGTTCGTATTCTCCAGCCATTCCAGCTGTGCCGTAGCAGAGGTTATATAGGCCAGCCAGGTCACTGCGGTTTCCGGGTTCGCCGAGCCCGCCGGAAGTGCAAAAAACCGGCTTTGCATCGCTTCATATATGGTGCCGGACTTAGCCGGCGCCTTGACCGACAGCGAAGCATTGCCGTTCTTCTGCCATTCGGACAAGGGAAGGACTGCCAGCGCCAGCTTACCGCTCTGAAGCATGTCCCATAGCTCCGTATTGAAGCGGCTGCTTAGATAAAAAGAACTGCAGGCCACCTGTATCCAGTCCAGCGCAGAGGTATAGTCCCCAGTCATGCTTAACCCCATACTTTCCAGCAGAGCAGAGAAACCGTAAGCATTGCGGCTGTCCATAGCCAGCAGGTACTTCTCAGTGCCCGGCTCCTCCTCCTGTTCCTGCTGCCCCCGCAGCTGATTCAGCAGCCCGCTCCATTCTTCCAGACTTTCCGGCAGTTTGGCAAAGCCCAATTCAGCCAGCCTTTGCGGTGAATACACCAGTACATAAGGATCTATATCCAGCGGAATTCCCCAGTTATAACCGTTCCACTGCATTTGCGGAATCAGCACCGTCAGCGGCACACTGCCCGGCACGCTCTGGTATACATCTACCGGCAGCAGATAACCGCGCGTTGCCAGGTCAGCAATATTCCGCCCGTCAGTCATAATAATGTCGGGGCTCTCCATAGTCGCCAGCTCTGTTTTGAGCATAGCCGCATTTTCTTCATTGTCCACATTGGTGATAAATACCTGGATTCCGGTTGAAAGTGTAAAGTTGCTGCTGATCCGCTGCAGCGCCTTAAGCTCCACGCTGCTCATCGATACCCGGATGTTCAGGCTGGTTACATTATTTTTGTCCCCGGAATCCGGCTGCTCGGACAGCCTCTGCGGCTGTCTCGGCGGGTAGTCCCCCTCGGCGGTGTCCAGCTCCATGCTTGGCGACAAGCTTGTCAGCGCCAGCAGCAATACCGCGAACAGCAGCCAATAGTTTTTGCGTTTAAGCATGTTTCTGTCCCTCCCGGCTAATCGTTCCTTCCCTATTTTACCAGATGTTGCGGTGGTTGTCTTTCGGCTTTGAAAACGTTCTCTTTCTATTATATATGTGACGCGGCGGAGATCCCGTTTAAACCTGAACATCTCTTTTAGGATTGGCCGTGACTCCGGAGAATGCTTGGACTTCCGGCCGCTGTTGTCTGCAGATTTCTTCATTTAACCGCTGTCCGCAGTGGAAATCCGCAGACAAAGGCGGACGCTTCCGCTCCTCCAGTTCCAAAATTCCCCTCCGCCACTTTTCCCTTATAGTATTTTCAAGTCCAAACCAGAACCCCGCCCCGGTGGGTGGGCGGGCAGGCAAAAGCCGGGAGGCAGTATCCTCCCGGCTTTTGTGTATGCAGTCACGGGCTTTGGCCCGCTGCATATATTTACAGCAGATCGGCAGCCAGTTGGGCCAGGCGGGAACGCTCGCCCTTTTCAAGAGTGATATGGCCGCTGATGCCCTCCTGCTTGAACTTTTCAACAATATAGCTGAGGCCGTTGCTGGCCGCATCCAGATACGGATGGTCAATCTGCTCAGGGTCGCCCATCAGGATAACTTTACTGCCTTCACCGGCACGGGAGACGATGGTCTTTACCTCATGGCGGGAGAGATTCTGCGCCTCATCGATAATGATGAACTGCGACGGGATGGAACGCCCGCGGATATAGGTGAGCGCCTCAACCTGGATACTGCCCAGGCCCATCAGGATTTTATCAATATCCCCGGCTTTTTTAGTATCGAACAGGAATTCAAGGTTATCATAAATCGGCTGCATCCATGGCCGGAGCTTCTCATCCTTCTCACCTGGCAGATAACCGATATCCTTCCCCATCGGAACTACGGGACGGGCGATCAGCAGCTTTTTGTAGCGGTGCTCATCTTCTACCTTAAACAGTCCGGCCGCCAGGGCCAGCAGCGTCTTGCCTGTACCCGCCTTGCCGGTAATAGTAACGAGCGGGATGTCCTCATTCAAGAGCAGTTCAAGCGCCATCCGCTGCTGGGCATTACGGGCGCTGATGCCCCACACTGCGTCGTTGCCGAGATAGAGCGGCTCAAGCCTTGAAGCATCTCCGTTTACTTTTAACAATGCCGACTTGCCGCTGCCGATCTCATCCTTCAGAATTACAAATTCATGAGGATACAGCTTAAACGATAAGTTCAGCTGCTTCACGGACAGGGAGCGGTTGCTGTAATATTCATCAATCAGTGAAGGATGAACCAGCAGGGACTGATAGCCTGAATAGAGTTCATTCAGATCACCCGTGCGGTCGGACAGATAGTCCTCCGGCGTTATTCCAAGCACATCCGCTTTAATACGGACGAGCACATCTTTACTGACGAGTACCACAGGACGCGGTTCAGCTTTTTCATTCTCCTCCAGGAGATAATTAAGCGCCACAGCCAATATCCGGTTATCATTCGAGACTTCCCCGAACATTTCCTGTACCTTTACGAAGCTGCGGTGGTTCAGTTCCACCTTCAGCGTGCCTCCATGCTCAAGCACTACACCACTGTGTAAGTGGCCCAGCTCACGGAGTCCGTCTAACAAGCGTGACACGGTGCGGGCGTTGCGGCCGATTTCATCGGCGTTGCGCTTCTTGGAGTCGATTTCTTCCAGAACTACTGCCGGAATGACTACTTCATTCTCCTTAAACGCAAAAATCGAATTGGGGTCGTGCAAAAGCACGTTAGTGTCCAGTACAAATATCTTTTTCATGATATCCCCTCCACAGCGCCTGGTTTGATTGATCATACATAACTCTTTTCAGCAAGGGCAACATAAGGTAAAGTACTGATTTTGGACTGAAAGGAGTATTTCATATGAGAAAATCAATGTGTCTGTTGCTGGTACTGCTGCTGCTGACAAGCTGCGGTATCGCTAATAAAGAGTCATCACCCTCTCCTCAGAGTAAACAATCGCCTGAAGCGTTAAGCAGCCAGGGGAAGCATGAGGTGCAGAAGCTGTCAAATGACAACGGCGCAAGCCTCAATAACAGCGGACAACCTTCTGACGTACAGGACAGCGGTGATGTTGCACTGAAGGATCACTTCGAGCAGCTGGCCCAAAGAGTTCCAGGTGTAAACGGAGCCCACTGTGTCGTAATGAACAAACTTGCCGTAGTCGGGATTGATGTTGACGGGGCACTTACGCGCTCCCGGGTAGGAAGCATTAAATATTCAGTAGCCGAGGCAATCCGCAAGGACCCCCGCGGCGTCAAGGCACTGGTCACAGCCGATATGGATCTGTCGGGCCGGCTGAAGGATATGAGCCGGCATATCTCGCAGGGTAACCCTATTTCCGGCTTTGCCTCAGAAATGGCGGACATCATCGGCCGGATTATCCCGCAGCTTCCCGAGGATACTAAACCCCAGAACAACAATCAGTAGAAGCTTCGCCGCTGAATCACTCCCTTATATTGGTATAAAGAGTGGACAAAAAAAGCCTAGTGAGGTTATCACTGGGCTTTTTGCATGGCGGCAAACACTTGTCCGTCCAGCTTCTCAGCCGCACGCGCGTCGTATACCTTCGCATATCTCGGGGCGGACTCAAGCATTGCGCCGTAGAACAGCGCATTACGGACCGCTTCAATTTCAATGTCAAAGCAGCACATCTTAAAAGGCACATCCTGCAGCGGATCCTGTCTCACAGCAGCACGCCCGTTAATAGCATGAACAGTACCCTCGCCAAAAACGGTGATCGTCACAAGCGGATTGACCTTCATATTATTTACCAGTCTGGAGCGGTGATCGACCGCCAGGCGCACGACAGAAGGGCTCACGGCATAAATCCAGGATATGGCCGTGGACGTAGGTCCTCCGGATTCCGCATCTACTGTGTTAAGAAGAACAAACGTTTCTGATTGCAGCATGGATAGCAGGGTTTCATTGAGCTGAGCAACGGCTTCGGACATAAGTACAGGCCCCCTATGCGGCAAATGTGCATTCAATTTATTATATTATAGCACACGCGCAAACTTGCATTCAATTTCGAGATGTTACCATAACGTGCTCAGGGTGTCCCGGATGTATCTGCAACTCCGGCCAGCGTACTCTGCAGGCTCTTCTTCGCATTCTCCAGCTCTGTATCGTTAATATATACATACGGGCTGCGCCAGGTTCCTGTCACCGGCACGAAAGCGATATTCTCTTTGGAAATCTTCCAGTACGTAGCAATCATGCTCTTGATCTGCTCATTCTCAATGTCGGTTGTCAGATTGCTGCCGACGGCATCCATTACATTGCCGATTTTGAGCACACCGCCCAGCGACTGCATCTGTCCGACCAGACCGTTCAGCACCTCATTCTGGCGCTTGTTCCGGTCAAAGTCATCTGAAGCCGCCGTCTTAGGGCTGCAGTTGGATTTGCGGTAGCGTACATAATCGAGCGCATCATCACCGTTCAGCTGGGCCGGACCTTTTGTAAGATTGATATCCGTGCCGTCTACACTGTCGGTATAGCACATATCCGCACTGATATTCACATCTACCCCGCCAAGCTCATCAACAATATCGCGGAAGCCCTGAAAATCAAGCACAGTGACATAGTCGATATCAACATCCAGATATTTGCCCATCATCGTCTTCATCTCATCCTTGGCAGAGATACCTGAGCTGTCCTCTCTGCCCTTAAAGCGGGCGTAATACGCATTGATTTTATTCTTCTTGTAGCCGCTAAGCTCTACATAGGTATCCCGGGGCAGCGAAACAACGGTTGCCGATTCTGTCTTCGGATTGAGTGCAACCACCATAATGACATCCGTCAGATTGGAGGGATGCTGCGGACGGTTGTCAGTGCCAAGCAGCAGCATGGTCAGCGGCTTCGCCGAGGCAAGCTGCCCGCTGTCGACGGCCTGGTCCGTCCCGAAGCCGCCCTTCTCAAACTTATAGTACAGATATCCGGCGTACCCGAGTCCGCCAACCACTGCAACCAGCAGCAGCATCAGCAGCATTCTGGTTAATCTTGCAAAAAAGCCGCGTTTTTTAGTTTTTTTCTTATTTGTTTTGGTTTGCGGGGCAGTCCGGTTCTGTTGTCCTCTGTTCCCCTGTGGTCCGTTTGATCTTGGAGGCAGGCTTCCCTTGCTGTTATTCATAATGGAATAAAGTCCTTTTCAGTTCACATGGATTTTGGTTCAAGCTACTAAATAGACGAGATACGCATGCAAAAGTTGCGCTTACCGGAGTTTGTCTTCCGCTGCAGCCTTCCGTTTCTGCCGGGCTTCCACCAGATAGCGGACCCGTACCAGCAGCATAAGCCCCACTGCGACCAGCAGGCACTGAATGATCGGCAGCTTGTCGTGCTGAAAGATCAGCAGCATGCCGGAGCCGAGGGCCATCATCAGATAGAGCACAACTTCCTTGCCGACCGGCAGCTTCTGATTAACACGGAAGACACGGTTATACACATAAGTCAGCAAAACAAAAATGACGATATAAGCGACTATCGGATGATCAGCGAACCAGCTCTGCATAGCCCGTCACTCCTCTTCGGATCTAAAGATCGCTTACATTATATCATCCCTGCCCATATTAATCCTCAAATTTAAGCAATTGCCAAAGGACATAACAAAGCCGCCGGAATAATCATCCGGCGGCATGAATGGTCAGCTTAAGCCTGGCTTGCTTGAGCCTGCTTACGCTGTTTTTCTACACGCTCGCGCTCACCCTTGTTCAGGATCTTTTTACGGAGGCGAACAGATTTAGGAGTGATTTCACAATATTCATCGTCGTTCAGGTACTCAAGCGCACCTTCCAGCGAGAACATACGTGGAGTTTTCATTTTTACCGTTTCATCCTTTGTAGCGGAACGCACGTTAGTCAGTGCTTTTTCCTTACAAATATTAACGATAATATCATTATCGCGGGTATGCTCGCCAACGATCATACCTTCATAAATGTCAGTACCCGGCTCCAGGAACAGGATACCGCGGTCTTCAACACCCATCATGCCGTAGAATGTCGTTGTTCCGGTTTCGCTGGATACCAGCACACCCTGGTGACGTCCGCCAACCTGGCCGCCGATCAGCGGAGCATAGCTGTCGAACGCGTGGTTCATTACGCCGTATCCGCGGGTCAGTGTCAGGAAGTGTGTATTGTAGCCGATCAGGCCACGTGCAGGAATCAGGAATTCCAGACGTACCTGGCCAGTACCGTTGTTGATCATGTTGACCATTTCGGCTTTGCGTGTTCCAAGGCTCTCCATAACGGAACCCATGCTTTCTTCCGGAATATCAATCAGCAGGCGCTCAAGCGGCTCCATTTTGGCTCCGTCGATTTCCTTCACAATTACTTCAGGCTTGGAGACCTGCATTTCATAGCCTTCACGGCGCATATTCTCAATCAGAATCCCGAGGTGAAGCTCACCGCGTCCGGATACGATAAAGGCATCCGGGCTGTCTGTTTCATCTACACGAAGGCTGACATCTGTTTCTAGCTCTTTGAACAGACGCTCACGCAGTTTACGGGAAGTTACCCATTTACCTTCTTTACCTGCGAACGGGCTGTTGTTCACGAGGAAAGTCATTTGCATAGTAGGTTCATCGATTTTCAGAACCGGCAATGCTTCCGGGTTAGCCGGATCGGCAATCGTCTCACCGATGTTGATGTCCTTGATACCGGCAATCGCAACGATATCGCCTGCACCGGCTTCTTCGGTTTCAACACGCTTCAGGCCCTGGAAGCCAAACAGCTTCTCAATACGGGCAGTCTTACTCTTGCCGTCACGCATAATTACCGTTACGGACTGTCCTTGCTTAATCACGCCGCGGTTGACACGTCCAACAGCAATACGTCCCAGATATTCGTTGTAATCCATCAGGGTTACGAGGAACTGCAGCGGCTCGTCAACTTTTTCGGTTGGTGACGGGATGTACTTAGTGATGGTGTCGTACAGTGCCTGCATGTTATCGTCCTGCTTCTCAGGATCAAGGCTTGATGTACCGTTAAGTGCGGATGCATACACAACCGGGAATTCCAGCTGTTCATCGTTCGCTTCAAGCTCAATAAACAGATCCAGAACTTCGTCGATAACTTCCTTCGGACGGGCAGCCGGACGGTCAATTTTGTTCACAACAACAATTGGAGTCAGATTCTGCTCCAGCGCTTTGCGCAGAACGAACTTCGTCTGCGGCATGCAGCCTTCATAAGCATCAACAACGAGCAGTACGCCGTCAACCATCTTCATAATCCGTTCCACTTCGCCGCCGAAGTCAGCATGTCCCGGGGTATCTACGATGTTGATCAGGAATTCTTTATAGGTAATGGCAGTATTTTTGGCAAGGATAGTGATTCCGCGTTCCCGCTCCAGATCGTTGGAGTCCATTGCACGTTCCTGCAGGGTTTCGTGGGCGCTGAAAATACCGGATTGCTGCAGCAGCTGATCGACAAGTGTGGTTTTACCATGGTCAACGTGGGCAATAATCGCGATATTGCGGATTTCTGTTCTTGAATGCATGATTTGTATCCAAATCCTCTCATTTATCAAATTAAAAATGTTTAAATTCATGACTTCTCACGGCAGTCTCACAAAAGAAGCGCCTGGCAGAAAGCCGACGCTCCAACATTTCTTAATTCTATAGTGAAAGTACCATGAAAAGCAAGTCTTTTTATGAAAAAACGATTTCCAACTCCGTGTAAATTTTCTAATTCGATTTGCTTGATTACCAGCCGCCATTCCATTTTTTAGGGCTTCCCTGCTTCCTGCGGCCCAGCATCAGCCAGATTCCGGCAGCAACCAGTATAATGCCGAGCAAATAGAAGACTCCTGTACCAATCATACTAAACACCAGGAGCACCAGGCTCAGCACACCGAGAATGACTGCAACTGCTGTAATGCCGCCGCTACGGGCGTGAGAATAAAAAGCATATTCATAGAGACCGACAGCTACGCCAAGCAGAAGGACCGGCCACAGATGGCGCATGTATCCCCAGCCCCAAGTATTGCAGAAGCCCAGCAGAAGCCCGTACACCGTCAGGATACCGGCGGGGATCAGCACAGCAGCTGAAGCGCGGCGGCTGAAGAATAGCACATGCAGGAACAGGCCTGGAATCAGAATTACGAGCGGCCACAGGGCCCGTCCGAGAAATCCGAATACCCCCAGCTTTCCAAACAAGATGATTAGGCCGGCGGCGGCAATGAATATCCCCAGTTTCATGTCTTTATTTGATGACAATGTTCACCCATCCCTTCAAAGTTCACTTCTTTACGCTGGATTCCATTTATATTTTAGCTGAAACAGCCATAAAACGCCATCATTCCGCAGCTTTTTCCCGGCGGAAACCGCGTTTACCCGAGAAAAGCAAAAAGGCTGCACCCAAGCTTATCCAGCTTCAGGCACAGCCTCCATTATTCCCGCTTCAGTTCAGGCCGATACCAGCCTTTTCCTGAATACGCCTGTCAAAACAACAATGATGCCCAGCGCAACCGGCAGAAGCGTATGATAGGACGGCAGGAAGAATGAGACCACCAGCCCAAACTTGGCATCCTGCAGCAGCATGTCCCCCGCCGTATGGGCGAGAATAAATGCACCGATGTAGACCAGAACCGGAAAACGGTGCAGCCAATTGACGATAATTCCGCTTCCCCAGACGACAATCGGAATACTAAGCATGATTCCGATGACAATCAGGGAGAGATCCCCTTTAGCAACTCCGGCAATGGCCAATACATTATCGAGGCTCATGATGAAGTCTGCGAGCAGAATTGTACGGATCGATTTCCATACACTCGAGCCCTCATCGCGTACAGTGACCTCGTCCTCCTCATCCAGCAGCAGCTTGAAGGCAATCCACAGCAGCAGAATCCCCCCGCCCGCCTGAATAAAGGGGATTTTGAGCAGCAGTACAGCCGCGAACGTCAGCACGCATCGCAGAGCCACTGCTCCTGCCGCCCCCCACCAGACCGCCATTTTCCGGTGCTTCTCCGGCAGATTTTTGCTGGCCATTGCGATCACCATCGCATTGTCTCCGCTCAGCACAAGATTGATCATCAGAATTTCCCCAAGTAAAACTATTGAATCCATAAGCTTCTTACCTCCCCGGACTACATGTATTACATGTATGTCCACAGCGGGCAAGCTATGCTTCCTGTCCTATTATTTCTGCTTATCCGGATTAGAGCTTAGAACCATTCTTCCTGAAGCCCCGGCTGGGCAGGCACAAGATCATGCGGCTTCTCGTCACCATAAGGTGTGATGATAACCGTCTCGGTTCCAGCAACTGCTTCATCCAGCCGTGCTGCATATCCGGGCAGTGTAGCCTCGATTTTTTCAGTAATCCGCAGGTTCGGATTGGTTGTGGGCGATTTCGGAACAAACAGGGTGCAGCAGTCCTCATAAGGCAGAATCGACAGGTCATAGGTTCCGATTCTCTGCGAAAGTTCCACAATATCGCTCTTATCCATCATCACAAGCGGACGGAGCAGCGGAAGTGGGGTAGCCCTGCCGATAACATTCATGCTGGACAAGGTCTGGCTTGCCACCTGGCCCAGGCTGTCGCCTGTTACAATAGCCAGCGCACCCTCGCGCTCAGCCAGCTTGGTGGTAATTCTTAGCATCGCCCGCCGCATAAGCGTAATGATCAGGTTGTCCTGTCCGATTCCGGTAAAAGAGGTCTGCACCTCGGTGAACGGCACCAGATGCAGCTTTATGACGCCGGCGTACCGCGAAAGTACACGCGCCAGGTCCACCACCTTCTGGCGGGCCAGCTCACTTGTGTACGGGTAGCTGTAGAAGTGGACACACTCAACCTCAAGCCCCCGGCGCATTGAGGACCAGGCAGCTACCGGACTGTCGATTCCGCCGGAGAGTAGCAGCATAGCCTTGCCGTTCGTTCCCAGCGGAAATCCGCCGACTCCGTCAATCTGGTCACAGAATATATAGGTTGCCCCCTCACGGATCTCCAGCTTCAGCTCAAGCTCCGGCGACTTCACATCAACCAGCAGCCCGGGATAACCCTGCAGCAGCGGCGTGGCAATCAGCTTATTCATTTCAATCGAGCCATACTGGAAGTCTTTCCATACACGGCGCGCGCTAACCTTGAAGGTTGTCCCCTGCGGCGGGGCAATAATCTCAAGGAATTTCCGGCTGGCTTCCAGAATCTCATTGAAATCCGAACGGGCAACCTTGACCGGGCTGATTGAAGCAATGCCGAACACGTTCTTCAGCGCCTCTGCCAGTTCACGTGCCGGCTCTCCGTTCAGCGTAACATAGATCCGCCCGAATTCTTTGCTCAGTACAGCCTCCGGATAAGGCTTCACCATTTCTTTAACATGACGCAGCACCGTCTTTTCAAACCGGTTGCGGTTTTTGCCCTTCAGCATAAACTCCCCGAAGCGCAGCAGCAGCATATCCGCATAATCTATACTGCTTCCGCGGCCTGCCCCGGAAGAAGTTCCATTCTCGCTCATTGTTTATTCCTGCCTCTCTCCACTAGCTTTAATGCTTGCACTGCAGCCAGCAGTGCCTGCTCCAGAGCTGCGATATCCGCAGCTGTATGAGTGTCGCCCAGACTGATCCGTACCCCGCCGAGCGCGGCAGAGGCATCCCTGCCCATAGCCAGCAGAATGCGGCTCGGCTCGGCCAGCCTTGAAGAGCAGGCAGACCGGGTTGAGACGGTCATCCCCAGCTCTTCCAGCTTGCGGGCCATTACTTCACCGTTAACAGCCGGATAGGAAAAATGCACAATATGCGGCGCCCCGCTATATGTGCTGTTCACCATAAACTCCGGAATACCCGACACAAAATCCAGCAGCCGGTTCCGCAGCAGTGTAACCTGATTACTATACGTTACTCTATTTTCTGCACTCATCCGTACTGCCTTGGCAGAAGCGACGATTGCGGCTGTGTTCTCCGTTCCCGCCCGGTACCCCAGCTCCTGCGATCCGCCGGTCAGCAGCGGAAACAGTGCAACGCCCTCTCTGACATACAGTATGCCTACACCGCGCGGACCGCGGAGCTTATGGGCAGACAGGCTGTACAGGTCGGCCTGCCATTTCTTCAGCTCTGTTGCCAGCTTACCAAAGCCCTGCACGCCATCCACATGGAACAGCGTGCGGTGGTTGGCTGCCTTAACCAGCCGCCCGATTTCCGTAAGCGGCTGTACAGCACCGGTCTCATTGTTGACATGCATCACGCTGACCAGGACGGTATCCCGCCGGACAGCAGCGGCAATCCCGGCCGGATCTGCTACGCCATTGCTGTCAGGTGCCACAAAGGTAACCTCCCAGCCCAGTGCCTGCAGCTGCAGGCAGCTTTCGTACACAGAAGGATGCTCGATCTGTGTGGTAACAATGTGGCGCCCCCGGCCCTGATACTGCATGGCCGCTCCTTTTACCGCCAGGTTGTTGCTTTCGGTTGCTCCCGACGTGAACAAAATCTCCTGCGGCGTTACCCCGAGAGCAGCAGCACAGACCTCTCTGGAACGTGTCAGCATCCTCGCGGCTTCTGTCCCGGCCCGGTGCAGCGAGGATGGGTTCGCGTAAATAAGCCTCATGATCTGCTCCATCGTCTGCACGACCTCCTCATACGGCGGGCTTGCAGCAGCATAATCCCAATACAGCATATATTTAAATTCTCCTTTGTTAGGGTCGGCTAATCCATTCATACGGTACATAGAGACCTATAGAATACCTTATTGTGCAATTCTTATAAAGCCTGCAAGCAAAAAAAGGACCAAACGTCAGATCCGCCAGTGAGTTCCGGCAGCTTTCGTTTGATCCTGTTATTATAGCGCGTATTCAGCACGGGCGCGTTCAATTTTGGCAATATAGGCCTGAGTTTCCTTCGGAAGCTGACCCAACTTGTCCATCAGCTCTTCATCATTGCTTACACCGAGCTTATTTACCCGGCCCGGACCTGCATTATAAGCGGCCAGCGCCATCTTCTCTTCTCCGTCATAACGCTTCAGCTGGTAGGATAAGTAACGCACGCCTCCATCGATATTCTGGGCAGGGTCAAAGGGGTCAGAGACACCCAGACCGTTCGCTGTTCCATCCATCAGCTGCATTAGCCCTTTGGCTCCCGCCGACGAAACGACATTCGGATTAAAGGAGGACTCGGTATCGATAACTGCCTTAATCAGATCGGCCGGCACGCCGTATTTGACGCTTGCCGTCTGTATCAGCTCCTCATAGTCCGTTGGCACAGTCTCTTCGGTTCCTGAGGAGATACTGCTGTAGCCTATGCCAGTCGCACCAAGCTGCTGCCAGATCAGGCTGCTCATTGCTGTAGCACCGGCTTCCAGGGTGCTGCCTCCCTCCGCAGACTGCCGGGCAGCCTGGCTGAGCATCGCGGCAAATTCGGCTTTTGTGGAGCCGGAGGCTTCTGCTGTGCTATTGCTGCCTGACTGGCCAATTGCTGAGCTGCTGCGCAGATTCACCCATTTCAGCTGTCCAAGCCCGTTTGCTGCCGCTGATTCTATACTCATGCTGTACAACCTTCTTTCCGGTTCAATCTTTATATGATCTCCTGGTACATAGAGGCTCTATTTTAAATTTAAGATACGCCTATATTTTACAATTCATTTTCAGTAAATGCTATATACAGACCACAAAAAACAGACTTCCGACCCTTATAGATAGGTCTAAAAGCCTGTTTCGATATAGACTATTGAGGTTCAGAACAGCTATCTGGCAAAGGGAATCATTACAAAATAGCTTAGGGCAGATACAATTCCCAGCCCCATTGCCCATGCCCCTGCTGTCTTCTGCCCGCGGGAATAGGCATAATAACCAAGTACAGCAGCGATTGGCCCGGCTATAATGGACCAGATGAACAGCGAAACAATTCCAAAACCGAGGGCAACATAGCCCATTTGCTTACTGTCACTATGCTCACCGGCTGTGTCCCGGACCTCTGTGCTGCTGTCCGCCGCTCTTTGCGGACGCACAAGCGGCGGGCTCACTTCAGCAGCATATTCTTCCTGATGAGAAGGATCCATTCTGGGATAATCTACCCTGCTGCGCGGCCGGAGAATCACTTTTCTGCGCACAGCCCGCTCCTGCTTGCTTCCTTCATTGTTCGAGTCCATCGGATGTCCCCCTATTCGCCCGGCTTAAAGGTCAGACAGCAGGTTGCGGATGAAGTGCCGGCGTTGTCCTGATGATTCTGAAAGGTCATCTCCTCGGCAAATTCCTCATTGAAGCTGCTCCCTGCATGCTTGTCGATCTCAATGACGATTTCCTCGGCCCTGCATACATTTTGTGAGCCCCAATAATGGCAATTGCTGACGCTGCATCTTACAAGCGGTTTGGCGTTTGACATTTTATCATCACCTCAGGATCATTATGTCCGCGCGTCCTGATCTGTATGCGGCTGATCATCAGCAAAAAGAGACCGTGCCTGCCATATTTTCTATGGCAGACACAGTCCCATGTTCTGTTGAATATTCAGTTAAAATGTAGCTCCGTCCGTTCAGGTTACATCTGAATTTCTATACCTGATTTTGCATCCGCTTTTCGGTCAGGTAATCATTCTCATAGTAGCTGAGATCGTCCCGGAGCTCTTCATATACTTTGGTAATATCCATGATAATATCGCGCGCTTGACGGACTGGCTTTTTACGGAAACGAATGGCATCCTGGCCTGTGTAGGCGTAGCGCCCGTCTTCGGAGTAGCTTTCATTTTTAGGATAAAAGAAGTTATTCACTCCATAGTGATATACGTTATAAAGCGCTTTTTGCGCAAATTCCTCATCAAACGTAGCACGGCGCAAAGCAACCCCGAGCTTCTCGTAAGACATCTCGGAGAAGACCAGCAGATGGCGGAGATCAGACAGGAAACCTTGATAGAATGCCGCTGCTTCCTCATCTTCTTCAGTTACGAGCTGAGGCAATGCATGAGTATTCAGGAATAGCTCCATTTTTCCGATTACGGATTTAAGTTTGTCTCTCGTCGATTCACATAATTTCTGCACATTAGCTGCTGACATGGCGGTTGCTCCCCCTTATTAGTCCTTGCTGTTATGTTAGTCCTTTGTTGATATTATAACAAAATCCCATCCGATGCACCTCAGCGATGACCGGACCGCTCCTTAGCGGATGATTTTGTTGCAATATCAAGAAGCTGTTCAAGCCGTTTATTCCTTTTGATATTATCACATAAACATGGGACACGTCATCCTTTTCTCCGATGCATAAAAGCGGCGCGCTCTTCTAAACCTACAGCTATACGATACCTTGAAGGAGCGCAAAATATGTCACGAAAAAATGTAACAGTTGCCGGTCTGCTGACCGCTGCGTTTACCGTCGTCCTGCTGACCTTTCTGCTGCGCCCGTCTGAGGAAGCAAAGCTGAAGCAGGCTGCAATTCCTGCCGTTCCCAATCCCGTACAGGAAAAAACGGTTAAAAAAGCCTCACTCGTGCAGGATGTCAGCGCTACCGATCATTTAAACCGGACGGATGTAAGTAAACATCTGCGCACGATGCTGTCCGAGACCCATGGTGCTTCCCCTGATGATATTTCAGCATATGCCAAGCGCCTGCAGCAGGGACACGGGCATATCACCATGCTGATGTGGATCGATTACCGGACCCAGAAGACCAGCACCTTTAAATCCGGAATGCCGGAAGGCACCGATCAGGAGAATAAACAGCTGCTGAAATACCTGGATACAGCAAAAGCCGCAATCAAAGGGCACCAGTCCTACGAATCACCTTCCTTTATTATCGGAGATAAAAAGTATTACTTTACGGCTCAGCGTGACCGGGAAGGAAATATCGGCGTCATCGCCCTGATCAGCCAGAATATTCTGAACCGTGTGGCCGATCATCAGCTCAAAAACCTGCGGCTGATTCCTTATCCGAAGGAAGGCAAATACCGGGTGGAATCGGTCCATGCCGACACCCTGCAGGATATAACGGTCAAGACCGGACATGACAATGAGAACGCCAGCCATTTTTACGAGAATGAAATTGTTGTGCGGTTCAAGAACGGCCATCCCACCCCTGCACAGCTGCAGACGATAACAGCCGACATCCGCTGCAAAGAGCCGCGTAAGCTGGGTTATGCTTATATTTTCCGTTCAGAAAAAATGAACTACTCGCAGCTCAAAACTTATTTTGCATCCAAATGGAGTCCTGAGTATACTGAGCCCCACTATATGTATTTAACCAATGATACTGTATACGAAAATAAGAGCGACGGGGTAATTACGCCGAATGATCTGCTGTTCTCCACCTACCAGTGGAACCTGCCGGCTATTGAAACCGAACAGGGCTGGAAGCTATCCAAGGGCAGCAAGGAAGTGATTGTCGCTGTGGTGGATACCGGTGTCCAGGCCGCTCATCCTGATCTGCAGGGCCAGTTGCTGGCCGGATACAACGCCATTTCGGGCGGTTCTGCACCGGACGATGATGTGGGACACGGAACGCATGTGACCGGCATTATAGGGGCTATAATCAACAATGAGGAGGGTGTGGCCGGCATCAGCTGGTACAACAAGATTCTTCCTGTAAAAGCGCTCGACAACTCCGGGGCGGGAACCACCTATTCCGTTGCCGAGGGCATCATCTGGGCTGCCGACAACGGTGCTAAGGTAATCAACCTGAGCCTGGGCAACTACGCCGATTCGCAGTTTTTGCATGATGCCATTAAGTATGCCTATGACCGCGATGTGGTCATTGTCTCAGCTGCGGGGAACGACAATACAGAACGCCCCGGCTATCCGGCTGCTTACGAGGAGGTCATCGCTGTCGCTGCCACCAATTCATACGGCGAGAGAGCGTCATTCTCCAATTACGGCGATTACATTGATGTTGCCGCTCCCGGTGAAAGCATAGCAAGCACATATCCGGACAATCAGTACGCCGCCCTTTCAGGGACGTCCATGGCTAGTCCGCATGTAGCCGCGCTGGCCGGGCTCATCCGTTCGCTGAATCCGGCTCTAAGCAACAGGGAGGTCATGGAGCTGATGACCGCAAATGCCGTTGACCTCGGAGATGCCGGCCATGACAAATATTACGGCTGGGGCCAGGTTGATATTTATAAGACACTGCAGGCCGCAGGCGGACAGGATGTCCCGCTGCAGCTGTACCCCCGGCATGTCGGCCGGGAGCTGAAGAACTTGCAGCAGCACACGGGTACAGCAGATTGAATAATACCGTATCCGGCAGCTGCCCAGATCATGCTTTGGGGTCAGCTCTAAGATGCTCTGTCAGCAGCTGCAGAAACAGCCTTAGCCCCTGCTCCATATCATCCTCCGTCATCTGCGAATAGCAGAGCCGGATATGGCGTGAGGCAACCTCGCCGGAGTAACAGACATCGCCCGGCAGAAAAGAAACGCCTGCTTGCTCAGCCTGAGTGCGCAGCTTAACGATTCCCTCTGCCGCAGGCAGCTGCAGCCACAGGTTAAGGCCGCCCTCCGGCACATTCCAGGTCACTCCCGGCGGGGCATATTGCCGCAGCAGTCTTACTGCCTTCTCCATCCGGCTGCGGAGGGATATCCGCAGCTGCGCTGCATAAGCATCATACCTGCGGGCAATGAACGGCAGCACCGCCCGCTGGTTCAGCAGGGGACTGCCCAGATCGCTAGCCGATTTGGCGGCAATCAGCCTGGAGAGGATATTGCCTCCGGCAGCTACACAGGCAATCCGGCAGCCGGGCGCAATGACTTTGCTGAAGCTTTTCATATAGACTACATGCCCCTCGGTGTCCATTGATTTGATTGGCGGCGGAGGCGGCTTGCGGAAATACAGGTCACTGAACGGATCATCCTCGACAATCAGACAGCGGTAGCTTCTGGCCAATTCCAGCAGCCGCTGTCTTCTTGTCATGCTCATTGTCACACCGCTCGGGTTTTGAAAAGCCGGATTCGTATAAATCACCTTCGGCGGGTGCGTGTCACATAGTCTTGTCAGCACATCCACCCTCATACCCTCGCTGTCTATCGGCACGAAGATCATCTCCGCTCCCCGTCCGGCAAACACATCGATTGCTCCTGTATAGCTTGGAGCCTCCAGGTATACGGTATCTCCGGGACCGACGAAGGTCCGTGCCACCAGATCAATTCCCTGCTGGGAACCGCTCGTAATCATGATATCGGAGGAATGCACGTCTACTCCCCGGCTGTGCAGATGCCGGTGCATGACCTCACGCAGCTCGGCATCCCCCTGAAAATTACCGTACGAAGCCATTAACTCAGGCTGGTCCGTTACAAGTCTGGACATTGCGTTCCCGATAAAATCCAGCGGAAGCAGCTCTGCATGAATGGCTGCAAGATGAAACGGATATTTCACGCCTGAGAAGTCAAAATTACGCCAAAGCTGGGCCCGCGGCAAAAAATCATCATATCCGTCCTGCCATGCCGTGCCGGATTGCTGCCCTAGATGCGGCCTGCGGGCGACAAAGCAGCCTTGTCCCTGGCTGCAGATGATATGGCCGCGGCTTTCCAGATCGTCATAGGCTTTGCTTACCGTGACCTGGCTGACTTTTAGGGAACCCGCCAGTCCGCGGACGGAAGGAAGCCGCGCCCCCGGCTGCAGAAGACCGGAGGTGATACGCTGAGCCAGCGTCTCACTGATCTGCTGCGGCAGGGATTTGCTGCTGCTGCGGATTAAATCGATATGCATCTGCCTGCCTCCCAACTGTTATATTCGTCGCTTTACTGTTATACCGCTATGCCGTTATGATACAACAAAATTCAACTGCGGGGAGATATATTTCTATGAAGATCCGTTACGCCGGGATGACCCATCATCTCGGGTCATCAGCCGTTCGCGACATTCTTAAGGTTACGCAAGGCAAAGATATTATTTCGCTGGCCGGCGGGCTGCCGGCAGAAGAGCTTTTCCCGCTGGAAGCGGTGCGTGATGCCTATAACCGCGCCCTCTCGGGCAGCGCTTCCTCGCTGCAGTACGGGCTCACCGAAGGCTATGCTCCGCTGCGTGAAGCGGTAGCTGCAAGACTTGGGCGTCAGGGCATTCCGGTTCAGGCCGGCGATATGCTGCTTACCACAGGCTCCCAGCAGGCAATTGACCTGTTCTGCAAGGTGCTGCTTGATCCGGGGGATAAGGTGCTGGTTGAAGCTCCGACTTATCTGGCTGCCCTGCAGGTGCTCCACTCCTACCAGGCTGAGCTCATTACGGTAGATAGCGATGAATCGGGGATGCTGCCCGGTCATCTGGAGGAGCAGCTGAAGCTGCACCAGCCTAAGGTGCTCTATACCGTCCCTACCTTTAACAATCCTTCCGGAAGCAGCTGGAGCAGAGAGCGCCGGGAGCGGACTGTTGAATTATGCCGGCGCTATAATGTGCTGATCCTTGAAGATAATCCTTACGGAGAGATTGCCTTTGATGAAACTCCCGGCGCCTATCCGCCCGCGATGGCAGCCATCGACAGAAATTCCGGTGAAGACCCGTGTGTAGTATACACCGGAACCTTTTCCAAGATTGTCGCACCGGCTCTGCGCACCGGCTGGATCACCGGTCCTTCCGAACTGATTAGCGTCATCGCCAAAGCCAAACAGGCTGCCGACCTGCACTCCAGCGCTATTGATCAGCGCGCCCTGCATGAACTGCTTCTGCACTTCGACATCGAGGCTCATATCCGCCTCATCTCACGCGAGTACAACGCCCGGATGAAGCTGCTGGCAGGTGAGCTCAGCGGAGAGTGCTGGAAGAATGCAAGCTTCCACGAGCCGCGCGGCGGGATGTTCCTGTGGCTGAAGCTGTCTGAGGGTATAGATACCTCCAAGCTGCTGCCTTTCGCGGTAGAGCAGGGCGTTGCCTTCGTACCCGGAGAGGTTTTCTATGCCGCATCCCCGCTGAAAAATGCCATGCGCCTCAACTTCACCCACACACCGCCTGAGCTGCTGCCGTCTGCTGTACGGCGGCTCGAGAAGGCGCTGGAGAACTACCGGCTGTCGGTAGCCGGGGCAGTCGACACACTGGCTTAAGCAGGCTCTGGTTAGGTACTTCTGAGATACTAAGCTGACCTTGAGACACAGCAAGACGGACTTCAATGACACCTTTAACCTCAGTATGTCCCCTGCACGCATATCAAAGAACAAAGAAAAGCGGCCCTCCAGAGGAGGGCCGCTAGCTTGCCGTATATAAGCTTCATAAGTAGCTATATCAGTCACAATAGGTTGTCAGTTAGGAAAGTTTGCCGTAAGCCGGGTTCTGTGCTCGTTGTGGTTCATACGGGAACAACCCTCCCACCATAAGCGACAATCATCTATCTAGGCCGTACATTACTGCACAGCTCCAGCGACCAACCTAGACACGCCTCAGGCGAAGGCTGCCCTTCCGGTTAAGGAAGTGCTGTGTCTCATTAGGTCTTGCTCCAGATGGGGTTTACCAGGAACGAAGTCACCAGCGTTCCTCGGGGTCTCTTACACCTCGGTTCCATCCTTGCCTGTGCCGCCCGAAAGCGGCCATCGGCGGTCCATTTCTGTGGCACTATCCTTCGGCTCGCGCCGACTGGACGTTATCCAGCACCCTGCCTTGTGGAGCCCGGACTTTCCTCCCGCGGCAAGCCGCCGGCGATTGTCTGTCAAACTTCCCGAACAACATTGTATATTATACAGACTTGCACCAGCCTGCACAAGTACAAATAAAAGGGTTCTAGAGGAATCTGAACGGCTCTGTGCCGATTTCCGAAGCAAAGACTGTTGTATCATACTTATGCTCGGTCAGCTTGCCGCTCATAAACGCCGCTACCTTGACCTTCATAATCTTCTCGGCATTATGGCCCGGATCTATCAGTGTAATCCCGGCCAGGTGGGCGTCCTGTGCGGTATGGTAATCAATATCACCCGTTACCAGCACATCGGCTCCTTTAAAAATAGCACTGTTATAATACTTAGCCCCCGAGCCGCCCATTACAGCGGCCTTGCGGATTTTGCGGTTCAAGTCACCGACAACACGGACATGTTCCACGTCCAGTCCTTTTTTGACCGTTTCGATGAATTCCCCTAGTGTTACCGGCTCCTCAAGCCTGCCTACCCGGCCCAGACCGAAGCTGCGGCCTTTAAGATCCATAGAATAGAGATCATAAGCAACCTCTTCATAAGGATGCGCCTTCAGCATCGCCTGCACCACCTTGTTGCGGACAGACAGCGGCACAATCGTTTCGATGCGGATTTCCTCGGCCCGCTCCATTTTGCCGGCTTCACCGATATAAGGGTCTGAGCCCTCGCGCGGCACAAACGTACCATAGCCCTCTATGTTGAAGCTGCAGTGGCTGTAATTGCCGATCCAGCCCGCACCTGCGTTCAGGATTGCATCCAGCACCTTCTGATGATGGTCCTTTGGAACGAACACGACCAGCTTCGACAGCTGATCCGTATGAATGTCCTTGATCGGCGCACCGCCTACAATACCCAGTGCTTCAGCCATCCAGTCATTCATTCCGCCTTCAGCCACATCAAGATTGGTGTGGCTGATATAGACGGCAATATCGTTTTTAATCAGCTTTTCGTATAGTTTACCCATAGGGGTGTCAGTCTGAATTGCTTTGACCGGCCGGAAAATAATCGCATGATGCGCAATAATCAGATTGCAGCCCTTGGCAACCGCTTCATCCACGACTGCATCATTTACATCTAGCGCAACCAGTACACCGGTGATTTCCTTTTGCAGGCTGCCAAGCTGCAAGCCCACATTATCCCATTCCTCAGCCAGATGCTTCGGGGCAAGCTGCTCCATGTAGCTGATTACAGTCTGTCCTTTGGCAAACATTCCAGCACCTCCGAAATTCTCTTGATCTGCGTCCGGATTGCATTCCGCTTCTCTTCTGCCGATTCCAGCTCAGAACGGGACAGTGAAGCCAATATTCCCTCCAGCTTGGTTATTTCACCCTGCCATTTGGCAAAGAACACCGCATTCGGTCTCTCCAGCAGCCAGGGGCCCATCTGCAGCAGCAGCTCCGGACTCACAACAGCGCCGCCCGGCAGCACACGCTCAAGATACAGCTGCTCATTTGTCAGACCGAAGGCCTGTCCTTCCGGCAGCGCAGTCAGTACTTCATACGTTTTGCTGTCCTCTTCAAGAATATGCTCAGTTGTGACAACCCAGCCGTTATTCAGCAGCCAGCGGCGCAGAATATCCTCACCGACATTCGGCTGCAGCGCCAGGGTCTTAACACCCTCCAGCTTACCGAGCACCCGGCCGCGTTCAAGAATGGCTGCGATCAGCGATCCGCCCATGCCGGCGATCGAGATACAGTCCGCTTCTCCGGGTTCCAGCACTTCCAGGCCGTCACCTCGGCGGACGGCTATTCTTGCGCCTAATCCGGCTTCTGCAACGCCTTTGCGCGCCGCATCATACGGACCGGGATTTACTTCACCGGCAATTGCAGAGACAGCTTTGCCGCTCTCGACAGCGGCTACCGGAAGCAGGGCGTGATCAGAGCCGATATCGGCAAGTCTGCTCCCCTCCGGCACCTGTTCCAGCAGAAGCTGCAGCCGGTCTGATAATTTTACTTTGTTCATGATGCCACCCACGTTATCCATTTTTTTCGGAAAATAAACAGCAGAGCCAGCCCTACCGCAATCTTCACTATCAGTAACAGCGATACCCAATCCGGAAAGCCATCTCTTAGCCACAGCGCATCAACTTCCGGCATTAACCACAGTGAAACCCCCACACCCAGATAGACGCCTGACACGCCGCTTACCTTGTGATAGAGCAGCCAGCTCAGCCACACCATGATTACACACAGCGGCAGCCAGAGCAGCTCAAGCTCCAGCATGGACGCCTCAGGGCGCATCTGCCCGGAGAATCCGGCATACAGCAGTGCCCAGAAGGCTATTCCGCAGTAATGCAGCAATCCAATCCGCAGCATGAAGCCCAGCGCGCTCCAGAGCAGTCCGCACACGGCTATCAGCAGAGGCCGCCAGAAATCAGGATCAAGGTTATGCAGGGCAATCAGCCATAAGCCGAAGCCCAGTGTCAGGATGCTGCCGACTCCGGCCAGCAGCAGGCTGATGCTCTGATTCCGGTCCCGGTAAATAGCCGAATAGCCGTAACAGACGACTAAGACACATAGTGCCGTTGCAAGTTGCAAAGGCCAGGGAAAAACGCTAAAATAAAGACTAATCATGAAAATCAAGGAAATTATTCCAAAACCAAACAGCCATATTTTGATGCTTCCCTGCTGCAGATTCTGCAGTGACACCGGATTACTGTCCTTGATTTTATCCTCGTCATTATAGAGGTTACTCAGGAAATCACAGTATTGCTCCGGCAGCAGCTTGCTTCTTCTCCAGTATTGAATCTCTTTAATAATGGTCTCACGTTTTTCCAGATTCAACGCCCGATCCCCCATTTCCCCCTGGTGCTTAGGCTGTTCTTAAGCGCAAAGGACCTCCTGCCGCCGTGCAGCAGAAGGTCCGGGTATAGTACATCTATTCGAGGAAATCCTTAAGCCGTTTGCTGCGGCTCGGATGACGCAGCTTGCGCAGCGCCTTGGCTTCGATCTGACGAATCCGCTCACGGGTTACGCCAAAGACCTTGCCTACTTCCTCAAGTGTTCTTGTCCGTCCGTCATCCAGACCGAAACGGAGTCTAAGCACGTTCTCTTCACGCTCGGTGAGCGTGTCCAGTACATCCTCCAGCTGTTCCTTCAGCAGCTCATAAGCAGCTGCATCCGCAGGCGCCAGCGCCTCCTGATCCTCAATGAAATCGCCCAGATGCGAGTCATCCTCTTCCCCGATCGGCGTTTCCAGCGATACCGGCTCTTGAGCAATCTTCATGATTTCTCTGACCTTCTCCACGGTCAATTCCATCTCAGCCGCAATTTCCTCCGGCGAAGGCTCGCGTCCCAGTTCCTGCAGCAGCTGGCGGGAGACACGGATCAGCTTGTTGATCGTTTCCACCATATGCACCGGAATACGGATCGTGCGGGCCTGGTCGGCAATCGCACGGGTAATCGCCTGGCGGATCCACCATGTGGCATAGGTGCTGAATTTGAAGCCTTTGTTGTGGTCAAACTTTTCAACCGCTTTGATCAGACCCATGTTGCCCTCCTGAATCAGATCCAGGAACAGCATGCCGCGTCCGACATAACGTTTGGCGATACTTACAACGAGACGGAGGTTGGCTTCCGCCAGACGGCGCTTCGCTTCCTCGTCACCGTTCTTGATCCGCATGGCCAGCTCTACTTCATCATCCGCAGAGAGCAGGGGCACACGGCCGATTTCCTTTAGATACATCCGGACAGGGTCGTTAATTTTGATTCCCGGCGGAAGCGACAAGTCGTCGTCAAAGCTGAAATCATCGCTATCGTTATTCTCACTGTCCTCACCCTGACGCAGCGGAGAGCCTTCATCCTCGTTATCATTAACCACTTCAATCCCGTGATCACTGAGCTGCTCGTAGAACTCCTCCATCTGCTCGGGGTCCTGATCAAACGGCGACAGTTTCTCCATGATATCTTTGTAATTCAGAGATGATCTTTTTTTACCTTGTTCAATAAGCTGGTCCTTAACCTGATCCAGAGTAAATTCTGCTTCCAGTTCAGTATGCTGATCGTTCGCCATAATTCGACTCCCTCCTCCCTAGGTACATCCTGTCAGTTCCTCATTGTCTCTCTAGGGTTATAATCTCACTTGCTATTTGTGCCGCACGCAAAAAGTCACCGGATTTCTCCGCTTGAATCATCTCTTCACGCTTCTGCTCCATCTTGCGCTGTACAGGGTATTTTCTCACTTCACGGATGCAGTCATCCAGAACCTGCGTGTTCCAGTCCGGAGGGGTGTCCATCATGGATATTGCCGTAGCGGTTTTCTCCAGACGGTCATCCTGAAGCGATGATAGAAACCGGCTGATGCCGGGTGGTTTTCCTTGCGCGTAGTAGGCATATAGATAAGCAGCTATTGCCGCATGATCATCGATGTTGAATTCTTCTCCGAGGCGTTCGCCCACATAGGCGGCAGCATCCGGGTCCTGTATCATTAATGACAGCAGTCTCCGTTCTGCAGCATGATAAGCGGGGAGCAAAGCCGGTGTTTGCACCTGCCCTTTTTTATGCCTACCATTATTCCACCTTTTGTCGTTATTATCCCCTTCAGGCATGTTTTTTTGCATCGATGCCCGGAGTAGGTTGCAGTCCTGCTTCAGGCTGTCATAAGACAGCTCCAGCTCGGAGGATATTTCCCGCAAATATACTTCCCGCTCGGTTGAGGATTGCAGAGAGGCAATAATCTGCAGCGCCTCCTTGACATAGGCGATTTTGCCGTCTTCCTCTAGGAGTATATGGTTTTTTTTCAGATATATAAGCTTAAATTTTATGGCTGAGACCGCAGAATCAATGATCCGCTCCATGAAGCTCTCCCCGCCGTGACGGGAGATAAATTCATCAGGATCCATTCCGCCCGGCAGTACGGCCACCTTCACACGCAGCCCGCTTTCCTCCAGCATCGGGATTGCCTTCAGCGCTGCAGCTTGTCCCGCCTTGTCGCCGTCATAGGAGAGCACAATCTCGTCTCCCAGACTTTTCATCAGTGCTACATGGCTTTCTGTAAGAGACGTGCCCATAGTAGCCACACCGTTATGCACCCCTGCTTCCCAGGCCGAAATGACATCGCCGTATCCTTCAAATAGGACAATTTGCCGCGTTTTGCGGATGGATGCTTTGGACTGGTGCAGATTGTACAAAATCCGGCTTTTGTTAAATATTCTGCTCTCCGCGGAATTCAGATACTTTGGCTGACCGTCTCCGAGGATTCTTCCGGCAAAAGCAACCACCTTACCCATCCGGTTCGCGATCGGAAAAATAATCCGTCCGCGAAAGCGGTCAATATAGCCTTTGCCTTCACCTCTGGCAGACAGCAGCCCGCCTTTTTCCATTTCGGCAAGATCAAACCCGCGTTTCTCCAGGAACTGCAGCAGCGTATCCCAGCGGTCCGGAGCAAAACCGATCTGAAACTGGTCAATCATTTTGTCGCTGAAGTTCCGGGATCTTAAATAATTCATTGCGGCTGTGCCGTATTCCGTATTCTTCAGCAGAAAATGATAAAACTTTGCCGACAATTCATAAGCTGAAATCAGCCGGTCCCGTTCAGGATCCGGGGGAGACAGTGTTCCGCCCTTCCCCTCGGGAACAGCAATATCACTTTCTTCCGCCATTATTCTGACTGCTTCGGGGAAGGAGAGTCCTTCGATTTCCATCCTGAATTTGATGGCATTTCCGCCCATACCGCAGCCAAAGCAATGAAATACTCCCCGGTCAGGGGTTACTGTGAAGGAAGGGGATTTCTCCGAGTGGAACGGGCAGAGGCCCCATAAATACTTCCCCTGCTTGGTGAGATGGACAACCTTGCTGACGGTTTCTACAATATCATGCCGCGCCAGCACGCTCTCGATAACTTCTTCCGGAATATTACCGTGTCCGCTTGCCACTTTTATCCACCTTCATCTCTTATACAAATAAATATAATTCGCTATAGCTGCACATTCTCCTGCAAAAGTGTTAAAAGTTTTGTCAGTTTATGTTGAAAAAGATTTTTTTCCTCAGCGGTGATCGCTTTCGGCCCTTTGGAATACTGTCCGCGCCTGCGTTCCACTGCTCTGGCATGCCTGCCTTCCAGCATAAAATCCATCTTGGAATCCTCATATTCCTGTCCGCGGTTCGACAGCACCCGGCAGCGTTTGCCCAGCGCCAAGGCAGCCAGACCGTAATCCTGGGTAACCACGATATCCCCGGCAGTAATATGATTGGCGATATAAAGATCGGCGCTATCTGCTCCCCGGTCTACCTGAACCACAGTAACCCCCTCTTCCGCCTGAAGCACATGGTCATAGGAAGAAACCATGAGAACAGGTACGCCAAAGGTACGGGCGCAGGCGATAATTTCTTTTTTGACCGGACATGCGTCCCCGTCGACTACAATTTTCATTCTTTGGGACTTTTCCATTGCCATCACCAGGTCCTGTGTAATATATATACGCTTTACGCAAACCGAAATCCTTCTTTCGATAAAGCATAAATACGGAACGGATGTCAACTTACGCATTGGCACCGTTCCGTATATTTATACCCCAAACCATCGATCTATACCATAGTTCACACAAAATCACAACATTTTTTAGGCGAACGGCTTAAAAAAAGTGATTCTACAGCAAATGGATTACCACACCAGCTTGCCGAAATCGGCAAAGGCCCGGGAGTCTGCATCCACACCTGCCAGCAGCGCAAGACGGTTCGAACGGATTTGCTCGTCCTCAGCCATGACCATTACGGAATCAAAGAATCCGGTGACGGCATCCTTCAGACCGGACAGAATACGGAGTGCTTCAGCGGCATCACGGGCTGATAGTGCTTGCTGGTACGGCTCATGAATGCCCTGCCATGTCTCATACAGCTTCACTTCGGCATTTTCCTTCAGCAGAGAAGGCTGGATAGCGACACCCTCTGCAGCTTTGGCTGCCAAATTACTGACGCGGGTCAGGGAATCCACGGTAATTTTAAAATCATCCTGAGTACTTACAGCTTCTGTTAGCGCACGGCTTCTGCCGACAACATCAACAATATCGTCAAATCCTGCAGCTGTTACAGCTTCTACAACATCGTAGCGGATATTGTCGTCAGAAAGCAGGCGCTTCACACGAAGGCCGAAGAACTCGTACAGGTTATTACGCAGTTCAGGGGCAAAATGTTTCTCTCCGCGCAAACTTTCATGAACTTCCACTGCTGCAGTGAAAATTTCCTGCAAGCTGACAGGCAGCTTATGCTCCAGCAGCATCTGCACAATTCCTGCGGCCTGACGGCGCAGCGCGTAAGGGTCCTGGGAGCCGGTCGGGATTACTCCGATGGAGAAGCTTCCGACGATCGTATCGATTTTATCGGCCAGGCTGACCACCAGACCTGCTTCAGTCGATGGCACGCTGTCTCCGGCAAAACGCGGCTGGTAGTGCTCGAAGATTCCTTTTGCCACATTCTCGGCTTCTCCGGCTTTGCGGGCGTAGTCCTCACCCATCGTACCCTGCAGCTCAGGGAATTCACCTACCATTTGCGTTACCAGATCGAATTTGCAGATGTCTGCAGTACGGCTGACTTCTGCAGCAGCAGCGGGAGAGAGTCCAAGTTTAGCAGCAAGGCGGTCAGCAATAGCCCGGATTCTGCGGACTTTGTCACCGATGCTTCCCAGCTCTACCTGATAGACGATTGATTCCAGCTTAGCCAGGGCATCGCTGATCTGCAGCTTCTGGTCTTCCTCATAGAAGAACTTGGCATCCGACAGGCGGGCGCGCAGTACCTTCTCATTTCCTTTTGCAATGACATCAAGCGACCCGGCATTACCGTTACGCACTGTTACAAAGAACGGAAGCAGCTTGCCCGCACTGTCCAGTACAGGGAAATAACGCTGGTGCTCACGCATCGAGGTAATCAGCACATCCTGCGGAATATTGAGGAATGATTCATCGAAGGTGCCGAACAGGACCGTCGGTGTCTCCACCAGGAACAGAACCTCCTCCAGCAGATCTTCTTTAATCGCGATGGTCCATTCTTTGTCTGCGGCCAGCTTGTTGATCTGGTTCAGAATCAGCTCCTCGCGCTCCTTCACATCCACCAGCACATGCTGCGCACGCAGCGCTTCAACATAATCTGCCGGCTGGGCAATGACAGTCTCCGTACCCAGGAAACGGTGCCCGCGGCTGACATTACCTGCTTTGACACCGGTGATTTCCAGATTAACAATCTCCTGGCCGAACAAAGCTACCAGCCAGCGGATCGGACGGACAAATTTGAAGTCATACGCGCCCCAGCGCATATTTTTCGGAAAAGTCATCGCGTTCACAATACCGGTAAGCCCCTCACTCAGCAGGGAGGAAGTTTCAACACCGTCACTGTTCTTGGTCGCATAGATGTATTCAACGCCTGCCAGCTCTTTGAAGGTAAATTGTTCCGGCTCTACTCCCTGGCTGCGGGCAAAACCAAGCGCCGCCTTGCTCCAGTCACCGTTTGCATCAAGTGCGATTTTACGCGAAGGGCCTTTTACCTCTTCACTGACATCGGCCTGCTTCTCGGCAGCATCCTTTACCAGTACAGACAGTCTGCGCGGTGTGGCATAAGCCGTGACTCCGCCGTGCTCAATGCGTGAAGCTTCCAGCCATTTGGCCGTTCTCTCCTGAAGCTGCTCCATCGCCGCCCGGATAAACCGGGCCGGAATTTCCTCAAGTCCAATCTCGAACAAAATATCTTTAGACATGCTCAGCACCTTCTTTCTTCAGCAGCGGGAAGCCCAGCTTCTCACGTTCCTCCATATAGGTCGCGGCAACCGTACGGGCCAGATTACGCACTCTTGTAATAAAGCCGGTCCGTTCCGTTACACTGATTGCTCCGCGCGCATCCAAGAGGTTGAAGGTATGCGAGCATTTCAGCACATAATCGTAGGCCGGGAATACCAGATGGTTATCCATCGCTCTGCGTGCTTCCTGTTCGTAAGTGTTAAACAGGGTAAAGAGCATCTGCACATCGGATACTTCAAAAGTATACGTGGAATGCTCGACCTCGGGCTGATGGAACACATCCCCGTAAGTCACTCCGTCTACCCACTCCAGGTCGAACACATTTTCCTTTTCCTGAATGTAAGAAGCCAGACGCTCCATGCCGTAAGTAATCTCAACAGCTACCGGACTGGTCTCAATTCCGCCAACCTGCTGGAAGTAAGTGAACTGCGTGATTTCCATTCCGTCCAGCCACACTTCCCAGCCAAGGCCAGCGCAGCCCAGCGACGGATTCTCCCAGTTATCTTCAACAAAACGGATGTCATGCAAAAGAGGGTCTACTCCCAGCGCCTTCAGACTATCCAGATATAGCTCCTGAATGTTGTCCGGCGAAGGCTTGATAATGACCTGGAACTGGTGATGCTGGTACAAACGGTTTGGATTCTCGCCATAACGGCCGTCGGACGGGCGGCGGGAAGGCTCCACATAAGCTACCTTCCAAGGCTCTGGTCCCAGTGAGCGCAAAAACGTCATGGGGTTCATCGTTCCCGCCCCTTTTTCCGTATCGTACGGCTGGACGAGAATACAATTCTGTTCTGCCCAGAACTGCTGCAGCGTTAAGATCATCTGCTGAAAATTCATACTACCGACTCCTTCGCTTTACAAGTTTGTTGGCATTGCTGCCGTGAGGCTCTTTACTGTGCCGCGATGGAGGCGGCGTTCTTCTATGCTGCAATACCCGGACAAGTCCCTGATACTGCATGCAAAAAAGCTCCCGCCCCCATGCCTGATAGTCCAGACATAGGGACGAGAGCTTAACATATACTCCCGCGGTTCCACCCTACTTGATTACGTACCGCATTGCCGGCTGCTGTATGCACCGCTGCAACACGAATAGACGAAATCCACTTTTCATTCTGCCGAATCCGTACTCCCGGGTGCCTTGTTCATGAACCTTGTGCTACCGGGCTTCCACTCCCCCCGGCTCGCTTAAGCAGCAAATGCGTTCATTACTTTCCCGATCCCTGCACATCTCTGAGGCTTCAGAGTTACATCGGCATCTAGTTACAAAAGAAACTGTTCCCATAGTAACGGAAAATTCGGGATTCGTCAAATATTGTATTTATCCAGCTGGTCGAGGAAGCCCTGTGACTTCAGCCTCAGCCCGAGCTGGGCATCCATAAAGGCGCGCATTACGGTCTTCAGCTCGCTGCGGGTCGCTTCCTTTACATCGACATTGCCAAGGCGTGTCAGGTCAAGGGCAGCGAACAGGCGCAGGAGCTTCAGGGCACGCGGAGAAATTTCCACCGCCGGCGGATCATTGTGCCTGCAGCTGCGGCATAAGACGCCGCCGAGCCGCGGACTGATCCGCAGCTCTTCATCAGCCTTTTCCCGCCCGCAGACGATACACTGATCCAGCTCCGGTCCGTACCCTGCAGCCTGCAGTATTTTCATCTCAAATACATTAATAATGATGCCCGGTTCCTTATCTTCCTCCAGTGCACTGAGACATGCCGACAGCTGGCGGAACCAGAAGCTGCCGGTCTCCTCGTCATGCAATACACGGTCCAGCAGCTCGCAGGCGTATGAAGCATACGCTGCTTTGATCAGGTCTGTCCGCAGCCCGTGACGGGACTGAATAATTTCCCCTGCGTTCAGGGTACCCAGTCCCCCGTTGTTGCGGAAAAATACAAATTCGCCGGTTGTAAACAGCTGGATCAGCGCAGCATGGCGGCTCTTGACCTTTTTGGCGCCGCGAACAAGAACACCTACTTTGCCGGCGTTCTCGGTGCAAAGCGTAATGATGGCGTTCCCTTCGCCGTAATCCATACTGCGGATGACGATCCCTTCCACCCTGTGTAGCATGCCTCTTCCCCCAACCATCCGGCAAGCAACCAGTCTTTACTCTGCTTCTTCATCAAGAACCTGCTCTTCCTCCGCAATCAGCGGTCCGCCCGCCTCCAGCGGATCTGCGGCTTGCCTGTACAGCAGATATGCATCGACATCTCCAGTCATTGCAAAATACTTCCACGAAAAGTCTCGCATTCGTATTCATCCTTTCTTCGGAAACACGATGTCTCTTCAGAACTAGGATGTGCGCTGTGCTGAGGTTTATCCTTGCAATTCCTGCCATAACAGCCGCGGATACAGAATTATAGGTCTTTGTGGAAGCCTAAATCGCGCAGAACGCGGTCCTGGTTGCGCCAGTCTTTTTTCACTTTTACCCATAGCTCCAAGAAAATCTTCGATCCCAGCAGGTTCTGGATATCCGTGCGGGCCCGTCTGCCGACTTCCTTCAGAAGCGCCCCCTGCTTGCCGATAATAATTCCCTTCTGCGAATCGCGTTCTACAAAAATAATTGCACTGATATGCACTACCCCGTTCGGCTCAACACGCATATCCTCTATACCTACCGCAATGGAATGCGGCACCTCTTCGCGGGTCATGTGAAGAATCTTCTCACGAATCAGCTCGGCGCAGACGAATTGCTCCGGATGGTCTGTTACCTGGTCCTCCGGATAATACTGCGGCCCTTCCGGCAGATACTTGGAAATCTGTTCCAGCAGGGTGTTTACGTTGCTGCCAACCTTAGCGGAAATCGGAACGATTTCAGCAAACGTATGCAGCTTGTTGTACTCCGTAATCAGCGGAAGCAGTACTTCAGGCTCGATTTTGTCAATCTTGTTCATAACCAGGATTACCGGTGTCTTAACCTCTTTCAATTGCTCCGCGATAAAACGGTCACCGCCGCCCATCCCTTCCGAAGCATCCACAAGGAACAGCACAGCCTCTACTTCATGCAGGGTGCTGAGCGCCGTCTGGTTCATGTAGTCACCCAGCTTGGACTGTCTTTTATGAATACCCGGCGTGTCCAGGAACACAATCTGCGAATTGTTCGCTGTGTACACCCCGTGGATTTTGTTGCGCGTTGTCTGGGGCTTGTCCGACATAATGGCGATTTTTTGCCCGATCACCTGGTTCATGAGTGTTGATTTACCTACATTTGGTCTGCCGATAATAGCGACAAATCCTGATTTGAATTTCATATGATCTTCCCTTTCGTGTTAAAACAAAAATGAAAAAGCTTAAACCCTTTTTTCGATCCCCCTAAATCCCCCTTAGCCAAGGGAGACCCCAAGGGCCCCGGCCCTCTGGACACCCGGAAATGGGCGTTTTAGTAGTTATCGGCGCTTCGAACAGACATTTGGCGCTATGAGCGCTTTCGTTCCCTGCGGGAACACGCTGGACTGTTGGTGACCGGGATATTAGTCAACTAATCAAAACCTTTGGTCCTCTCATCCTACTTAAGGGAGCACTCAGCGATACAGGGATATTAGTCAACTAACATAACAATTTTGTGTGCTTTTTAGCTGGGCCGGGATTGGCGGAAACGGCAAGCCGAACAGCACAGCTTTAACTGTATTTTGTACAATTATTTAAGCACGAACCAGGTGTTTTACCGGTTTAGCTGTATTCTGTGCAGTTATTTTTAGACATTTGAGTGTTTTCGGTCAAAAAACAGCAATATAGTTGCACAAACTGCAGTTAATCTCAGCTGCAGACAAATCTAGCTTGGTTTAGTTGTACAAAGTGCAGCTAAACTGGAACGTCAGAAATCCGGCAGGCAGCAGCTGCCTAGTTAATAATAACCAGCCAGATATTACCCGGCCTGGCAGCAACTAGCGAGGCATTAACCAGCCAGCAACCTGAAAGCAGCCGGCCAGTCTACTCGGGCGCCTGCCCCTGCTCCAAATCGGCGGTTGTAAACGCGCCTGGCAGCAAATCACGCACGGTTGTCTCCACAATGTCGCCTTTCAGGTTGCCAAGGATCACCTTCATATCAGGGCTGCAGAGCTCTACCATTACCTGGCGGCAGACGCCGCAAGGGGAGACAGGCCCGTCTGTATCTGCAACGACTGCGATCGCCTGGAAGGTGCCGGGCTTGTGGCCGTCCGCGACAGCACGGAACAGCGCGGTCCGTTCGCCGCAGTTCGTCGGGCCGTAGGCGGCATTCTCAATATTGCAGCCGTGGTGGACATGACCGTCCTGATCCAGCAGGGCTGCGCCGACGCCAAAACGGGAATACGGTATATATGCATTGGTTCTGGCCTTAATCGCTTCCTGGAGAAGTAGAGCAGATTCCATAGTGGCCCTCCTAAAGGCTTGTTCAGCATAGTATACTTTTTCATGTTTTATCTATATCGTTTTGCCGGCGTTAACGATTTGCATTACTTTACGGGTTAATCCCGCTTCCTAAGCTTTCACTTACCTTGTGATTAGCAAGGCCCGCCGGTCTACACACCATGAAATTCCGGCACACCTGCAATAATGCTGCACAGCAGCCTCATGCAAGATGGCGGAGGGCATAAATGCCGGTCCGCCTCAGGCTTTGGCTGAAGTTGTAAACTGATTATGACATAAATCCTGCGATCCAGTCCATCACCGGATGATAAAAAACGTAGATTCCCACAATAACGGCAAAAACCGCCGTAAGCAGCACAGCTCCTGCGGCGGTATCTTTGGCGGTCTTAGCCAGGGGATGAATATCCGGCGATACCAGATCAATCGTCGCTTCAATTGCTGTATTCAGCAGTTCTGTACTCAGTACAAGCGTTATTGCCAGCAGCAGCAGTATCCAGCTTAAAGGAGGAAGCCTGAAGAACGCCGCAGCGGCAAGCACCGCTACAGCCAGAACGCTATGCACCTTCATATTCAGCTCAGATTTGAACGCGGAGGCAATGCCGTGCGCTGCAAACCGGAATGAATGCCAGAATTTTTTGTGGCCTACCGCCGTATTTTTGGCCATTAGCGGGTTAACCCTACCTGCGCCAGTACATTCTCCTGTTTGGACATCATTTCAGCCTCTGATTCCGCATCCTGATGGTCATAGCCCAGCAGATGCAGGAAGCCGTGAACGAACAGGAAGCCAAGCTCCCGCTCCAGGGAATGGCCGTATTCCTCAGCCTGCTCCTTAGCCCGTGTAACAGAGATAATAATATCCCCCAGCGAATTCGGGACCTCTCCGTATTCATCATCATCAAAAGCATATATAATCTCCGGCTCGTCCTCTCCCGCCTCGTTCATGGCAAAGGACAGCACGTCTGTCGGACGGTCGATTCCCCGGTACTCCAGGTTCAGCTCATGTATACGCGCATTGTCAACAAAAGTGAGATCTACCTCACCCTTTTCAACCCCTTCGGCTTCGCCTGCTTTTTGCAGAATGCTGTCAAGGAGCGCTATCAGAGCATCCGTTATCTCGTATTCTTCCTGCTCGTTGTTCCAGTTGATGGCCAGACTCATGTTGTAGCCGCCCCTTCCTCTTTCTTCGGTTTTTTCACTTCTTCAGGATATTCGATCCGCGAGTGAAAAATCCCCATGACCGTCTCTTTGAGCGTCCGGGCAATAATGTCCAGCTCCTTGATCGTCAGGTCACATTCATCAAACTGGTGGTCGTCCAGCCTGCTTTTAATTATCTTTTCAATCATCGTTTCTACCTGAACAACAGTAGGCTTGCGGAGTGAGCGGACCGCTGCTTCCACACTGTCGGCGATACCAACCACAGCGGCTTCCTTGGACTGCGCCTTCGGCCCAGGATAACGGAAATCCTCTTCGGTGAAGTCAGGCGTGACACCCTTTTCCTCCGCGATCTTAAGCGCCTTATGATAAAAATAATGCAGGAACGTCGTGCCGTGATGCTGCTCGGCAATGTCGCGGATCGGCTTAGGCAGCTTGTACTCCTTCTGCATCTCCACCCCGTCACGGGCATGCGCTACAATGATGGATTTGCTGAGCGCCGGCTCAATCGAGTCATGCGGATTCTCCATATTGTTCTGATTCTCAATAAAATAAAACGGCCGCTTTGTCTTGCCGATGTCGTGGTAATAGGAGCCTACCCGGCACAGCAGACCGTCTGCTCCAATTGCTTCCGCCGCCGCTTCCGACAGATTGCCGACCATCACGCTGTGATGATAGGTTCCCGGCGTTTCTGTAAGCAGCTTGCGCAGCAGCGGATGATTCGGATTGGACAGCTCAACCAGCTTCAGCGCTGACAGGATCCCGAAGGTGGCCTCAAAGAACGGCATCAGCCCGATTACAAGCACTGCTGTCAGCAGCCCGCCGGCAAAAGCAAAGCCAAGCGAATACAAGGTCTGCGTATCATTCCAGCCCCCCCCGCCGAGCAGCTTCAGCATAAACACAGTAACTGTGCCGAACAAGGAAACCATGATTCCGCCCTTAAGCAGTGTGGAACGCTGGCCCGCGCGGTGAGTGGCAAATATAGCAACATACGACACTACCAGGGCAAAGAAGCCGAAGTTAAAATCAAATACGGTATTCTGCTGCACATTCAGAATAATGCTCGCCAGCACACTGAACAGGATGGAGCAGAAATAGGCCAGGGTCATATCCAGCAGCATAGCTATCAGCATGGCCCCAATGGCGACCGGAGCCAGGAACCCTACATAGTAGCGGACATCGGTCTGCAGGAAGGCAGCCAGCTTCATAGTGATCATGGTGATGACAAAAACAAGCATCAGCATCAGGAGCTGCGAGTTATTGTACTTGAATCCCGAGCTGGCTGCGCCTCCGGAGTACCGGATAAACACCATCAGCCCCGCTGAGAGCATGACCGACAGCAGCAGCAGCCCGAACTGCGGCCAGTAATTGACCTCATTGCTCAGCAGCCCGTTCTCATCCAGCAATGTGTACAGCTCAGGGGTAATCGTCTCGCCTTTGGCTACCAGCACATCGCCCTGTTCAATAAATACATCCGGCGTGTTCTCACGGGCTTCGACCTTGGCTTCTTTCGTCGCTTCCTCATCAAAAAATTTATTAGGCATAATAACCAGCCGGACCAGCTCCTGAGTCACCTCGCGGGCTGTGCGCTGGCTGAGCGAGCTGACGCTGACCTGCTCCGCCACCTTGGCGCGGGCGGTCTGGGCGTCGACAATCTGGTCATTCATCAGCTTGATGACAATCTCCCGGGCAACCTGCTTCATCTCAATGATATCCTGGGTAGTCAGCCGCGGAATTTTGATATAAGTCTCTTCAGGAATAGTGTAAGCCTGTTCAGCAATGCCGGTCTGGATCTCCTCCAGGAGCGTATCTGAATAGGTACCGGCGTTGCGGCTGGAATTAATAAAGCTCTGAACAAAATCATTAGCCCGCTGCGGGATAACATCCTTGTAAATGCCGATCTTGTCACTTTGCGAGATCAGATCATCCTGATTCAGGCTGTCGATCCGGTCCAGCAGCAGAGTAACCAGGCTGTCCGCCCGGATCGGTATGATGGCATATTTGTTCTGTACACCCTCTGCCGCAGCTTCCTGGGCCTTAAGCTTGGCTTTGTTATCCAATATCTGCTTGGGAGCCGTAATCTCTTTGGCGCTGGTAGTATTTACTTTGATATCATAACGTTTCGGCAGCAGGTCAGACGACAGGCTGAAGTAGAAGACCAGCCCCAGGAACAGGAAAAGAGCATAGCGCGTCAACGCGCTATACTTCCATCCGGTATTGCTGTATACGAATCCGCTTAGTTTCGATGGTTGCTTTGAAGCCATGAGGACAGTCCCCTTTGTTAGTCGAGGTTTTCGGCAGAGCGGTCATAGGCTACGATAATCTTCTGCACCAGAGAATGCCTTACAACATCCTGTTCCGCAAAATAGACAAAGCCGAGTTCTTCAATGCCGGATAAAATCGCCTTAGCTTCGATTAATCCTGATTTCTTGCCGCGCGGCAGGTCGATCTGGGTAACGTCACCGGTGATGACCATCTTCGAGCCGAAGCCGAGCCGGGTCAGGAACATCTTCATTTGTTCAGGCGTCGTATTCTGGGCTTCATCCAGGATGATGAAAGAATCGTCGAGTGTACGTCCGCGCATATAAGCAAGCGGTGCAATCTCAATGAGTCCCCGCTCAAGTGCCTTAGCCACCTGATCAGGCCCCATAACGTCGTATAACGCGTCGTAGAGCGGCCGGAGGTACGGGTCAACCTTCTCCTGCAGATCGCCCGGGAGAAAGCCCAAGCTTTCTCCTGCTTCTACAGCAGGACGGGTGAGCACGATACGCTTGACAGAGCCTTCTTTGAGGGCCGAGACGGCCAGTACTACCGCGAGGTAGGTCTTACCTGTTCCCGCAGGGCCGATGCCGAAGACGATGTCGCGTTTCTTGATCGTAGTCACATAATGCTTCTGGCCGATGGTCTTAACACGGATCGGCTTGCCGCGGAAGGTGGTTGTAATTTCACCTTTGAACAGATCCAGCAGCTGGTCAGCGCGGAATTCCTTAGCAAGCTCCACAGCATACTGAATATCGCGTTCGCTGAGCATGTAACCGCTGCGGATCAGCGACAGCAGAACATTGAACAGCTGCTCCAGCATGTCCACTTCACGCTCTGCCCCGCGGATCGTAATTTCTGCTTCCCGCGAGTCAATCACTGCCGGAATTTCACTTTCGATAATCTTGAGAAATCCATCCTGCGGGCCGAACAGCGATTGCGCTTCTCCCGCATTTTGCAAAGATATACGTATGCTTGCAGTCTGTTCTGACAAGTAGCCTCATTCTCCTCAGTTGTTTACTATCGGAAGTTCTTCCGCAATTCTCTCTTCCACCTCAAACAGCACTTTCATATAAACTTTACCATTGTCTTTCTTCTCATGCAAAATTTTTTGACTTTTAATGGTGCTGTCGGTGCCGTAACGGGCTAAAATATCACTTTTTGCCCGGGCAATTCCTTCCGCTCTAGCTTCTTCCGCCGTCTTTACCGCAGACGTATACTCCACTTCCAGCTCCTTCTCTGTCATAACCCCGAGAGGCAGCTGCAGAGATCTCCAGGACAGCATATTGTTCTCAGTCAGCGTGCGGGATTTACTGAAGCCGGAGCTGCCGTAGCCCCATAGCTGAACGGCCCAGTCTCCGAGGACAAGATAAGTCCGGTCCTTCCGCTCTCCTGTATAGGAGCTGCCGGTGGTTTTAAGCGGAACCTCGATATTATATTCATGCCAGACAAGGCCCTTCACCTCGCCCTTGGCAACAACGTATTCTATGTTTTCCTTATCACCCAATGCGCCGGAAATGAGGATTTGCCCTTTTTTGACCCGGGAATTGATGCCGACGACCGGCCGGCCCTGCTCGGCATAAATTCCTGTAACGACCGCATCTGTCCTGCTGATCAGATGCCGCTGGCTCAGCAGCGGGCGGTTTTCCGGCTGATCCGCCTCTACAATATGGATCGTGATGCTCGTCCCGGTCCGCTCCACACCGATCCAGGAAATACCCGGCACCCGGGAGATCAGCCTCTTGGAGAGCTTGTCCGGCTCATCCATGCGCCAGATCCACTGGAACGGATAAATCCCCTCCTGCCGTGCGGCTGCCAGCAGATCATCCGAGGCGATACGCTGGTTCCCATCGACCCGGACCGTCCAGACCATCGAGCAGAACAGCAGAATCATCACCCCGAACAGCAGGATACCTGCAGAAAAAAGCTTGCGTCTCCACAGCCTCGCCAGCCGGAAGGGGAGGCCGTTTCTGGCGGTAACGTGCATGCGGCAGCCTGTACTTTTCAAAATCGGCCGGAGGCGGAAAAAGTCATCCAGCAGCAAATTCAGGGAAGCGCCGTCCCCTGCAGGCTTCACTTCCCAGATGACGATGCCGGCTTCGGCTGCGGCATTGATAAATTTCTCCACCGCAGGTCCCGTCACATGCAGTGTAACGAACCCCCGCAGCACTGACAGAGGCGGCTCTTTCATGTTTTCTCCTCGCTTCCCTTGTATCTGATTTCTCCGATAACGCCTTCTACGGCCAGTTCCTGGCCGAGAATGTTGCGGATTTTCAGCTCTTGGCCGGAAATTTCAAGCGCCCCTTTGGCTAAAGCGATTGTTAGCAGGGCGGACGAAAAATGCAGCACACCGCGGTGATTCTCAATATACAGCTCTTTATTGCCGATCAGGGTGATCCGGGGCAGCTCCTGCAGCACATCCTGCGGAAGATCCAGTACCCCGTTTGTCCATCCCCGCAGCCTGCGGCCGATACGGGTCATATGTAGACTTCTCCCCCTTCCTGCCTTCTTTACACCTTATGCGGCACTGCAGCTTTTTATGAGAATTACTCACACGGGTGTGAAGAAATTAGGTCCGGAAATCCTGCAAGCCTGGCAAGACCCTTACAAGCAAAAAGCCTTCAGACCCTGTGAGTAGGGTCCGAAGGCTTAGCTTCACGGCACTATGGTTCTTACCGCCGAATAGAGGCTATGTTTACTGCAGCTTATTATCTTCTGGTTGAATGCGGCCTCCGCGAGCGCGGGGGTCCGAGAATTTCTGACCAGACGAGCCCGTTACGCAGCGCCTGGCGGCTGCCGCCAGCACTTCCCGGAAGCGGAGAAGCAGCGGCTCTGGCATGCTCCAGGGACGCTACAGGCCCTTCTGCGCCCTCGTCCAGCCCATATGCCGCTATTACATCATAAGCAGCCTGGAGGCGCTCCAGCTCGCGCTGCATCCGATCTGTACGGACCTGCACGCTGTCTTCCTGCTCTCCGGGCTGCTCGTAAGACATTCCCTCACCCGTCTCATAATCAGGAGTAGGCACATGCGGGGGCTCCTGCCAGGCTGGTGCAAGCTCATGCTCATGCTGCTCTGACGAAGCGCTGGCCGCCGGGCCGTTGTCCGGTGAAGGGAAGCCGCTGCCGGCTGCGGCCGGACGCGCGGCACTGCCGTCAGGCCCCGGACGCCGGTCTCTCCGCATCGGCTGGTCATCCCCCCCGCCGCCAAAGGTCGGCATACCGCCGCTTGCATTAGGTTTTTTCTTGTTTTTGGCCGCTTTATTCACATTGGTGAAGATTGCGACCAGAATAATCACAGCAATATAAATCAGACTGCCCATGGGATCTCACATCCCCTTATTTATTGGTCGGACGGTTGTGATCGTCCCCGTCGTTCGTTTTACCGAGTGAGCCGCGCATCTGCGTGTCCGCTTCGATGTTCTTGAGATTCATATAATCCATAACACCAAGCTGACCGGAACGCAGCGCTTCCGCCATAGCCAGCGGTACCCGGGATTCCGATTCGACAACGAGCGCCTTCATTTCGACAACCTTTGCCTTCATCTCCTGCTCATGGGCAACCGCCATCGCTCTGCGTTCCTCGGCTTTCGCCTGGGCGATGCGTTTATCGGCTTCAGCCTGCTCAGTCTGGAGGTACGCCCCGATATTTTTGCCGACATCAACGTCCGCAATATCAATCGAGAGAATTTCAAAAGCCGTACCGGAGTCAAGCCCCTTCGACAAAACGGTCCGGGAAATCGAGTCAGGGTTTTCCAGGACGTCTTTGTGTGAATTACTGGAACCTACTGTTGTAACGATACCTTCCCCGACACGGGCAATAATCGTTTCCTCACCCGCACCGCCGACCAGCCGGTCGATGTTGGCCCGGACCGTTACCCGTGCTTTTACCTTTACCTCAATCCCGTTCCGGGCTACTGCAGCAACAATCGGTGTTTCAATGACACGCGGGTTAACACTCATCTGCACCGCCAGGAGCACGTCACGTCCGGCCAGGTCAATAGCCGCTGCGCGTGTGAACTCAAGCGGAATATTGGCCCGCTGCGCCGCGATCAGCGCATTGACGACCCGGTCAACGTTACCTCCGGCGAGGTAATGGCTTTCGAGCTGATTAATATTCAGCCCCAGTCCGGCTTTGATAGCCTTAATCAGAGGATTAACAATCCGGCTCGGCGTAACCCGGCGCAGTCTCATCGCCACCAGCGTAATAATGCTGATTCTCACGCCGGATGCCCATGCAGAAATCCATAGCATAACCGGGAAGAAGCTGAAGAACACACTCAACACAATGATCACGACAACCGCGATCAGCAAAATAGGAATCAAAGAAGCTTCACCCATACCTGTTCCCAACCTCCGTTAACATTTTTTTCAAAGCTAATTCAAGAGCGATTCATTGCCGCCTAACGGACAGCAGGGTCATTCAATCATTTCCTTGACGACCACACGCCCGCCCTCCACCTTCACGACGGAAACGGGGCGTTCAGAACTGATAAAGCTGCCTTCGGTGACTACATCCACCCGTTCTCCGCTGAATACCGCAGTTCCCGCCGGCCGGAGCGGAGTGACGCTCATTCCCGCTGCGCCGATCAGGTTTAGCCTTTCCAGTGCAGGCACAAAACCTTCTTCTTTGGTCAGGCTCTCATGGAGAATAAACCGGTTCCAGATACCGCGTTCCTTGAATATTACCACCACGACCGCAATGACTACCGCCGCAGCGGCAAATGCGATCCCGAGATTCAGCAGGGCATGCGTATAGCTGAAGGCTGCCCGTACAACCCCCGCAATCAGACAGATGGAACCAAGCAATCCGAGAATCCCAAAGCTGGGGACAAAGAGCTCCAGGACAAGCATGACCAGCCCGAGAATAAACAGCAGCCATGTCTCCGCTCCCGCAAAGCCTGCCACATAGTTACCGAAGAAATACAGGGCGAAGGCCAAAGTCCCGATGATACCCGGAATGCCGAAGCCCGGCACAAGCAGCTCGATGACAATGCCGGCAATCCCGACAAAGAGCAGAATGGTCATTACAACCGGATTGGTCAGAAAATGCGACATTTTCTCAGCACCTGTCTGCTGAACATGAAAGATGTCGTCAGTCGAGTAGCCCAGCCAGGCCACCGCCTCTTCCGGTGTTGCCGCCAGATGCTCGGCATATCCTGCCTTCAGCGCCTCGTCACTGGTCAGTGCAATAATCTGTCCTGCCGTTTTGCTCACGCCAAGCTCAGGCTTGTTCACCACCAGGTTCACATCCATCATTCCTGCAGCAATGTCAGGATCACGGCCGTTCAGCGCGGCTGCCCCCACCATCTTCGATTTCCAGTAAGAATTCATCTTGGCGTCATCCACGCTGTTCCCGTTCATATCCACCAGCGAAGCCGCACCGATCATGCTCCCGGGCTTCATAATTATGGTGTCCGCGTTCAGCGCTATGTAACTTCCTGCCGACGCAGCGTCGCCTTTAATAAAGGCGGTAACCGGAATCTCACTGTCTCTGACCATTGTTCCAATCTGCTCGGCCGAGTTCACCAGACCTCCCGGCGTATCAATCGTAAGCACGATCAGAACAGCGCCGTAGTTCGCCGCTTCTGCAAATCCGCGCTCCAGAAAGCTCTGCAGGCCGCGTTCAATCTCCTGGTCTACCGGAATAATAAAAACGGGGCCGCTTTGGGCAACTCCGGCCTGCCTGTCTGTTGTTCCGGATGCTCCGGCCATAACCGGTATGCAGAGCAACAGCAGCAGCATAGCGGCAGTGCAGGATACAATCATTTTCCGGAATCTGCTCATATTTGAACCTCCCCTCACTCATGATAACCCAATTCATACTCCTAGTACGCCTTTTTCCGGCAATCCGTTTCAAAATGTGACTCCACTCTGCCGGATATAAAAAAAGGGACAACGGTAAGCATATGCTTAGCCTTTGTCCCCTGAAAATGAAAAACACCCCTTATACAAGGGGTGTCAGCGCTATATTATTGCAGAAATTGCAGAACCGCCTGGTTCACAAGTTTACCATCGGCGCGACCTTTGACTTTAGGCATCAGTGCGCTCATGACCTTACCCATATCACTTTTCGAAGAAGCACCGGTTTCCTGGACGGTCTGCTGTACAATTACTTTAATTTCTTCTTCGGAAAGCTGCGCAGGAAGATACTTAATGATAATCTCGATTTCTGCCTTCGTATTCGCGGCAAGCTCTTCACGACCCGCTGATTCAAATTCTTGGAGGGCATCTTTGCGCTGTTTGATTTCACGACTAAGGATATCAAGCACTTCGTTGTCGTCTAATGTTCTCTTTAATTCTATTTCAGAATAATTTATCGTAGAACGAACCATTCGAATGGTGGAGAGTCTGAACTTGTCCTTACTCTTCATCGCTTGCTTCATATCTTCGTTCAATCGTTCGCTAAGATTCATGACTCAGTAATCCTCCTAAAACTTTCTCTTACGAGCAGCCTCAGACTTCTTCTTGCGCTTAACGCTTGGCTTCTCATAATGCTTGCGTTTCTTCACCTCAGCCAAGACACCATCTTTAGCGATGGAACGTTTAAAGCGACGAAGTGCAGCATCAATTGTCTCGTTTTTACGAACTTTCGTTTCAGACACCAGTTTTCCCTCCCTCCGACCAGACCGTCCAAGAGCATAACACGGTTCATCAACTTTCATTATAGGTCAAACCGAAATAAGGTGTCAACCTTCGTGTTATTCTTTTTTCTGGCAGGCGGTCTGTTATTGGATACAGCGCTATGCGTGTGAATCCGAAATACCGACGAGGGCGCCCAGCTTGGCACCGCCAATCAGGTGGTAATGAAGATGCGGCACTGCCTGTCCGCTGTCGGGTCCGCAGTTGTTAATCAAGCGGTATCCGGTCTCAGCAACCCCAAGCTCTACAGCGATCTGCTGGGCCACGGCATGAATCTCACCGATCAGCGGCAAATCCTCCGCAGTCACATCATTCATCGAAGCAATGAACTTCTTGGGAATGATCAGCACATGCACCGGTGCCGCAGGCTGGATGTCATGAAATGCCAGAATGCGTTCGTTCTCAAACACTTTTTTTGAAGGTATGGTGCCCTCAATGATTTTGCTGAAAACAGTTTCCAATACAACACCTCCTTCTCAAGGTTGTGTGGAGCGGCGATGCTTGAATAAGCAGCACAACGTGTTACCGTACAGGCGAATGATCACGATGGATACAGGCCTGCCCGGTCGGAATGTCCGGCCTTCTCCGCCATATTATTTTATGAGTCTTATCATACAGGATTTTTGGGCAATACGAAAGCTGCTGTAAACCAGTTTACGGGGAGGCATTCCGGCAGGGATTGCCGATGATGATAATGAGGGGGGGCTTAGCAGATGCTGATCATCCATTTTATGTAGTAACGCATCATTTAGAAGGGTTCAGCCCGATAGGGCTAACACCTCCTACAGGCACGCCTGCTGCCTTGCTGCTGAAGGATAACTGTATTAGGTACAGTACAGCATCCAGACCACAAGCAAACTGTATCAGGTACAGCGGAAGATAATCCGTTAAATGGCCGGTAGACAAAAAAAAAAGAAACACCCTATCAGCTGAAAGGCTGATTCGGCGGCGAACGTATGAAAAGGAGTACATCCCGGTCATACGTCCGCCGAGGTGTTTCTAAATGATGTCGGCTTAGCTGTATTATAACAGGGGCATGATGGTGTCTCTGTGATCGACATCACATCACACCCCCAATTTCACATTTTTTCCAAAAGAATGTGCGATCCCCCGCCTCCCTGCTCGGCAGGCACCACAATCAGCTTACGCGGCAGTCTGGCCCGGAGCTCCGGAACATGGCTGATAATGCCGACAGACAGCTGGTCATTGTGCAGCTTTTCAAGGGATGTAATCACCGTATCCAGCAGGTCAGGGTCCAGAGTGCCGAAGCCCTCGTCCAGGAAAAAGAACTGCAGCGGATACTGTCCGCGGAGCTGAATCTGCGCCGATAGGGCAAGCGCCAGAGACAGTGAGGTCAGGAAAGTCTCTCCCCCGGACAGAGTCGAGACCGGACGGCGGACGCCCCCGTTCCCGTCGTCACGGATCACAAAGCCTCCGCCGGAGTCCACTTCCAGCGCGTAGCGCTGCTTGGACAGAAACCGCAGCCGCTGCGACGCTGCCTGACAGACCTGCATCAGCTGCTCCTCGGCAATATACTCGACAAAGGCATTGCCGCGCAGGACCGTCTGCAGCTTCGACAGGCGGTCCTGCAGCGCAGCGTGGCCGATCCGCTGTCCCTCAAGCTCCATCCAGCGAATATGGCGCTGCTGCAGATCCTCAAGATCCCGCTCGGCCCGTGCCCGGCTGCGCAGCGCCTCCTCATCGTCCTCCCTGCACTGGCGAAGTACAGCCTGGCTCTCCTGCCACTCCTCCGTACTGAGGGCTGCACCCTGCAGCTTCCCGGCTATGCTCCGCAGCTGCAGGTTCACTTCGGCCTCTTCCTCGCGGTGGCTCCGTACGCTCAGCATCGCAGCATTCCGCTCCTCAGGCGGCAGTGCCGCAGCCTCAACCTCAGCGGCTGAAGCAAACGGCGATGACTCCAGGCTCTCTTGCCAGCGTGCAGATGCCTCAGCATAATGCTCCCCGGCTGACTCAGCCGCCTGGCGGGCAATCGCCGCTTCCTTGAGCTCATGCTGCGCCTTCTCGGCTGCCTGACGATGGCTCAGCCTGCTCCGTTCAAGCGCAGCCTGCAGCTGCTGCAGCTGCCGCTCACTTTCAGCAAGCAGCTCCGCAGCAGCACGGCCGCCTGTCCACTGCTGCAGGCGCTCCGCCTTCTCGCGCTCCAGCGCTTCCTTGCCTTCCAGCTGGGCGTGTAAGTGAGCCAGCTCCTTATCCAGACCGGAGATTTCCTCCTGCAGCGCTTGAACGGCAGCGCTTTTGTCATCCAGAAATTTCACGCTGATCTCCAGACGGCCCCGGATCTCCTCCGCCTGCTCATCCTTAAGCAGCACCGCACGGTAAGCAGCCTCTGCCTCATCCGCCGCCAGTCCGGGAAACAGCGCGGCCCACTCCCGGTGCAGACTGTCCGCCTGACCTGCCAGCTCCCGGGCTTTACTCACCAGCCCGGCCAGCCAGGCTGCCTCTGCTTCTACGGCAGCCTCCTCCTTATGGTACAGCTGCTGCTGCTCCTGCATGGCCCGCTGCCACTGCGCAGCGTCGCTGCGCAGACTGCCGGAGCGGGCTTTGCAGCCGGCCAGCCTGTCTTCCAGCTCTGTCAGCAGGCCGGCATGCAGCGTCTCGTCTGCCCCCGGCACAGAGTGCATGCCCGCAGCGCTGACCTGCTCCAGACCGGCTGCAGCCGGAAGCTCCGGCATGCTCTCGCCGTACACCTGCGCGAGCCACGCTCCGTCCTGTTCCAGCAGGCTGCGGAACAGGTGGCGTGTATCCAGCGCCTGTCTGGCCAGCAGGCGCGCATGCTCCAGCCGGCCGGCCAGCTCATCGTCCCCGCCGCCGTCCTGGACGGACGCAGGCGAGGGGTGATGTTCGCTGCCGCAGACCGGGCAAGGCAGCCCGCTTTGGAGTTCACCGGCGAGTGCCAGCGAGAGCCGGTGAACCTCCTGCTCTTTGCGCGCGGCTTCCAGCGCGCCGCCGTGCTGCTCCAGGCGCACGGCGGCCTCTCCTGCGGCGGCTTCTGCAGCCCGCAGGACCTCCAGGTGCAGCGCGGCTGCGGCGACCAGCCCGCCGCGCTGCACGGCCAGCTCTTGCCGCCGGCCTCCGGCTGCGGCAAGGCGCGCCTCTGCGGCGGCGAGCACCGCCGCGCGGCCCTGGCGCTCGCGCTCAGCCGAGTCCCGCTGGGTCTCGGCTGAGCGCAGCCCCTGCAGTCTCTGCATCGCTTCCTGCAGAGACTGCCGTTCCTGGGAGCGGACCGCCAGCGGCAGCAGGCTCTGCTGCAGCTCCTGCTGCTTCTTTTGGCCGCGGGCCAAAAGCTCCCGCTCCCGGTTCATCCGCTCCTGCGCGGCAGCCAGCCCGCTGGAGACGGCCTCGCGGCGCCCCAGCACGGCGGCGCGCTCCCGGCGAAGCCCGCCGAGCTCGGCTGCGACCTCTACCGCACGCCGGTAGGTGCCGCCGCACTCGCGCAGGGCCGGCTCCTCCGCCTGCAGCGCAGCCTGTGCAGCCGCTTCAGCCGCAGCAAGCGCTGCCGCTGCCCGTTCGGCGGAAGCGGCCCGTACCGGCCTGCCCATACACACGGGCCAGCCGGCTCTTCCAGGCGGCTTCCGCGCTGCGCCAGGCAGTCAGCCCCGGCAGCCGCTGCCCGGCCTCGTCAGCCTGGCCGCGCTTCT
>NZ_CCDG010000013.1 GCF_000723885.1 Paenibacillus camerounensis
CTGCGGCCGCGCCTGGAGAAGCCGTCTCCGCAGCTGCGGGAGACGGCGGGACGTTCCCCGCCGGCGCGGACGGCGGGGCGCTGACGGCAGCGTCTCCGGGCTGCGGAGACGCGGTAGCCGGCGGCTGCGGGCTCTGCGCCGCAGCCGTGGCAGTCGCGCTGCCGCCGGACGGGGCGGCAGCGTCATTCGCGCCGGGGGCTGTGCAGCCCGGCAGCAGCAGTGCAGCCAGCAGCACAAGCGCTGGCGGAAGCAAACGGCGGATAGCCGGTTTCGTCATTAATCATTGCACCTCCTGAAATAGACCCGCCCGGCAGAATCTTAGCATGAATGCACAACAAGCGCATTCCATGGCGGGGCTTCAAAGCCTGTAGCTTTTTGTCTTTGAAAAAAGGGAAAGAACGAGAGCCTGCTGCCCCCGTTCCATCCCTATCATTAATCTTATACTATTCTAGCCTAAATCGGGCGCTAAATCTGCCACATCTTTGTAATCTTTCGGCATGCATGCTGCAGCTTGTTACGGCAGCCGGACTGCCACCACTGCAGCCATTTCCCGGGTTACCGCAGCCGCCGGATCAAAGGAGCCGTTATATCCACTCATATAACCCAGCTGTGATACGGTGCGGACTGCGGACAGCGCATAGCTGCTGATCCGGCTCTCGTCTGTAAAGGAGCCTGCAGCACTGCTGCTCTCCAGCTTGAAGGCTCTCATGATCATGACCGCCATATCCTGGCGGGTAATGTACCCGTCAGGATTAAAGACGGTATTGCCCACACCCGAGATAATCCCCAGCTCCTTCGCTTTCAGCACCGTTCCGTAATACCAGGAACCGGCTTTTACATCGCTGAATACAGAAGCAGCAGAGGTATCAGCAGGAGCTTCGCCCGCCAGTCTTAACAGCAGGGCCGCGAATTCTGCACGGGTGATCTTTTGCTTAGGGGCAAAGATCAGTTCTGTGCTGCTGACACCCTTCATCAGTCCCTGATTATAGGCCTCTTGTACAGAAGCAAGCGCCCAGGCGGAGATTTGGCTCTCATCAGAGAATTTGACTGCATTCACTGCCCCCGGTGTAATACTGAACAGCTTGGAATCCCCTGTCAGGAAACGGTTGTACGCTGACAGTGCCAGCAGCGCCTGCTCGGTAGCCAGGCTATTTCCAGGCTGGCCTGCGGCATGGGCATAGCTGCCGTCTGCCTGTCTGAACGACGCCAGATGCGTCAGCAGACCGCCCTTTGCTTTTACAAAACGGACATCTCCAGGACCGATGCCGGCACTGCTGAGGGCAATGATGACCTGAGCTGTGCTTTCACTGTTTTCTGTTCCTGAGGCCTTGTAGCCGCCGTTCTCCAGCTGCTGCTGCGACAGCCATGTAACCGCCTTGTCGATTGCAGCCTGCACTGCAGACTGGCCGGTGTGGGCGGAAAGTGCCGTAACTGCCATCGCTGTCAGGTCTACATCGTCAGTTCCCCCAGCAGTCAGCGGGAAGCCCCCGTCCTTGCTCTGCAGCTCCAGGATTGAAGTAATCAGACGTTCTCTGGTCCACAGTGCATTTGCTGGCACCTTATAGGAGCCGCTGTCCAGAGCGATCAGGCCAAAAATCAGACCGTTGCTGCCCTGTCCCGCCATATTGCTGTTGTTATAAATCTTCTCAATCAGATTATAGCCGCCGATGCTCTGCGGATCTGCCCCGGCCGCAGCTACGGCCAGCACCAGCCGCTCATAATCGGTTACCTTGCGGAATTCACCATTGCTTGCAGCAAGCTGCTCCTTTACTGCGTTCAGATAGCTTGCCGGTACAGCATGGCCGGTACGGGCCAGGCCGATTGCCTGCCAGTCGCTCAGCTCCTCCGCTGCTGCCGCTGCCTTAGCTGTGGAAGCAATATCAGCGGCCAGCTTGTCACGCTGCGGTTCAAACTTACTGCGGTCTACAACTGCATACGTTGTAAAGTGGCTGATTTTACCGGTGATGACCCCTGTTTTGGCATCAAGCACTGCCGGAACCGGAATCCAGTCACCTGTACTCCCGTTCAGCCAGGCCAGCGCCAGATTGGCTTGATTAGAAGCCGTGACCGGGAGCACAATCTGCAGGTCCACTGTGTTCAGGAATTTCGTACCGTCAGGCTGAAAATCATACATTCCGGATACCACTTCAGGACGGTTTGCAGGTAACTCCTGCACCACAATTTCAACCGTACCGGACACCGAACCTGCCGGAATCTGCAGCTGTACTTCACCGGCGCTGTCCTTCAGTACAGACGCTGCACCCGGAGTTACATTCTGCCGGAAGCTGGCCACATTGGCGCTTAGCAGCTTTTGAAGCGCCGCTGCCTCTTCCGCTGTCATCAGGGTTCCGGTTACGGCAGTCGTCTGACCGACCTGCTGAATCGGAAGCGTATTGTCAGCAGTAATGGCTACCCCTGCCAGGCTTCCTGATCCTGCTGCGCCTGTGCCGCCGGTGCTTCCCGATCCGCCTGGCGGATTTCCGATATCCGCTCCGCCGTCGGTTGTGTAGCGCCAGGCCAGCACATCGCCGCTGCTGAGCTTATAGCTGCCCGCGCTTGTTTTGGGATAGCTGCCGTTAACCGAATACATCCAGCCGCTGTCTTTGCCCCGGTCCATCTCGGCCAGGCCGTCAATCGATTTAATATAGACACTATCCCCGCTGCCGCCGCTCACTACCTTGCCGCCAAGCTGGCGGACCAGCAGGCTGTAAGCAGTCTCGCCTTCGTTCAGCGTTACAGTAGTACTGCAGAGAATGCTGCCCTTAATGCTGTCACCGGTGACAGAGATCACCGCCGTCGCCGGCTGGGGAACTGTATCCACAGACGCAATGGTCAACGCCTGTGTGTAACGGACAATGCTTGGCAGCTGGCCTTCAGCATATCCCGTTACAGCCAGTGTGTGTACACCGGCCGGCAGGCCTTGCCCGAAGGCTGCCACACCCTCTGCATTTGTTGTAGCTGTAACTCCGCCGGCACTGACCTGAACCCCGGCAGCAGCAGAGACAACCCGCTGCGGTACATAGTTCGCATCCCAGACCTGTGTAAGCTGCTTGATCTGGACAGCAAATGCTTCACCCTGCTTAGGCTGAGCAGGCGTAACCGCCACTGAATCAACTAGCTGCGTGCTGCTTCCGCCGTAATAAACAAGCACCTTGTCAGACGCCTGCAGTACGAAATCATTCATTCCGGTTTCAGGATAGATCCATTGTCCTCCACGGGATACCGCAAAGCTCCAGTATCCGTCTTTGTGATAGACTCCGCCTTCAATTCCGCCGATTCCCTGAACGAAAATACCATACTGGGATTCGGCAGCCTGCAGCGCAATGCTGCGGGAAGCCGTCAGCTGCTGCAGGGCATCATAAGCATTGAACGCCTCAAGCGTACCCTCGGCTACAAGGCCCTGCGGTCCTTCAATGGCCAGGGAGGCCGCTACATTGCCGGGAACTACCTTGACAGCCTGTGTATGCCGTACAATTGTAGGGGAAGCCCCTTTAACATAGCCGGTTACAGCCAGCGTGTAGACTTTGGCAGGCAGACCTTTTTCAAAAGCAGCCTTACCTTCATCATCTGTAGTTACCGTTGTACCATCAATCGTTACCTGTACTCCGGCTGCCGGTGAAACTACCCGATCACTCGTATAGGTTGTATTATTCCACACCCATTGTACTTGTGTAATTGTAACTGTGAACGGTTCATCCGGTTTGGGCTGCTGCGGGGTGGTCTCAACGGAGTCTACTACCTGTGTAGCTGAACTTCCCAGGTAGACAAGCACCTTATCAGCTGCCTGCAATTCGAAACCGTCCATGCCGACGCTCGGATACATCCATTCCCCGCCGCGCTGGACTACAAAATTCCAATACCCGTCGTAGGTTAAGCCAGGATAACCGGCAATACCGGATACATAGCTGCCGAACGAGGACTCTGTAATCTGCAGCGGAATATTGTGCGCGGCAGCCAGCTTCTTCAACGCTGTCATTACATTCGCCGCTTTCAGCACACCTTCGGCAATAAGGCCCTCAGGCCCTTCAACTGCCAGCTGAACGGACACATTGCTGGAGATAATGGTTACAGGCTGCGTGTACTTAACGAGTGCAGGTGCCTTGTCAGCCGTGTATCCCGTTACTGTCAGCGCATAATCCCCTGCCGCCAGGCCTGCACTGAATTCGGCTTTGCCATCTTGGCCGGTAACTGCAGTCTGGCCGCCGACGGTAACCTTCACCCCTTCAGCTTTGGAGGTTACCGGAACCGGGGCACCTGTGCTCCAATCCCATGTAATCTGAGTCACCGTGACGTCGAAAGCTTCGTCTTCTCCAGGCTGCGCCTTGGACAATTCAGCCGATTCAACAAGCTGGGTGCCGAAATCCCCGTAGTATACGACAATACGGTCAGAGCTCTTAAGGCTGAAGTCCTTCATGCCTACTTCGGGATACAGCCACTCTCCGCCGCGGATTACCGCATAGCTCCAGCCGTCATAACCGCCGAACAGTCCCGCAGTCACATTGCCGATTGCCGTAACATAACTGCCGGAAGGGTTCGTAAGCGCCAGACCGTTCAGTGCTGCGACCTTCTCCAGCGCTTCAAGGGCATTGCCGGCATAAGCACTTCCTTGACCCAGCGTACCCTGCGGCCCTTCAATTACGAGCGGTACATATACCAGCGGATTCTGCGCTGCCGGCTTCGTAAAGTCATACAGCTTCCCGTTATTACCGCCGCTGAACAGGTTGTAGGCAACAAGAGCCTGCAGCCCTTGTTCAGTTGCGTAGGCATTAACGCTTCCGCTCTCATTATGGGCAAAGCCGCCGCCGGCTTTGAAGAAGCTCAGCAGTCTTCCGATCAAATCTCCGTCTGTCTTGGTAAACTCCGGTCCTGCCGGGTCTATGCCGAAGGAGGTCAGGCCGATAACAACCTGGGCGGCACTCTCGCTGTTATCGCCGTATCCGCCTTTACTGTCCTGCGCAGCGGATAACCAGGCTACCGCCTTCTGTCCCGCAGTTGCTACTGCCGGCTCATTCCGGTGCGCAGCCAGCGCCGTCAAAGCCATCGCCGTCATATCCGGGTCGCTGGCACCTGAGGACAGGGTAAAGCCGCCGTCTGCCTTCTGTTTGGACAAAATCTCGCTTAACAGCGCCGCTTTGCTCCATTTGGCATCACTCGGCAGGGTATAATCACCGGAATCCAGCGCAAGCAGCGCATATACCGGGGCATTGAGCGTCTGTCCGCTGATCTTATCATTGTTATAGATCTTCTCAATCAGATTGTAGCCCGCCGAGGAGCCGCTGCCGGCGTAATTCTCCGGGTCCGCACCAACTGCCTTCACCGCAAGCACAATCCGCGCATAATCTGTTACGTTGGCATAGCTGCCGCCGGCTGCACTAACCTTTTGCACAAGGGTCTGCACATAGGTGTCAGGCACATCATAGCCGGCCTGGGCAAGCCCGATTGCCTGCCAATCTGACGTCACGCCGCTGTTCAAAACATACTCAGCAGTCTTGTAGGTAGCCTCTTTTACAGTAAGCTGGCCATTGTCTGCTGCTACCAGCGTACTAAGCCGTCCCGGGGAAACATCATCCGCTGTATACACAGCCTCCGTTACACTTTCCGCTCCTTGAACTGCTGAAGCATCCGCTGCTGCATAGCTTTGGCCGGACGGGACAACAGCTCCCCCTATAATGGAGATAATCAGCAATAAAGCCAGGCCGAGTCTCAGGAACTTGGCAGAATAATTCTTTTTCATCTTTACCCTCTTTCCTATTAATAGAATGATCCTTCAATTGCCCCTAGCCCAACAAGTAGAAACGGCTATGCCGTCCTTCAGAGAAGGCGGTAACCGTTTCTGTGAGAAATATAAGGATTATGGATAGCGTAAAACATATAAATTCTTATATTTCATAAAAACCGCCCTTATTAAGGGCGGCCGGGAAGAATACAAATTAACGGCAGAACGGCTGTAAGCTAAGCTTGCTCATAACAAGCCCGGCCATAAGCAGGCACAGCTTGTGCAAAGCACACTATCGCCTTAAGCCGCAGTCCATCTGCATGTGTTCCGCATTCTTACCCCACGAAGAAGTGAAACGTCTGTGAAAAAGGCAGGTCTCCTGGCTTGTGCTTCATCGTTCCCCCTTGCCTTCCCGCCCTTCTAAACATCCGGACAGTGGCACATCAGCAGGGGTCGCTCTGCATTTACAGTGGCGGGACCGCGCCGGATTCGCACCGGCCTTCCCTATTAAGCGGTTCTATCAAGGTAGAACACGCACCCTTTTCACTAGCTTATTAAATTTTAATATTCATAATCATAGCTAGTATTCCCCTGTATGTCCATAGAAAAGCTGTAACAATCTCATTCCACGCTATGTCAGCAGTACGGCAGGTGAACAGGCGTCAGCCGCAGAATTGCTTCTACCCGGCAAACATGTGTCAAGGGGGAGCATGCCCGCACATACGTCCTTCTCAGGCCTCTCCCCATACAATAATTACTCACCCCCCTGCCATGCAGCCCCCCTGTTCTCTCCGGCTTGGTATACCCTCTCCTTCTCCCTCTTCCTCTCTCAACTCCTACTCCTACTCCTACTCCTACTCCTACTCCTGCTCCTGCTCCTGCTCCTGCTCCTGCTCCTGCTCCTGCTCCTGCTCCTGCTCCTGCTCCTGCCTGATCCTACCCCACTCCTATTCCTAGTCCACTACTCCGCTGCTCCAGTATTCCACCATTTTCCACTTCCCGCTCCACTACTCCACCACCACGCTAATTACTCGGATGACCTGCCATGCAAACTGCCACTGTCCTAGAGCCTGCAGCCCCTATTTACTCCTACAGCAAACACACCTGAATTCAGTTGGAAAAAAGTCATTTAATTCTGCCGAAATCGCGATTTTAGTGTAAATAGTTGGAAAACAGCAACTTAATCCCCTAGTTTTCTGTGTTTATTTCGAGTGATCGCCTGAATTAGGTGACAAATTTCCACATAAACTGGTCCATCGCTTATTTCTGCAAAGATTAGTTGTCTAAAATCCACTTAACTACAACCAACTCTTCAGCAATCCGCAGAAAAAATTCTGATCGCACCAGAACGTTCCTGCCCGCCCCTCTGCCGATAGTTATATTGGTCAAAATCGAACTTATGCGCGTTGAGGATACGGCTGATTGGGACAAAATACTCTCCCACTGCGACAGCACCCTATGTACCTGTATTCCACCGCCCGCCATTGGCAAAAAAAAATCCTGAACGTACCCGCGCCGTTATCCGGCAACTTGTACTGTTCAGGATTATGTTAGCTAATTACATTAGTTGGTCAGGGACAAACTTATTCCGCACCCGCAGTACTCTCTGCATCAGCACCGTCAGAGCCGGCTGCATCTGTGTCAGCTCCACCGGATGGATTGTTGCCGCCGGCGTTGTTCCCAGTAGTGCCGGCACCAGCCGAAGCATCAGGCGTTGCCTCCGCTGTAGCGGAAGGCTCCGCCGCCGGCGTGGAGGATACTCCCGCCGCCGGGTCAGGCTGAACAATCAGCTTGTAATCACCGGCTTTGATCATGCTGCCGGCCGCAAGCACTGCACCCGGCTCCAGGTCAACGGTGATACGGTAGTACGCAGTCCCCGGATAGCCGGATGTCACCGGGGAAGAGACGGACTCGCCGCCATACCCGGTCCCGTTACTGGCGTTATCCGCCGCTCCGCCGTCTGTCCCCACATCAGCATTACCAGCCGCTCCTTCATCCGCTCCAGACCCGGCATTGCCAGCCGTGCCTTCATCCGCTCCAGATCCGGCATTGCCAGCCGTGCCTTCATCCGCTCCAGATCCGGCATTGCCAGCCGTGCCATCATCTAATCCAGATCCGGCATTGCCAGCCGCGCCTTCATCCGCTCCAGATCCGGCATTGCCAGCCGCGCTTTCATCCAATCCAGACCCGGCATTACCAGCCGTGCCTTCATCCGCCCCAGACCCGGCATTATCAGCCACACCTTCATCCGCTCCCTGCGCCGGCACCAGGCAACTGCCTGTCGTCGCGATAACACCGTAGGTGTCTGTCACCTTGTCGCCGGACATGAGCCCGATCTCCGCCGGCTCAAAGGCAGAGCACGCCTCAGCAGTTTCAAAGGTGAACACCAGCTGTGTACCGCCGGCAGCAGCACCGCTGCCGAGCGCAACGGTAACCGCCGAATCGCCGCCTGTCCCTGCCCCGGTCTCCGGCTGAGCCGGGTCCGGCCGCAGCAGGCTGACCGCGACGATCACTGCGATGATCACAAGCCCCAGGACGGAGCCGCTGATCAGGAGTTGAAATCGGCTGCGGCTGACCCACCGCGCCAGCGGCGAAGCCAGCTTGCTGCGGGCTTCATTATAAACATTTTGCAGCGCCGGTCCGGCTGCAGCCGCGTAGCTTTTGCGGAATTCACGGCTCTTGAACGCTTCACGGTCTTGGTTCATGAAATATCTCAGCACAGCCCGCTTATAGCCCGGCCACAGCTTCTTATTCGAGACCGTGAACAGCCAGCTGCCCTGCGACCAGTCAAAGAAACGGTACACCGTCTCTTTGTCACCGGCCGCCTTACGCACAACCAGCTCCAGCAGCGCATCATAATCCAGCGGTCCGTCCGCGCGCTCACTGCTGTGATAGAACGCAAGCGGCAGCCGGTCGAAAGGCTCGGCGCTGCCTGCCTCCTTCAGCCAGCGGCGCCCGAGCAGCTGCACATCGTCAAGCTCACGCGGCGCAAGTCCGGCAAAAACCTCCTCATCCGGCTTCTCCTCACCGAACCAGCGGTAGGCAGCACGAAGGGCATTGGCCTTGCGTCTGCTGATTGCATCCAGCGGCGGCTGCCAGTCCTCCGTATCCCGGTAACGCAGGAACGAAATATCCAGCAGCTGCTCCATCGTCAGCCCGTCCAGATCTACCCTGCTCAGCAAAAAGCGGTCGGCGGCTGTCGCCAGCTCCAGCAGCAGCGACATTGCCTCCGGATAGAGGCCGCTGCCTCTGCGCCGCTCTTTTTCCGCCTGCTCAACAAAATCATGGGCAGCAGCCACAGCAGCCACCGGGTTCTTATCCCCGGCCAGCTTCTCCAGCAGATACTCCTTCACCCGATCCCGGACAAAGGCCTGCTGCAGCACCTCCGGCAAAAAGCGCCCCCAGTGGAACACAAAGCGCATGATCTCTTTCATATCAGCGGCAGCAGCAAGCCTGGAGTCGATGTACGGCTCCAGCAAGGCTGTACGGAATCTCGGCTGAGCCATCACTTTTTTGAAGAAGGCTGCACTCAGCTCCCCGTCACTCTCAATAATGCCGTATGCCGCTGCCAGCACATCCTCCCGTCCGGCGGCAGGACAGTTGAGCATGGCGTTGATGAAGTAATCGACAATTTTGCCCCGGTAATTATGGCCCTCCAGCACAAAATACGCCTTAAACTGCTCCAGCACCTCTGGCTCAGGAATGTTGCGCTGCCGGACGGCATCATACTCACGGTCGAACCGCTCCAGAAACAGATCGTTCAGCCTGATCCGTGACTCCAGTGTGCCGTCTGGCTTCAGGTAGGATATCAGCCCGCCGAGCACAGCAGACTTGTTCTCCGTGTACAGCTGCTCATTCCCCTGTTCAATCTCATAAAAGACCGCCAGCTCATTATAAAGCGCAAGCTGAAGCTTCCGCTCCACAGCCTCGCCCAGCAGCAGCGAATCGGCGAACCGGCCGAAGTCCTCCATGCTGCCCCCGCGGCTGAGGGTTGTCCAGGCAAGCCCGGCAAACGGCTGGCGCGTCCCCGTAAAGTCCGCATTGAGAATACGGCCGGATGAAAGATCAAAGACATAATCCTTCTCGATGCTCCGGTCACCGGGACGAAGTGCGCCCTTTTCCACAAAGGTCAAATGAATATATTTGCGGCTCTGCGGCTCATTCGCATAGGTAATGACACCCAGACGGCGGCGGAAATCAAACGGCAGGGCCCGAAACAGCACCTCTGTCAGCTCCGCAGCACGCCGCGAAATTTCTGTGACCGGCACATCAAGTGCAATATAGATTTTTTTCTTCCCGGCTACGGAGAGCATAACCGCCTGCAGCAGCGCTTTGAACAGCTCTTCGCTAAAACCGAGTGCTCGCAGCACCTCCAGCGGCTCAGGCCGGCTCGTACGCTCACGCACAGGAATACCGGTCAGCTCCGGCAGCGTACCGCCCGGCTCACCGTCATATTCAGCGGCAAAGTCCGCATGCAGCCAGCCCCCGTAATGCTCCACAATCTCTTCCGAGCGGATCGGCGGCACAATAAAGTTATGGGCGAAAAAAGCGCTCCGCTGTCCCGTAAAATCAGCCGCCAGATAGCGGCTCTGCCCGATTACCGTATCGTTGGTCTCCGTATGGAACAGATGCAGCGCAGCGGGATACATCTCCTCACTTTTCTCGCCGCGTGCCGCGAGCTCAGCCGGAGCATCATAGACGCAGAAGGGATGGAGAATTTTTTTGACAAAATTATTATCAAGACTGTCCGATTTCGCTACGGTATCGAAGCCCTCGGTTGACCGGTAAACCCCGCGCCGCTCGCGGGTGTACATCTGCTGGGTGATCCCGGTCCCTGAGAATCTGTTCACGGCCCGTCGCTCCCCTCAATATACTTCAGCTTATGCAGCAGCCAGATAAACGGCTCGTCCACACGGATCGGGCTGACCACACCTTCGATTTTCTGATTGACCGGATTGCTGCCCAGCGCAGAAACCGCGAAATATCCGGTATTGGCAAAATACACATCCATCGTATCCTTGAACGGGCGGTCCACCTTCTCGATAAACCGGCGGATCTCTCCGTCGATATTATGATACTCGTCCAGATTCAGTGTTTTGCGGTGCACGTAGTTATTGAACACGTTGCTGTTCGCCTTGATATAATCGCCGTCCTCATCCTTGAGCGAATGCAGCATATCGCTTTTGGCGAGAACAACCGCTGTCGGAATATCGGTTTTGCTCTTCTCCTGATAGGCGATGAAATCGCCGAACATCGTCAGCACCACATCACGCGGCTCATCATACTGCGACACCCACTCACCCGGCTTATCGCCGTAGTTGATGCGGATTTTTTCGCGGATGGAACGGATCTGCAGCGGATCGACCATGAACAGGATGCCCGCAGAGTTTTTGATATGCTGGCCGTGCAGCCCGAGATAATCCTGGTCAACCATCCCTTCACCGGCCACATCGAAGAACACCAGCGTCAGCGGCGGCTTGCTCTCATCCTTGAAGACGAACTGGAAGATGAACGGCTCCTGCATTTTTTCCTTCTGGGTCGAGGCCAGCAGATCACCGCGCTCAAACAGAGGCTCTTCGTACAGCGTCCGGAACTTGCGGCTGATCTCGGCATTCAGCGGCATGCAGGCGGCGTCAAAATGCCCTGCCGTCGTATGCTGCAGCGTATGGATCAGCGACGTCATATACACCGACTTTCCGACCTGGGAAGCACCGATAATCGAAATGATATTGCTCGGCACCTTGCCGGCGGTTACTGGCAGCTCATTATGGCAGGCCGGACAGAGCCGTCTGCGCGTCAGCACCCCGTAGCGGTCGGTGAGCCCGGTCAGCACATGATCGGTATAGTGGTGGTATTCCTCGGGAATATCAGCCGGATTCAAAATCGCTTCCATATCATCCACCGTATCAAGCCCGAAGCGCTCACGGTACTTGTTCAAGGCATCATCCTCGCCCAGCGCGTAATTCTCATCATCCTCACGGCTGTGCATAGCCCGGAAAACGACTTCCTCCGGCTGGAACTTAGTGAAGCAGTAAGGGCACACAATATCATAAAAGAGCGGCCGCGGCTGCGGCTGGTTTTTCTTCATAAAGCGGCTGAAAAAAGACATTTGTTGTCCTCCCAACGTTTTGTCGTTGTCTGAGCGTTACTTTCCTGCTGGTCACTGGCTTTGGCCTTGGCTTTGGCTTTGGCTAAAAAGTGTGCGCTCTAAGCTACCCCGTGCCTTAACTGCACTTTGTGCAACTATATTACCTTCCAGCACGGCTTTTTTTCTTTTAGCTGCACTTTGTACATCTATATCTGGCATTTTAGCCCCATTTCGGCGATTTCTCCTGATATAGCTGTATAAATTACAACTAAAGCTTGTTCGATCGAAAAATCCGGACTTTTAGCTGCACGGAATACACTTATTCCGGTACCAGCTCATAATACTGACCGTATTTACGCCCATCGGTGAAAAAAATCCGCACGAAGTCCTCTTTGCCAATCTCAATCGGCGGCAGTGCGTTTCGCCCGGCAGCAAAATCCAGAACAAACGGGAACAGCACGCCGTCCTCGCGGGAGGCCGGATACCCGCCTCTTTTTTTGACATAGCAGAGTACATCCTTCGGCACCGGCACTTCAGCGGTAATCGTCATATGTACTGTTTTTTGCTTGGCAAATATCGCTTTTTTGTGCTGGATGGAAAAATAAATTCTCGCCTTGCCGGCGCTGACTGTAATCCGGTTTGAGCCGTCCGGCTGCCTGATAAGCAGCGTCTCGCCATTTTCGCTGATCCGGGCATATACGGTATAGACCACAAGTCCGATGTCATCCATCCGGTCACGGTATCCGTTATTCGCTTTATATTCCTCACGTGTGTACAGCTTCATGCCGGAAGGCGGAAGCGCTTCGCGTTCCTGCTCCGCCGCCGCTCCTTTAAGGATACAGACCGCCTGCACGCCGTCCGGCCAGCGCCATCTCAGCGTACACAACCGGTCCTCCACCCGGGCCGTTACTTCCGTAACAGCCTGTGCGGGGGTCGTTACCTCGGCGTACCTCATGACTGTATGCTCCTTTCACGTTTCACAATTCCTTCAGCCCGTAATCTTGCTGCCGGGACTCAAAAGCCCTTGCTGTTCCTGTTTCTGCGCGGCGAATGGAACCCCTCGGAACCCGGTGCTGCCGCCGCATCTCTTCTTCCCCGGCGGGACAGCCGTCCTTCACCGACCGGCACCACATAGGTGAAGAGTGCAATGATCGCCGCCAGCACCAGTACAGCAGTGAGTCTAACCAGCGTATCACCAAAGGACTGGCCGCTAAGCCCGAATTCGAGAATCAAACCGGCGCACAGGCCGGCTGTCCAGCCGCCGATACCGAAGCTTTTGGCTAAATGCCTGTTATCAAAAATAATACCCAGTCCTATCCCAAGCGCAGTGCCGACCAGCATCAGCGCGAGAATCCGTACAGCTGCATAATAAGGGCTGTCTGCCGTAGCATCGCTGCGCTCTGTAAGCAGGGTACGGTCACCCAGCCGGTCATAGATCTGCTGGAACACTCCGCCCAGACTTCCGGCGTCAGTGACATCGTAATACTGCCCTCCTGTCGCAGCGGCAATATCCCGCAGCAATGTCGCGCCTGACGGATCATCCAGCGCAAGTCCGACAGTGTTCACGGCAATGCCGCGGCTTGTATACTCACTCAATTCTGTAGCAGTATTGAATTGGCTGAAGCCGTCTGACAGCATGATGACCATAGCCCCGCGGCTGGTAGCGTCTGTGTTAATTACGTTCATAGCTTCGGTGAGTGCTCCGCTGATATTCGTGCCGCCCTCCGTCGTCTGCAGACTGCCAATCACCTCCGATACCTTCTCGCGGTTCTCCGTACTCCGCAGTGAGATCAGCGGCTGAACGACTGCAGCATCCTGGCTGAAGGTCACGACAGCAACCTGATTATCTGTATCCATCTGCTGCACCAGTTCCTGCGCTGCGGTGTACCGGCTGTTGCCGGGATCGCTCTGCTGCATACTGCCGGAGTCGTCGATGACCATGACGACGTTCTTGACCGTTCGGATGCCGCCGAAATTCAGCTCGTACACAAATTCCATCAGTGTGCCGACTCCGAACAGTATAACCACCGTCAGCGGCAGCAGCTTCCATGACAGCCCCAGATAGCGCTGCTTCCACGATAAACCGTTCAGCCGCGGGGAGATCATCTCCGCCAGCAGTGCCCCCAGTCCGATGCCAAGCGCCACAATGGCAAAATAGATCCCGACAATTAATATGGACGGCAGGTCATACGGCCTGCTGCCCAGCAGGAGCTCCCCCAGCACAAAAGCTATGCCGCCGCCAAGCAGACTGAAACATAATAAGAGCAGATTGATTTTCCGCTGCATCCATCTCATCCTTTCAGGAACAAACTTTTATTATATCTATACTTGTTGCCGGAGCACAGCCAGCCTGTTATCCTCTCGGTCGTGTGTTCCCTGGCGAAATAGGCGGCGGATAAGCTCCCTTGCTGTTGGTAACTGGCGGATTAACCACATTGGCTGGAATCAAGGGCATTTTTGCCCTTTATTTAGGCCATTTGCTCCCATTGGCTGAATTCAAGGGCATTTTTGCCTCTCATTTCGGCTATTTGACCATATTGGCCGGAATCAAGGGCATTTTTGCCTCTCATTTAGGCCATTTGACCATATTGGCCGGAATCAGAGGTATTTTCACCTTTGATTCAAGCCACTTATCTATTAACCTTTTGGTCCGGAGGTATGCTCAGCGCTAGCAGCAACACTTTTGACCAAAACACCGGTAACTCCCTCCCCGAGAAACCTAACAACCTAGCACAACAGCCCATTTAAGACGTAATCAATACCTTCACATATACATCAAAAGCAGAACAAACTATCTTTGTATCTTGGGATTACGGGATTTCAGCACCTTAGCTTTTAACGTCCCTAACACTTCAGCATGCTTAATAGTGTCACACATACCCTTAGCGCAATAGCTCTACAGCGGAACAGTCCCACAGCGCAACACCACCAACACCCTCGGCTCTCCGAGCATTTCAGTAATTTAGTAACACACTTAACTCTCCGGCACCCCGGCTTCCCGGCACTCATTACTTATCTTAGCTCAGGTAATCGCTCCTCATCCACGCCATGTAGCTTATAGCCGTTCTGGACATAGGTTTCATAATAAACCTTGCCGTTGCGGTAGTAGAGCAGGTCCTCCAGGTGGAAGCCGCCCATCAGGTTGAGCTTCTCCACACCGCTTCTGCGCTGCTCGTGGACAACGCCCAGCCGGTAAATCCGGGTCGTTCCGTCAGCATTCAGCGCGTAGCGCAGAAATTCGGAGCCGCTGTCGCCGAAGAAGTATTTCTCCTCATGGCGGTGCTCCTGCGTATACTCGAACAGGCGGACGTTGATGGCAGCGCCGTCTTCAAGACCCAGATAGAGCTGCTTGAACAGCTCTTCCCTGGATACAATCTCCCGGTTCTCGTACGCCGCTGCAACATTGGCCCGGCGCAGCAGCTCTTCCTCGAAGGGGAGTGCGAACGGCTCCGCTGTCAGCAGCTCTCTTTTGCACACCTCAATCAGGCGGCGGACAACGGCCGGACCGCCCTGGCGAAGCAGCTCCGAGATGCTGCCCATGAAGCGGTCGCTGAAGAAGATAGCCGCCCCGCGCCGGGTCTCGATATCCAGCATAACCTCAGCGGTCACGGTACGGTAATATTCCATGATATTCTGATCCACCGCTTCACCGGACCTTCCGATGGCGGACAGCGCAAGGCTGCGCAGCTCTTCTTCCAGCGTCTGCATCGTCTGCACCTTGGCTCTGCTCTCTGCATGCAGCTGCTCCAGCGCAGCGTCATAGCGGAGCGAAATGTCCAGCTCCAGCTTCAGCCTGAGAATCTCGTATTTCCTACTATATATACTCTCAAACATATAATGAATGAAATTGCGCACGGTCCGCTTGTCGAGCAGCGGCACCCGCTGGAACGGCTGGCGCTCCACGCTCTGCGCGTAGAGCTGCTCCAGCTCCTCCTCGGCACCCGCCAGCGCCGAGCGCAAACCGCCCATGTGCTGACGCAGCGCGTTCAGCACACTGCCCCCGGCCTCGCCCTGCTCGGCCGTCCACTCCGCCAGCTGGTAGAACGTCACCGGCGGAGCGGCCTGCTCCTGAGCCGCCAGTACGGCGGCCCATTCGCGCGCAGGGTCAAGAGCCGCAGCACGCGCAGCGGAACCATCCGCAAAGTTGCTGCGGAAATACGCCTCACCGCCGTCGCCGAACAGCAAAGCTTCCGCCTCGCGCAGCGAGAGCGGCTTCAGCTCGCTGTAGGACGGGCGGCCGTGGCTCATCAGCCCGGTCATTTCGGCGATGCCCGCCTCATCCGGCAGTAACCCCGCGGCACGCTCGCGCAGTGCCTCCGGCGTCAGGCCGAGCAGCGCCTGGCGGTCGCGCAGGCTCCAGCCGCCGCCGGTCTGCAGCTTCGCGGCCAGAATATGAAAGGCATGATACAGCACCGCCACGGCAACCGGCTTGCTCGGCCTGCGCACCGCCGAGAATCCGGCGGAGGCATAACCCTGCCGGCCGGTGCTGCCGCGGATGCCGCTTTTGAACGTCATATTGTTATAGCCGCCGTGACCGAAAGCCTGATCGGAGGAAGGGCGCACACGGTTCTTAAGCAGGCTGATGTGCGCAATGATCTCGTAGTTATCCTCCATCCCGTTCACCGGGGTCATCCCCCGTTCGTTTTTGTCCGACAGCAGGTAGACCAGATCGAACAGGGCGGAGGGGCCGTGGGCCACCGGAATCGACAATCCGTCCTCCGTAACCAGCAGCGGCGCTTTGAACGTATAGTCCGGCTGCTGCATCCCGTCCAGTTCACGCAGAAAAGCCAGCCCAACCGAGCTGGAATATCCGAAGTTATCCCCCTGCTCCCGCTCGTTAATCAGCGTGTACAGGTCGGTCTGCACCGATTTGAAGGACTGGCTGAGCACCGCCCGGGCCAGCAGGGCAACCTCAGGCAGCAGCACATTAAGCGGGTCATCGACCCGCGTAATGATGGAGAGATGGATTACATCAAAGGAAGAATACAGCCGTCCATAGTCCGCTATGCTGTTACCGATCCGCCGGAGCGTCCGGTTCATTCCGGCCAGATAACGGCCGTCCTCATGAAATTCCCGGTAGACATCCTGCCGTACTGTCCGGGGATCACGCTCTGCCGCATCCGGCAGAGCCATCCTCATGACCCTCTCCTTGCTGTCTCCCTCTTTACCATGCTGTTCCTTACCGGCATGCAGTGCCAGCACTCCGGCGGCATTATCCCATTTGCGCTCGCAGCGCATAAGCACCGGCTCAATGGCCGGAGATACCTTGTCGCCAAGGAAAAGAAACAGCGCAGGGTAATGGATGCTGCTGCGTCCATCCCCCTTGCTGTGCAGCGCCTCTTCCTGCGCCGCATATTGCTCTGCATAGACCAGTGCTTCTGTTCTAATCATAGGCTTACTTCAGCTTTCTGCGGATGCTGGCCAGCTTGCCGGTCAGACTCTTGTAGAAGCCGTACATTTCATCGCCGTCGGCATGCTCTACCCGCTCATATTCCAGACTGTCCCGCGCTTCGAGGAAGGAGACATACAACCCCTCCAGCTTATAGAGCAGCGGAGTTACATCCTCGGCTGCGGTCATTTCCCCCGAACGGCGCGCCGCTTTGCGCAGCAGCACACTGCGGCTCTTCTCATCCAGAGAGCGGAAATGCCGGTACACGGCATATTCCACATAGCTGCGTTCCTTCATTAGATTAGCGAACGGCTCCCAGGCATCCTCTTCCTCGTCACGGTCGTAGACGTAGAGCGCCCCTTTTTTGACAATGGTGTCGGTGTAGAGTGCTTCAATGAACTGGTCCAGCCATTTATCTTCATCAAGGTACTGGCGGAGCAGCGCATCCAGCTCAGCAGCCTTGGCTGCCAGCGCCTCATATTTAGCCAGCTCTTCGCGTACACGGCTGATCAGCTGCGGTGAACGGATCAGGTTCTCCTGAGCCAGCTCTTGATTGATACTGCCGAAGATATCCTTCACGGCTTCGCGCTCCAGCCCGTTCTCACGCAGCGAGCGCAGCTCATCGGCTGCCTTCTTCACCTCGCCAAGGTTCGGACGGGAAGATCCAAGCTGAAGATCATAGCCGCTTAGCAGCTTATCCAGATCGAACGGCTTGGTGAAGACGACGGAGAAGCGGCTGCTTGTATTTTCATCCAGGCCTTTTTCGGTAATGACGCCGCTCTCCAGCGCCTGTGTAAAGTCAGCGCGGACTCTGGCATTGTATTCTCGCACACGTGCGTTTACATAGGTGTCTCCCCATGATTTCTCAGGAATCGGCGACGGCAGATAGGTCCAGTTGTTCTTGTCGGTCATCACCAGATGGCGGCCGATCCCTTCCTTATCCAGAATGGTGCGTTCGTAGTTTTCCTCATATACTCTTAGCGGAGTATAGACAAAGAGCGGCACACCGTTCCGGGTGTTAAGCCAGAAAATCCGGTTCTTAACCTCGCTCTCCTTGATCGTAAACTGCGATTTGCCAAGCGCGTTGTTCTGGTAATTGCGGATTCCCTTCAGGATACCCGGCGCTTTAACCGGCACAGAGACGAAGCCCCATGACGGGAAGTGCAGGCTGCCCGAGCTGTTGCTCAGATGGAAAATCGGCACCGCATCCTCATCCAGCCGTCCTGCAATAATCCGCTCCACAAATTTGTCCAGCGGCTCCTCGCGGCCGTACTTCATCACCAGGAAGTCTTCCATCGAACGGGTAATCAGATCCCCGAACTTGTCGGTCAGGAATTCGGAAATGGAGCGGACGATATCAATCTCCTGCTCTCTGACCCAGCGTCCGGAGTGCTTCAGCATTTCACGGGCAAAATCACGGATCAGGTCGTCGCCGTCCTTCTGGTCCATCAGCTTGGAGATGTTTGCCGCAATATCCGGCACGTTGACGATATTCCAGTAGTAGGTTTTGTTGCCGCGGTGGTCGGTCTGCTCATCACCGTTCAGCAGGATATTGCCATTCTTCTCAAAAATCGTGCTCAGCGCGCTCAGAATCTCCGTAAACACCCCGTAAATCCGGCTGTTTTCTTCATTCAGCAGCTCAAACAGATCCTCGTAGAACTGGATCATCTGCTCCGTCCGCTCAACATCGGCATGCAGCCAGTACTCGTTGATTTTAGCTTCAATATAGGCATTCTTCTTCTTCTCTTTGGATACAAAAGCGCTCCGCGCATCGCCCAGCTTCTCTTCCGCACTGTCCTGGGCCGTCTCGATATCACGCGGCAGACGCAGCAGGCTCTCGCGCAGCGCTTCGATATAGGACTGGATCAGCTTCAGAATACAGAAGCCCTTCTCGGTATAGAGCAGCCGCGACACATAGAACGGACCCTGCTCCGGATGCAGGAAAATCCGCTCCAGCTCCTCGCCGAACCGTCCGGTAATTTCGCCGGGCAGCTGCTTCTTGGCCTTGATATATTCTTCACGCGCACGGGACAGGAAGCTCTGCTCCAGCTCGGTATCCATATCGACAACCTGGTTTTTAATAACATTGGCGTGGCTCAGCCGCTCGCTGTTCTGATAGCCTGGCAGCGGTTCAGGTACGCGGGATTCAAAGGTTTTGATCATCGTATCGAGGTCGATGCCCAGCTTGCGGGCGAATTTCTCGACATCCTCCTGGCCCGGAGCCTGCTGGAACATCTTGTCCATTTTGTCGAACAGGCGGTAGGCCAGATAGGTAGTCATCTCTTCAATCGGCAGCACGGCCGACGAAGCCCCGATAATGTTGTATTCATAATTGGCCGGATATGCCTTGTTCATCTGCGCGATGTTGGTCCGGATGTTGCTGATATAGTCGTGGATGGCGAATTCCTCGCCGGAGGCTTTTTCCTCACTGGCCATAAAGTTCGTGATGTTCTCCGCTGTTACATTCATGCAGTAGTCATAGGCGTTCTCCAGCAGCTTGCCCTCGGTATTCGTTGCGGAGATCAGATGGCACAGGTTAAATGGCGGCAAAGGTGAATTCACGGTCAAAATATTGCCGTACTGCTGGCGGAAACGCTCACCCCGGCTGTCCACATTCATCCAGTAATCCAGCTCTTTAAGCGCCGCATAGCCGTTCTTGCGGATATATTCGCGGGTGTGCTCACTAAGGCTTTTATTGGACAGATTGACGTCCGGTGTGAACAGGTAGCCCAGTGTGTTGACCCGGTCAATGCCCGCCGCTCCGTAATCACGTTCAATAATCCCGCGCACGATATAGGAGATATCGAGAAAAGCACCGCTGCCTGTCCCGCCGGACAGACCGGTAAGCAGGAACACCATCAGCTTTTTGTTGGTGCCGACCGACAGCGTCTTAATCTTCTTATCAATCGCGCCGACAACCTGGTTGATCTTGGTGAACAGCAGCAGGCGTCCGGCCTGGCGCACACCGGCAGCCCCGTTCATGCCATCGGTAATGCTCAGCTCCGGCGACAGCCAATCGGTAATGTAGGGATCAAGGATGCTGCGGTTCTGGAGCAGGCCGCCGATTTCCGCGTTCGCAAGCAGTACGAATTCATTCTGCGGATCGAGGCCGATGCCTTTGTATTTTTTGCCGCGGTCCTGTTCATTCGTTTCAAAAGCCAGAAACTCCACGTTGTCCGGCTTATCGCGCTTCTTCTTGGAAATCGGGTCCTCAGGCAGCTTAAAGCGGCGGTTAATCTGATATTTCAGGCGCAGCAGGGCGTCAATTCCCGTACCCCCGAGGCCGATGATCAGGATCGGATTATCAATGGTATCCACTCTGATCTTGTCACTGACGATTCCCCCGCCAAGCGATACGTCTAGCTGCTGAATATGCTCTCTTACTACCGGTTTCATAGGTTCTCCCCCTCTATATTAAAAACTCCAACAGAATCGTCTTGTCTACTGTCTGCAGCGGCACCGATACGCGGTCCCCGCTCTTTAGCTCCAGCCCGCGCGAAGCGTCAGCCGCCCGCCCGGATCGTTCTACCGTGATGCCTTCACTGCTGCGCAGGAGCATCCGGTCATTTTTGCCCGGAGTGAATATGACCTTCTCGCTCTCCTTCAGTTCAGGAGCCAGCTGGAGCAGCTGATGCAGCGTGAATTTGCCGCGGAAGCCGGACAGCTTCTTGTACTGCGGATACGTCTTCTCACCAGTGTTGCCGTCCAGCACCTCTACAACCATCTGACCGACAAAGCCGCGGTTCGCCTGCTTGCGCAGCATATATACAGCCGCCGCCGCAATGAGCAGCAGGAGTACGCCGCCGATGATAAAGTACAGGGTGTTCGAGGATTCCTGTGGCTGAAGCGGCTCTTCCCCGGTTGTTCCGCTGCCGGATGCAGGCGCTGTGCTTACAGCCCCTGTCTTGGCATCGATCTTGAGCACATCACTTTCACGGTAAAAGCTGCTCTCCTCCGCCCGGACCTTCAGCTCATAGTTATGGCTCTCTTTAATTTCAAAAGCGCCCTTGAACTCCGGCCCCGAATTGTCCAGCGGAAGCTCCTCTACTGTCCCCGTATCGAGGTCTGTAACGAGCAGCACCGCATTCATATCTTGATATAAATTGCTGAGTGTTACCTGAGCACCGTTGCTGTACAGGTGGGAGACGATGTCGATGGTATCGCCCTTCTTGTACACTGCTGACGGCAGCGGCTCTATCTTAAGCTCGAGATCATAGTTGAATACGAGATTAATGTCGATTTTGTCCTTGGGAACGCCCTTCACCTGCAGCTTCCAGTCCCCCTGCTCCGGCGACAGCAGCTTGATCAGGCTATAGGTGGACGACTTGGACAGCAGCACATCATCTGACGGGATCGCGACCTCCTTGCCCGACGGATCGGTAAGCTTTGCCGTCACCGGCTGTGCAGACATAATTGAAATGTTCGCTTCCAGCACACTGCTGTTAGGAACGTTAACCGTAACCTCCTGGAAGCTGCCGTCTGCCGTAATTGACTGGACCGGAACAATCTTCAGCTTCAGGTGGCTGGCAAAAATCTCACTCAGAATCTGCGGCAGATCATCCGCGGAGTTCGTTGTAAACGATTTGCCGCCTGTCTCGGCCGACAGCCCGGCCAGAATATCCTTATTCAGCTTACCATCAGCATTGAGCCCTATAGTATAAACCGGGTAGCCCTTCTGCTTGGCTGCATCTACCGCAGCAGACAGCTCCTGGTCAGACTGGCTCTGCGTCCGGCCCGAGGCTTCGTCGAGATCATTGTTACCGTCGGCCAGCATGACAATCATCGGCTCATGGCTGGGATCACTGCCGTTCTGCAGAACTTTAACCGCTTCTTCCATACCCACAGCGATGTCGGTGTACGGTCCGCGGTTCAGCCCGTCGATGAAATCCTTCAGGTCCTGCTTGTCGCCGGCTGAGCCGATCTCAAGCAAAGCCTTCTCGCGCTGCACCTTGTCGGTGTAGGCGACAATGCCGACCTTGTCACCTTGTGTGGAGAGCATATCTATAAACATCTTCATCGCCTCACCGGCGATATTGTTCTTGTCACTCTTGTTCATGGAGTTGCTGACATCAATCAGCAGCACCGCGTCAATCCGCGACGGGCCCGCCGCTGATACGGATGAACCAGCCGTGGCCGCCGTGGCCTTGAGGGCTGCAAAGGGTGATGCCGCAAGGCACAGGATCAGCAGCAATACCGGGATCAGCCTCTGCAGCATATTCTTGGTTGTTCTGGGGCAAAGCTGTGTACGAAGCATAAAGATGGCTCCTCTTGTGTTATATTCGTTAATAGGGACAGTGCAGCAGTTAGCTAAAATCTGTAAATAGCATGCCATTATGATATAATTAAACATTGTAAACTTCAACTTTAGCCTGTCGTGAAAGGAAGAGTTCCATGATTTCATACGTCATTCTCGGCATTGCGTTTCTATATGCCGTCATTCAAATTTCACTGTACGCTTCAAGGCGGCGCAGGCCGCTTACCCGTGATGATATTGACGAGCGGCTGCTTGCCGCACTGAACGGAGGGACTCCATCCCGTGACTAAGAAACGACCCGTCACCTTCCGGCCGTTCAAAGCCCCGCGCTACGCCTATGACAAGCTGCGGGTCTGCCGGCACTGCGGCAATTACACTGCGCTCGGTGAGGAGCGCTGCGGCAAATGCGGACGCGCTGCGCTCAGACCGGTGGGCCGGCAGGCTGCTTCGCTCGCCGGGCGCAAGATGCATACCCGTCTGCTGCTGCTCCTGCTGCTTACTCTTGCTGCGGTCTATTTCGGGCAGAGCCTGCAGCAGATGGCGCTCAGCGGAGCCGGCGGGGCCGTCCTGATTGCAGCCCTCTATTATATGCAGCGGAAGGTCCGGCAGAATGAGAACCTCTTTGCCTTAAACGAGCTGCTCGGCCGGAATATCGACCATATCCGGGAAGGGCTGGAGCTGAACCGCCAGGAGGCCGTTGCAGTCTTACGTGAAGATGATGTACTCGCTTATGAGAAGCTGCGCGAAATATCTGTCCTGCTGCGCGGCGACCGGATCGCCCGTCAGCGCGTCGCCCTGCTGCACGGCTTCCAGCTGCGCAAGGATATGAATCTGGAGCTTGAGCAGCTGCTGCTGCGTGATTTCGAGCCGCTGCTTGCCGAATATATCGGCGAAATTGCCCGGGTCCGGCCCGAGCTGATCAAGGACCGCACGCTACGCTATATCAAGAATCATGAGGTGCAGATTCTTGAAATGAACAAGGGCAGAGAAATCCTGGCCGGTGTATCCGGAGCGGCAGTCCGTCTGAAACGGAACGCGCTGCTGTACTCCGGCATGATCGGAAGATATGTACAGGAGCTGCCCAAGGACAGGTTTCTGCGGCTGTCCAGACTGATTTCCGCCAGCCCGCATGAGGCCTGGAACGGACTCGACCAGCGGATAGCCGAGGTCAAGGAAGCAAAGTACCGCTGGGACCCCGATTTTTAGATAGAGTGCCGTAAGACTCAGGCATGATATATTTTTGAAAAAAGGGGCTACTATACTATGACGTTCAAACAAGCCATAACCCTGCGGAATATTATGATCATTCTGTGTATTTGCATGGCAGGGCTGCTCGTTTCGAAGGGACTGCGGATTGAAGACAAGCTCCGGATGGTGCAGGAGGCTGAGCGGCTGTACGCCGCCGGGGACCTGATAGCGGCCGAGCGGCTGTACCGGCAGGCGGCGGATAATTATTCTATCCATTATAAAGAAGAACAGATAGCTGCACGGCTCACGGAGCTGGCACCGGTTACAGCGATTCGCAGCGGCCTGGATACGCTGGTCCGCACCTCAGCAGATCAGCTTATTACGAAGGATTTTGCAGGCTTTATGGAGAGCTATGCTTCCCTGCTCAGCCTGAAAGCCAAGTATTTCATCAGCGGCGGCCCTTATGAATCCTATTATCGCCAGCTGTCAGAGGACTCAGGCATTTCCCGGCAGCTGACAGGCGGATTTAAGCAGTTCAAGGACCAGTTTCTTGCCGGGCTTGCAGCCGGCGGCAGCGGTGAGGATACCGGTGATACATACAAATGGAACCTGCTGCTGATTCCAGATGCTTATTATGGAGGCGCAGACACCAAGACAGAGCTGCTGGCAGCCGGCTTCAAGTCACATGACATTTCCAGGCTGAAGGTGCTGGCAGCAGCCGGGAGCTTCCAGCCTATGCTCGACAGCGCCTTATCGATGAGTGGAGCCTATGATAGCCATGGCTACAAGGCTCCCTGGGTACAGGAGCAGACGGAAGAAAGTGCACGTCTTATCATCGGCAAAGACCTTGAGGGCGACAATTATTCTGCTTTTGCCGGGCATGCCGTTGCTTACCGCAACTACGCTGTGTCAGCAGGGCTTGCTGCCGGGTCGTCCAAGCTGCTGGCATCTATTGAGCGAAGCACATCCAAGCTGCTGTCCGGTGCCGCCCGGCTTGTGCGGAACGGGCAGTTTGCTGAGGCGATTCAGCTGTACAGCAGCCTCACTCCGCTGCAGGATACTTCAGGCGAAATCGCCGCAGCACAGCTGGCCTGGAATACCGCTGAGCCTGTCCGTCTGTTGCCGGGCGGTGATGCGGAAGGAAGATATGTATCTGTAACTTCCGTTTCCGGGCGATATGGCGCTAAGGTGGCTGTAGCGGGAGTAGACAGCAGCGGCATGCTGCATTATGCATATCTGCAGGAGGACGGAATCATTTCGACGCGCGCAGGCGGCGTTATTCCGGAATTCGCGAGGCTGAACGGCATTTCCTTTGACGACCAGCTGGCTGCTGTGGCTGAAGTGCCGGTTGTGGTAGCCCGGGGAAGCCGGGATGACGGACGAACCGGCTTCACAGCGTATCAGATCAAGCCTGAGGGTATTTCAATGCTCTTCTCTTTTGCCGGAGACAGCTATGCACTGCAGGCAGAGGACGGCTCGATTCACGTAGCTAATGCAGATACCGGTGACGGCGTGGCCGGTGAGACCGGAGTGTATACTCTGAGTGAAGGCGCCTACCAGTTTGCCGGAATCGTGCAGATAGCGCCCCCGCTTATCTCCGCTTACGATCTGGAGCTGTATCCTTTTTCAGATGTCACAATGAACGCTGAAATGTACATTGATAGCTCCGGACGGAGCGTCGGCATTGCCGATGGCCGTTATCTTTTACTGCAAGGTAATACAGGCTCAATTACGGGAACTGCCGTCATTACCGGACAGTATCAGAACAGATATGACTATGCAGGTACAGAAACCGGAGAGCAGTATGTTCCCGTGTTCGTTATCGGTTCGCTGGAAAACGTCAGGCCAAAGAATACAGACACCGGCACAGACCCGGAGATGGATTCGGAGCTGAATATGACACCTGACGCAGAGGCTGATTTGAATCCGGTGCCGGACGATACAGGTGCGCAGACAAATACCAATGCAGAGGCAGGCGCTGGGGCAGGCTCGAATTAAGCTGCAGGAACAGAATGCATCTCATTTTGGGATTGGCAGCAGATCATTCCTGACGATAGACCCGTCAAACCATAAAGAGCAGCGGTTCGCAGACAATCTGATTATCTGCGAACCGCTGCTCTTTTGATTAACAGGATGACCGTCTATTGTTAGTGCGTGCGGTGAATCTAACGGGCAAAGATGACGATTTACCCAATCATGTCCTGCTGATGTACCAGAGTTCCCGTTTACCTGATTACTTCAAAAACTGCATTATCCTGCCGAACCGTTAATTTCTGCTTTTTTCCTGCGGCCCAGCAGCCGTTTATAACGCTTCTGAGCAGACAGAACATCCGAGGCGGCAGCAACGGTATCCTTCACCTCACCCAGCACCGCTTTGGTCTCCTGCACCGATGCCTTCATCCGTTTAACCTGCGTTTTTATTCCGTCCTTACGGCTTTTGGCCTCATCCAGCGTCTCCTGGACATTCGCCTTTACCTCGTCCATCGGTTCTTTCAGGCGGTCTACTGACTGCTTCACTCCATCCAGTGACTTTTTCAGCCCGTCGAGGCTGTTCTTGAATTCCTTAATCGGGTTGCCCATATAGATCCCTCCTGCCTATTCTATACCCAGTACTTACCCCTGTAAGCAGAGACGGATTCAGGAGATGCTCCATCTTTTAGCCGCGAATTTCTTCCAGCAGTGCCATAATCGTCTCTTCTTCTACCGGCACTGAGTAAGCACCATCCGCAAACGTCTTCATCGCTCCGATCCCGTCCTGAAAAACAAAGCGGATCCGCCCGCTGCGCACCTTCTTGTCCGTGTACATTTTGTCAACCAGCATTCGGTTTGTAATGGAGGCCGGAATCTCTGCCGGCAGACCGGCCTGCTGCAGCAGGCTCACAACCCGTTCCGCTTCCCCGTCCGTCATATAACCCAGCTTCACTCCAAGCCGCGCCTGTATAACCAGTCCTACGGAGACGGCTTCACCGTGCAGCAGCTCATAACCGCTGACCGCCTCCAGTGCCCGTCCGGCTGTATGGCCGAGGTTCAATATCTGCCGCAGATTGCTCTCATGCTCATCCTGCTGGACCACCTCATATTTGATCCGGCAATTGTGCAGGGCAATCTGTTCACAGGTCTCAGGATCAAGGATCAGCTCACCGTCAGGCGATACTACCTTACCGATGTTATCCTCCAGATAACGGAAAAATTCCGCGTCCGCCAGACAGGCATGCTTAATGGTCTCTGCCAGGCCGCTGCAGAACTCTCGGACCGGAAGTGTACGCCAGGCGGCCAGATCAATATATACCTTGCGCGGCTGATGAAATACGCCGATCAGGTTGGTGGAGACCGGCGTGTTCACTCCGGTTTTACCGCCGACAGAGGCATCCGCTGCCCCCAGCAGTGTCGTTGCATAGTTCAGGCTCGGCACCCCGCGCCCGAATGTTCCGGCCAGGAAGCCGGCCAGATCGGTAACTGCCCCGCCGCCGACGGCGATAATGCAGCAGTCCCGCCCGTAGGAGCGGCTCAGCAGCTCATCTTCGAGCCGCGCTTTGGTCTCACGGGTCTTCGATTTCTCGCCGGACGGGAAGGAGAACAGCTCTGCCGCAAAGCCGTTCTGCAGCAGAAGCTCCAGCAGCGGACGCCCGTAAAGCGGCTCTACCGAGGAGTCCGTAATTACAGCAAATTTACTGGCACCGGGAACAAGCCCCTGCTGCAGGTCACGGATCAGTGACGGAAACAGCATTTCGCCGATTTCGATCGTATAGGAGTGATCGACTACCTTTTTTAGTTCAACGTGAAAGCTTTGAGACATCACTGAAGACCTCTTTTCTTCATGCCGGAGCATTAGATATTTAGAACCCTTGTCCACTGTACAACGGATCGGTCACCATTCTCATATATTTGACCAGATCGGCCCTCGCCTGCCCGTTCTCCTGCCATACTCCCAGGTTCCAGCACATGAAGCGGAGGCCCAGATAACGGGAGGCTGTCCGGAACAGTCCGGCGAATTCCTGCTGCGGAATATCACACCCGAGAACACCAAGATACCTCCGGTATTCCTCTGCCTGCTGAAGAGTCCCGCAGCGCATGGGAATGTCCATGAACAGCGAGCCATAACGCGCCTCTTCCCAGTCAATGAAATAGACATCCCTGTTATCCTTCACCAGAACATTGCCCGGATTAAGATCATTATGGATCATCGTAAAGGTGTGAGCGGCACAAACTACCGGCATCATATCCTCTACAATCCGTCCTGCTATTTCCTCAATTGCTGACAGAGTCTCCCGCCCGAATGTATCGGTAAAAGCAGCATTCTGCCTGGCATGCTCCCAGGATATTCTCCAGCTAGTATTAATAACCTCCGCCAGATAAGCTTCATCCACCCTGGGCAGCCATGGCAGGTCGCATATACATCCCAGATTCACATAATGAATGTAGGCCAGCGCCTCCGTCTCCTTCTGCTGAAGAGCAGACATATCCAGTCTGCTGTAATCTGTCCGGCCGTCCACATCCTCAATGCACAGCAGGCTGCGGCCTTCATATAACGGCTGGCCTGAGAGGCTGAACGGAACCTTGGCTCCCTGTGAGAACAGGCGTGAGAGTGCCGAACGTTCTGCAAATGTGGCCTGCTTGGTTACCAGATAAATTTCCTCTTGTTCACTGCTGCCCTTTGTTCCTGTTCCATACTGCAGCCGTACCCGGTTACGCATCAGTTCAACAGCCCGGCAGCCCGGATTCATGGGTATATTCTCTATACCCAGCACCTCGGCTTCAGGCGAAATGAAGCAATAGACGGTATCCTTGATCAGGTCAATCCTTCTGCTGCTATCGATCAGTTCCATATGGCAATCATCCTTAATTGTTATGTACTTATTACTGCTCCTGACGGCGGTAGGTATGTTCCGCAAAGCTTGCTATCCTTATAAACTGATTCTGCTCATAGAATCGAAAAGCACCCTCATTACTGGCAGCTACCCGCAGATAAATATGTCCGGTGTCCGGCTGTTTCAGCATACTGCTTATGCAGCGGCTCAGTATAAATGTTCCGTACCCTCTGTTCTGCAACTGCGGTGCTACTACAAGATCACGGATAAAATTCCATTCTGTAATGTATGCACCCGCCAATCTGTCCTGAAGCCAAAATGACCGGATCTGGCCTGCGGCTTCGTATGCTTCAAGCCTCTGTCCAAACCATTGCGCTTGCCTGTGGTATCCGCCCGTCTCCCAGCCGTTATCCATACAAAGCTGCTCATAAGCTGTATCGAATAAAATAATAAAGGAACCCAGCATCTCCGGTATATAACCCTGCTCACGGAGTAGCAGGCTGTCAGCCTGATCCGGCAGTCCGCCCATATACTGCAGCTGATAGCCCTCCAAATCAGACACAAAGCCAAGCTTCCTTACGAACTCTATAATTTCCGTGTTGATTCCATATACATTAAAGCAGATTTCCCGTTGATTACCCGGTTCCAGATAGGGAGAAATTCTATCATCTATTAAATTCAGCAGTACGCCAGGTTCCCCGCACTGGCTGAATGCAGCGTAGGCTATCACACAACCGGCATCTTCCGCCAGACACAGCACTCCCCGGTTACTCCCGGATTCCCCGTAATACAGCACTGTAACTTCATTACGTTCAAAAGCGGACTGCACATACTCCAACGCCCCTTTAGAAATCAGTGAAATCAGCTGTAAAATCCGGTCATTACGCTCCTCCATTATTCATGAACCCCTCCACTTAACTTATAAGCTGACTCCCAGTACCCTCTCAGTTCCCTTTGCGGATTATCGTCCGGAAGACGAACTTAGGCAGCGCCGCCTGTCTGCGCCAGCGAGACTTCTGGCCTTTGGCGACAGGTGCAAAAAGCAGCCGGTGGGCCCACTCCAGATTGAGCTTTTTCCAGATAACGGGAGCTGGCTTAACCTTTCCCGAGATAACGTCCAGGCTGCCGCCAACTCCGAACGCAAGCCTTACTCCGCCTAGCTCATGACGATGCTTATGCAGCCACTTATCAGAATAAGGCACACCCAGTATTGAAACGTAACGGCTCATAGATTAATAGCCCTCCCAGTCTTCCAGTACACTCCAGCTCACCACAGGCTCTCCCTGCATCGAGTGCATCGTACCGGTATAAATGTAATCATTATGTATTCCTGATTCAAAATAGTGCTGCAGCACCGCGCGTGTTGACGCCGTGACCTGGAAGCCGCCAAGCTTACCGGCTTCCAGCCACAGCAGTTCCCCTTCTTCACCGGCAGCCAGCGGGCTTCCGGATGCAACAATGCCCATAAAGATGTACTGTACAGTAATTTCCTGTCCGGCCCTAAGCCGGTATATCATGTAGCGGAGCGTCAAGCCGCCGATATTCTGCCCGGTAAGTCCTGTTTCCTCAATAATCTCACGCAGACAGGCAGTCCGGGGATCGTTATGTTCCCCGTCCTCAATGTGGCCCCCAACGGGAACCAGATGCCCGCCGAGAAAACGGCTGCCGGTCTTTTTTTGCAGAAACAGCACATCCTGAGCTTCATTGAATAAAAAAGCTACCGCCATCTGCCTAAGCCGCATATCTAGATCACTCCAGCTCCCGGATACAAAAACACAGGAAAATTATACCACGGTCTCTCATTGCGGATAAACCAAAAAAGCCATATGCAGGAAAAGTATTCCTGGCGGTTGAATAGAAAGCAGAGGCTTAATTTCTAATGGGGGTTTGTTAACATGCTGATTAATGTGCTCGACAAGGGGTATGTCCGGCTGGTCAATCATATGGGCAGTGATCTGACTGTGGTGAATGCAGCCCGGGTTTCTTATGCCAAACAATCGGAGGAGCTTAGCGAAAAGGATATCCGGCTGATCCGGTTTCTGGCCCGGGAAGGCCATACCTCACCATTCAGACATGCTGTCATCCAGTTCGAAATCTATGCGCCGCTGATGGTCGCCAGACAGTGGTGGAAATATGTTGTGGGTTCTGCCCATTATGAGGGTACCGGTGACAGCCTGGAGGCCTGGAATGAATCCAGCCGCCGGTATATTACGGAGGAGCCGGCCTTTTATCTGCCTTCGGGCGGTGAGTGGCGGAGTGCGCCGGAGAATTCCAAGCAGGGCAGCGGGAGTCTGATTGCCTGGGAGCTTGGGGAGAAATATACGAAAGAGCTGATGGATTACACTGAGCTGGGTATGCAAAAATACGAAGCCGCCCTCGCGGATGGAATCTGTGCAGAGCAGGCACGCCTGTTTCTTCCGGCCTACGGGTTATATGTCCGCTGGTACTGGACGGCATCGCTGCAATCCGCCGCCCACTTCCTGCAGCAGCGGCTGGAGCATGATGCCCAGAAGGAGATTCAGGATTATGCCAAAGCCATTCTCAGCATGGTAAAAACGTTATTCCCGGTTACTGCGGATGAGCTTCTGTCAAGCTGACTGCTCCTTATGCTCTGTGCGAAAAGATTGTAAATAATCACGGATCTCATCCTGCGGTGTTTCCAGCAAGCCGGCAAGCATCTGCTGTATCGCCTGCATCGCTGCTACCCGCTCATCAATTTCCGAGATTTTATTCCGGACCCGCGCTTTCAGCGATTCGGCATCCATCTCTGAACCGAGCATCTGCAGCACCTCCCGGATTTCCTTCAGCGAATAACCGAGAGATTTGGTGTCCTTTATGAACTTCAGCTTCACCAGATAATCTTCTGAGTATATCCGGTAACCGTTCGCTACCCGCCCGGGGGCAGGCAGAATGCCACTTTCTTCATAGTAGCGGAGGGTTGCCATACTTACTCCTGTTCGTTTTGCCAGTTCCCCGCGGGTCATCCCTTTCATAGCCGCTCCTCCTAAAAATCTCTTTTTTGCGTATAGGCCTGGTCGAATTTCACCTCCGGAAAACGCTGCGAAGGCCCTTCCAGCAGACGCCGCGGCTCCCCTTTTAAATACTGGTCAAAGAAGGCTGTTACATAGGAGCTTGTAATATCCACAACCTGTATCATTCATATCTCTATAAAAAGAAAACACTCCTGCACCGGACCGCAGGAGTGTATATTCATAGAATGAAACCCGGAAATGCTCAGCAACAATTATAAAACCAGCTTCTCCACAAACCCGCCGACGCGCTCCGTGTATTCAGCCCACCGGAAATCCTTATTCTCAATAATCAGCTTTGGAATATCCCATGCGTCCACCACTGACCGGACGAACGCCTGGCTGCCGCCCCATAATGCTGCCGCCTCCCGGAAATCCTCATCCGTATGCAGCGAGACGGGCCCCCATTCATTGCCGCGCACGCTGCAGATAAACCGCCACTGGGCCTCCACATCCAGCTGGTAAATATAGATCAGCACCGGGTTCAGCGCAGCCAATATCTCCTGCAGCGACGAGGTTAGCTTCATCAGAATAGCTAAGGGCATCCCCATATGGTGAGCATAGCTGATAGCATCCTGAAACAGCACACTTTCAATAATCGTTACTTCATCACCGCTTCCAAGCCGCTCCTCTACAAATCTCCGGAACACAGCTTCAAGCTGTGTTGTGAATATCTCCGCCTGCTCCTCATCCGCCAGGGAGGTGAATTCATACCCGCGTATAAACAGCGGATGGTTCTCCTCCAGCTCCAAAATGCACCTGCCGGCCACTCCCCGGGACGTCAGCAGCTCTGCAACGGGAGAGGCACAGGTTGTTTTACCGGAGCCCGGCATGCCGTCGATGATGATTAACCGTCTAGAACGGCTTGTCATTGTGAACACCTCTTGTCATCGTTTCTCTGGTCAGCACGTACATCTCTTCTCCGTTACAGTCCGCGTAATCTTCAGTCAGTCCTTCGAGCACACGGTCCAATGTGAAGCCGAGTCTGCCAAGAATCTTAATAGAAGCCGTATTCCGCGGGTCAGCCTTGGCGTATAACCGGTCCAGCCCGATTACCCCGAAAGCATATTCCGCCATAGCCGCGGCCGCCTCAGCAGCATACCCCCGGCCCCAATACTCCCTTCCGAACAGATAGTACAGCTCTTTGTCAGGCGGGCTGAAATCGAGTGTGCCTGCACCGCACCAGCCGATGAATGCACCGGATTCTTTTAACCGGATGGCGAACGAATATTTAAAAGCTTCATCAAACGGTGTATTGTAGCTGCTGATCAGCCAGTCAAAAACCCCTTGGTACTCCTCAGCGGAAAAGACATCCATATGCATATACGTAAGCACTTCCGGGTCCTGCATCAGCTCGAACGATTCCTGCAGATCGCTTTGGATATATGGGCGGATAAGCAGGCGTTCCGTTTCCAGGCGCATTACGGCTAAAGCCTCTATCATGGCCATTCCTCCCGTTTCTTTCAGGCAATATGAGCTAAGCATAATCCGGTTCGCCGGCAGGTGCCAATGTAGAGTTTGATTTTAACCGAGTTTACCCGCTGCTTATAACAGTCGGAGGCTACTTAATCAAGAGTCACCGCGTCATATAAGGCTTCATCGATCCCCTCAATAAAAGGCGTCCAGTCCCCGGACGAATAGAGCATCAATTGATGCATCGCACGCGTACATGCTGTATAAAAAAGCTTCCGCTCACTCTCCCGCCGGTACGTCTGCGCAGAAGCATCATAGATCAGCACGGCGTCGAATTCGACACCTTTGGCGAGGTAGGCGGGGAGGACCAGAATTCCTTGTTCAAAAGTGAGCGTATCCTTCGTAACCAGCCGCAGTCCTTCAGCGCCAAGTGATGAGAGTGCCTCATAGGCTTCGCGGCTTTCACCTGCTGTTTTGGTAATAACTGCGATGGAATCGAGGCCTTCCGCCCGGAGCGCAGCTATATCCTGCATCATCCGTACCTCCCGCTTTCCGCCGCTGCCTGTTCGGGTAAGACATGGCTTCCTGCCGCCCCGGTCGAACGGGACAATTCCCGCCTCCGGCAGCAGCGATTTCGTAAACTCTACAATCTGGCGGGTGGAACGGTAGCTCCGTACAAGCATTATCAGCGAGGTCTCTTCTTCGCCATAAAGCCCTGTTAGAGACGGCCCTGCTTCCGCCAGATTCGTCGCCTGCGGAGATATCGCCTGCCCGAAGTCGCCGAGCACGGTCATCCGCGCCCTTGGAAACAGCTGCTTCAGAAAAGCATATTGGAACGGAGAGTAATCCTGGCCTTCATCTATAAAGAGATGTCTGACAATTGTGTTCGTCCGCGTTCCTTCAATGAGCTCCTTCAGATACAGAAACGGAGTTGCATCCTCATAGAAAAGCTCAAGCCGCGCCAGCTTCTCCTGCGTCTGCCCGCATATTTCCGTCCACAGCTCCGGCACAGCAGCAGTCCCCGTCATCTGCCGGTAAGCCTCCGCATCCTCCGCAAACAGCTGGCTGTAAAGTCCGGTTACATCTATAAATTTCAGGCGTCTGACCTCCCGCCGCAGCGGCTTGAAGCTCTCCTTCACAATCAGCCGCAGCAGCAGCTCCTCCTCCTGCTCGGCGTAGTCGAATACATTCTCTTCCCCCTGCTCTTGTCCGCGCAGCTCCCCGTAGAGTTCCTCGTATTGCTCAGCGAAATCGAAGACTGCCGACTGCCGCTGTACTTTTTTGAGCAAGGTGCTGTAGGCTTCGGCATATTGCTCGGTATCGAGATAATCCAGCTCATCCCGGGCCCAGTCAGCATCCAGCTCAATGACTTCAAGCGCCGCCAGCTCCCGCAGCAGCCAATCCCGCAGCAGGGTAATGCGGTTAGCCAGACGTATAGTAGGGGCATAGCTGTAGAACTGCGATTTCATCTGTGCAGCCGTAATCAGCTCACGGTCCCGGAAGCGGATGCTGCGGAACAACATACCGTCCTGTCCCAGCCACAGCGCGTAGCTGCGGAGCGCCTGCAAAAAATCACCGGAAGCCTTATAGGTCATCCCGCTCATCCGCGCTTCATAACCCGGTGCCGCCCCCGGACTCATCGCATATTCGATCTGCGCGAACGGGTCCTCCAGCTTGAACTCCGCCCCAAGCCAGTGCTCCAGATATTCCTGGAAGGTCGTCTGCTGCATGTTCTCTTCACCAAGCTCAGGCAGGACGGTGGATACGTAGCTGTTGAACATCGGATTCGGCGAAAAAAGCACGATCTGATCTGCCGTGATCCGGTCGCGGTGCTTATACAGCAGATAGGCTACCCGCTGCAGCGCTGCGGAGGTTTTGCCGCTGCCGGCCGCCCCCTGGACAATAAGCATGCGGCTTTTGTCATCACGGATAATCGCATTTTGCTCCTTCTGGATCGTAGCTACAATGCTCTTCATCTGTGAATCGGCACCTTTGCCGAGTACCTGCTGCAGCAGCTCATCCCCGATGGTCAGGCTTGTATCGAACACATTCTGGAGCTTGCTGCCCCGGATCTGATACTGCCGCTTCAGCGTCATCGTTCCGGCAATCTCTCCTCCCGGTGTATCGTAGCTCGCGGCACCGGGTGAATGGTCGTAATACAGGCTGGCAACGGGAGTTCGCCAGTCATAGACCAGGAAGTCCAGGCCGTCTTCAGTGGCAAAAGAGGCTACACCGATGTAGACTTGCTCATCGCCGCCCTGCCCCTCCTCCTGAAAATCAATGCGTCCGAAGTACGGGGACGGCAGCAGCCGCTTCATGCTGTTGTAACGCTGCATCCGCACCCGGTGGCTGCGCTCCCGCTCGGACAGCAGCGCCTCCTGCTGCTTGATGCTGTAGAAGGTCTCTTCGAAATCCTCGTCCGTGCTGGTATTAACGGTCACTTCCTCCCAGAACCGCTTACGGATCTCCGTTACCTGCTCCCGCAGTCCGGACACTTCCGGTTCAATTCCGGCAATGGCTGTCTGCAGCTCCTCCGTTACCAAATCCAGCCGCTCCTGCTCCCGCTGCCAATCCTCCGCATGAATCATCCGCTGACACACTCCTTTATTAATCTGGTCTGCCTTCTGCCAAAAATCAGGTTTGACAAAGCTGCAATTCCTATGGTAAGATTAAGATATAAATAAGATGTCATACTTATATCTTAATTTTAATAAAAATAGTGACGCTGTTTTACTATATCACAACGAATTTCATCATGCAACGGAATTATATATGGAGACCCGGCAGAAATTGCCGGGTCTTTTTTATTCCCCTGATAGTTTGGGCGGGGATTTCAAGAGCGCCCGCGTGCGGAATTTATGAACGCCCGCAGGCAGGTCTCCGCTCTGCTGATTGAACGGCGGACCACTTCCCGTTATGATAACAGTATCCATGTCCGCAGGAGGTTACCTATCAATGGCAGTATTCATGAACGAACAAATACGGGCGTCCGAGGTTGTCCTTACCGGACTCCGCGGCGAGAAGCTCGGCATTGTCTCCAGAGAAGAGGCGCTGGGAATGGCCCGGTCCCAGGGTGCCGATCTGGTCTGCACCTCGCTGATGAGCAGTCCTCCGCCCTGCACCCTGATGGCCAAGGGCAAGGCAAAGGCTGCGGCCCAGAAGGAAGCAGCGTCCGCACGCAAGGCCGGTTCCGGCCAGGCAGCCGGGCCGAGCGGCGGCAAAGACAAGGTCAAGGTCAAAGAGCTGCGCTTCACCGCCCATATCGAGGAGCATGACTACGACACGAAGCTGCGCCAGGCGGACAAGCATCTGCGCTCCGGCAAGCCGGTGCTGCTGAATGTCCAGGCTTCGGGCGCCAAAGAAGCGGCCGCAGCCAAGACCGTAATTGAGCGGCTGGTAGCCGATTTGTTGGATGCCGGAGTCAAGGACACCGGTGTACAAAGCGGCGGCAAAGGCTCAAAGGTGCAGCTGAATCCGCGTTAATCTGCGCGCAGCTGACTGGAAAGGGCGTCATCACAGCCGGGATACGGCTGTGATGACGCCCTTGTTCGTTACAGCCCCGAATTCAGCTTCCTGCGCTGCTCCTTACTTCCTGTTCCCTAACCCTGGATCCCGTTCCCCGCACAAACGACAGCATCACCTTCGTGCCAGCCCCCTCTATACTCTCAATGGTAATCGAGCCTCCGTAACGCTCCATGATCGCCTTGGCAATCGCCAGGCCCAGTCCCGATCCGCCCTTTGCCCGGCTCCGCGACCCTTCCGCCCGGTAAAAGCGGTCAAAAATATGCGGAAGCTGCTCTGCAGAAATCCCGATTCCTGTATCTGTAACGGATACAATGACCTGATCAGCGTCAGCTTGATATGCAATGTGCACACTGCCGCCTTCCGGTGTATATTTCAGCGCATTCTCCACAATATTACGCAGCACCTGGTAACAGGCGCCCGGCGGCATCCGGACCGGCAATGGACTGGCATTTCCGGCTTCACCGGTACTCAAAGTAACACCGGAACCTACATGAACGGTCTGGGGCACCAGCTCTTGCAAAACCTGCTGCACCTCACATTCCTCCCCGGTGCCTTCCTGCACCGGCTCCTCCGTCTCGGCCAGCAGCAGCAGTTGGGCGATAAGTTCCCTCATCCGGCCCGCCTCATCCATCATGAATCCCAGCGATTCCTCCAGCACCTCCGGTGACTGCTTGCCCCAGCGCTGGATCATATGCGTATGCCCTTCGATGATAGCCAGCGGTGTCTTCAGCTCATGGGAAGCATCTGCTACAAAACGCCGCTGCTGGTCAAAGGACATGTTGAGCTTTTGCAGCAGCGCATTAAAGGTCGCCCCCAGTTGGTACAGCTCATCCTGCGCTGCCGGCAGCGCAAGCCGGTGCGACAGATTGTCTGCCCCGATACTCTGCACCTCGCCAATCATGCTGCGGATCGGCTTCAGGGCGGAGCGGGCGACCAGCCACCCGGCCAGCGCTGCTGCCCCGGCAGCCAGCAGCAGGCCGAGCAGCAGCAGCCGGCCTACTTCGCGCGAGGCTGCCGCAGCAGCAGAATACCCGCTGTCAGCCAGCCGCAGGGTTACCGTGCCAAATGCCGGCAGGGTCAGGCTGCTTACTGCCTCATACTGCCCGGCCTCTGCACCATCCCGCATCGCCGTGTCCTTCCCCGCCTCTACATCTGCACCCGATGGCGTACCCTCCTCTGCCAGCACCCGCCCCTTGGTATCCAGCAGCTGCAGCGTCTGGCCTTCATCCAGATCAGCGGCAAAGGAAGACAGGTCCGGCTTCAGTACCGCTGCCGCCCCGCTCCCTCTTCCGAAGCCGGGTCTTAGCAGCGAAGGCAGGAAGGTGACCTCCTTAATCTGCAGCTCGAACTGCTTCAGCTTTTCGGTAAGCAGCTCCTTCTCCTGCTTCTGCGTCCATTGGCTAAAGGTAATATACACAAAGCCGCCCAGTACTGCCGCTACAATTAGTGAGGCCAGCGCAATGGAGGCGCTGACCTTGCGGGAGAATGTTAAGCCCTTCATTGTCCGTTCCCCCTCTCCGTCAGTCCCTTAGAATGTAGCCGCTGCCGCGGACCGTATGGATCAGCTTCTCCCCGTAGCCCTCATCCACCTTCAGGCGCAGATAGCGGATATAGACATCTACCACATTGGTTTCGCCCTCATAGGAATAACCCCAGACCAGATTCAGCAGCGCTTCGCGGTTCATCAGCCGGTTCTTGTTCTGCAGCAGGCAGCGGAGCAGCTCAAATTCACGCTGCGACAGCTCAATGTCCTGTCCGGCGCGGGTTACCCGGTGCGAAGCCGCACTGAGCGACAGGTCCTTGGCCTCCAGCAGATCCTCCGGCTCCCGGCTCTGCTGCAGCCTCCGCTGCAGGGAACGCATGCGGGCGAGCAGCTCCTCGATGGCAAACGGCTTGGGCACGTAATCATCCGCGCCGGTATCCAGCCCCCGCACCCGTTCGCTGATGGTATCGCGCGCAGTAATCATAATGATCGGCGTCTGCTTAACGGCGCGGATTCTTTTGCAGACTTCAATTCCGTTAATCCCCGGCAGGTTCAAATCAAGCAGAATAAGATCATAGCTCCCCTGTATTGCCTGCTCTGCACCGGCCAGCCCGTCTCTGGCAACGGTGATCTCATAGCCCTCATAAGCCAGCTCCAGCTCCAGCAGCCGGACCATGGCCGCTTCATCCTCAATAATCAGGACATGCTCCTTCGTACTCAAACGGTACTCCACCTTCTCACACTATCAGATTAATTGCTGTGCTGAAGAGACAAGCCGGCCAGCGAGGAAGCCTCAATGCGGTACGTTCCTGCGCCGATGGTTCCGCTGACTCTTCCGCCTTTTACGGTTAAGGGAAATTCCGTTTCCGGATTCCCGAACGTTGTACTGGCCTCCACCCGGACATCCGCCTGCTCAGGCCAGGCCAGGCTGACATTACCTGCCGTATTGGACACATTCCAGTGACCGCCGACTTTTGAAGACTCAATATGAATAATGCCTGCAACGCTTTCTGCCTTAATGGACGAGTAAGCTTCCTCAACAGACAGGTTGCCGTTTACAGTCCGGATATCGAGCGGCCCTGTAACCTTGTTGGCATCAATGTTTCCGTTCACCACAGAGACTGCTGCACTTTTCCCGGCACCGGCTATTGTAACAACCCCATTGTCAGTATGGAGGACCAGATCGCTTCTGCTCTCTTTTACCGTAATGTTCCCGTTATCCGCAGCTAATGTAATGGTGCCGCCCGCCGTCACTTTTGACAAAAGCAGGTTTCCATTAGTCAGCTCTGCCTGCAAACCGGCTTCAACAACCTTAGGCAGCGTAACCGTCAGATGAATGCTGATGTTATAACGGCTGTTTCCTCCCTCTGCTTCACCGTAGGTCTTGATGCTGAGCTCCTTGCCGTCCTGTATTTTAATTCCGCTTTTGGCTGCGATAGCTTCCGCTTCTGTCCGGGATGCATGATCGACTGCCACCCTAGTATGTACCTCTATCTGTGTACCGCTGCCCTGCTTCAGTTCAATTGAACCGTTCACGCCGGTAATGGCAATCCTCTCTGTGTCAGCGCCCATTTTAATGCCGGAAGTCCCTTTGTCAAAAGAAAATCCGGACCCCGTCGCCTCAGCCTTCACCTGTGTCTTCACCTGCTCCGCCTGCTTCGCTTCAAAATCAGTCTCATTCAGATGCCGGGCAAGCGCCTCTCTGCCAAACCCTGAGTCTGCGTACAGCAGCAGCGCCGCCGCCAAGAATCCTGATGCTGCCACTTTTATAGAGCTTTTCATAAACCTGATTCCTCCCATCCCTTGTGTATGTTCGGCTTAATGGTAAACCACAAAGGATGAGAAAGGCTTTGCAGCCAGATTAGAGTTTGATTAGAAGGGAAGGACGAAGGTTTTTCCTAATATGTAATAACATACCACCCATCAGGCAAATCCGTCTATTTAAGCATGTATACCGGATTCGCCCATTCCCACGACATGCCAAAAAGACCACCCGGAGCCGGATGGCCTTTTCTATAAAATTAGCTCTTACCAGTTGTTCCCCGAACCTGTGGCGGTGAAGCTGGCAGAAGCATTCACAAATTGTCCTGCTGGCGCACCAGTAACCGTATTGCTGCTGAACACCGAGCTGCCGGTTGCCGAGCCGTTGATATATACGCCGTAGGTTCCGGAATTCAGGATTGTGTTATTGGCATACGTGACTGAAATATTCGGAGCCGGTTCTTCCACAAAAATCCCCGAGTACGTGCTGTCCTGGATCGTATTGCCGGATACGTTAACCGTGAGGTTCTGTGCCTTGCCGCTGTTGTTCAGCCAGTAAGCCCAGATTGCCCCGATCTGATAGCCGTAGTCACGGTGGGCCGAGCCGGTACGCAGCAGCTTGTTCCCCTGAATGGTCAGCGTACCGGTCATGGACGGAGGATTGAAATTGGTGCCAAAAGAGATTCCGCCGCCTGTCCGCACAGTATCCGTAAGCAGGTTGCCGATCACCTTGTTGTCCTTGCCGCCGTAAATGGCGATGTTGTTGGCCAATGTCGGAATCTGCACCGTATTGTAGCTGAACGTGTTATTGGTATTCAGAAAAGCATCGGACCACATAGCCATGCCGTCGTCGCCGCTGTTGCGCACCGAGTTATTCGTAACGGTAGAGTTCGAGGTTCCCCGGTGCAGGTTGACGCCGTCCGCCCAGACATTGCGGATTCTGGAATTGGATGCGGTAACGTTATCCGTCTGATTCGTGAACCAGAAGCCTACTTTTACATGCTCGATCCACAGATTGCTGATAACCGAGTTCGTACCGTTGCCCTCAACCGCAGTAAGCCCGTTGTGATCGTCGCGGATGATGTCGCTGCCGCTGATTTTGAAATCAGACAGGGTTACATTTCCGCCCCTCAGATAAAAGCCCGCATAATTGCCGGACAGGGTAGAATGCCAGATGCCTGCCCCTTTTACGGACACGCCGCTGTCGAGGTACAGTCTTGTTCCGCTGCCGTCATAGCCGGCGCCCTTGCTGCCGTTGTTCAGATGAAAGGTTCCCGCCGGAATCCATACACCCTTGTAGGTACCGCCGGAGTTTTTGACAGCAGCAATTGCGTTGTTAAAAGCTGCCGTATCATCTGCACCGTCGTTTGCTACAGCACCATATGAGGTAACAGCTACGTAGTTGGATGGCATAGTAAGCGCCGCAGGAACAGCTTCTGTTTCAATCAAATCTACTGTGACATAAGCGGTTGAGCCAAAATTCAAATTGGACGCATTCCGCTGCAGCTTGATCACCGTTCCGGCCGGATAGGCTTTATCGAGCAGGACAGACACTTCATCGTACATATGAGCAGGTGTGGTCGAAGCCGCATTCGGGTTGTTAGACCAGCGGACCTCTCCCCCCTCTGTCCCCCATTCCCCGTAGTTCCAGCTGTATTTGGAGGTGAGATTGATGTCTTTGAAAAGCGTTCCGCCCACGTACATGCTGACCGCCGACTCTATGCCCGTTCCGGACGCATTATCCGGGATGGCATAGCGGATTGTTACACCCTGCGCGGGTTTGGCGAGCGTGATCTGTACGTACTGGCCTGCTGCGGTCAGCTTGATCGCTTTTCGGCCTGAAGCTTCGGATGCAAGCTCTCCGGCTGTAGTTGACGGGCCGATGAGCGCTCCGGTGTAGGCAGCATTTTCAGCTTCGTAGGTGTCATACGGCATATTTGCTCCAAAAGCTCCCGCCGATGGCGCTGGTGTAGGAACCGGCGTGGCGGTTGGTACTGGTGTCGCTGTCGGCACTGGTGTTGCGGTCGGCGCGGCCGTTGGGGCAGGTGTGACTGTCGCCGTCGGTGCCGGGGTCGGAGTAACTGTACCTGAGCCGTATACCTCAAGCTCGGCAGCCTGGCCGCCTGTTGCCCCGCTGTTTGTTGTGAAATTCACTCTGATATATCTGGCTGAAGCTGCTGTAAAGGTAATAGATACCGTATTGTTTGCAGCAGGGTTAAAGGTGTACGTCTGGGAACCGGCAAGCGTGCTGTAGGAGGTGTTATTCGTGCTGCCCTGTACAGACAGGGTCTGCGTTCTTGTGCCCCAGCCGGACGGAAGCTTGAGCTGAACGGTATGAACCGTCTGCGTACTGCCCAGATCAACGGTCAGCGTGTTAGGGTAGCTGTTAGCTGCCCCCTCGTAGTAGCTGGATGCATTTCCGTCCACCGCATTAGCTGCGGGAAAACCGGAGACGGTGTTGTTTGCGGTAACGCTTTTGTTAAGAGCCAAATTGGTTCCCTGGGACAGATCCAGCGACAGATTGTCCAGATTAACGTTGCCGCTGTCCGCTGTATCAAACTTGTAGGTGATTGTGCCGCTGCCTGCGCTTAGGGCAACCGTCTCTGAGGCAATGGCCCAGCTGCTCCAGCTTGCTGTGGCCGGAAGCGAAATTTTCTTCAGCTTGGTGCCGTTCACGTACAGGCTTAAGGTTTTGGCTGAGCCCGTGCCGTTGGCATATCTCAGGGCAGCTGTGTAATTACCCGCAGGTGAAACGCTTACATTAAACTTCGCAGAAGCAATTCCTTTGTTGCTGTCCGTGAACCCGCCGGCGAATCCCGTCCCGGTGTAGCCGGTATGGTCAGACGCTGACGCCGCTCCCCCGGACAGTACTGCCGACTCCGCTTCATACACTTGTGCCGCCGCCAGTGCTTTTGGAGTGACCGGAAACTGCAGCGCCACAAGCGCCATTACCAGAAGATAAATCAGAAACTTGCCGGTGCTTAACCTTTTTAACATTATACTTCCCTCCTGTGTGTAACAATCTGAGTGCTGCCTGCGGATCATAGAATATGAACGCGTATTGCGGAAGCACTTTAATAGTAAAATGTTTTGGCGGCATTATCCGGACCTTTGGCGGTGGAATCCGGACGTTTGGTGCATTTTTGCCTCTCCTTTCGTCCATTTAGCCTTATGTGCCGGATTCAGAGGTACTTTTGCCTCTCATTTCGTCCATTTAGCCAAATGCGCCGGATTCAAGGGCATCTTTGCCTCTCCTTTCGCCCATTTAGCCATATGCGCCGGATTCAAGGGCATCTTTGCCTTTCATTTCGCCCGTTTAGCTAAACGAGCCGGATTCAGAGGCACTTTTGCCTCTCCTTTCGCCCATTTAGCCATATGCGCCGGATTCAGAGGCACTTTTGCCTCTCCTTTCGTCCATTTAGCCAAATGCACCGGATTCAAGGGCACTTTTGCCTCTCCTTTCGCCCATTTAGCCATATGCGCCGGATTCAGAGGTACTTTTGCCTCTCCTTTCGCCCGTTTAGGCAAATGCACCGGATTCAAGGGCACTTTTGCCTCTCCTTTCGCCCATTTAGCCATATGCGCCGGATTCAAGGGCACTTTTGCCTCTCCTTTCGCCTATTTAGCTAAATGTGCCGGATTCAGAGGTACTTTTGCCTCTCATTTCGCCCATTTAGCCTTATGTGCCGGAATCAAAGGCATTTTTGCCTCTTATTCCGCAACCCTGGAGCAACTGGATGAAAACTGCAGGCAATACCTCAGTATCGGCAGTGACCAGCCGGAGAAGGTGTCCTGACGCTGCTTATCGTATATGCAGCGCAGCTGAGCATCTGTCTGCCGGTCGCCTTTTGGATTAAAAAGCCGGTTATTGTGGTCGCTGTTGCTTACGGGACAATTAATGCAGTTAAGTGCACGACTTCCAGTGCTTAAGCGAGTGCTGGCTGTAACGCCTTATGGGGAACATTATATTCATCTCACCGGCTACGACGACGGGTGATATGCTTACAGCTATTCTGGTTAGTGCGGGCTTTGCTGCTGTAATGCTTGGACTATCGTATCTGGTATTCCGCAGAACAGAGCTGAAATAGGATGATAAGGAAGGGTTGTGGGCCAATTGCTTCTTGCCGCCGGAATAACTGCCGTTATCTTAATAACCGGGCTTGCCTGGCATAATCTGCTGATCCGGCGGCAGCTGCAGAGCATCAACCGGCAGCTGGACAAACGCCTGAGGGAGATTACCCGCCAGCCGCTCCGGCTTGAGCTGATGAACAAGGAGCTGACGCTGCTCGCTAGCCACATGAATAAATGTCTGAAGGCGGAGGAAACGCTCCGTCTTCAAGGCATTCAGGAGGAGCAGGAGCTCCGGGAGCTGATCGCGAACATCTCTCACGATTTGCGTACTCCGCTGACAGCGATCAGGGGATATCAGCAGCTGGTGATGGACGAGGGTCTGACCCCCGGACAGCAAAAAAAGCTGCAGACCGCGCAAAAGCATGCTCATGCGCCGGGGCAACTGATCGATCATTTTTATGAGTACTCTTATCTGCTGCAGACTGAGCCTGAGCTGAAGATACAGGAGATTAACCTGAGCAATTACACGGCTGAATGCCTTGCCGCCTCCGTCGCTGTACTGGAGGAGCACCGGCTCGGAGTTGAGCTTGTGGAAGCAGCGCCAGTATTCGTATGTGCAGATAAAGAACCCCTGTCCAGAATCATACATAACCTGATCCGTAACAGTATCCAGCATGCAGACGGAGGCTTAACTGTAAAGGTTACACTGTCTGAGCATGGCAGCAGGGGGCGTTTTATCGTTCAGCAATCCGGTCAGCAGCTTCGCTTCTGTTGACGCAGGGCGGCTGTTTGAGCGATTTTACACCGGCGATTAGGCCAGACGCAGCGGCTCAGGACTAGGTTTGTCCATTGTCCGCCTGCTTACGGAGCAGATGGGCGGCACGGCCGGAGCCGCCTTACAGGGCGGGATTCTTGAGATCCGGGTCGAATTGCCGCTATCCGGCAGAGCAGGTACAGCTGCGCTTGATTCATGCTGTTAAGCCTGCTTATTCAGGACTGCCCTTTCCCGGCAAGCTGTTCCTGGGCCAGACGGATCATTTCCCGGACCATGGAGCCGCCGATTCTGCCGCCGATATGTCCGGCCTCTTCCGTTGTCAGGTTGCCGTTATTGCCCGGCTGCAGAGGAATCCCAAGCTCCTTCGCTACCTCATATTTAACGTCATCCGGATGATTCGGGTCCACCGGGTAGCCTTCCCGTCTCATAACCTCAGCCTTGAAGCTCTGCATTCCCTGTGCCGCTCCCTGTACTGCATACTTCCGGTTTCTTCTTGCCATCCTGAACACTCTCCCTTAGGGTTATTTCTTCTACTTTCCCCTAAGATTCTTCTTTGTATTCTATTGCCGGCAGCAGCAGGCATCCTGGGATTGTCCAATTAAGAAGGCTGTTTCTGTCAGCCGGCTTTATTGCGGCTCATTGTACAGCCGTAACGAGTAATCGTCGATCAGGCTGCGCATCGCAAGCTTGGATACCCAGCCTTCCGGGATGCCGCTGAGCCCGTAATAAGCTCCGGCAATCTGCCCGTACACCGCTCCGGTGGTATCGGCATCATTGCCCAGATTGACGGCAAGAAGCGCCCCCTCGGCAAAGCTCTCTGAGTGGTGGAATGCCCAAAGCGCCGCCTCCAGGGATTCCACAACATAGCCGCTGCCCTGAATTTCCGGCGGCTCCTTATGCTTGTAGGAGCCGTGCTTGATATCTAGGATGTGCGGGGTCAGCTCCTCCTCTTTAAGCCAGCCGGCGAAGGCTCCCGGAGACAGCATTTCCTGCTTGCTCCAGCCGTGCAGGCCCGCCAGAATATATGCGGCCATCAGGCGGCAGGCGCTAAGACATTCCGCTGCCCCGTGGGTTGTCCTGGAGCTGAGCGCCGCATAGCGGATAGCCTCTGCAGGATTAGCCGCATAATACAGCACAACAGGAGCCAGCCGCATAATCGAGCCGTTCCCGGCAGCCAGCGGATCGGCCGACCCGCTGTAGGCATCTCCTCCGGCTTCATACTTCAGCAGTGCCTCGCGCGTAGCATTGCCGATGTCGAAGCATTTTCCGGTGCTGCTCAAATGGCCCTCGCGGAACCATTTCAGGTACCGCTGCATCTGGTCAGCGTGATTAAAGCCCTGCTGCTCCAGCAGGCTCTCCGCCAGACAGAGCGCCATGGACGTATCGTCCGTCCATTGTCCCGGCTGCAGTCCGAACACTCCTCCCCCGATCATATCCTCCATAGGCGCAAAGGTTCCGGGAGCCTTGAACTCCACCGTGGTTCCGAGCGCATCTCCGGCGGCCAGCCCGTGCAGGCAGCCCTGATAACTTTCTTTAGCTAATACCATTAGATCATCCTCCTTATTGCCGGATAGCGGATAGGTGAAGGCAGCGCAATTTATACAAGACAGATACCTTCACACCGTCTTTCCCTTGACCGATTGGAACTCCCCATGCGTATTTAGTTTGATTTCCGCCACCTATTTCCATCGTTTCTCGAATTTCTTAATGATTAGCTGGAAATTCACCACCTATATTTACCCAATCATCTCTTTTAGGACGAGAACAGCAGAATTAAATAGCATTTTTCCAACTAATCCCTTCTTCACAGCAGTCCGCTTAGAAATAGATGGCGAATTTCCACTTAGCTTGATTAGCATGCTCTAGAACTGCGAATTTCCATGCAGGCACATTACAACCCACACCCCGTCCGGCCGTACAACTTAAAGCAGCCCCCAGAGCTGTTAATCACATTCTCTGAGAGCCGCCGCAGATATTATAAGAGCAGTATATTATTGTTCGCCCGGGTATTTAAGTCCCCACTGCGCCCGCACCTGATCCAGCAGCTTCATGATCGCAACCGACTCACCCAGTGTCATTACCGGGCTTTCCGTCAGACCGGCCTGAAGGCAGCGTCCCACTTCCTCTGCCTCAAAGCAGTATCCGTCGGAGGTCCGGTCATCCTTAAAGGTCTCCACCAGCTCGCCGCCGACGTACAGCTCAGCCTCGCGCGGGTTGACGAGCGTGCCTTTGACGACGATATGCCCGTCCGTTCCGAACACATGGGCCTCCTCCGTCAATTTGAGCCGGATGCCGCCGTTCAGCGAAGCGCTTTTGCCGCCCTCATAGGATAACAGCAGCGAGAAGTGCTCATCCACACCGGTTTCTCCGATATGGACAGTACTCGATACCGACTCCGGATGCGGGCCCAGAATCATCGAAGCAAAGGATACCGGATAGATACCGACATCCAGCAGCGCACCGCCGCCCAGCTCAGGGTTCAGCAGCCGCCCTTGCGGATTCCAGTCGGCACGGAAGCCGAGGTCTGCCTTAACCAGCCGGACATCACCGATCCGGCCTGCTGCAACCCATTCTCTGACCTTGGCATTGGCCGGAATGTAGCGGCTCCACATCGCCTCCATCAGGAACAGCTTCTGCTCCCGGGCGTACGCCACAACCTCCTCCAGTTCTGCACTGTTCACCGTGAACGGCTTCTCGCACAGCACCGCCTTACCTGCGCGCAGGGCCAGCAGCGCATTCTCTTTATGGAACGGATGCGGAGTCCCGATGTAGATGGCATCCACCTCAGGATCACTGACCAGCTCTTCATAGGTAGCATAAGCTACCGGAATTTCATGGCTGCGGGCGAACTTGTCTGCACTTTCCTGCGTGCGTGATCCGACAGCATAAGCAATGCCATTGCTGGCATGGGCCAGATCCGTTGCGAACTTATGAGCGATCCATCCGGTGCTCAGAATGCCCCATTTTATCTTGTAAGCGTTATCGTTAGCCATTGATGTCCCTCCTGCTCAGGAATAGTTTTTACTCCTTTTGATTCTATCAAACTGTGCTGCCTGTGTAAAAGAATGCTGCCGGATCAGACCATAGCCAGCAGCGCATATATTGCCAGCACTGAGAATCCGGCTGTTACCAGCAGCGTTGCTGCGTTCCAGACCCGGTGAACCACAGCCAAATTCTCAACATAGCTGTGCAGGAACAGCCTCCGCAGCAGCAGCTGAAGCAGCCGGATAATGCCGAAGCCGAGCCAGCCGAGCAGACTGATCAGAATAACCTCATAGCTCCCTTTTAAGGCGAACCGGTCCGCCACTGCACCATCATAATGCACGGGTACAAAATCCGGCATCTGACGGTAACTATACATGTAAAATAATATCGGAACCATGGCAGCAACTGCACTAAGCGAAAACGTCATCCGGTTCTTAAACATCGGGCTACTCCTCCGCATGCAGCAGCATAATACGGTTACTGAACCCGCCGCGCTGCGCCGCCTTGTCTGCACGTATCTGCTCCAGCAGCACACTGTCCCCGCCATGTACCGCAGCCAGCGCATGAATGACCTCCAGCAGGTCAGCGAGCTCCTCCAGCGCCTGCTTGTCTTGTTCAGCCTCCAAGTACTCTTCCGCCTCTTCGCGCAGCTTCAACCGCAGCGTCTCTATGTATTCTCCGTTATCCATAGCTCTTGTGCTGCAAGCCTTTCCCTGTGAAGCAATCAGTGCCGGAATTCCATCCCTGACCAGCTTGTTATATTCACGCAAAATAATCAGCCGCCTCTCCCTTATTCTTCCATCAGCCTCTTTACAAAAGGCACATCTGCCGGCGCAAAATGATACTCCGCCAGTTCACTTCGCTCGGCCCAGCTCCAGCTGTCATGATCGTTGAGTTCAAGCTTACCGCCTGTATATTCTGCTCTCCAGGCGACCAGCCTGATCTGAACGGTGCCGTAGTCATGCTCATGACAGCCAAAGTATTCATACGGCCTAATCTCTATGTTCATTTCTTCCATCAGCTCTCTGATCAGGCACTCCGCAGCCGCCTCACCCGGCTCCAGCTTACCGCCCGGAAACTCCCATAGTCCGGCCTGCGCTTTACCCGGCTTCCTGCGGGCAATCAGCAGCTTCCCTTCTTCATTGTGTATAATGGCTGCTGCCACGTCAATCATCGATTTCCGCTCCTTCTTTTGCACGACCCGGTATCCATGTAAGATTCCCTGATAGTGGTTTATTATGGTAAAATATGATTTGTATAGGATTACAAAACTAATAGATTTATAGAGCAGATGGTTCTGCAGGGAGGCTAGCAGTGAAAGATATTTTCAGGCCAAACGCTATGGAAGACGATCCTAAACCTAACCAGTCACTCAGTCTGCGCATCAATATCTTTTTCTTCAGCACGTTTATTATATTCTGCATCATTATTATCCGTCTTGCCATTATTCAATTTGTGGAGGGCTCCACACTTACTGAGGCCGAAGCCAGCCGGGATACCAAGAATGTACCCCTGGCCTCCATCCGCGGAACCATTTTCGCAAAAGGCGGGGAGAAGCTGGCCTATTCAACCTCGGTGCAAACGCTGTATTTTTCCCTGACAAGTGAATTTACCCAGACCGTAACGGACAAGGATACCCGGATTACCAGCCGGGCTCCTGAGGCTGCTGCCAAGGCCGACCAGCTTGCTGCTGATCTGGCTGCCGACTTTGTCAAATACGGGACTACACTGCCCGAAGGGGAAGTCCTGACCAAGGAAGCTATTCTCAAAGCGATGGATCTGGATTCCAAGGTGTATTCCGGCTTCATGCCGCGTCCGCTCAAACGGGGTCTAAGCAATGAGGAAATCGCCTACTTCATGGAAAACAAGAACAAGTATCCCACTCTGACGGTCAGCGAAGAGGATGAACGCCATTATGATCCGGACACTGTAGCCGTACAGACCGTCGGATATATCAAGCCCTTCAAAAAATCAAAGGAAAGCTTCGATATGTATCTGAACATTCAGGCCGCTATGAGAAACAGCGCTGATCCGGGCCTGGCCTACCGGGACGATGAATTTGTAGGGTTCGACGGTCTTGAGCTGCAGTACCAGCGCGAGCTGCGGGGACGCAACGGCTACTTGAGCGTAGCTGTTAATGCCAAGAATATGGCCGAGGGCATCGTGGAGACGATACCTCCTGTCAAAGGCAATAATCTGTGGACCACCATCGACAAAACCATTCAGATGAAAACCGAGCAGGCCATCCTGGATCAGATCAAATGGGTCCACAGCAATCCGGTACAGGGGAAGGTTCATAAGGATGCCTTAACCGGCTATGCGGTAGCCATGGAAGTAGATACAGGTAATATTGTCGCGATGGCCAGCATGGAGGACTATGATACTAATCTGTGGACTACAGGCACGATGCCTGCTGATGTGTGGGACGAGCTGCTGCCGAATTATCAGAATGGTGCGGTGACGCCGATTTCCTCCGGACGATCCGGGCATAATTTCAGCTCCACCGTATTTCTGGGCTCTGTCATCAAGCCACTAACCGTATTGATTGGCCTAAACGAAGGCTTCATTACAACGGGCACTAGCTACACTGATACAGGCAGCACCACTTTCGGCAGAGCCGGACATGAGACTACCGTCCGTAATGCAGGCGGTCATGCGTACGGTTATTTCAAAACTCCGGCAATGGCTATAGAGAAGTCTTCCAACGTCTTTATGATTGATAAGATAGGAAAGAAACTTTATGAGAAGTACGGCTCTGAAGGAGTAAAAGTCTGGGACACATACATGAAGGAGTTCGGGCTGGGTGAATTTCCAGAGAGCGGGCTTCCAGGGGAACACAAAGGACTGATCAACTATACAAAAGAAGCTGAAAAGGGAAGTTCGCAGTCTGCATTAGTATTTGCCTCTTTCGGACAGCAGGGCCAGTATACGGTGCTTCAGCTCGTCCAGTATACCTCTACCCTGGCTAACCAGGGCGTACGGATTAAACCGCAGCTTGTCAGTAAAATAACGGATCAGGCCGGCAATACGGTCAAAGCCTTCGGCAGGGAGGTCCTTAATGAGGTGAACTTTGATAAGGCCTACTGGCGCGAGGTCATCAAGGGGATGAATACAAGCGTTACTGCATTTAACGATTTCCCCTATGATTTCGCACGCAAAACAGGTACTTCCCAGCAGCAGTATGATATAACGGTAAACGGGAAGCGCAGCAGCCACCTGGCTGACAACGGTGTATTCATCGCCTTTGCCCCGCGCGACAATCCCAAGCTGGCAGTCGCTGTGGTCATCCCTGAGGGCGGATTCGGCTCCAACAGTGCCGCTCCGGTGGCGCGCAAGATTTTTGACGCCTATGACTGGGAGTATGGCCTGGACGGCATTCCGAAGAAGAGCCTTCCGCAGCCCGAGAGCACGGCGGACGGGGCAGCAGCAGACGGAGCTGGAACGGATCAGGAACAGGCGGATTAACCGGAACGGTTAACGTAATTAACTGTGTCCAGCAGATAATCAGCTGTCTGCAGGGATGAAGAGAATCAGACACAAACAAGGCCGTTCCACTTGGGAACGGCCTTGTTTGTCATGCACTATTTTATACCATAATCCATTTATATTAAACGTTACTTATTGAGCACAAGCTCCAGACGCACCTCGAGGTCATTCTCTGTTTCCATTACGATGTTATGAGGACTGGCCAGGCCGAAGTCGGCAAAGGTGACCGTTGTGGTTCCTGACAGCATAAGCTGCCCTCCGCTGTATACTACCTGCGAATCAAAAATAACATCCTTGTCAATTCCCTTAACGGTTAGCGTACCCTCCATCTGAACAGGCACTGCTGTACCTTCAGTCCATTCTGCCGGCAGCTCGGAGAAGGAGCTTACGGTGAAGGTCGATTGCGGGAATTGGGCCGCATCCAGATAGTCAGCAGCTTTTACATGCTCATCCCGTTGTCCGTTTCCGGAATCCAGCGCACTCATCTCAATGGAGCCTTCACCGGTCATTGCTGCCGCATCATCCAGATTAACATTCCAAGTACCTGTAACTGACGGGTTCACGAAATTGACTGTTTCCTGGGAGGTTGTAACCGACCAGTATACTTTTGATGTGTCAGCCACGCTCCACGCACCGTTCAATTGCTCTGCAGTAACCGCAGCGGCTGCCGTCTCCGGCGTATTTGCAGCAGCTGTACCTGAGTTAGCTGATGTCTGATCCTGTGCAGGGATAACCGACTCGATCTCCACGTTATTGCCCAAGCTGTTGTTCAAAAGTACAAAGGCTGCGATTGCTCCTGCGGCAACGACACCTGCGGCTGCCCATATCCATGTTTTTTTCTTCATTGTTAATGCCTCCATCCATGTATTTTCTCTATGCCTTGTCCGGCTTGAACCCATTCTAGCAAAGCAATATGTCGGGAATAAGTCGAAGCACCCTGCGGTGGAATGTGGTAAAATGATCGTGATTTTAAGTAATTCCGGATGTTTCAGTCCGCAAAAGGAGGGCTATGACTTGAAATCCATTCTGATTGTTGAAGATGAGGAACCCATTGCCCGTGTGCTCAGCGCCTATCTGAAGAAAGCGGGCTACCACGTCACCCGTGCCGCCGACGGACGGACTGCACTGGATGTATTCGGGGGTTCGCCCCCTTCCCTTATATTGCTCGACATCATGCTGCCGGAGATGGACGGCTTCGAGCTGCTGGACCAGATCCGCAAAATCAGCAGCTGCCCGGTCATCATGCTGACCGCCAGAGACGGCATCAAGGACCGGCTGGCCGGGCTCGACGGCGGCGCTGATGATTATATGTCGAAGCCGTTCATTCCCGAGGAGGTTGTCGCCCGTGTTAATGCCGTGCTGCGCCGGCCCTCCCAGTGGTCTGACGGCAGCGGCAAACGCCATTTCGGCAGCCTGTTTGTTGACTTCAGCGCACGCAGCATCTTCCTGAACGGTGCAGAGGTCAATCTGAGTCCGCGTGACATGTCCGTTCTGCTGTTCCTGGCCGAACGGCCGAATCAGATCTGCACCAGAGACCAGCTGATCGAGCAGGTATGGGAGATGGACTATGACGGCAGTGACCGTGCTGTTGACCTGTCGATCAAACGGCTGCGCCAGGCGCTCTCGCACTGGCCTGCCGCAGAAGGCGAGATCCGCACACTGCGCGGAACGGGGTATCAGCTATGGACCGAATAAAAAAAACGCGCAAACGCACCTCCATCCTGACCTACTGGACGCTCCGCTACATTATTATTCTCAGCGCCGGGCTGCTGCTGACAGCGCTGCTGACCTTCTGGTGGATTCAGCAGGAGGCGATGAACAACCGGATGCAGACCACCGGCCTGCTGGCCCAGGAAATTGCCGACCGCAGCTTAACCAGTGACGGGACGATGCAGATCAGCCCGACGCTGGCCAAGCTGGTGGAAGACCGGAAGCGGTTCTTCAAGGTATCGCTGGAAATGTGCGTTATTGTTACGGACCCGGCGGGCAGGCTGCTGTTCTCTGATCCGCCGCTGACCCAGGAAGAGATGCATTATAAGCTTAATGACACTTTAACCGATGCCCGCAGTCCGGAATTTAAGGCCGCAGTTGCCCAGATTCAGGAGGGCAGCGAAACCCTTGGACAGGTAATTGTGCTTCAGTCAAAACGTTCGCTGCGGCATATCCCGCAGGAGGAGATCCTTTTCTTCTCCATTATCATCCTGTTCCTGATTATTCTCAGCTGGCTGACCATCTACCTGTTATCCGGCAAGCTGGCTAAGCCTATTCAGCGGGTAGCCGCCGCCGCTTCGCAGATCAGCAACGGTGAATATAACATCGTTCTGGATACCGGGGCTAAAGAGCGGGAAATCCATGAGCTGCTTGTCTCCTTCCAGGAGATGTCCGGCAAGCTGCAGCAGTTCGAGCAGTCCCGGGCCGTTATGCTGGCCGGGGTATCCCATGAGCTGAAGACGCCGGTCACTTCTATTAAGGGACTGGTCCACGCCGTCCGTGAGGGTGTTGTTGAGGGAGACGAGGCGGATGAGTTCCTGGATATCGCCCTGCAGGAAGCGGGCAGGCTGCAACGTATGGTCGCTGATCTGCTTGATTACAATGCCTTAACCGCAGGCATTGTTGCTGTCCGCCATGACCGGATAGATGCAGTTCCGCTACTGTCAGAAATTGTCTACCAATGGGGGCTGACACAGGCTGATGAGGTTAAGGAGCCTGTGCTTGAGCTGCCGGACAAGCCGCTCTTTGTGCGGGGCGACCCGCTGCGTATCCAGCAGATTATCGTTAATCTGCTGAACAACAGCGTCCAGGCCGCGCCGCCGGGACAGCCGCTGCAGCTGACGGTCCGGCTTACTGCAATCTCGCAGGATTACGCGGAGCTTTGCATCGCTGATGACGGTCCGGGCGTCGCCCCGGATATCCGGGATAGGGTCTTCGAGGCCTTCTTCCGCAGCAGCAGCAAGCAGAGCCTGCTGCGCGGCCTCGGGCTCGGCCTGACCTTCAGCCGCCTGCTGGCTGAGGCCATGGGCGGAAGCCTGGTGCTCGGGGAGCCTCCGGCTGAAGGCTGTACCTTTGTATTGACTCTGCCGCTTCAGCCTTAGCACCCGGTCAGGTGCAGAGACAGTAGTGAGCAGGCCGTCGCGCCATATTCCGCGAGCGGGCGGCACCACACAGGCAAAGCAGTAGTGCCGCAGCCTGTGCGCATGGTATAATCACTTGCGCAAGCTGTAAATTCAGATGAACCGTGAACCGGAGGCTGTATATGCTTACTTTTGAACAAAAATTAGCGATTTTTGATTCCTACCCTGAGCTTGAGCGCAGAGAGGTCTCGCTCGGGCGGGTGAACTACCACTTCGAGGAAAGCCGGCATGATAAAAAGAGCGTCGCTTCCCATCTCCATCCGAACGGCAACGGCTTTGTCTATGCCGGACTGCTGCGCGGCTATGAAACAGACAACAAAGGCCTGGTCAATATCCGCGACTATTCTGAGGCTGACCTGCGTGAGCTGGTCAGTGCTTCCATCTCCTCTTTGTCGATGTATATCCCGGATACTCCCGCCCCTGGCAAACGCAAGAAAAAAGCAGCGGCAGCGGCAGGTGCAGAGACTATTTGGACAAATGCCGACGGCAACACACTGAGCCTGAGATTCGAGGAGGACCTGTGGTATCTCTACGCCGGTCTGCAGCTCGAAATGGCTTTTGAAACTGTTGAAGAAGCTGAAGAGTATCTGGCAGAGGAAGGCTTCCGGCCGGCCGGGAACTAAACCTCCAAGTCACACACCAAAAAACCTGTACATTGCAGCAGATGCTGCGGGTACAGGTTTTTTGGATTCGGCCGTGCGGGCAGGACGGTTTACGTACAATTAACGGTATTATCACCGCTATTTACAGTCCCGCTGTTGATCCCGGCCCCAAGCCGGTCCAACTATCTAATCCACTTGCAGCACTTCTTCAGGAACTACTATTCCCTTAACACTGTTATACTGGCTTATGGTCGCCTTCTGCTTCACTTCCCGGTATGCGCCGTCCCCGTTCAGCAGCTCTTCGGTCACCAGTTCCTCGCTAGTTCCGGTAGGCCAGTAGGTCTCCTTACTCACGCGGTATTCCATACTCATGCTTTTGACCAGTTCAAGCATCTGTGCAGCCACTTCCCTACTACTGTACTGAAGCTTGTAAAAGCTCTCCAGATTCTTCGTCTCCTCACCGGACAACGTCACACTTAAGACATACTCCTCCCCCGCTTCTGATACGTTCACATAAGGCAGGATTGTCTTGAGCATCTCCATCCGCCGCACGGGACTTGACTGCACCTGCACCGTAAGCTTCAAATCTTCCAGAAAGGAATCCGGCATCTTCCGCCACAGGCCTTCCAATAACATATAATAGCGGTCCTCTTTAAAATACGCCTCCGTCTCCGCAGGCTCCTTATCTCCGATTATCATGGTAGCCGTCTGGTGCATCTGCAGCGGGTCCAAAATATACTCCGTCGTCATCGTTGTATCCGAGATAAAGTCAGCATCCCCGCCGCCCGCCGGAATCCCGGATGCAATCCGGGACTGCGACTCCTGCACATAACTGTTCAGCCCGCGTCCTGCTTCAGCGACTCTGTCTATCAGCTCTTCTGCGCCCGGAAGATCCGCTTCTGCTGCCGTTTGCCCCTTGGATACCCCATCATTCGTACAGCCCGCCACGCTTAATGCAACAAGCAAGGCCATTACACCTTTACCCCATTTTATCAAAATACAGTCCTCCCGTATGCTTAGCCAAACTTTACATGGAATTATACACCATTTATAGATCTGCAGCTATTTGGACTGTCCGTAAAAAATTCCTGACACTACTCTATCAACCTGCTGCAAACTATGGTTAGATGAAGGAGAAGGCCATTCCAAAGAGAGAAAGAAGCGTGGACCCGCATGAGCTTTGACATTGTAGAGGCTACAATTCCGGAGATTGGGGCGGCACTTGCCGCCGGTGACATTACTTCCAGACAGCTGGTTCTCCTGTATTACGAGCGCATTGCCGAGCATGACAAAAATGGCCTGACCATCAACGCTGTACTGGAGATCAATCCGGATGCGCTGTTCATCGCCGAAGCCTTGGACAGGGAACGAGAGCTGCTGGGCCCGCGCGGGCCGATGCACGGAATTCCGGTCCTGCTTAAGGACAATATCAATACAGGGGACAAAATGCATACCAGCGCAGGATCGCTGGCGCTGGCGGATTCCTTTGCCGGGGAGGATGCCTTTATTGTAAAAAAGCTGCGTGAGGCCGGTGCCATTATAATGGGCAAAGCGAATATGACGGAGTTCGCCAACTTTATGACAAACGGTATGCCCTCCGGCTACAGCTCACGCGGCGGACAGGTGCTGAATCCCTACAATATCTCAACGCCGACCGGCGGCTCCAGCGCCGGCTCCGCTGTAGCCGTTGCCTGCAATTTCTGCACAGTGTCGGTGGGCACAGAAACGTCCGGGTCCATTCTTAATCCCGGGAATCTCGGCTCGATCGTAGGCATCAAGCCGACTGTCGGCCTGCTCAGCCGCTCGGGCATTCTGCCGCTGTCGAACACCCAGGACACTGCCGGCCCGATGGGCAGGACTGTACGTGATGCAGTACTGCTGCTTAACGCCATGCTTGGGCAGGATGACAGTGATGCTGCGATGGGCACTAATACCGGCAGAATCCACGAGGACTACGCCGTTTTTCTAGACCCGGACGGCCTTAAGGGGGCACGGATCGGAATTCCGCGCGATTATTATTTCGAAGAGCTCACAGAGGAGCAGCTTACACTATTCAATGCTTCTGTTGAGAAGATGCGTAAGTTGGGGGCTGTGATCATAGATCCGGCCGACATCCGCACCGCACGTGAGATTAAATATTCCTCTGTTGTACTGAATGAATTCAAAACCTCTATAAATGCCTATCTCGCCAGGCTCGGACCTGGAGCGAAGATGCGGACGCTGAAGGATATTATCGACTTCAACCATGCCCATCCGCAGGAGACGCTGCGCTATGGACAAGCGACCCTGATCGACGCCGAATATACCTCATCCGGCACATTGACGGAACCGAATTACCTGCGTGACCGCGCCACCGACCTGCGGCTCTGCAAGGAGCTTGGCATTGACGCTGCCATGGAGGAATACGAGCTGGATGCGCTGCTGTTCCCGGCTGATTTTGGCGCCAGAATCACCTCAAGATCGGGTTACCCGTCGATTGTTGTGCCATCCGGCTACACCTCGGCCGGCGCCCCGTTCGGCGTGACCTTCTCGGCGCAGGCCTATCAGGAGCCGCTGCTGATCAAGCTGGCTTATGCGTACGAGCAGCATTACAAAGTGCGTAAGCCGCCTTCACTGGACAGCTTTGTTTAAACATCGCTTAACCGGTATGCTTACTCTGCTGCTATGCCCATATGCCTGTTGCCTGCGTGTGACAGCCCCCAGGTACGCAGCTCATAGCTGCGGATGCCGGAAGTGACATAAGGATCACGTTCAGCAATCCGGACGGCTTCTTCACGGGAGGCCGCCCGGATAATCTCCATATCCCTGCGGTCGTGCTCCGTGGGACTGAGCAATATGACATAACAAATATCCTCCTGCATCTCCATGGCTTCCATACTCGGTCTTTCCTCTCTTTTTCCGGCTAAAAGGCTCTACTCATAATCGCTCCGGCTCTCCTCGTCGGCAATATTTTGAATCTCTTCCGCCAGCATCAGATGGAATCCGTAGTCACTCTCTGCATGCAGCTTCAATGCCCGTTCCTTAACGAATTTCGGGCTGCCTTCAGCTGCTTCCTCGTCATAGAACAGGAGAATGGCATCGCTTTTACGGAACAGCAGATCATCCCTGGCCCGGAACTGCCAGCTCCCGTCATACGGCGCATTACTGACTGCTCCGTAATAATCCGCTCCTGCCACGATCCGCCGGTACTCGTTCTGCTTGTCCTCCTTCCACTTTTCCTCCGGATTGGCATGGGCCGTAATAATCCCCAGCTTCAGCTGCGGATATTCCCGTTTCAGCTCCAGCACAACCTCGCAGGTCCAGAGATCCACTCCGTATTGTCCGGGCGTAATCACCCAGTCCACCCCATCCTCAATTAACGGAATCAGCCTGCTTTCCAGCGCTTTTTTGATATAAGGAATCCCCTGATGCTTATTGTCAAATATCCCGAGCTCATGTGCACGGTAGCCTGTTACCAGTAAAGTTGTCATGTGCTCCTCTTTTCCCAGAAATACATCTCATTCTTCATATTCTTCCCTTAATTATATAACATTTGCTTCTCTGGTTCCCGTGCAGATTACCATACTGCGACTTTAAGCCAGCTTTCAGAAACATCTGCTATAGTAACCTCGGAAATCACTTGAACTTTACAATAAAAGGAGAATTAAATATGAAAAAACATGTCTCTTATATGCTGGCGGGCGCTCTCATTGCCGCAGTTCTGCTTGCGGGCTGCAGCTCCGGTAACGATACCGCAGCACCCGCAGCTGCAGACAGCCAAAGCACCCAGACACAGGGCAGCAGCGCAGAAGGCGGACAGGGGCCGGGCGGCATGAACAGAGCCGGGATGAATATCGGCAAAATCAAAAGCATCAGCGGCAGCACCATCACCGTCTATACTGCGCAAATGCCGGAGGGCCGGCCGGAGAATAGCGGCGAAGGCGGACAAGGCACGCCTTCTGAGGGACAGGGCACTCCGCCCGGGGCCGGCGAAAGCGGACAGCCGGCCGGCAGCCAGCAGGGCACTCCGCCTGAAGGGGACGGGCAAAGCGGTGAAGCCGGCCAGCAGGGCGGCGGACGTCAGGGAGGAATGGGCGGCATGATGCAAAGTTTCTCGGAAGAGACTACAGAGATTACGGTCACCGGGGATACTCAGTATGTCTCTGTTACCTTTGAAAACGGAGAGCAGAAGGAAACCGTGCTAAGTCTCGCAGATCTTAAGGCTGATGATATTATTCAATATACCCTGCAGACCGACACCGCCATTGCTGACAAAATTACAGTCAGCACCGGCGGCTTCGGCGGTGGCGGCCGGGGCGGTGCTCCGGATGGCGGGAACAGCCGGAACGGAACGGACAGCTCAGCTGCGGCCGGAACAGGAAGCAAGTAAGCCTGGTACAATGATGTGAAAGAGGACCAGCCCATGAATAGGGCTGGTCCTCTTTTTAGCTTAACCGTTTGCGGGTCAAACATATTTTTTAGCATAAATGACTAAATTGAAGCAGACTTTGGAAAACTTCATATACACAGCTGTCTACTTCAATGAAAGTCGGGTGATCGCATTGCTTGCTACCGTCATATCCTATATCCCGGGCTGGGCAATCTTTGGACAGGCAGGCATCGCCCTGCTATTTCCGCTTCTGGGTCACGGCCTTTACAAAGCCTTGTATTCTATGGTGGGCAGCGGAAGAGCCGTGGAATCGCCGGGAACCAAAAATTCTGATCCGAACAAGAACCAGCAGCCGGCTCCCGATACCGGACCGATACCGGATCCGCAAGGCTTCAGTGGTGATTATGCCGCTGATCTCAAATTTATAAGAGATTCTATCGGCAGCAACTCCGATCTTCACTTTAAGGAGTTTACAATAAGCGGGCTGCAGAAGCAGGCTGTACTCATCTTTGTAGACGGCATGCAGAACGACCGGCAGCTGAATCTGCAGATCATGCAGTTTCTGGTGTCCGAAGCAGCGGCAGACTCCCTTTCAACTCCCGGTAAAGCCTTGTCAGAGCTGCCCTTCAGCCAGATTAATGAAGCCGGTGACCTGACCCTCTTCAATCAGTCCGTGCTGTTCGGTCATGCCGGATTGCTGGTTGAGGGCTTGCCTCAGGGCCTTCTGATTGAGCCGCCGGATGGCGCCAACCGCGCACTCGCCGAGCCCGTCTCGGAGGCGCTGCTGCGCGGTCCAAGACTCGGCTTCTCGGAGGTGCTCAGCGAGAACACCTCGATTCTGCGGCGCCAGGGCTTCAACGATCAGCTGGAAATGCGCTCCTACCGTGCCGGGACCCGCATCAGGAAGGATCTTGTGCTCGCTTATATGAAGGATATCGTTAACCTGGAACTGCTTAAGGAAGTAGAGACACGCATCAGCAAGCTGGATATCGATTTCCTGGCAGAATCGGGATATATTGAACAGCTGATTGAAGATAATTATTTGAGCCCGTTTCAGCAGGTGCAGAATACGGAACGTCCTGACCGGGTAATCAGCGCCCTGCTGGAGGGAAGGATCGCTATTCTGCTGGACGGGACACCCTTCGCCCTGATTGTCCCGGTTACTTTCAGCATGCTGCTCCAGTCACCGGAGGATTATTATGAGCGCTGGCTGCCTGGCACCATGATCCGGCTGCTGCGCTTCGTCGCCTCCTTTATGGCGCTGATGGCTCCGGCCCTGTACATCTCTTTTATTTCCTTCCATCCCGGACTAATTCCGACAGAGCTGGCACTGTCGATTATCGAGACCCGGCAGGGGGTTCCCTTTCCTTCGATTATCGAGGTGCTGATTCTGGAGGTCTCTATTGAAATCCTGCGCGAGGCCGGCATCCGGCTGCCTAAGCCGGTCGGTCCGGCGATGGGTATCGTCGGCGGTCTTATTATTGGCGATGCCGCCGTAAATGCGGGTATCGTCAGCCCGTTCCTGGTTATTGTTGTTGCAGTCACTGCCATCTCTTCCTTTTCGATACCAATGTACAGTGCCGGCATTACGCTGCGGATGCTCCGCTTTCTGGGTATGGGCTTTGCCGCGCTTCTGGGAATGTTCGGGACTATTCTGTTTTTCCTGCTGCTCTGCAGCCATCTCACCAAGCTGAAAAGCTTCGGCGTACCCTACCTTACCCCAGTGACACCCTACCGGCTGTCAGACTGGAAGGACCTGTTCTTACGGGCACCGCTCAGCCTGATGAAACGCAGGCCTATTATGATGAAGACACAGAACAACAGGCGTAAATCCTAATCTTATACCACCGGAAGGAGGCCATAACATGTTTACCCGTACAGATGACAAAATCACCGCTACACAAGCCGCAATCTTCCTTAATAACACCGTGCTTGGGGCCGGGATTCTGACCCTGCCGCGGGGAGTAAGCGATGCTGTAAAGACGCCTGATTCCTGGCTGTCTGTCCTGCTTGGCGGTGTTATCGTAATGGCAGTTGTCACCCTGATGGTAAAGATCAGCCAGCAGTTTCCGGGCAAAACCATTTTCCAGTATGCAGGAAGCATCGTCGGACGGGTTCCCGGTGCACTGCTCTGCCTGCCGCTGATTCTCTACTTTCTGATTCTGGCCGGCTTTGAGATTCGTTCGCTGGCAGAGGTCACCTTGTTCTTTCTGCTGGAGGGAACGCCAATCTGGGCCATTATCCTGCCGTTTATCTGGGCGGGGACCTATCTCGTTTACGGCGGAATCAACTCTATCGCCAGAGTGTTCCAGATTGTTTTTCCAATCAGCATCATGATTCTGATCATCTGCTACGCGCTTAGCCTCCGGCTGTTCGATATCGATAATCTGCGCCCGGTCCTCGGAGAGGGTATTCTGCCTGTGATTTACGGCCTGAAATCTACGGTGCTGGTCTACAGCGGATGTGAGGTTGTCATGACACTCGTGGCCTTTATGCAAAGGCCTGAAAAAGCAGTGAAAACAATGCTGATCGGCATCGGCATTCCGGTAGGGCTGTATTTTTTGACTGTAGTGATGGTCATTGGCGGTTTATCCATTGATTCGGTTGTAACGAGCACCTGGCCGACCATCGACCTGATCCGCAGCTTTGAAATTACAGGATTTCTGTTCGAACGGATGGAGTTTCCGCTGATGGTCATCTGGCTGATGCAGATGTTCTGCAACTTCTGCAGCTTCTTTTTCCAGGCCTCGCTGGGCATTTCGCAAATCTTCCGGCTTAAGGTGCATCCGGTGATTTATATGCTGATTCCGGTCATTTTCATCTCGGCAATGATCCCCAAATCCATTAGTGAAGTATTCAGTCTGGGGGATTTCATCGGAAAATCGGGGCTCTTCCTGTTCATGCTGCTGCCGGTGCTGCTCTCCATCATCTGGCTGATCCGCAGGAAAGGATCGAAGCAGCATGTATAGACGTTTATTGCCGCTTATCCTTTGTCTTTCTCTGCTTGCCGCCACCCAGACCGGATGCTGGAGCAGCAAGGAGATCGAGGATCTGGCGCTGTACACCGGCCTCGCCCTGGATGTCGGGGAGCTGACCAAGGCTGAACAGGAGCTTGCCGATAAAGGGGTTCATTACTCAAAAGAGAACAAGATTACGGCAACGGTCCAGATAGTCCCGGTAAAAATGGTAGGCATTAAAGAAAAACAAGGCAGCCAGCAAACCGCATCCTATCATAATCTCTCCGGCACCGGGGACTCTGTGCTTGAAATTTTCCGCCAGTACTCCATCCGCAATGACCGCCCGATCGTCGGTCATCACCTCAAAGTCATTGTTGTCTCAGCTGAGCTGCTGAAGCAGCAGACTATCGATCAGCTGATGGATTTTGTATTGCGTGATAATGATATCCGTCCAAGCACCATGGTTTTCATCAGCCAGGGCCGGGCAAAAGACACTTTGGTCTCAGACAATGATGAGGTTCCCTCTTTCCACATCCGGCAGATGATCCGTAATCAGATCAGGACAAGTAAGGTAATGACCCCGGTCATTTTGTCCGATATGGACGCCCTTATGCACGCCAAGCGCAGCTTCGCACTGCAGAACCTGGTCACCGCAGATGGTGAAACCGAGTTTGCCGGAGCAGCAATAATTAAGGGGGATACGGGTCACTGGATCGGTAATCTGAGTCAGGAGGACACGGAATGTCTCTCCTGGCTGACTAAAAAAAGCTCCTCCGGTGTAATCAAAACCTATGACTGGGACAATGAGCCGATGACCTATGAAATGAAAGCAATGAACAGTAAAATCAAAGCCCAGGTAGACGGAGACGAAATCACCTTCAATGTATCTATTGAGACGGAAGGGCGGCTGATTGAAACGTGGAACATCTCCGGCTTGCCTTCCTCTAGTGAATATGCAAAAAAAACCGGCGAGGTCTTCGAAAAGAAGCTTAAGCAGATGATGGATCACCTGATCGTGAAGCTTCAGAAAGATTACAAGACTGATGTAGCCGGCTTTGGGAAGGTGCTCAGCATTCAGCATCCCAAGACCTGGAGTAAAGTCAAGGAGCATTGGGACGAGACGTTCAGCAGCTCCACTATCAATATTAAATTCGATCTCAGCATTACGGATTTCGGTGCATTTACCAAGTAGCAGATTTATAGAACAAATCCACCCGAAGTGTGGATCTATATAGAGGGTACTTAAGAACCTAATTTGCTGACTTCTGGCAGCTGCTTAACTTTAATTTGGTCTTACCCCCTTAAGGCGTTCATTGTTCTTGGCAGCTGGCAGCTGTATTGAAATAGCGAATATAGGCATATACCCTGGCCAAATGTATGCGAAAAAACGAAT
>NZ_CCDG010000014.1 GCF_000723885.1 Paenibacillus camerounensis
TAAGGGTAAACTGGCCAAATGTATGCGAAAAAACGAATACAATGTAGGGGTTGGTATCAGGTCGTTTCTTCCATGTCTCCTGATTCTTCACGTCCACCCCTCCTTTATTTTTCATCGGAGTTATCCACATTTTTTTGTATTGTATAATTTCCTATGCAACGAAAAAACGCCAGGCTTCCATATAAGGAAGTCTGACGTTCTGTTATGAAGGCGTCACGGTTGAACGCTATACAAAGTCCGTTGTTCCAGCTGCACTAATGCTTATCAGACAAAATCAGTACGCCGCGGCCCGGGACAACAGCGGTTCCGCTATATTTCTTACCGGTAAGCAGATCTGTACGCTGTGTTCCGCCAATATCTGCAGTACATTCTCCTTCATTATGATTCAGCAGGAACAGATAGGATACGCCATCCTTCACCCGCTGAACAGATTCGACGCCTGCCGGTGCGCTTACCAGCGGCCCGATGCCGTTCTCCTCGGCCAGGTTGGCCAGGAAACCATGCAGGAATCCGGCTTCCGGGCTGGAGGCCACATAATAGGCTTTACCTTCGCCGAAGCTGTTAGCGGTCAGCACCGGCATACCTTTATAGAAATCAGAGCCATAATGTGCCAGCACCTCTGCACCCTCAGAATGGATCAGATCACAGAGCAGATTGCATGAATAGGAACCGCGTAGCGCTCCCCACTCGCTCTCCATTACGATTTCGTTGCTCATCTCCGGCAGCAGCGCATCAATCTCTTCCGCCCAGATGCCAAGCACCTTGCGCAGCTCTCCCGGATACCCCCCTACAGTAACCAGATCATTCTCATTGACGATACCGCTGAAGAAGGTGGTCACGAACGTACCGCCTGCTTGAACGAACGCTTCAACCTTCGCGGCAAAGCCCGGCTTGACCATGTACATTACGGGTGCAATTACAACCTTATATTTGGACAGGTTCTCCTCAACACCGATGATGTCGGCTTCAATATTCTGCTGGTAGAGTGCGTCGTAATATTTATGCACTTCTTTTACATAATCAAGGGCTACAGTAGGCCCGCTCGACAGGTCAAGCGCCCAGCGGTTTTCCCAGTCATAAAGAATGCCGATCTGCGCCGCGCTGACGGCATCCAGCAGCTCATCGCCCAGCAGCTCAAGCTCATGGCCCAGCTCTGCACATTCGCGGAATACACGGGTATGCTCATGGCCCACATGCTCGATGACAGCCCCGTGATACTTCTCGCATGCTCCGATGGAGCGGCGCAGCTGGAAGAACAGCACGGTATCCGCACCGCGCGCAACTGCCTGATAGCTCCACAGCCGCATCACACCCGGGCGTTTCACGGAGTTGTACGGCATCCAGTTCTGCTGGGCCGGTGTCTGCTCCATCAGCATAAACGGCTGGCCGTTCTTCAGTCCGCGCATCAGGTCATGCGTCATCGCCGTATAGCTGACCGGAGTATCGAGGGCCGGATAGTTGTCCCAGGAGATCACATCCATATGCTTAGCCCACTCAAAATAATCCAGCTCCGGATAAAAGCCCATCAGGTTAGTCGTCACCGGAATGCTGGTGCTGTGCTCTCTGATTGCTTCCTTCTCCAGCTTGTAGCATTCCAGCAGGCTGTGGGACATAAATCTGCGGTAATCCAGAGAAATGCCCTGGAAATTAGTCCGGTTGCCGTTCCACTCCTCACTCAGCTCATTCGGCACCACAATCTCTTCCCAGTCATAGAAGACATGGCCCCAGAACTTGGTATTCCAGGCTTTGTTCAGCCCCTCCAGAGAGCCGTAACGCTCCTTCAGCCAGACCCGGAATGCCGCTGCAGACTCTTCGGAATAGTCATAGCCGCCGTACTCATTGGAGATATGCCAGATTAGCAGTGCCGGGTGGTCCTTATAGCGCTCCGCCAGCTTACCGGCCAGCCTGGCCGAATATTTACGGTATACCTGGCTGTTCGGATTGGAGTTATGGCGCCCGCCGAATTTGCGTTTGCGGCCCTGGACATCAACACGGGTCACTTCCGGATAACGGTGTGCCATCCACGCCGGATGAGCCCCTGTTCCTGTAGCGAGACAGACATAAGTTCCATTGTTATATAAACGGTCCATCAGCTCATCCAGCTCCGAGAAATCATAGGTATCTTCAGAGGGCTGAATCATCGCCCACGAAAACACGTTAATGGTGGCTACATCGATTCCGGCAAGCTTGAACATCCGTTCATCCTCTGCCCATACCGGAGCATCCCATTGCTCAGGATTGTAATCGCCGCCGTACCATATTTTCGGCAGTTTATTATTGATCACTTCTCGCACTTCCTTTATAGTATAAGTATATACTTAGTTTAACCTTTAAACTTACCCCGATAAATATAAAATTCGCGCCATAACATATAATAATATGGCATTACATTGAGGTGACTTATATTGATAGTCTCACCCCCGCGCAGAATTGTATTCGCCCTTGAAGGCGGCGAGCATCTGCCGATTACACTGGACAGCATGGGCTATAATCCGGATCAGGAGGCAGTAACACGGCCGGACGGCTATTATGTATACCACTGGCTGCAGACGGCTTCCGGTGAAGGGATCATTCATTTCGGCGATAAGAAGCTTACGCTGTCCGAAGGCAGCGGTGTGCTTCTTCTGCCGGGTACCCCGCACAGGTATGAGTCACTTTCATCACAGAACTGGTGTACCTACTATCTCACCTTCGGGGGCAGCTCATCCCGGCACATTCTGGAATCAGCGGACATGCATTCAGATTCTTTTTACCGCTGGGAACATGAGTCGCCGCTGACAGGTATGCTGCAGGATATGCTGGACCGGTATGATGCAGCCGCAGATATGTTCAGTCTGGGTGTATCCGCCGATGCCTACCGGTTTCTGCTGACGCTTAATAAATACGGGCATTTGCATAACAACGCCTCCATCGCCCGCAATATTGACAAGCTGCAGCCGCTGCTCCAGTGGATGGACACCCATTACAGTGATCCTTCCATCGGCCTGTACGATCTTGCTGCACAACTGGATGTGTCCGGCCGTTATCTCAACAGCCTGTTCCTGCAGACCTTCGGGCTCTCCCCGTATGCTTATTTCGTACGCCTGCGAATCCGCAAGAGCAAAGAACTGCTCGTAAGCAAGCCGGCGATGACCGTCAAAACCATCTCGGGGCTTGTCGGCTTCCGCGATGTCAGCCACTTCGTGGCCACCTTCCGCAAGCAGTCCGGTACAACGCCGGACCAGTTCCGGCGGCTGCACTGACCGTTCCTGTACAGATTACATTTGTTGCGGAAAATTTATATGCGCTCCGCAACAAGTTGAATGGCGGTAGGTTTAGCGGTAGGCTGGGCCGGGGGAGAAAGTCGGGCAGATTTAAAGGCAGACACGCCTTTAACCGGCTCATTGGGGAAATTCGCAGATTTATGCGCAGGATTGATTTGGAATCCGGCTGGGCCGGCTTTGGGACTGATTTAACGGCAGATATGCCCTTTATTTCGGCTGGGCCGGACAAACGGCTCGTTTTTTTCTCCCTTGGTTGGGCTTTTACTTGAGTAAACAGGCGCAAAAAAGCCTGTGCAAGCATGCCTAGTTCCATTCAAGAACAATTAGTTGGATTTTCGCCACCTAATTCGAGTAAAATTAACCTTTTAGAGTGATTAGTTGGAAATATGACACCTAATATGACTGAAAACCTGTTTGAAGGCAAATTAGGCGAAATTAAGTGTCCTTTTTCTAACTAATGTCCTTAAGTGTCACTTGGCGGGAGAATTAGGTGACTAAAATTCACTTATTCTGAGAACGCGCACCTTAAACTGCTGATCGGGACTGAGTTGGGACTTAGTATACTTGTTTGTTTAAGCAACCTCTATGGGTTTTGCGCGTGAGTATTCTGCGTAACCATCACGCGTTCGTATTACACACATTAGCTTCACCCGTTCGCAACTACATGAGTATTCTGCGTTCGCGCAGGCGTAGGCTTCACATTTCCACTTACACATCAGCTTCACCCGTTCGCCTCTGCAGGAGCATTGAGCATGACCTTCACACGATCATGTTGACGTCGGCGTACGCTACCTGAGCGGTACACATAACCAGCCCAGCAAAGACAGTAAACAGGGCAGCACCCACCCCCGGGTGGGTGCTGCCCTGTTTCAATCCTTTAAAGCTCCCTCACTTCCCTGCATCCACTACCCTGTTCCCAGCAGCAGAACGCTCTTCGCTGCAGACCGCCTCCGGCAGATGTACCTTGACCACTTCGATGAACTCGCGGAGGGCGCTGGTCATATACAGGTCACGCCGCCGGATGAACACGGTGGGCACCTCTGCATAGCGGTCCGGGAAAGGGTAGCAGGAGATCCCCTGCGTGATATTCATCCGCTTGAAGTAGGATACCGGCAGAACCGCGTATCCGATTCCCGCCCGCACACAGGCCATCAGGCCTTCCATCGTCCCGAATTCCATTACCTTGCCCAGTTTGAGCCCATCCTCCCGGAGCCACGCTTCTAGCCTCATCCGGTACAGACACTCCGCATTCAGCATCAGCAGCGTCTGTCCTTGAACCGAATGCAGACCCTCGTAGCCCATACTATCCGGGATAATCAGCCCCAGCTGCTCCTTAATAACCAACTCTTGTACAATCTCCGGATGATCGACAGGCCCGTCCAGGAAAGCCCCGTGTACATTATGCTGGAGCACAGCCTGAGTGAGGTCAGCCGGCCGGCAGATCTGCAGCTGCACCTCAACGTCCGGATAACAGCCGCGGTAAGCGGACAGGATGACAGGCAGCCGGACAGCTGCAGTGGTATCCGAACCGATCATAATGGTGCCTTTGGGAACCGGGGAATCGAGCACCGCCTGCTGCGCTTCCTCCATCAGCTTAAAAATCCGGACTGTATATTCAAGCAGTGTCTGTCCTGCTGAGGTGAGCGTGATCCCCCGGCTGTGCCGGTAGAAAAGCGGTGTCTTCAGCTCCTGCTCCAGCTGCTGAATCCGCGCAGTTACATTCGATTGTACATAGCTCAGGCTTTGTGCGGCTTTGGAAATGCTCCCTTCCTTAGCCACTGCCTGAAATACCTTAAGCAGACCTATATCCATAACCGCATTTCTCCCTCCGGAAGCAGCCATCAGTTCCAGTGATGCCCACCATCATTTCCCTTCATTATACAAGATATGCTGCAGGGAATATGATGGAAATATAAAAGATGACTGCGCTGTCAGCAGCAAACGCGGTTTTATGAAGTGAAGCTAAGCAGCCCCGTCCACAAACCTTTAAGGAGTGAACAAAATGGACAATAAGCGTTGGAGCTTTAAGGTGCCCGGAGGCCAGGAAGGCAGCGAAAAGGCTATCGATATCAGCCGGATCACAAGTGTATATGAATTGCTTGCCATTATGCGGGGTGAAGAGGATGCTCAGCAGACCGGCCCTGAAAGCAGACCGCAGATTGCTCCAGTTCTCCTTTCACGCCGCATAGGCAATAAAGACAGCAAGGACAGCAAGGGCAGAAGACGCCACCCTTCAGCATGAGTCTAGCCTTCCAGTTCCAGAATCTCAACCCCATAAGGAGCAAGCAGCAGTAAGCCTGAACGTGCCTCTGCGCTAAACGCGCATCGGTAATCCCGGTCCAGCGGTACCGCCTGCTCGGTCCGGCTGAGATTCAGCAGGAACAGGAAGCTGCCGTTCTCTCCGCTGCGGACAGAGGCCTGAACGCCCTCCGGCAGACCGGCGAAGCGATGCAGCCCGTGTGCAGAAGCCAGACTGCCAAGTAGTCCTGACCAATAACGTTCCTCGGCATGAGTCCCGAGGTAATACACCTCACCTTTGCCGAAACGGTTAACGGTGATTGCCGGAGTACCGGCATAGAAATCATCGTTATACCAGGCGATAGGCTCTGCGGTCACAGGAGTTAGCAGATCGCACCACTGGCTGCAGGCAAAGGTATCACTCTCCTGATCTCTGATTACATGAGCATCACCGCCGACCGGATCATACTCGTGGACCCAGACTCCGGCGGCGCGGCTCAGAAGACCCGGCAGCGGCTGCATGACACACACATTGTCCATGTTCTTCACTCCCGTCCGGTTCGTCAGAATCAGTGTGCCGCCGGCAATAGCAAAGTCCTCCAGCTGTCCGGCCAGCTCCTCGCCAAGCAGATACAGGCTTGGTGCAATGACCAGCTTATAGCCGTCCAGCGGCTCGCCTGCCCGGATCACATCGCAGCCGATGCCAAGCTTGGTCAGGGCGCGGTGGATCAGCTTGATGTTCTCATAGTAATCGAATCCTTCAGCCTGCGGCTGGATATCCAGCGCTGCCTTCTGCTCGTGAGAATGCAGAATGGCCGCTTCAGCTTTAAGCACCGTTCCCTTGAGCTTACCGCTCAGCTGGTTCACCTCACGGCACAGCTGTGCAAATTCAGTGAATCTGCGCCCTGGCACATTGCTGTGGTCAATCAGCCCGTGCCAGTACTGCTCGGCGCCGGCAATTGCGCTTCTCCAGCGGAAGTGGACAACCGTATCCGCCCCTCTGGCAATGCTCTGCCACGCATAAGCGCGGATAAATCCCGGATGCGGCGTGCGCCACATCGGCATCCAGCACCCCGGCGGTCCGCTAAGCTGCTCCATAATCCAGAAATTGCTCCGCTTGATCCCGCGCGTCACATCCAGCGACAGCGCCCCGCTGTAAGGAGTTGTCGCCTGCTTATCCGGCGAGGTATTCGGATAATAGTCAAAGGAGGCCACATCCAGATCCGCACCGACGGCATACATATCCAGCCGCTGCGGATAGCTGTGGAAGTTGTGGGTAACGAAATGCCCCGGACATACAGCGCGCAGCACCTCAAGCTGGGTCTGCTGGAACTTCACTACCGCGTCCCACTGGAAGCGCTGGAAATCCAGCAGCAGCGACGGATTCTGGAACTTTGATCCGCCATAAGGCACCGTCAGCTCCTTCCAGTCACTGTATTCTCCGCTCCATACCACCGTGCCCCACTCGGCATTTACCCTCTCCAGGCTGCCATACTTGTCCTGAACCCAGCTGCGGAACGCCATATTGCAGGCATCACAATGGCAGTCAATCATCCCGAACTCATTGTCGGTCTGCCAGCCGATTACAGCCGGATGTCCGCTGTAATGGCGGGCCAGCTTCTCAACGATGCGCGTGCCGTACATGCGCAGTGACCCGCTGTTGTAACAGCGGTGTCCGCGCACGCCCGGATGGTAGATCTGCCCGTCAGCAAATATCGGCAGCACATCGGGATACCCCGTTGTCAGCCAGCGCGGCGGTGTTGCCGTAGGCGTTCCGATCACTACCTGCATATCATAGCTGTGCAGCAGATCAATTGCCCGGTCGAGCCAGGCGAAGTCAAACTTCCCTTCTGCCGGCTCCAGTCTGCTCCAGGCAAACTCAGCCACCCTGACCACCCGGACACCCGTTTCCTTCATTAACTGCATATCCTCTTCCCACAGAGACTCATCCCAATGCTCAGGATAGTAGTCAACGCCGATCTGCACATTGCTGTAGTCACTGTTTCCCTTGCTGTAACTACTCTTTTCCCCGCTGCAATCAATCTTATCCTTGCTGTAATCACTGTCCCGCATGCTGTAACCGTTCTCTTCTTTGCCGTTATTGTTCATCCCCATTGATTCTCTCTCCTTTCCTGCATGGTTTCATTTTACCAAAAAGGCGCTCCCGCCTCACATCACTGATGCGAGAGGCGGGAACGCCCCGGCAAATCCACTTTCTTAATCCAACTTTAACGGTCCTTTATAGGACTCTATATCTCAATCCCACAATCAAATCCTTACTTCTTCAGCTTGTCCCAAGCACCCTGCATCGCTGTTTCCCAGCCTGCCTGATCAACCTTGCCTGCGATCAGCTGCTGGATCACGCTTGCGAATTCCTGGGTTACACCGTCAGGGAACTTGGAGGACTGCAGTCCGTAGACTTTGCCTTCCTGCACGTATTTGAATACGTCGGAACCAAGATCACCGATATCTTCAGGTGTTGCTTCAATTGTGGACAGGGCAGGGATGAACTTCCATTTTTTCGTGATATATTCTTTACCCATGTCGGAGGTTACGAGCCAGTTCAGGAAAGTCTTAGCTTCTTCTTTGGATGCGGAATCCTTGTTCACAACCAGGTTGGCCGGAATCCCTACAGTCATCTTGTCGTTCTTCTCGGCATCTTCATTGATCGGCATTGGGAACATACCGATGTTCATGTCCGGAGTGATATTGTCAACCAGCGTCTGTGCCCAGTTGCCTTCCTGCATCATCGCAGTTTCACCGTTAGCGAACATAGCCAGGTGAGTGTTGGCATCGGTAGTCAGCGGGTTCTTTTGACCGTATTTCACAGTCAGGTTCAGCAGGTTGCTCCAGTCCTTGAACACCTGGTTGCCGACGATTGAAGCTGTTCCGCCATTCAGACCGGCGATGAATTCATCCACATTATCCTGCTGTGCAAAAGCTACGCTAATCCCCTGGTTACCCAGCAGCCACCACTCCTGATAAGCGTTGCCGAAAGGAATAACGTCGATAGCCTGCAGTTTTTTAGCCGCTTCTTCCAGCTCGGTGATGGTTTTAGGTGTTTCGGTGATGCCTGCTTTTTCGAACAGGTCTTTGTTATACACGTAGCCGATACCCTCAAGGTTCATTGGCATACCATAGGTTTTGCCGTCCTTGGTCATTGGCTCTGCTGCCATCGGAATCAGATCCTTCACCCAAGGCTGGTCGGACAGGTCCTCGAGCTTGTCTCCCCACAGCTCCATTTCCGCATAACCGCCGTTTGAGAAAATATCAGGCGCATCGCCGGAAGCGAATTTCGTCTTCAGGGCTGCCGCATAGTCCGCACCGCCGCCGACAGTCTGAATGTCCAGCTTGATGTTCGGATATTCTTTTTCAAATTCAACCTTCAGCTCGTTCAGGCCTTCTACGATTTCCGTTTTGAACTGGAATACCTTAACCGTTTTCACTTCACCGGAGCCGGAGTTGCCAGCGCTTCCATTTTGTGCGTTATTTGAAGCCGTATTGTTATTGCCGCCGCAAGCCGCGAGCACAACAGACATCAGCATTACGCTGGACATCATTACTGCAGTACGTTTCTTATTCATTCTATTTTCCCCCTTGATAAGTTTGAATGCTTGATAAATTTATGGAACGGAGGATTCGAAGAAGGGATTAACCCTTCACCGAACCCGCCGCGATTCCCTCAACAATGTAACGCTGCATGAACAGATAGAACACAACAATTGGGGCTACGCCAAGCGTCAGCGCCGGAAGCGCCATATCCCACTGCTTGGTATACTGGCCGAAGAACGAGAACGTTGCCAGCGGAATGGTCCGCAGCTCAGGTGCCTGCAGAATCAGGGATGGAAGCAGATAGTCATTCCAGATGCCCAGTGCATTCAGTACGATGATGGTCATCAGCATCGGCTTGAGCAGCGGAAGCACGATCCGGAAGAACACTGTAAGCGGGTTACAGCCGTCAACCGTTGCCGCCTCTTCAATCTCCAGCGGTACGGATTTGATGAACCCGTGGAACAGGAAGATCGCCATCGGAATGCTGAGACCCAATTGGGCCATCACCAGACCGGCAATAGAATTATTGACACCCAGGAAGTTAACCACCTGCAGAATCGGAATCATGATGGTCTGGAACGGTACAACCATTGCCGCTACGAACAGCAGCAGCAGGACCCGGTTGAACTTCGAGTCTGCACGGACCATCCGGTAGGCCGCCATTGCAGCGAACAGGGCGATCAGGATTACACAGATCACTGTGATGATAATCGAGTTACGGAAAGCTTCCGAGAAACGGGCCAGCTTCCAGGCCTGCGTGTAGTTGGACCAGACGAATTCGGACGGCCAGGCCGCCGCATTACTGAGAATTTCCCCGAACGATTTGACTGAGTTAGCCAGCAGGAAATAGAACGGTGACAGGAACAGCAGTCCAAGGAGAATCATAATGATCTCCAGGCCGTAATTCCACTTGCCCTTGCCTTCGGTTTTCATTATGCTTCAACCTCCTTGCTCTTCGTAATCCGCACCTGAATGACTGTGATGATGGCAACGATCAGGAAGAACAGCAGTGCTTTTGCCGTACCCAGTCCATATCGGTTGTTCAGGAAAGCTTCGTTATAGATGTTCATCGCTACAGATTCTGTAGACTTGAACGGTCCGCCCTTGGTCAGGGACAGGTTGAGGTCGAACATTTTGAAGGACCAGGATATGGCCAGGAACAGTCCGACTGTTACAGCAGGCATAATCAGCGGAACAATGATGTTGCGCAGCACCTGGCTGCGGGAGGCACCATCGATTTGCGCTGCTTCCAGCACCTCTTTGGATACGTTGTTAAGCGAAGCAATGTAGATAACCATCAGATAACCGGAGGACTGCCAGACGAATACGATAACGATAGCCCAGAAGCCGGTTGTCGCGTCGCCGAGCCATGGAAGATTGAAGAAGGACCAGCCGGTCAGATCGCCCATAGTGGCGAATCCTTTGATGAAGATAAACTGCCATATAAATCCAAGCAACAGGCCGCCGATTACGTTAGGCATAAAAAAGATAGTCCGGAGCATGTTGCGTGTCTTCAGTGCCTTGGTCAGGAAATAGGCCAGGAAAAAGCCCACTACATTGGTCAGCACAACCCCCAGCAGCGTAAACCGCACGGTGAACCAGAAGGAGGACCAGAAATCCGAATCATTTGTAAAAATCATTTTAAAATTGTCAAAGCCTACCCAGGCCACATTCCCGGACACGCCGTTCCAGTCGGTGAATGAATAGTACATCCCCATCACAAACGGGATAATCATGACGATCGTAAAGAACAATAATGCCGGGCCAACGAAGAAAAGCTGTTGACCGAGATGGGACAACTTATTGCCGCGCATATATTGGCCCCCCCTTTCTTTTACTCACTTACTTGTTTATGATCTATTCATATTATCTGTTTTTTGACGGACCGCTTACACCTACGCAAGTGATCTTTAAGGTGTAAAATATTGATCGGATGTGACAAGAATCGATGAAATGGAACAATATCCGCACCAAACTGATCGTTTATTTACTCCTCCCGACCCTTGTCTGTATTATGGCGACAATGTATATCAGCTATTCCTACACGACCCAATCCCTGCGGACACGGGCTGTCGACGAGAACAAAAACCTGCTCTACCAGGGCTACAAAAATATCAACAGCCTGATTCAGGAGATCAACCGGCTGTCGCTGAGTGTGTATTCCGACTCTGATTTTTACCGCCTGCTTGAAGCCGGTTATGATGACCTGTCCTCTGATATCGCCATTTATAATTCACTCAGCTACATTTCAACTTCGCTGCCCAATATCTCGCAGGTATATTTATACGGCGTCAAGGACGGCAAAGCCACGCTGATCACCGACAATACTACACCCAAGCGCTGGCTGGGGAGCCCGCCCTATGAAGATTCCAATCTGACGGACAGCTCTCCGGTCAAGGTGCAGAGCACCCATATCAGCAATGTGTATGGCCTGACCCTTCCGCTGACCCAGTTTGTTCCCGAGCCCGTCTTTACCTTTCACCGCAGAATTGAGCGTATTCCTTCTTCGGAAGCACTCGGTTACCTCTCGGTTGACATCAAGCTGGCAGCGCTGACTGAGATTGTTGAGCAATTGTACGAGCAGGACCAGGAGAACCTGTACCTGGTGGACAGTGATGGTACGGTCGTCTACGGACGGGATGAAGCCGAGCCCGGCAAACCGCTGAATGCAGGCTGGTACAGCAGGCAGATTGCCGCGAATGCCGAGCCTCAGGGGTATTTTGAGGAAAGCGGATCAGTCTTTATTTATCAGAAAATCGAGAGCACCGGCCTGAGCTGGACGCTGATCAAGCAAATCCCCGTCTCCTACCTGTTCCGTGAAGCCAAGGAAGCTGCCGGCATCAACATTATGCTGCTGTTTCTGCTGATGAGCATGATTATTGCCCTGACAGTCCTGATCTCCTTCCGGATCACGGCCCCGATCAAGCAGCTGACCCGGTATATGAATCAGGTGCGGACCGGTAATCTGGAGGTGGACATCCGCCCGGCGGGCAATGATGAGATCGGTGTGCTGACCGAGCATTTCCGCAGCATGATGGACACGATCAACAATCTTATTTTGCGCGAATACCGGCTTGAGCTGTCCAACAAAACCAATGAGCTGAGGGCGCTGCAGTCACAAATTAATCCGCATTTCCTGAACAATACGCTGCAGATTATCGGTACACTGGCGCTTGAGATGAAGGTGCCGCAGATTTACTCCCTGCTCTCGGCGCTGGCTAAGATGATGCGGTACAGCATGCATAACGATGAGAAGATCGTCACCGTCAAGGATGAGCTGGAGCATGTCAAAGCCTATATTGAGCTGCAGCGGGAGCGTTTTGAAAATAAGTTCACTTTCCGCTACGATATGAATGAGCCTCTGCTCGGTGCACTGATGCCAAAGATGATTCTTCAGCCGATTGTTGAGAATTACTTCAAGCACGGCTTTAATCTGTCCCGGACGGATGGATTTATTGAGATAACGGCTAACAGACTGGACGGCGGACGGATGGAAATGATCATTCGCAACAACGGTACAGCCATTCCTTCAGCCAAGCTGGAGAGGCTGCGCCAGGAGCTCACCCGCCCTGATCCCCTTGACGTTTCTCTGCTAAAAAACAGCGAGGAGAGACGTGATGCGCCCGGTGCAGGCATCGGCCTCGGTAATGTGCTGGCCCGCCTGCGGCTCGTCTGCGGGGAGGATGCTTCGCTTACTGTGGACAATCTGCCTGAAGGCGGGGTAATAGTCAGACTGGAATTTGAAATACAAACGGAGAGTGAACGCATATGAAGGCGCTGATTGTGGATGATGAGGCAAGAGTCAGGAAGGCGGTCCGGCTGCTGGTCGACTGGGAGGGTCATCAGATCGGAGAGATTATGGAGGCCGGAAGCGGGAATGAAGCGATCGAGCTGATCCGTGAGCATAAGCCCGGGCTTGTTATTATGGATATGATGATGGAATCGGGCAACGGCATTGAGCTGATGACTTGGGTCAATGAATTCGCCGGGAATACGAAGTTTATTGTTGTCAGCGGGCACAACGATTTCGACTTTGTGCGTGAGACGGTCCGCCATGGGGGAATCGATTATATTCTCAAGCCGATTGAGCCGGAGGCTATCAATACAGCTGTCGGCAAGGCGGTCGCCGCCTGGCGCTCCGAGGCGGAAGAGCGCAGCCAGCGGCAGCGGCAGAGCATCCGGCTGAACGAAATCAAGCCGATCTACGGCGAGCGGCTGCTGTCCGCACTCATTGATGATCCGGTCACTGCAGAGGCTACACTGCGCCGGCTGGTTGCCGAGGGTGTTATTCCCGGCAGTGCCGGAGCTGCCCGTCTGCTGCTGGTACAGACCGATGCCGGCAATAACCCGCTGCTGCGGCGTTTCGGCGGAGACAGCGAGCTGCTCTATTATGCCATTGTTAACATCTGTAACGAATTCATGCAGCCTCAGGAAAAAGGAATCGCCTTCCGCTACTGGGGAGGTCCGCCGGAAATTGCCATCCTGCTGTGGGATGTGCAGGAATCCGTCACAGAGCTGATCGGCAAGATTAATCAGGGTCTGTTCCATACCCTGCAGCTGCGGATGCACTTCGGCATCAGCCCGGCAGGAAGCCTGCCCGGCCGGCTTGCCTCGCAGCGCATAGAAGCTGCCGAAGCGCTGCTGCGCCGCAATCTGCTGCGGCATGAGGATTACAGCCACTTCAGTGTATCCTCGGGAGAATACCGCCAGGATGTGGCCGCAGCCGGTGCAAGGCCGATCTTTGCCGATGTCCAGGAGGACTGGAAAATGGCGGTTGTCAGCGGCAACATGGACGCCCTGTCCGCCGCCGCCCAGCATTGGACCGAGGAGCTCAGCCGCAGCGGCGTCATCACGCCCGAGATGCTCGGCTCCTGGAAAGCGGATGCCCTCCTGTTCCGCTCACGGCTCGCCCGCGAAGCGCTGGGCAGCCGGGCCGAAAGCGCTCTGGCAGAGCTGGAGCTTGCCGACCGCGATAACCCTGCTCCTTATGCGACAGGCTATTCCTTCTCTTTGTTCGCCTGGCGCGACTGGTCCTTCAGCCTGATGCTGAGCCTGTCCCGGGTGCTGTCAGCCGGACAGGTCAAGGAACGCAATCCGCTGACTGAGATCGTTAAATATATCGACCAGAACTACCAGTCCGACCTTTCGCTGCAGGAGGTTGCCGGTAAATTCTATGTCAGCCGCGAGTATATTTCCCGCAAGTTCAAGCAGGAATACGGCATTAATTTTACCGACTATATCGGCTCTGTGCGGATTGAAAAGGCCAAGCTGCTGCTGCAGAATCATAACTTGAAGCTGTCGCAGATTTCGGAAATGACCGGCTTTCATGATGTGAAGTATTTCAGCAAGGTATTTAAGAAGCAGACCGGAGTTACGCCTAAGGATTACCGGATACAGGCTACCCTCTAGTATCCGGCAGGACATGATAAACACAGCGGTTGCTTACTCCTTCACAATTTCATTTAACAGGCCAAACGTCTATGCAATGAAGACAGATGCTGCATAAGATGGGTTTGTAAGATGATGTTGCGGAGGAGGTAATACGATGAGCGGTTGTGCAAATGTAGGCGGTCTGTTTACTTCCACTACTACAATCCTGGTACTCTACATTCTGCTGGTAATCATCCTTAGAACATTCTAGTAACCAAAAGCTAAGCAGCAAGAAGCCAGGCAGCCGTACATCGGCTGCCTGGCTCGGCTAGTGCTGCACCAGAAAAATCAAGTATACAGAAGTGTAATAACCAGCAGCTCATACAGCACAAGGGTAAGAATGGCCTCGTCGCTGCTTCCGAAAAAAGCCCGTTGTCCCCCATGCTGCTGTACCCCCAGATAAAATAAACCCCGGTCACAGCCCAGAATTCTCCCTGTAACTATCTGTCCGTCCATCGTCTGCACCTGTACAAGCTGATTAACATGCTGTCTGCATATATGATGTAAATGATGTCTGACTGACTTCAGATTCTGTACATACTGATTATCCGCCTGATACAGTACTCTCTGCTGCATCCCCGCCTGAATCCCCATTGTAAGCACACTACCTTCCTGTTCAAAGTACTACATAGTATGCTGCTTCGCTTCCAGGGTTCTTTACTTTAGTCTGCCTGACCGTACCAGGCCAGAAAAGCATCAGCCACCGCCTTGCCGGCGTGTCCGTTCGGATGCGGGTCAAATTCATTGCTCATGTATTCCGGACGAATCCGGTGCTCCAGCGGGGAAGGCTCCGATAATATAGCCGCGATGTCGAATACGCGGTCTGCTCCGGACGGAGGATTGCTGCGGATCGCCGCATTTACCGTACGCCAGCAGGTCTCCCTCTCCTCAGCGAAGTTGAACGGGGGCACGGTGCTGAGTATAACTGAGGCTGCCGGATTGGCTGCCTTGATCTTGATGACTATCGCCGCCAGATCACCGAGCAGCTCATCTGCGGTCCGTTTGCCGATATCCAGATCATTGACGCCCAGCACCATTAATACCTCATCACCCTGCTTCGCCTTGTTCAGCCACGGACCGTCCGCTGCCACATCATAGGCTCTGCCCCAGCCTGATCCGATGTTCCACAGGCCGTAATCTGTTCCCAGCCCTTCAGCAATACGCGCCGCCCAGTAGGTATAAGCGTTCTTCTCCGTACGCACACCCTGGGTAATGGAGTCACCCAGCAAGACAAGCTTCTTGGCTACCTGCTTCTTGTAGCCAATATAGCTTGGGGCTACCAGCAGCTTCTCCGACTCCGTGAATCCTTCAGCCGTCTCATTGCCTGCCAGGCTGCCTTCAGCATCATATCCGCTGACCAGCATATCCTCAACGTTATACGGGAAAGACTTGCCCGGCTTCAGCGTCCTGATCGTCCAGGTGAACGCCAGAAAGTGCCCCTCCGGCAGCTCTAGTTCAGCCGCGTCGCTCCAGAAGCATTCGCCGGGAGCAACCTGCCGGGAGCCTGCTCCGTTGAACGTAACCGCCACCTGCGTCCCGGGCGTAACTGTGCCGTCAGGCACAAGCCCGCCGTCAGCGATATAAGCGGCTTCGATCTCCCACTCTCCGCCCGGCTCACTGCCCTTGGCTTCCTGCCCCAGATCCCAGGTGGAGTCCACGCTGTTGCTGTGCCAGAGCTTCAGCGTCAGGCTGCCGCTCTCCCGCAGGCGTAGATAAGTCCGGTATGTATGAGTGAACGGCTCCGCCGCATTCATAATATAATTCGCTGCAGTAGATACTGCTGTTGCCGCTGAGTAATCAATCTGGCTGAGCAATCCGTTGTTGTCTTTATTGTTCATAATGCTTTCTCCTATTCTGTTAGGCCGGCAAATCCAGTAGCTTCTAACCGGACTCCGACCAACATTTAATTGGATTTTCGTCACTTAATTCCATCGTCTCTTATTTTCCCTTATACCCCATTAACAGCAAATACTGCACAATTAAGTGTCATTTTTCCACCTAGTATGCCTCTAATCAGCGGTTGGCTAAGAATTAGATGGCGAAATTCCACTTAGCTTAAAAGCAAAACTCTGAAAAATCACAATCATCACATATCTCCGCCTATACTCAGAGGTTCCTTTATATGCTCCAAAAAAACTCCCTAATAAACCGGGAACAATCTGTTCCCGGCCATTAGAGAGCTGGTCTTACCTTATTTCAATGTAATGGTGAAGGAGACAGACTTATCTCCCGCAGCCACATTCACAGTAGTTTCATCTGCCTGTTCAGCACCTTCTACGGATGCGATGGCACCCAGGTCCTTCACAGCCAGCGAGAACGCTTTGCCGTTGCCTTCAGCCGTTACAGTTACCTTGCTGCCCTGGCGCTCAGCCTTCACAGTCAGCTCAGGCGCACCCTTGATGTCGCGGACAACCGCAGTTGTAGCAGCGCCGTCTTCCAGCGAGTACAGGCCGAACTTCACGCCGTCGGCAAAATCATAATCCGGACGGGTATCTTCACTGCCTGTAGCAAGCAGCGAGTTCTGGCGGACGAACAGCGGCAGGCTGAAGAAGTCGTGCTTCTCTTTGCGCCATGCTCCGCCTGTTACGGTCTCGCCGCTCAGCAGGTGCGTCCAGCGGCCGGCCGGCAGATAGTATTTCACTTCGCCGTTCTCCTGGAAGATCGGAGCAACCAGCAGCTTGTCGCCCAGCATGTACTGGCGGTCCAGCACTTCACAGGTCGGATCCTCAGGGAACTCCATCACCATGGCCCGCATCGAAGCCCAGCCCTGCTCATGCGCCTGTCCGGCAACATCATACAGGTAAGGCATCAGGCTGCATTTGAGCTTGGTGAAGAACCGGGTAACATCAACCGCTTCGTCATCGTACGCCCAAGGCACACGGTACGAGGTGCTGCCGTGCAGACGGCTGTGGCTGGAGAGCAGGCCGAAGGCCAGCCAGCGTTTGAACACATGCGCCGGAGCCGTATTCTCGAAGCCGCCGATATCATGGCTCCAGAAGCCGAAGCCGGACAGACCGAGCGACAGGCCGCCGCGCAGGCTTTCTGCCATCGACTCGTAGTCTGCATAGCAATCGCCGCCCCAGTGAACCGGGAACATCTGCCCGCCGGCTGTAGCCGAACGTGCAAACACTGCTGCTTCATTTTTGCCAAGCTTCTCTTCCAGTACGTCGAATACAACCTTGTTGTACATTTGGGTGTAATAGTTGTGCATCTTCTGCGGATCAGAGCCGTCGAAGTACACAACATCCGTAGGGATGCGCTCGCCGAAATCTGTTTTGAAGCTGTCCACGCCCATGTCCACCAGGTCACGCAGGTAACCGGCATACCATTCGCAGGCTGCAGGGTTCGTGAAGTCTACAAGACCCATTCCCGCTTGCCACAGGTCCGTCTGGTACACGTCGCCGTTCGCTTTTTTGATCAGATAGCCGTTCTTCTTGCCTTCTTCAAACAACGGGGAACGCTGTCCGATATAGGAGTTAATCCATACGCAGATCTTCAGGCCTTTCTCCTTCAGGCGTTTCAGCATGCCTACAGGGTCCGGGAATACGCGCGGGTCCCACTGGAAATCAGTCCACTGGTATTCACGCATCCAGAAGCAGTCAAAGTGGAACACATGCAGCGGCAGATCACGCTCTGCCATACCTTCTACGAAGGAGTTAACAGTAGCTTCATCGTAGTCAGTGGTGAATGAAGTCGTCAGCCACAGGCCGAAGGTCCACGCCGGCGGAAGCGCAGGCTTACCGGTCAGGGAAGTATATTTGCTGATAACCTCTTTGATCGAAGGTCCTTCGATTACGAAATATTCAAGGCTCTCGCCAGCTACGCTGAACTGGGCTTTCTTTACTTTTTCCGAAGCGATTTCATACGAAACGAGTTCCGGGTGATTAACGAATACGCCGTAGCCTTTGCTGGTTACATAGAACGGAATGTTCTTGTAAGCCTGCTCGGAGCTGGTGCCGCCGTCTTTGTTCCAGAGGTCAACAACTTGTCCGTTCTTCACAAAAGGAGTGAAGCGCTCGCCCAGCCCGTATACATATTCGCCTACGCCGATATCCAGCTCTTCACGCATGAACGTGTTGCCGTCCTGATCGGTGATGTAAGCCATGGATTTGAAACCGCTGCCGGTAATGCGCTCTTCACCGCGGTAGAAGTCTACGGACCAATGTGTGCCTTTGTTGATGACAACACGGAGTCCGCCGCTTACCAGCACGGTTTGTGCTTCGGTTTCTTCGATTTGTACATGATCGCCGGTACCCTTGGTCAGCTCAAAAGCCGGTCCGCGGTCAATAACGCCGTCATTGTGAATGATCTTCACGCCTACCACGCCGGGAAGCGGGGAATGGAATTTAACAGTAAGGAGCGTGGAGTTCAGTGTTGCTGCACGTCCTGTAATTGGAGTTGTTTGTGTAATTGCAGTCAGACCCTCAGCAGTTTTTTCCACTGCATAGTTCTGCACTGCGCCGTTGATATTGATTCCTTCACGAACCAGCCAAAGGCCATCTGTAAATTTCATAAGTGTGCTTGCCACCCTTCAATTTGGTGTTTATAGTTGCATTATAACGATAAAAAATAAACAAAACTAATATAATATAGCTTATTTATAACACTATTTTGATGTTTATCTGCCAAGGAGGCATAATTATGGACCGCACGTCCCAGCGATTGCTAAAAGAAGACCGCGTACACGGTGATGTTATGTTCCCGCTGGCCGCCTACTGGATCGAGCTTCCGGCCGGAACTCACATCCTGGATACCCACTGGCATGAGGAGGCGGAGTTTTTTATGCTGCTGGAGGGGGAAATCCTGTTCCAGGTGGATACCGATTATTTTCCGCTCCAGGTAGGGGAAGCCGTGTTCATCGAATCCGGGGATATCCATGCCGCTCATGTCCTGAAGGAAGGCCCTTGCCGCTTCTGCGCACTTGTATTTCATCCGGATCTGCTGGCCAGCGCCCAGTACGATACCATTCAGCAGACGGTTATTCTGCCGCTTCAGGAGAAGCGCCAGAGCTTCCCGCGGCATCTTACCCCGGCTGTTCCCTGGCAGCAGGAGCTGCTGCACCAGCTCGAGCGGATGATGGACGCATATGCTAATAAAATGCCCGGATTTGAGGCCTTTATGAAAGGAACCCTGCTGATTATGCTGTCACAGATTGCCGCGCCGGACCGCTCTGTGAACCACAGCCTGTCGCCGGGTGCCGATAACGCCAAGGTTAACAGGCTCAAAAAGGTTATCCTGTATATCCAGGAGAATTATCAGGAGCCGATCCGCACCCGTGACCTGTCTGAGCTGATTCCGATGAGCGAGGGCCAGTTCTGCCGTTTCTTCAAGGCGATGACCCGCAAGACGCCGGTGGATTATATCAACTCCTACCGCATCCGCCAGGCGGCCGCCCTGCTGCAGCAGACTGAACGCAAAATCTCCGACATCGCGCTGGAGGTCGGCTTTGATAACGTCAGCTATTTCATTAAAGTGTTCCGCAAAGCGATGAGCTGCTCGCCTTCGGAATTCCGTAAAGAGGCGGTGCAGATTGCGGGTGTGGGACAGCTGCATCCGTGAGAAAGCTGCTTACCGCTCCCCCGATACGGTTAAGTACCTGTAAGGACGGGTGTCCCCGTCCGGTAAATTTACTTACAGGAGGCAGATCCCATGAATCAACATGTCACTATGCCGAGTGAAGTACAGGAATATTACAATACCATCAACCAATATCAGCCGGAGGCTTTTATCGATTTGTTCGCTGAAGAAGCCGTAGTCAGGGATAACGGGAAGCAGATTCAGGGCAAAGAAGCTATAGCGGCCTGGGGCGAAGCAGAGCTGTTCTCGGCCAAGGTCCGCTTCACCATTAATGAAATTGAGGAGTCTGGAGACAGGATTGCTGTAACGGCAGAGATGGAAGGCGAATTTAACCGGAACCGGGTTCCCGCCCCGCAGCTGTTCAGACATGACTTCAAGATTCGTAAAGGTAAAATCAGTTCGCTGGATGTTACGCTGAAATAGAGTTTCTCCAAGGGGAGCCGCATGTGCGGCTCCTTTTGTTATTTCCGGCATCCCAAAGCTGAAGCCGTCCCCCTCCGGCCGTGTCCCCTGATATTTGCATTAGCCAGGCTGCTTTATTAAGCTTAACGTTATTATCCATTCATCAGATGAACTATTAAGGAGGCACCTTATATGATCTGGAGCAGCACATTCAGCAGCAGCTATCAGCAGCAGCCAGGCCTCTCCGCTGCGGAGCTGGAGTCTTTCACAGCCGGCTGGCATCTGCCGCTGACGGAGAGCGAGCGGCAGGAGATTGTCAGCAGACAGCGCAATCCCTTCCCGGCAGCGCATCCGCTGCATGCACAATATACGCCGTTTGATCCCGGCTTGTGGTCCATACCGCAAATGCCGCTGCCTGCAAGCTATCTGGACTTTTTACGTTATTCTGACGGGGGCGAGTTCGGCAACGGCGACCGGTATTTCCAGTTCTTCAGCGCCGGAGAACTGCGTGCCATGATGCTGGCTTATGAGTTTCCGGAGTATATGCCGGGAGCAGTGCCCTTTGCGATGGACGGGAGCGGCAACCATTATATCTGGGATATGCGCAGCCCTGCAGACAGCGAAGGAGAGTACCCAATTCGGGTGTCACATTCCGGCAGTCTCGGTTATGAGGACTCTATTGTTATAGCCGGGTCATTCCTTGAGCTGTGCAGCGGAACCACTGCGGCGGACGATGAGCTTAACGGGTAGACGGAGTGGCTGGCATGCCAGCCACCGGACATGCAACAGGCCTGAAACTGCACCGGCGTTATGCCAATACAGTCTCAGGCCTGATTGTTGCTTCACACTACCGGTCTCAGTCTGCCGCCGCTACCTTACGGATCACAATAAAGCAGGTGCTGTCCGGTAGCAGCACCTCTATTCCGTCTTCATCCATCAGGCTAATCCGGCCGCGCAGAGCCTCGGTGTAACCCTCCTGCAAGTAGTGTCGGAACACTTCAAGCTGCGCCCGCTGGCCTAAATGCTCCCGGATAAAAGCCTCATACTGCGACGGAGTGAAGTAACCGAACTGCTCCTGGACTTCATGAACGTAAGCTTCCGCTCCCCAGGTGTACGTATACAAAAACTCCATCGCATCGTTCACCGGCATCTGTACTTCCTGCTCTGAAAGTACCCGGTACTGAATCTCCCGTCCGGCAAAATCCTCCGCATACCGCTTCAGCCACTCCAGCCCGTTCTCCTCCAGGAAGCGGATTCTGCGTTGCTGCGTCTCCGGCTCCGTCATAATCCCGTCACGGATAATGATCACTCCGCCTTCAGCCAGCACCTCAAAAGCGCTCACCAGCGCGGCAGCAACGGTCCGGTGGTTAAACTTCCGGCCATCCATCGGCACGTAAGAATACAGCTCATGCAGAATGGACGAGAAAATAACCGTGTCCACCCTGCCCGCATCCACATACTCCTTCAGATTCAGCGCATCTCCCTGCTGCACCTCCCAGCGCCGCCCTTCCCGCGCCTTGCGCTGCTGCAAAGCCTCGATCACATTGCTGGAGATATCAATGCCGACCGGTGTAACTCCGGGCATCCGCTCTTCGATCAGATCCAGCAGCACACCGCCGCCCGGCCCGATGTCCAGCACGGTGGTGCCGCTAATATAATCGAGAATGACGGATTTATAATCTGCAGTATCATTCATCTGGCTTAGATAGCTGTCCTCATTATGGAACCGGTCGAAGGCATCGCGCCGCAGCTCAAACAGATCGAACAGCATCAGCACCGCCCGTTCATACAGCACCGACTTCTCGGCCTCCATGCAGAACTCAATCAGCTTCTCTGCGGCAGGCGAGAACTCGAAGTCGAAAAACACCGTATCCGGCAGATGCCCCTGCCGCCGCAGCCTGTGTATCAAATGCGGATTGCCTGGAGTAATCGCCCCCCCGGCAATATCCCTCCAGCTCAGCCCCGACAGATACTTTTCGATAATCCGCTTCTTATATACATTAATTTTCTTGGTTCCCTTGTAATCGTAATAGATGCTGTTCATCACGGCTTCAAAGCTGAGATGACCTATGCCGTTGCCGTTGCCGTTGCCGCTGTTGCCGCCACTGCTGCGGGCAGCCAGCGCCAGCACCTTCAGGAACTGCTCCAATGAAAAGGTCTGCAGTGCGGATTCTGCATACCAGAAGGTAGCCGGCTGCAGCTCTTCAAGCATTTCTGCGGGTAGCCCCTCCTGCTCCAGACGGCTCCATTCCGCTGCAAAATCCTCCCCGCGGAGGATCGGGCCGGACCGCATGCGCCGCAGCCGCTCCTTCATCGGCAGCGGCTCAGCCGGCTCGCCGGATGTGACGGCAGCGATCAGCTCCATGATCCCGCTGCGCACATCCTGCCACAGCACCGGCGAAACGGCCCCGATAATGCAATGGTTCAGCGCAAACAGCAGCCGTTCCAGCTCATCCGCGGTCAGCAGCCCTTCCTCCATGATTACCGCCAGAGGACGGTTGACCTCCGGCGGAACCTCGCCGCGGATCTGCTGGCCGAGCAGCCCGTGCGTCTCGATCAGGCGGTGCACAATGACCAGCGTCTCCGCGTCCGGTACACCAGCCGCTCTGAGAGCAGAGACCTGCGGCCTTCCGGCGATCTCAAACGTCTCCCCTGCAGTGTGCTGCCAGTACAGCTGGGCAGAGCCTATATTATGGGCGAAGCAGTTGATGCCCTCCTCCTGCCACCTCCGGCGCTGGTGCGGGGTCCCGCCTTTGGCCGTCTCCGACCAGACCAGCGTCTCTTCGGCCAGCTCCCTGATCCAGTAAGACAGCTGCAGGCTGTCAAGCAGCCTGAGACTCCGTTCCACGTAATCCAGCACGGGATTCCGCTGATCCAGCTCCTGCAGCGACTCCACCCGCTCCAGGTTAACAATCGGCATCTCGGCAGACACAATAATATGAAGCCATGCCGGCCCGGCCGAAGGCTGCAGCCGGCCTTCGCGGTAAGCTTCTATGGCTTGCAATGATTTCAGCATGGGAGGCCTCCTATGTAATGTATAAGTTAGTTCTTACTATACCATAGCCCCGCTTCCCGCCGTTTGAATCAGCCGCAGCCAAAAGGTCTCACTACGTCCCTGTAACAGAACCCCTGCCGTATCATCTGCCGCGCTTCCGTTTTCCTCTTCTACCCCAATAGATTCCGGCCGCTGCCAGGACAGCCACTCCTGTTATGAGCACTAGGATTACCATCAGCCTGCTGCCGCTCCCCGGCACAGATTCGGCTTCCTCTCCGGCAGGGGCCAGTGCGGGAACGGCTGATTCCTCCGGTGTGGAAGAAGGCTCAGGACTTTCTGCCGGCTGCTCCGGCTCCTGCACTGCCGCCGCCGACTTTGCATCATCAGCAGAAACTCCGATAATGGAGAAGCCCTCCTTGGTTATCGTATAAGGAACGGTTTCCCCGCTGCGGAAATGCATCCGCAGCTGCATCTCCCCGTCCTTCACCCCGCTCCAGAAATCATCCGTGAACTTGATTTCACCGGTCTTGTAATCTGGATAGAAATGCCGGATATATTCTTTATACGGCGTCCACTCATCCGGGCCGGCATTGCCGCCTGTGGTATAGACCGCTTCCAGCGTAGCCAGACTATCCCCGTTAAACAAAACCGGCAGGGAATAGATTCCTTGCGGCCCCTGCGAGCTTCGCAGAACAGGCGTGTCATAGTGAATCAGCTTGATGGGCCAGTCAGCTCCGCCACTAAACCTCGCCGTCAGCACCGCGTTCACCCCATACTCCTCCTTGAGCAGCCTCTCCAGCAGTGCGGAGGTGAGTATTAACTGCTCTCCCTCAAGCCTGTAGTCCGTGCCCTCGATCAGTACCTTGTCACCGGACAGCAGCTCCCTGAAGGTGTTGCCGTTCATGTTCAGCTCCAGCGCGGTATCCTGCAGCGGCGAGCCTTTTCTAATGTAGACCGAATCGCTTTGCGCATTGGAGGAACGCCCCTTCCAGCCCTGCACCATCACCTGATGCAGCTCCTCATCCACCCATTTGAAGGTGCGCCTGTCGAAGTGCTGTCCGTTGTCCCAGAGCAGCAAGGGCATTTTTTTCTCCCGGGCATAGTAGCCGATGTATTCAAAAAACTTCAGAATCTCGCCATGCTGCACCGTTTCCAGTGATTTATCGAACCCCAGCAGGCCGTATTCACCGACAATAACCGGAATGCCTTTGGACGTAAAGATGTCGTAGGCAAGGTCAAAGGCCTGAATTAAATCCTGCCTGGCCGTGTCATCAAAGGTTATAGCGCCGGCTGTGTTCACACTGAACGCATAATATCCGTAGTAATGGAACGTTGCGATCAGCCGCTTGTCCTTGAGCTTACTTATGGTCTTTGACAGCTCCTGCAGCCTGGCCTCAGTCGGGGCGGCTGTCAGCGTAGAGAGTACCAGCGGACGTTTGCCGTTGTTGCCGCCGGAGCTGCGGACGATGCTGTGAAAGGAGACGTTCAGCTCATCCAGCATCGTGAAATATTCCGGCTCATCCTTGCTCCAGTCGTCGGAATAACGCGGCTCGTTGACACTCTCGAACATCAGCGTATCCGGGTAATCCTTGAATTGCCCGGCAATCTGCGTCCAGGCGGCGTTGAATCTAGCCATTACTTCATCATGCTCTGCCGCCATGTTCATAATCCAGTTGGAATCATGGTGGAGGTTGATCATCACATGCATTTTCGCCTCCAGCGACCAGTCAACTACCTCCTGAATGCGCGCCATGAAGGCCGGATCAATGGCATAGTCCGGGGCATCCCCCATCCGGTGCCTCCAGGTGATCGGAAGACGGATCGTCTTGTAGCCCTCGGCAGCAAGCTGGTCTATAAAAGCCCTGGTCACAGGCGGGTTGCCCCAGGAGGTCTCAGCTCCGCTGGCTTCAAAGGTATTGCCCAGATTCCAGCCGGGACCCAGCGCTTCCACATAAGCCTGCAGCGGTATCCCGGCTTCCTTGGCCTGCGCGGGCGCAGCAGGCCAGGCTAGGGCAGCCGCCAGCAGCAGGATGATCAGGCTGAACGGATGTTTATTTTTCATTGTACGCACCCTTTCCTGCAAGTAGAAACGGCTACACCGTCCTAAACAGGACGGTATCCGTTTCTGTATATTTCATAAAAATGCCGGAGGCAGCGAAGCAGCTCTCCAGCATCTCAAAACTAATTATCCGATTATGCCGCTCCGCTCCACGCTCTCCACAAAATACCGCTGCACAACCAGATACAGCAGAATCAGCGGAATAATGGCCAGCAGAATGCCGGTGTCAATAATCATGGCTACGTGGTTTGGATCAGCCTTAACCGCAGACCCGCCCCCGCCTGCCCCCAGCATACCCGGAATCAGGGCATTGGCCTGAGCCGCCAGCGAGCTGACCTTGGTAGGCATGAGCGCCAGTTCACTCATAAAGAGCGAAGTGAAAAAGGTATCATTATATTGCCACACGAAGCAGAACAGGATGACGGTGATCATCGGCGAGACCGCATTGGGCAGCATGATCCGCAGGAACGTTTTTACTCCGCCCGCGCCGTCAATCAGCGCTGCTTCTTCAATCTCCTTCGGCATCCCCTTGAAGAACTGGCGGAAGATATAGATAAAGAGGCCCGCCTTCAGCCCGATCGCAGTTGCCGAGGTAATAATGGAAGGCCAGTACGTATTGAGCAGGTTGAGCCCGGACTTACCGGTGATCAGATGAATGATTCCCAGAATGTCGAAGCTTCTGAAATGCAGGTACATCGGCACCATCAGCGTGCTGGTCGGCACGAGCAATGTCAGAATGACGAGTGCGAACAAAAGGCTGCTTCCCGGAAAGTTAAATCTGGCGAAGCCGTATCCGGCCAGGGCACAGGAGGCCGTGGTCAGCAGGGTCGTCACGACAACGAACAGCAGTGTATTGCCGAGCAGCGGGAAGTAATCCAGAATCTGCATTGCCATTCTGATATTGTCCAGCGTAAAATGAACCGGAATCATATAAATCGTCGGATTGTAAATATCCGTCTTATCCTTGAAGGCAATGGAGAACTTCATCAACAGCGGATAAATAATGATGAAGGATATCCCTATGACCAGCGCATAACGGAACAATGCGTACAGGATATCGACTGCCCTGCCTCTCACCTTTTGGATTCTGTAATGCTGGGCTTCTTTACGGACAGCTTGCGGAGACTGCATGCCGTATCCTCCTTTGCATAAATCAGTTGTAATGCACCCGTTTGGACAGCACATAGCCCACTATGACCAGGATGATGCTGATTATCAGCGTATAGATCCAGGACATCGCCGCACTCAGCCCGAAGTTCTGGGTGGTGAACGCCGTGGTGAAGATCATTTTTGTTACCGCGCTGCCTGAGAAGGAATCAATGATCGTATAGATTACATTAGTCAGGATCAGCGGGCTCACGAGCGGGAAGGTGATTTTCCAAAAGGATTCATAAGCAGTCGCCCCTTCAATCTTCGCCACCTCATACATCGCTCCGGGAACGGACTGCAGCGCTGCAAGGAAGATCAGAATCTGCACACCTGAGCTTGTAATAATCTCATAGATCCGCAGAATCGCATCGACAATGTAGTCCACGAACGACAGCGGCAGACCGATCTCGCTCAGAATCATGACCATGGACATAACGTTGTACTGGGAGCCGGATTGGCCCAGTTCATTCACGGCTGTCGCATCACCGACCAGATTGATCAGCCCCGAGGCTTCTGCTGCCGATATGGCATTGGACGCCAGAATAACCGGCAGAAAAAAGATGGCACGTGCGACGATTCTCCCCCTGAATTTCTGGTTCAGCAGCGTTGCCGAGAACAGGCTGAAGAACAGGATCATCGGCACATTCAGCACCATATCCCAGACCGATTCAGTCAGGACGCGGTTGAAGCTTGCATCGACAAACAAAGCATTATTGAAATTGGCCCAGCCCACCCCTTGAAGCGTAAAACCCGAAGGATCAACGGTTAATTTACTGAAGCTGAATTGGATGGACCGGAGCAGCGGGGCAGCGAACAGGAATATAAATCCGAGCAGCCACGGTGCTATAAAAGCAATTCCCAGCAAAGAGCGCTTATGCTGCAGGCTCAGCTTGTTTCCGTTCATGACGCTTCACCTTCAATCACATATTGTCCTGCACCGACAGCGGTTCCCCGCACGGATACATCCTTGCCGGTGTAGTTGACATAGATAGATATACCGTTGCTGTACTGCACCTCCACAACACCCTCCTGGTGGCGTGTATGGTTTACGATCTGCGCATGCTGTACCGGAGAAAGCACCTCATTCACTTCCTTGTACATGGAAACCGCCTGATCATACCAGTCCTCATAGGAGGTTGCATACATGCTGTCAAAATGCGTGAACTTCAGCTTCGAGGACGGCTCATAGGACCAGGAGAAATAAGGCGCTGACCCCAGCTCAACGGAGCGGAGCAGCTGCGTGTGCATATCCTGCTCATCGCTCAGATTGACCGGTGTTCCGGTGTAGCTGATGAAGCCGTGAACCACCATCTGATAGAAAGGCACCGCTTCATCCGTAAGCGCAAACCCGCTTGAGGACTCAGGAACATTAATCAGATGGTCGGCATATGGCCAGGCATAGGCGTTGCCGCCAGAAACCATCGTCTGTCCTGCATCCCGGCTGATTCTGTCCAGCTGCTCCTCCACGATAGCCTTGGCCGTTTCCCGCTGGATCACCCGGCTGGACCGGAAATCGGAGCTCAGCACATTGCCGAGATCCCGCAGCGATACGCCTTCCATTTCAAAGCCGGCATATTTATCCATGAACGAGTTAACATAATAGGGCAGCTTGGCTGGTGATAACAAGTAATAGCTGCCAAGCCTCATATCCATCCGGTTCAGCGCCCGGTTATACGGATACAGCTCCGCTTCCTCCCGGGTGACAAACCTTGCGGCATCTGAGGAGGGCGTGAACCCGCTGTCATCATGATAGACCTGCTGGAAAGCCACATCCGGGAACAGGGTTCCGCCTGCCTGTGCCAGCTGATCCCGAAGTAGGGTCAGCTCTGACCTGCTGCCAAGCACGCTTTCCGTCTTCAGCTTATCCGGCGTGGAGTGATTCACGCCTTTGCCGGACCAGCCGGTGTACCGCATCAGCAGCCGGCCGACGCCGTCCTGCTTCAATTCTCCTGCAATCAGCGCAGCCTGCCGGAAGGAGGTCATGGAAATCTCGGAGCGGTAAGGCACGCCGAGCAGTGACTTCTGCTTGTCGACAGCACCCAGCATATCCAGGTAGAACGGAATATCCTGCTCCTTGGACAGAGGCGTGAGCGCCTTCTCCGAGACCAGCTTATCCCGGTACAGCTCAGCCATCCCGGAATAGCTGGCTTTATCCTGGCTCAGGAAGCTGTAGCGGACCTGAATATCGCCTTTGTAGAGTTCTTCGCTAAGCAGCTGTATTTCCTGGATGGTTGATCCCGTATACAGCTCAAGCTCATCCTCGCCCCGCAGGGAATAGCTGCTGTGAATGAAATTGTAGGAATTCTTTTTGCCGCTGATATCGGCGGCAATACTGGCGATGGCATCGCCCTTCTCAATAACAGCGAACCATGCGCCATCCCCGGCCTTCATGCCGAAGACCGGCATCCGGGCGTTCTGGCTGACCTGCCCGCGCCGGTAGCTGTTGTCATTCGGGTCCGGCCCGTACACACGCTGCACATACTGCTCTTCCTTCACTTTGCCGTTGTTCAGACGGATTAGGCTGCCTGAGCCGTCTGGAACCAGCATATAGCCGTCCGTCAGTTGGTCCGCAGCGCCGAACATACTCAGCAGCTCCAGACTGCGGATCTGATATTGCCCGCTCTCCTTGACCTGATTTACAGGAATGGTTACGACCAGTGAACCCTCTTCCAGCCGGTATTCCAGCGGAATAATGAAATTAGGCTTGGACGCCCCCGATCCCCCGCCGATACCGTTCTCCGCATTATCCTGTGCCAGATCCTCAGCAGAATAGCCCGCCAGCACAAAGGCAGCGGTCATTTTCTTAAGCACCAGCGGCTTGGATACCTGGGCATCAATCCGTTCCATGATCTCGGGGCTGCCGTCCTTCGGATAGTAGCGGGTTGCAACATACTTGGCAGTCGCTGCATCCAGCTTGGACAGCACCGCCTCCTCCAGCCGGGCCTGGCTGATATACTGCGGCAGCGCATCAATGCCTGCCGAGGTATCCCCGATGGTGTAAGTAATCCGCAGCCCGTTCTTCAGGCTCTCGGCCGTGAACTGCTTACTGCTGATGCTCTGGGCGAAATTGGTGTAGGATTCCAGTGTGCCTACAGCATCACGGAACAATACAGTCAGCTGCGAGGACAGCAACTCCTTCTCAAAGCCGGAGGCCAGCGCATCCTCATTGCGGCCCTCCGGATTGCTGTACCAGAGCTGGCCCGTCCGTTTGTCCTTTACCGCTATTTCAGTCGTTTCAGCATTATAGTATAAGGACAGCTCTGCATCTTCCGCTGCCAGCAGCATGCCGTTCACACCCCCGGAGGCGTCCGGCAGTGCAGCCAGCTCGCTTCCCGCTTCAAGCTCAGATGTTACCTCCATGTAGGCGGAGGCTTCAACGGCTTCCGCTCCGCGGGAGCTGAAGTACAGTACAGCCGCGGCAATAATACAGAGAACTGCGGCACAGGCCAGCACCGCAGCCGGTAATTTTCGTTTTTTCACAGATGCGGCCTCCTTCATGTACGGAAAATCAATTCACGGTAAATATTGATAAAGAACTCGGTAATCTGCTGAATCATGCTCAGGACAAGGGTCCCGAGGAATACAACAATGCCCATAACCACTACCGTCAGCAGCATCGTTACAATCGTCTTGAGCACGGTGTACTGATGAACGGTCATAATGCCGACGAACAGCAGTGCGATGAACCAGATGGATGCCACTGACATCATCAAATAATAGAAGGCGGTTTCTTCCTCTGCCATGAACCGGCTGGCTACGACCATCGGCGTATAAATAATGACAATAGGAACGAGCGCATAGCCCGTAGCCATCATAATCTCCTTGAATTTCCCCTCGCCGTCCATCAGCGTTGTTATGGCCCAGTTGGACAGGCACCACAGGAAGAAAGGAAAAATCACGGTAAACAGCTGTGTAATGCTGTTTAACTGGCGCGGGTCATTATAATTGACCAGAAAGCCTGCGAACTGATTCTTCAGAATCATGGAGATCACTACAAGCAGCAGAATGGTCAGTGTTACCCGCAGCTTTCCTTTGCCCTCATATTTCATATCCCAAAAGCTGTCAAACGGATGCACAATGAGGTGCAGCGGGAATTTAATGAAATCCTGCCTCATGGGCGTTCCCCTCCTTATGGTTATGCGGAGCCTGCCTTGAAGCCCGGGATTGCCGCTTTTTTCTCCAGAAGCCGAATATACGGTAGACAATCCATAAGACAACCAGCAGCATTACCGATGTCAGGAAGGTTCCGAAGTGCTCCTGCATCACTTCTCTGCGGTATCGTTTGAAGGCTACGGAATAACCGTCCCGGTCCATCCCGAGCTTGAAGTATTTCATCGCTTCCTTGTTGTTTTTCTCCATCAGCAGTGACTTGCCTATGCCGATATACGCGATATCATAGTTGGCATTCAGCTTCAGGACTTCCTTCCAGACGGGAACCGCCTGTGCATCCTCACCATTGTAATGATAGCCGGCGGCCTCATTCACAATGCTGCCGAACCGGGTCGGCTTGAAGATCACGATGTTGCCCTTTCCCCGGTCAAGCACAAGCTGGCTGCCGCCGGCATACTCAATGGCTGCCGGTATTTTGAACGTCCCGGTCTGGTTGCCCTTGCCGCCGTATACATACAGCAGATCGCCTTCATCGTTGTAGGTGAACACTTTGCCCTGATTGGCATCCAGCGCACTGTACATGCCGTTCGGAAGCACCTTGATATCCGTGAACTTAGACGGCCCCACCGATATCCGGTACCGGATATCCCCCAGAACATCGAAGTAGCCGAACCGTTTCAGCACATCCTCACCGGAGGGATTAAGCCGTTTGACCGGCTCCTTCGAGCCCGGATCAATATTCGTCGCATACAGGAACCCCTTGTCATCCACATCAATGTTGGAGAATTCCGTAGGCACGAACAATGCCATCTGTGCCTTCTGCGCCTTGGTGGAGAACATCCGCCAGATATACTCGGTGTAGTCGCGCTTGACCTTATTCGTGCCGACATAGCCGATGAACACCCCGTTCTCATCGAACTGCATAATTCCCTCGAAGATGCCCTTGGCAATGACATAGACCCGTTCCGCCTGATCCACCGTTACCTTAACCGGGATAAACTTGAAATCCGCCGGCAGAATATCCGACTCCGGCTGCTCAATCAACCGCAGCAGTTCCCCTTCCGGGGACAGAACGACGATGCGCCCGTTATCCGTGTCGGCCACGAACAGATTGCCTTCGTCATTAACATACAGGCCCGAAGGATTCTTAAAGGTCTCTTCCTTGCCGGCGTTGTCAAAGCCGGTGATGACCTTATCAACCTTCCAACTGCTGTCCAGACAGATAATCCGGGCATTCCCGGTGTCCACGATATAGATCAGCCCGCTGTCCGCAACGACCATATCGGCGGGGTCCAGGAAATCGCCCACCCCGAGATCCTTGCCTGTAAGGGTACGGTCAGGGATATAGGCTGCGGGTGCAGGCACAGCTTCCTCCCAGTAATTATAGTTATAGCTCTCATATGGCACGGCCTCGGCATTCACTGGCGCGGGAGCCGCACAACTCAGCAGCAGGGATGCCATTGTCCCTGCAAGCAGCCACTTTTTTGCAATCAACTGCCTTCCCCCCTAGTCCTTCATTCCTGAAGTAGCCATCGTCTCAATAATCCGGCTCTGCGAAAAAACAAACAGCGTAATCGGCACACTCATCAGAATAAGCGCCACTGCCGCCGCCGCACCGGATCTCGCAATGCCTCCCGCTACTACCTGCCCTGCCGCGAAATGGAGCGACTTCAGCTGTTCGCTGTAGATGAAGCCGTTGCCGTCACTGCCCCACAGGATCTGAAACAGCAGAATAATCAGCGTCAGCCAGGCCGGCTTGACGTTAGGCATAACGATCGTCCAGAAGATGCGGTATTCACTGGCACCGTCGATTTTGGCGGCCTCCAGCAGCACATCCGGAATCTGCTCCATGAACTGCTTCATCAGATACAGGCCGAGTGAATAGGCGAATGCCGGTACAATAACGGCCCAGTACGTGTCGATCAGCCCCAGCCAGGACATAATCATATAGTTAGGCATGGCAGTCACGGCCGGCGTGAACATCAGCGACAGGACCACGATGGTGAACAGCACTTTTTTGCCGGGAAAATGATGCTTGGCCAGCGGGTATGCCGCTGCCGAGGCAAAGATGACGTGTCCGATAATGCCTGCGCCTGTAATGAACACCGTGTTAAAAATATAACGGGAGAACGGCACCCACGAATTCCCAAGCAGGTTAAACAGGTCAACAAAGTTATTCAGCGTAGGATTCCGCACAAACAGGGTCGGCGGGAAAATGAAAATCTCATCCAGCGGCTTAAACGCATTGTTAATGGCATAAACCAGCGGCAGAATCATAAAGGCCCCGAAGAGGGTCAGCAGGGCGAACAGTGAAAACGTGCCCCAGGCTGAACGGTTCACCCGTTTTTTGGGCATCCGGACCGCGCGTCCGATCCGCCTTCTGGTATTGGCCTGAAAGGGGATATTCATGATTATTCACCCACCTTTCTAAGGAGCTTTTGGACGAGAAGGTTCGTGGCGACCATGATCAGGAACAGGACAGTAGCAATCGCTGACGCATACCCCATCTCAAACCGGGTGGTGCCAAAATCAATTAAATGCGTAACAATCGTCTCCGCCGCATAGTTCACACTCGGGAACCCGGCCAAGGCAATGGAGACATCGGCTACGGCAAAAGCGGTCGTAATCTGGATTACGGCGCCGAACATCAATTGCGGCCGCATCGACGGCAGTGTGATGTACCACAGCTCCTGCCAGCGGTTTTTGATTCCGTCTACAGCTCCGGCTTCATATAAGGTGCCGTCGACTGTCTGCAGGCCGGCAATAAAAGCCAGGAAGCCGGTTCCCAGACTGAGCCATAGCTGCACCAGGATGATAATGGGCATGATATAGCCTTCCGTCTTCAGCCACAGAATCGGCTCCAGAATGAAGCCGAATCTCAGCAGCAGGCCGTTCATAATCCCGTAACGGTCACCGGAGAAAATCATCAGCCAGATGAAGTAGACATTCCCCGAAATGGATGGCGCGTAGAAGACCAGTGTCATTACCGCTCTAAGCTTGGGTGACAGCTCGTTAATGATCCACGCGAACACAAAACAGGCAATGTAGCTGATAGGCCCTGTAATCACTGCAAACAGCAGCGTATTTTTGAGGGCAATCAGAAAGACATCATCCTCAAGGAACAGGCGGGTGTAATTCTGCCAGCCGATAAATTTCGGAAATTCTAACATGTTGAAATATGTGAAGCTGAGCACAATCGACACCAGGACAGGTAACACCGTAAATACGGCGAACAGGATCATGTACGGTGCCATTAAAAAGTAGGAATGCTTATTGGCTCTTATCTCATGCCATTTCAGGCTCCACCAACTCTGCACGGCTTGCTCCTCCCCCTTGCTGCTATAGGCCAAACTCTCTGCGTTTGGTGCTGATCTCATCCTGTATATACTGCACGTAGTCCATGATGGATTCCCGGGCCTCCACATTGCCGACTACCGTTTTGTAGAAAGCATTGAATAAGTGTCTGCCCGTAAAATATCCGCCCGGCACCTCAGGCACACCCTCAGCCCACTCAAACTGGGCTTTCAGATTATCGTAATCGGCAACCGGCCAGGGCAGACTGTCCAGCGCCTTGATATTGGCGGTCGGATAACGCGCAGCGGCCCCCATCAGGCCTTCCATTTCGCGCCCGAACACGGTCTGTGTCTCCTCACTCGTCCACCACTTCATGAACGCCCAGGCCGCATCCTTGTCTTCCGCCTTCTCCATCATAATGACACCGCTCCCGCCGCTGGAGACCGTGCGGTCAATCGTACCATCCGCCTTCACGGTTCCCGGTATCGGTACGAAGCCCCACATGCCCCGGATCTCCGGAGCGAACACAGACAGCTGGTTGTAGACGGTGTAATCCGCTATGCCAAAAGGCATTTCCCCGGTACGGAACCGGTTCGCGAAGTCATATTCCTTTTCAAGCTTGTAATCGGTGTAGAATTCCGTCCATTGCTTGAACGTTTCAATACCGGTCCGGGAATCGAGATCTGACTCCTCCCCGCCGTTACGGTAGAATTGGCCGCCGTTCTGGAACAGCAGTGCCGCGTACATCGAGTTAGGCGGAATATTCTGTCCTTGAATAGCAGACTGGATCACAACCGGCAGACCAAACTGCATGTGGTTCTTGCTGAGCACAGCCAGCAGTGTGGATACATCCTCCCACGTCTGGGGCACCTCAAGATGAAGCTCCTCCAGAATGTCCTTGCGGTAGAACAGCATATTGAAGGTCTGGGTCTCAGGCAGTGCATACGCACCGCCGTCATAGACGAACGGTACCATCGCGCTGTCGCGGAAACGCCCCTCCACCTCTGTAAAATCGGCAAACTGCGTCAGGTCAGCCGCCGCATTACGCATGGCAAAGTTAACAGGAAGATCCGTTCCGATCTGCATCGCTACATCGGGGCCTTGACCGGCCAGTGTGGCCGGCAGCAGAGTGGACATATTCACCAGCTTCAGATTGACGTTAATGCCTGTCTCTGAGGTAAAGGTCTCATCGATCATCGCCTTCATCGTATTCGCCTGGTCGCGTCCGCTGCCAATCCAGACCGTAACTGATTTCTGGTCTTTCTCGTTGGAGACATTCCCGATCTGATTGTAATCCGTGAAGAAGGAGGCCAGGAATGTAGCTGTCTCGTGTTTTATTTTCGAGCCAAGCCCCATCCCTTTCTTCGGAAGCTTCATATCCGGCGAAGCCACATACAGCGCATCAATCTCCAGCGGCTGCTCTCTGGCCTGCTGAACCCATGTGCCGAGGCCCCCGGTATTCGTCTTATAGGCGGTAAGTCTTCTCGGGATGGTGTCCGGGTCCTCAATCAGCTCGCTGAGCTGCTGCGCCATCGTCTTAAGCAGCGCTTCCTGGTCACTGGACTGACCTGACAGCTCTACCAGCCGTTTGGCTACGTCTCTCAGCCGGTCATGCTCGGTCCCGAATACCTCCAGCATATCCGGCACCTTTTTATCCAGCTGGTAATCGCGGTATTCATCAGGCTTCGTGCCGGTAATCATCAGAATTTTGCGGTACATGGAGTTGAGGTTGTACAGGCTTTCCTCCACCTCACGGATCAGCGGGGCGAATTCGCCGAGGCTGACCTCAAGCCGCACTACATGTTTTCCTTGCTCAAGATTGTACAGATAGGGTTCATCTCCGCCCATCACATCCAGCCGGTAGCCGCTTTTGTAGCGGAAAGGGACCATGGACATTTCAGCAAACGGCACCTCGCCGTCAATGGTCAGCCTGCGGGTGGAATAAATCCCTCTTACAAAATTTTGCTGTGTTTTAAAGGCCATCTTGTACAGTCCGGTCTCAGGCACATCAATTTCCCATTCGATCCACTGGCCGGGTATCCGCCAGTTAAATCCGCCAATGGTGTTCATTTTTATTTTGGAGGAGCTGTAGGGATGAACAGCAGAGCTTGAACGCTCACTGAGCGGGTACAGCGTCGGCGATGATTTGGCTGCTGCCGCTTCTCCCTCAATGACCAGCAGCTGCTTAGCGGAAGACTGCACACCGGCGGCATCCAGCTGCTGCTTCAACTCTGCGTAAGACAACAGCACAGGCTGCTTGTACAGCTTCAGCTGCCTGATGATAACCGGCTCTCTGGAAGACTCCAGTGCCAGCGTATGTGTGCCTTTGGAAAAATAAAATAAAAAGGGCTCATTCTCATACCCGTCAGAATCCTGAAACGGCTTCTCGCTCCAGCGCGGCTGCTCAAGCTGTCTGGGTCTCAGGTCATTTCCCTGATTATCCGTCTCCAGCTGATCCAGCTGATTCACCCAGATGCGGTCAAACTGCAGAAAAGCAGCTTCACGAAACGGGAGCTCCCCGTCAATATACAATGCGCGCTCAATTGCCGAGCTTTTGCCTGCAACCGGGTAATACAGCATGGACAGATTGTAGAGTCCGGCTTCAGCAACATTGACCGTCCATTCCACTTTGCCGGCCTCTCCGGTGAGTAATGACTCTCCGGCCATCCCTTCGTAATCAGACAGCCTGCTGATTCCGCTGCCCTCAGTCAGACTGTAATCGGCAGCCTCAATAATGATCTCCTGCTCCGGTCTGGCAGCATCCTTATGCCCGGCCAGGTAAGCCGTGTACTTATCCTGGTTAAAGGCCGCTGTTCCTCCTGCAGCAGCTGCACTGTCCGGCATTTGACCGGATGCGGCTGTTGCCTGCGTATTTTTTGTTGCCGGTCCTGACTTGTCACTTGCATTTGCCTGTACGTTCAAGCCTGCCGGAAGCATAAGGAACAAGGCTAAAGCGGCAAGCGTTATATTCTTGGCCAGTTTAAAACGGCTTGTTTTACCGGTCACCAGAAGTCCTCCTTACAGCAAAAGCAGCAGTTCCCCTTGTACGGGAAGGTCCGCCTTGCTGTGGTGAAATCTTACCTGTATGCAGCAGGGGGAGCCCGCAGGCTCCCCCGCCGCAAAAGCGGCCCAGGCCGCTCCTGTTACTTGCCCAGCTTGGCGATGGAAGCCTCTGCTTCCGGTTTATACTTCTCGGCAGTCGCTGTAACCGACTGGTTATCTACGATAATATCCTTCATGTAGCCGTAGGTCGGGAACTCGGGATAAGCCGTTTCCAGCAGGATCTGGCCCGTATTGTTGATGTGATCATGCAGCATTGCTACATCTTCTTCATGGGCATAGATGCTTTCCAGCCATTCCTGGCTCGGGAAATCACCGGTCTGGGTAATGTCATACGTCTCCTCGAACGCCTGGTAAGCAGCCGCCGGGTCTTTTACTCCCTTAGGAATAAAGAAGGCATTCTTTCCGTTATCCGCATACGTCACTTCAGGCGATCCTGACGGGCCGTTAGGGAACGGCACAACACCGAAATCAAAGGTCAGATCGCCCAGATTCCACACCGGGGCCGGGAACATAGCCACATCGCCGTCTTTGAAGGTATTGAACTCGTCATAGCCGACTTTGTCAGTTCCTTTGACCTTCATGACATTCTCCACATTGTAGAGGCGGTTGATAAATTCAGCGGTCTCAATAACCTTTGGATCGGTCAGGCCTTGGGTACCTGTGGCTTCATCCACAATTTTGCCTCCGTTAGCAGCAGAGAAGTTGCGGAGGATGTCGATAGCCCAGCCAGAGAAGCCGTACGTATCGATTTTGCCGTCATTATCGGTATCCTTGGTGGCCTGCTTAGCGATTTCGATGAACTTATCCCAGTTCCATTGTCCGCTTGCGTATACCTCCTGCAGGTCAGGCAGGCCCAGCTTCTTGAATAGGTCACGGTTGTAATGCAGGCCCGCGCCGCCGGTTCCCGGCTCCGCAAAAGCGTAATATTCATTGGCGATCTGCGGGGCTTTGACCAGCAGTGTCGCTTCGTTGTTAATGTTGGATTCAGCCGTTGTGAACTCGCTGACCTTCATCAGCTGTCCCTTGAGGATGGCCGGCCACGCCGAGTTGTACTCCATAATCACGATGTCCGCAAAAGGTTCCCCTGTAAGCGCAGTTGCTGTGAACTTCGGCATAAATTCTTCAAACGGTACATTCACGAATTCGAATGTGCAGTTGTATTTCTTCTCTACCTCGGCAATCTTGGCCAGCCGCTCCTTCTCGGAAGCGGAATTTCCCGCAGGCTTGAGGTCCCACCAGGCAGCTACTTTAATGACACGCCCGCCCATATCCACCGGTGCCGCAGTAGGCTCTGCCGTCGCTTCTGCAACCGCCTCTGTTGCGGCAGGCTCTGCCGTCGGGCTATTTTTCGGACTGTTCGCTGCATTATTCCCGCCGCTGCAGGCTGTAAGCAGAAAGACCAGGCACAGCAATAAAACGGAATACCCCTTCACTCTTTTCATTCGTATAACCTCCCGTAATTTAAATAAAGCGCTTACAGACGTGTATAAAAAAATAACAACTTTGCAGAAAACCCGTTCTTTTCGGCATACCACCTTTTCTTTTGTTATTATTTTTGTTTTTATTTTGCATAACAAATATTACCACCCGTTAGGCAAACGGTCAATCAAAATTTGACGACTTTTCGGTTTTAACGCGCTTTCATTTTCTAATTTATGTATCAAAACCTAATTTAATGAACGTTTCATCTATATTTTATCGACCCACAAATAACAAAAATAACATTAAACAAAACACAAATAATCCTTTTCCATTCCCCGCAGCGCTTCCCTGCCTCTCCCCTTGATTATTAACAGTTAAAAAAAGATGTGTGAGTCCGGCCGGCTTCATGTAAAATTGTAATGCGGCTTCCTTTTGATATGTTAACCAATCTCACTAGAGTAGGATGATTTTATGCGACGCAAAGTTACGATTCAATCTATAGCCGATTTCACAGGACTGTCCAAATTTGCGGTCTCACGGGCCTTATCCAACAAACCCGGAGTCAGCTCCCAGACGCGGGATACGATACTCAAAGCAGCCGGACAGCTTGGTTATTTCAAGGACTCTCTGCCGGCGCAGGCTCCGGGCGGCCCGGTTGATCTGGATATCCGCAAATGGTCGGGAAGCATTGTAATCCTGTTTCCTAACGTGCGCTACCAGAACCCTGAATCCTTATACTGGGGTCCGGTATTTAACGGCATTTCCTCCAGGCTCGGCCAGCGGGGCATCAACGTGGTGACGTTAACCGAACCCAAGGGCGACTCGCTGTTCTCTCTCCTGCATCCGGAAGCTATCATGGGCGTGATTACCGTCGGCTCGATTTCAACCCCCATTCTGCTGGAGATCAGGAGCCTCGGGATTCCTGTGATGATGGTGGATCACGCTGACCCCGCCTTTAGAAGCGACTCCATCTTTACTGATAACCTGACTGTGATGAAGGAGCTGATGGACCTGACCCTCGGGAAGGGATACACCCGTTTCCAGTTTGTCGGCAACATCCGTGATGCCGAAAGCTTCTATGAACGCTTTCTAGTCTTCCGTGCAGCACTAGAGGACAAAGGAATCAGACTCAGCCAGATTCCTGCGCTGATCGGGCCTGAGATTGACCAGTTCAGGGAGACCTTCGCCGCTGCTGTCACCGAGCATGGACTGCCGGACATTTTCATATGTGCCAATGACACTTACGCGCTGTTTGCGATCGAAACGCTGGAATACATGGGCCTGCCGGTTCCCGCCAATCTGGCCTTCACCGGCTTTGACAACACCTATCCTGCACTGCCTCTTCTGGCTACCGTGAATGTCGATAAGGGACAGATTGGCATGCGGGCGGTAGACCAGATGCTGTGGCGAATCCTTAATCCCGGCGCCAGCTTTGAAAAAATCCTTATCCAGGCTGATCTGATCATCAAAGGCTGACATTTGGAGCAGGACTCCGCTACGCAGCACAACGCAGCACAACTAAAAAACCTCTCTTTAGCAGAATGGATAGTCATACTCCATTTCGCTAAAAGAGAGGTTTTGTTGTAGACAGACTTCTTATCAGGTCCCGAACCGCTGCCGGTACCCGCACTTGCGGCACAGCTCCTCCACCGCTTCCCTGCGGGAGAAGCCGTAGAACAGATTATTCGCCCGCTCGCCTTCAACAATCTCGGAGAACGGCTGCTCATGCAGATTGCCGAGGTTGATGACGCCCTCGCCGTCCAGACAGCACGGTACCACCGTGCCGTCAACCAATACCGCCGCCTGGCTGCGCAGCGCATGGCAGAAGCCTTTGCCGTCATCCTCCGGCTCATGCAGGGCCGGCCATCTGAACTCGTGGTCCTGGTTCAGATAGACGCGCGGCGCAATCTTGACGCCGCTGCCGGGAACCACCTTTTCTTCAATCCGGTAGTCCAGATTGAAGGCCTCCTCCAGCACCGCTAATGTCTCGCGGTTGCGCATCCGCGTCACATTCGTCTGATTGTCCTCGGTCAGATTCCACAGCCGGAAGGAGATGATCACGCCTTGCGCCGAGGCTTCGCGGACAAACGAAATAATCTCCCGCAGATAGCCCCCGCGGTTCTCGGAGCCCTCATGCCCGTCAAAGCTGTGCAGCGAGAAATTCATCTGGCGCAGCGCCGGCTTGCCGATGATCTTCGGTCCGGCCTTATGAATCAGTGTCCCGTTAGTTGTAATATTAACCTTGAACCCTTTGGCGTACGCTAGATCCAGCAGCTCGCCGATCTTTGGATGCAGCAGGGGCTCTCCCTTAACATGAAGATAGATATGATTGCTGTGCGGCTTGATCTCATCCAGAATTTTGTTAAAGGTTTCAGGCTTCATGAAATTTTTCTGCCGTTCCGTAGGCGGACAAAAGCTGCAGGCCAGGTTGCAGACGCTTGTAATCTCGATGTATACCTTTTTAAATGTCTTCAAGTGCTGCTCCCCATTTCACTATAGATCCGACGCATAACGGAGACCGATTTGCACTCTGGCCTCCTCCATAATTTCTGCTACCGCCAGCGAGCTATCATGGCTGTTGATGCTGCTCTCGCGCTGTCCGCTTTTCAGCAGCTCAATAAACTCATGCGCTTCATAATACATCGCCTCATATACCTGCGGCACGGTAAGCTCCTCGATCGTCCCGTCGCGGTAGTGGATTTTGACCTGATAGGGCTGGTTGATTTTGTCGATCACCATCGTCCCGTTCTCCCCCTGAATTTCAGCAGGCAGATACGAATCCGTAATTTTGGAATGCATAATAACGGCATCCATATCAGGGTAGCTCATAACCATACTTCCTTCCCCGTCAACCCCGGAGGTCAGCATATGGCCTGCCGCCTTCACCGCATCCGGCTTACCAAACAGCGCCACCATCGGATACAGGCAGTAGATGCCCAGATCCATCAGGGAACCGTTGGAGTATTCCGGATTAAAGGCATTGAGCACATTCCCCTGGCGGTAAGCATCATACCGGGAGGAGTATTGACAATAGCTCGCGAAGTAACGCCGTACTGTGCCCAGCTTATAGAGATTGTCTTTGATTACACTGAAATTCGGCATCATCGTCGATTTCATCGCTTCCATCAGCAGAACATCATTAGCACGCGCCGCCTCGATCATAAGCTTCAGCTCTCTGCTGTTGGAGGCCGCCGGCTTTTCACACAGGACATGCTTGCCGTGATTCATACAGATCAGCGCCTGTTCAGCATGCATGGAGTTAGGACTGGCTATGTACACAGCGTCCACTTCCGGACTGGACACCATATCTTCCAGATTCGTATAAATAGCGGCTCCCGCATATTTGGCGGCGAAAGCCCGGCCTTTTTCCTCAGTACGTGAAAATACCGCAGTCAGAATAAAATCCTCATTCTCCAGTCCTGCCTGAATAAAACGGTCTGTAATCCAGTTGGTGCCAACGACCCCGAAACGAATTGTCATGAGTGATCCCGTCCTTTTGTCTTATTGATCTATAACTGCTATTTTCTCACTCCATGTCAGGGATGTCCACTTTTTGAAGGGTAATTTCCGACAATTTCCGCTAGATTTTTCATGTGAAAAAATGCACCTGTCAAACCGGCCTGTTCCTTCCCACAATCGGGCTGTAAAAAGCGGCTGTCAGCAGAATACCCGCCATTTCCCATTCCTATTCAGCAGTGCCTTCAGAAGCTAAACCGGGGACAACGAACAATGTAAAAAGGCCCGCTCTTTTTCAAGAACGGACCTCCGGGTATGCCAATAATTCTTTTATGCGAAAAAATTCTGCAGCTCGCGTACAATATTCGCCTTATCATGCTCCACAACCGTCATATGCTGCGGCATTTCGGACAATGCGGAAATCTGCGGCGGGAATTCCTGCTGGATGCCGGTCAGGGCAATCGCCTCGTCGAATTTGGCAGGATGTGCAGTTGCGAACGTAATCGTAGTTTCATCCGGTCCGCTGAACGCCTCATAGGCGGCAATTCCGCAGGCCGTGTGCGGATCAAGCAGGTAGCCGTACTCCTGCTGATACTTGGTGATGATATCGAGACATTGCTGATTCTTCGCGCCAAGTGCGGCAAAATCTGCTTGTACCTGCGCAAACAGCCCGCCATCCACCGTAATTTTACCGTCTGCCGTAAGCCCCGCCATATAGTCTGACAGCTTCACCGCATCCTCGTCCAGCAAATAATACAGATAACGCTCAAAATTGCTCGCCACCTGGATATCCATCGAAGGGCTGTAGGTGCTCGTAAAGTTCCCCGGTTTGTATTCGCCGGTCAGGACGAAGCGTTCGAGGATGTTATTTTCATTCGTGGCGATGATCAGCTTATTGACCGGCAGGCCCATCTTCTTAGCCAGGAAGCCTGAGAAAATGTTGCCGAAGTTGCCCGAAGGCACGCTGATATTGATCTTCTTGTCACCGCTGTTCTCAATCTGCAGGTAAGCATAGAAATAGTAAACCGTCTGGGCCAGAATACGCACGAAGTTAATAGAGTTAATCGCCCGCAGATGGTATTTTCCTTTGAAGTCCAGATCGGCGAACAGCTCTTTAATCACCTTCTGACAGTCGTCAAAGTTACCCTCCACAGACAAATTCAGCACGTTGCTGTCATCCACAGTGGTCATCTGCAGCTCCTGCACCTTGCTCACCTTGTTATGCGGATGCAGAATACAGATTTTGATGCCTTCTTTGCCGCGTACGCCCTGAATCGCCGCTGCACCGGTATCCCCCGAGGTTGCCCCGAGAATATGGATAATTTCACCGCGTACCTTGGCGATATAGGAATACAGCTCACCCATGAACTGCAGCGCCACATCCTTAAATGCAAACGTCGGCCCGTGGAACAGCTCCAGCACATACAGGGAATCCGTTACTTTATGAAGAGGCGTCACTTCCGGCGCACGGAAATTGCCATAGCTGGTGTAGACCATTTCTTTGAGATCATTGTAAGGAATTTCATCATTGGTATAGTACGAGAAAATCTCCAGGAACAGCTCCTGGAAGCTCAGCTTCCGCCAATCCTCCAGCGTATCCGGGGAGATGACCGGAATTTTGGCCGGCACCATCAGCCCGCCGTCATCTGCCAGTCCCATCAGAACTGTATCAATAAAGCCTCTAGCTTGCACTTTTCCTCTTGTGCTTATATACTCCATACCTGTCTCATCCTCCTGGACCCCTCTTTATTTATCCTGCGTTGAACTTCCCTATATATTAGCACGTTTAAGCGTTAAAGTCCGTTACTTCCGTGTTAACTTTTGCAAGTAGAGACGGCTTCGTCGTCCTTCAGGGAAGGCGACATCCGTTTCTGCGAGAAATTTCAGACCTGTATAAGTCCCTTGACTTAACCTTTCTGATATTTTGAAAAAATGCGGATGCCGCCCTTATTTCTTCTGCAGCTCTTTCCAGACGGTTTTGTTGCTGTACTTTTTCTCGACGCTTACATCCTGTCCGAACCATTCAGGGGCACTGAAGCTCTGCGCTTCCTCCAGGGAATCGAACTCCACTTCAATTACAGTAAGCTGCAGCTGGGTATAGACGTCGATCTCTACAGTGATGCCGTTCCATACCGCTGTAGTGCGTGTTTTGACCAGGGGAACTGCCTTAACCGCCTCGACCATCTGATTATAAAGCCCCTCCGAGATGTCGTATTCAATCTCCTTGCGGCTGATGCCCTTGCCGTCCTTGAATGTATGTGTAAAGGTTATCTCGCCCGAATCCAGATCAGTAATTTTGCGTACCCGCAGCTCCTGCCCGTCCTCAATCGCCAGATACGTCTGGTCAATGCTGTGCCGTGTAATCACTTTGAGCTCTCCGCCCTCAATCAGCTGCTCCGGATATTCCGGCAGCAGGAATTTGAGTTCAATTTCCATAGACATGCTGTCTCACTCCTCTATACGCTGTACGGTATTTAATATACGCTCTGCGATGTTTTATATTATTTATCATCATAGGGGCAGGTCATACGTTAGTCAATCGGTCAGGGTGAAAGCAGGGGGTTGGACACGCTTACTACTCCCTTTCACAAAATAGCCCGCCGCCCCTTTCCCTGCTGCGTATTGCAAGCTGAATCCATTTAGTTGGATTTTCGTCACTTAATCCGGCCGTTTTTCACCTTTTGTGAGAATTAGGTGGAAAAACGTCATCTATTCGGGGCCGCAACACCCTTTTGGACCGGAAACTGTAGGATTAAGTGTCTTTTATCAAACTAAACGCCTCACATCGGTAGCTGGTCCATAATTAGGTGATGAATTTCCACTTCGTTGGCTCAACGATTCTCAGCAGATCAATCTCCCTAAAACAGACACCCAACATAACTGCACTTTGTGCAACTAAACTAGCCTTTTTCGGCGTTATTCTCAGAATAACTGCACTCTGTGCAGCTATTCCAGGCTGTTTCGGTGAAAAGCGGGCTTTTATGTTTTTTTAAGTGTACAGAGTGCAGCTATTCCGGAAAACAGAGGGTTTCTCCTCAATATAGCTGCAGAAAGTACACTTATTTCGTTTGACGGGAAAATGTGCCCCGCCGAAAGCGTCGTATTATCGGAGCAATGTCGGCAGGCCTGCATTAGAGGGTAAGCATCAGTGGCGAGATATTAACAGCTCGACATTGGCGGCTCAGCAGCAGCTACTCAACTTCAACTATTCAACTTCAGCTACCCAGCTTCAACTACTCAACTTCAGCTACTCAGCTTCAGCTACTCAACTTCAGCTACTCAACTTCAGCTACCCAACTTCAGCTACCCAACTTCAGCTACTCAACTTCAGCTACTCAACTTCAGC
>NZ_CCDG010000015.1 GCF_000723885.1 Paenibacillus camerounensis
CTGAATTATGAAATTGACTCTTCTGTACAGCTAAATTTGGCCAAATGGCTCAAAATCAGCATTTTACGGCTGCTTAAGTGTACAAAGTGCAACTAAAATAGAAATGCGAGCAAAAACGGGTGTTTTAGTTGTATAAAGTGCAACTAAGTGCCTGCATCCGGGTACATGCGACCAAAGAAATATCGGGTATGTAACTAAATGCTATCAAAACGAAGAATACGCTTCGAAGGAAGTTTGCGAAGGAAATCAAAGAAGCGGAAGCTATCAAACTTTGGGGGCTAAAGGAATGGCAATCCTGGGTTGGATTCTGATCATTGCTTTGTTTGCGGTAGGGCTGGCGGGGGCGGTATATCCGATACTGCCAGGCGCGCTGGCGATTTATCTGGCGTTTTTTGTATACGGCTGGTTCTTTTCGTTCGGATCATTTGGAGCCTGGTTCTGGACGCTCCAGACAGCCATTGTGGTCGTCTTATTCGTAGCCGATTATGTCGTCGGTGCATGGGGTGTCAAGAAGTTCGGCGGCTCGCGTGCATCGGTTATCGGCAGTACAATCGGAATCATTGTAGGTCCGCTTGTACTTAATGCTCTAGGCCTAATCCTGGGTCCTTTTATCGGCGCCTTCATCGGTGAGCTGATCGCCGGCTCCCAGCCGGGTAAAGCGGTCAAGGTAAGCTTCGGCTCTTTGCTCGGCTTATTCAGCAGTACTGTAGTCAAAGTAATACTGCAGATTATGATGGTGGTCCTCTTCTTTATCTGGATCTCTGTGAACTAAATTAACAGCGAAGAAGGCGAAACAGTTTGTCCAAGAAAGAGTCTTTTGTCAAAGGCACGCTTATACTGGCCGCGGCAGCACTTATAGCCCGCGTGCTTGGGCTTGCCCAGCGGGTTCCGCTGGAACACTTATTTAATGTTACCGGAAATGCAGCATTCGCACAGGCCAACACGGTATATCTGATGCTGCTTCCGCTGGCTACCGCAGGAATTCCAAGTACGCTCAGCAAAATGGTATCTGAACGCTACGCCCTGAACCGGCCGCATGAAGCACAGCAGGTGTACCGGGCTGCGCTGATTTTTGCTGCGGTTGTCGGTGTTGTGATGAGTGCACTTCTGTACATAGCAGCCCCTTATTATGCAGACTATGCTAAAGTTCCAGAGAGTACACTTGCAATCCGGGCTATTGCTCCGGCGCTGCTGCTGTTCCCCACCATCGCCATGATGCGCGGCTATTTCCAGGGACGGAACAATATGATGGCCGGCGGTATATCACAGATTGTTGAGCAGATTGCCAGGGTATCCACTGCGATTCTGCTTGCTTACATTTTGTTGAAGCAGGGCTATGACAATACATGGATGGCGGCCGGTGCTTCGTTCGGCAGCGTGTTCGGCAGTATCGGGGCATTCGGAATCATGCTGTATTATGCTATGAAAATGCGCCGTACCGAAGAGAAAGCGGCATTGTACGATTCAAGCGCGGCCAGACTTCCGCTGCTCGGTATTTATAAAAGTATTTTTAAATTATCCATTCCGATTGTATTATCTTCTGTGACTGTGCCGGTAGTGAACTTTATCGATACAACCTTAATTGTACCGCTGCTCAGCGGCCAGACCGGATTAGAAGAGGCTACACGCGCACTGGGCGTCTACGGCAACCGGGCAATCAGTGTTGCCGGTATACCTCCAGTGCTTGCCATTGCGCTGAGCACATCACTGATTCCGATTATTTCAGCCGCTTATGCCCGCAAGGATGAGCAGCATCTGCAGCGCCAGGTCACACTGGCGATGAGGATATCCATTCTGACCGGGACACCGATTGTAGTCTCGCTCGTGGTCGCTGCCTATTCGATTAACGGCCTGCTGTTCAGTAGTCTGGACGGCAGCGGAATCGTCGCTATGCTGACGGCCGGGACGATTTTCCAGATTACAATGATGACAACGAACTCCATTCTGCTGGGCATGGGGAAATCGCGGATTTCCATGTATTATGTGTTTGCCGGTATCCTGACGAAGCTGGCGGCAAGCTTCCTGCTAAGCAAGGTGTTCGGCATTTACGGGATTATCGGCGCTACGGCGCTCTGCTTTATCGTCATTACGCTGCTCAACCTGCGCATGCTGAAGAAGATCGTGCCCTTTACCATTATGGGCAAACGCTGGGGCGGCTTCACTGTCGCCGTACTGGCCTCCGGCGGAATCGGCTACGGACTGAATGAGGCGGGCATTACGCTAACCCGCATGATGCCGGACCGGATCGCATTCCTCATTACCTGCCTGGTTGTAGGCGCAGCAGTTGTCGTGATTTATCTTGTGCTGCTTATTGTGCTGGGAGTGTTCAGCCGCCAGGAAATTGCCGGTTACCCGCGTGTCCTGCAGAAAGTTCTGAACCCGCTAATGAAGCTTCAGCCTGCCAGAGTGCGTACACACGAATAATGCTGTGATGTTTGTCTTAATTTTATGCTTTTGAATTGACTTCCTAAGCACAATTTGCTTCACTTAGAGAAGGAACACATACAGTTTAACCAGGAAAGGATTGACCTTTGCATGGACAAAATTTCATCTGCTGCTGATTTTCAGGCAGCGGTTCAAACGCCGCGCTTAACAATTGCCGTATTTAAGGCAGACTGGTGCTCTGACTGCAAATATATAGATCCGTTTATGCCTGAGGTTGAGCAGAAATACGCGGATCGCCTGACTTTGGTTGAGGTGGATGTTGATGCGGTCGGTGACGTCAGCCAGGAGCAGAACATCCTCGGTATTCCCAGCTTTGTAGCCTACAGCGAGGGACGGGAGCTTGTCCGCTTCGTCAACAAGCTGCGCAAATCCCGTGAGGAAATTGAGAATTTCCTGGACCGGGCGCTGGAAGTGCATCTGACCATCAGCAAGTAATGACTATTAGAAATAATGTGATTTCTACAGCCTGAAGCACAAGCACCGCTTTCGCCCCGACCAGAGCAGAAGCGGTGCTTTTTTCAAACAATCATAAGGTTCCATAGGCAAGCCGTGTCCATCTCTCTCCTTCCATTCATCTTGGTACAGTGGGGTGATCAAAGTGACGACAGCTCATTTGAAGTGGCTCAGCTACATAACCTGCCTCATGATGTTTCTCGCCTTGTTCGGAGGCGCCGTTGTAACCAAGACAGGCTCGGGTCTGGAATGCGGGAATGAATGGCCGCTCTGCCACGGCAAGCTTATTCCGGCATACACGCTCGGCTCAATGATCGAATATACTCACCGCTTGTTCAGCGGCCTTGCCGGCCTGCTGTCGCTGGCATCTATGATATTGTTCCGGCGGTTTGCGCACCAGCGCAAGGAATTGCTGGGCTATGCCCTCTTAACCCTTTTATTCGTTGTCGTGCAGGGAGGAATGGGAGCGCTTGCGGTTATCCGTTCGCAGTCGGCGGCGGTGATGGCGCTGCATATGGGCTTTTCCCTGATTGCTTTTGCCAGTGCCCTGATGCTTGCTCTTGGAACCAGAAGATGGCATCAATCTGCCGGACAGCAGGATGCAGACGGACCCGCGGTGAGCCGGGGCTTCCGCAACTTAACCTGGATAACGGCGTTATACTCTTATATCGTTGTGTATATCGGGGCTTATGTCAGCCACACGGATTCACAGGGAGGCTGCTCGGGCTGGCCGCTCTGCAACGGGGAATGGGTCCCTGAGCTGACAGGCGGTGTGGGCATTGTATTCACGCATAGGCTTGCTGCAGCGCTGCTGTTTCTTTTGACAGCCTTACTGGGCCACCTGGCATTCTGGAGATACAAAAAGCTGCCGGAGCTGCGGATGCTGGGAGTAGCCGCGGTTACACTCTGCCTGCTGCAGGTGTTCAGCGGTGCCGCAGTCGTTCATACGCTGTATAACGAGAAACTGTACATATTTGCGGCACTTTCCCATATTGTGCTGATTGCCGGATTGTTTGGAGTGCTATGCTATATGAGTGTACGGGTATGGCAGCTAAGTATAAAATAACGTTCAAATCTGATCGATAAATAAGGAAGACGTTTGTGTTAGGAGGTGCCAACAAAGGTGGGATACGGAAATTTACGCCAGTGGATTGAGCAGCTTCGCAAGGACAAAGAGCTGGCTGTTGTAGAGGTTCCTGTGGACCCTTATCTGGAGCTGCCGGAGATTCACCGGCGTGTCATGAGGGAGGAAGGGCCGGCGCTGCTGTTCACCAATGTGAAAGGAACCCCTTTTCCTGTGGTGACCAATCTGTTCGGAACAGCCCGGCGCGTGGACCGTGCTTTTGGCAGCAGGCCGGAGCAGCTGCTGAAGGCAGTGGCCGGAGCGGCTGACACGCTGCTGCCGCCTACGCTCCCTAATATGTGGAAGGAAAAAAAGCTCGTCTATAATCTGCTGAAAACAGGCATAAAGCATGTGCCGCAGGGCGAGGCACCGGTTCTTGGCGTCTGCCGGACGAATGATCCGCTTCAAGAGCTGCCGCGCGTTACCAGCTGGCAGGAGGCAGGCGGTGCGTACATCACGCTTCCGCTTATCTATACTGAGAGCCTGATGAAGCCGCAGAAGCACAGTTTGGGTATGCACCGGCTCCGCTTCATTGATCACAGCACGGCTGAAATAGACTGGCAGCGGAACCAGGGGGCGGGCTTATTTCAGCAGGAGGCTGCAGCCGCAGGCGAGGCCCTGCCGGTATCCGTCTTTATCGGAGGTCCGCCTGCGCTGATGGCGGCAGCAGGTGCTTCGCACTCAGTCCGGCTGCCGGCCCTGGTACTCGCGTCCCTGATCCTCGGCAGCAGGCTGCCTATGGTCAAGGACCCGCTGGGCGGGCACTCCATTCCTGCGGAAGCGGAGTTTGCAATCCGCGGCCTGGTTACACCACAATCTGCAGCGCAGCAGGCCCCGGTCATGCATGTACAGCGGATCTGGCGCCGCAAGGATGCAATTTATCCGGCGTCCATTGCGGTTACTCCGCAAGAGGATAATTTTTACCTGGTTAATTACCTTCAGCAGCTGCTTTCTCCTGTCCATCATCTGGCAATGCCTTCGGTGAATGCCTTCTGGACATACTCCGAATCCGGTCCGGGCGGACTTGCCGCAGCAGCTGTGCAGGACAGCTCTCCGCAGGAGGCGCTGGGTGCAGCGTTCCGCATCTTTGGTGAACGGCATTTGTGCAGCAGCAGAATGCTGCTGCTTACAGGCGGACCGGCTGTTTTTTCTGATCTGCCGGCCACCCTGGAATACGTTCTGGAACGCTTCAATCCGGCTGCCGGCCTGCATGTATTTAGCAGTACAGCTGCGGAAGGGGATGGTTGCAAGCCGGGATCTGCCAGCCGGGCGGTACTAACGGGTGTAGGACCTGCCATACGGGAGCTTCCCCGCTCCTATACAGAGGGTCAATTACCAGGAATTGCGGAAGCCGTACCTTATTGCGGGGGATGTTTAGCTGTTTCCGGTGCATCCTATGAAGAGGACCCGGAGCTTCCCGTCCGGCTGAGTGCTGCGCTTCGCGAACAGCAGACAGCCTGGCCGCTGGTGATAGTGACGGATCGTGCTGCTGAAGCGGTGCGCACTCAAAGCTCCTTCTTATGGACGGTGTTTACCCGGTTTGATCCGGCCGGGGATATTTATGCAGCTTCAGAAATAAAGCAGCATCAGCTGAGCTATAAGCTGCCGATAGTCATTGATGCGCGTATGAAGCCGGGATATGAACCGGAGCAGACGCCCTGCAGCAGCACACTGGATTTGGTTGACCGCAGCTGGAGCCGTTATTTTCAGCAGTGAAGCTCAGCTGACCGTTCATTAAAGGCTGGAATCATACATTCTTCGTAACTTTAAGGAGGACAAGTCATGCTGCGGATATTACTGGGTGAGCCTCCGCGACGCAACAGCGGGGTACTGGCTGAAGCGATGGACAACATGGCACAGGTTGCGTCCATGCTGCGCAAGGAAATGAATGACCATGAAGATCATGATCATGAGTACCGCAAGCTGGAGATATGGACACGCGGCCTGATTTCCTCGCTTGATGAGCTGGAGCAGAGCTGCTTCGCCGCCGCTTTTTACCGGAAAAAGGTTGTTGCAGGGTACATGGATGATATGTCGGTGGAGGAGCAGGGAGATTACGCGCGTTATGTCTATTTTTATAAAAACGGCTTCATCCGTGTCTTCTCACTGCTGGATAAGCTGGGGACAGTGCTGAACAGCCTGTACGGCTTGAATACAAGCCAGAACAATGCCCACTTCTCCTATTTCACCGTGCTTAGGCAGTTTCAGCTGCTTAAGACGCATAGTCCGCTGGCTGATGAGCTTGAGGACATCAAGAATTCCTACCGTGAGCCGCTGCAGAATCTGCGCAAGCGCCGCAACGCCGAGATTCATTACATGAACGCTGAAATGCAGGATGATCTGTGGCAGCGGCATCAAGGGCTTCATGATAAAATAAGGCTTGAGGATGTGGACAGCCATCTGGAGGATCTGAAGCAGGGGGTGGAGATGGTCTGCAAATCCTTATGTGCAGCCTTCCGTTACAGCAATGAGCAGTGGCATAAGATTAAGGCTTTGGCTGATAACACTCCAGGACAGGGGCACGTTAAAGCAACAAAATCTTCCTTTGACAAAAAAGCGGAAACTCACTATACTTAGGCTTGCATTATATTCTTACATTCTGCGATAAGTATCGCTCAATAATTTCATATTTTTCTTATCGAGAGCGGCGGAGGGATAGGCCCGATGAAGCCCGGCAACCGATTTGTGTACAGCCCTTTATTTCTGTGCTGCCTGCAAATGTCATGGTGCTAATTCCTACAATGCCGCCCGGATGCGGACGTTGGCAGATGAGATGGCATTGTTAACAAACGCACAGGGCCTCTTGCGATCTGCAATGATCGGAAGGGGCTTTTTTGATTAGCACCAGAATAAAGGGGGAACGACGGAAATTGATAGAGCTGAAAGAGTTGACCAAGGTGTACGGAAAGGGCAGTAAGGCCGCAATAGCGCTCTCGGGCTTAAATCTGTCTATCAAAAAAGGTGAGATCTTCGGTGTGATCGGCCATTCCGGTGCCGGTAAAAGCACCCTGATCCGCTGCATCAACCTGCTGGAGCGCCCGACCGCCGGTGAGGTCTGGGTAGACGGCGTTGAGCTTACCGCTCTCGGCAAGGGGCAGCTGCAGGAGAAACGGCGTAAGATCGGCATGATCTTTCAGCACTTTAATCTGTTATCCTCCGCTACCGTATATGACAATATTGCATTCCCGCTGAGGCTGGCAGGCACATCAAAGAGCCGGATTGATCAGAAGGTGAAGGAACTGCTGGTGCTGGTCGGCCTTGAAAACCATGCAAACAAATATCCGGCCCAGCTATCCGGGGGACAAAAGCAGCGTGTCGGCGTTGCCCGCGCACTTGCAAGCGATCCGGATGTTCTGCTGTGCGACGAGGCCACCTCGGCGCTGGACCCGCAGACAACAGACTCCATACTGAGGCTGCTGCTTGATATTAACCGCAAGTTCCACCTGACCATTGTACTGATTACCCATGAGATGCATGTCATCCAGAGCATCTGCGACCGGGTAGCCGTTATTCACGGAGGCGGAATTGTGGAGCAGGGCGAAGTGACAGAGGTATTCCTGAAGCCGAAGCATGAGGTGACCAAGGATTTCATCCGCAGTGAAACGCAGCAGGAAGGCCCGCTTAGAGCAGCGCTGGAAGCTGGAGGCAGAGGCGATACGAAGGCGGTTAAGATTACGTTTCTGGGGCAAAAAACCTATGAGTCCACCTTATCTGAGGTTGTACGCGGAACAGGCGTAAACTTTGCTATTCTGCAGGGTACGATTTCGACCATCAAGGATGTCCCTTACGGCCAGCTGATTGTCCGGTTTGAAGGCGAGCCCGGCGCAATTAACGATACGATTACTGAACTGGCGGCACAAGGACTTGATGTGGAGGTGATTTCCTGATGGGCGGTCTCAATTTTAATGATATTAATTGGCAGGAAATGGGCGAAGCATCCGGTGCCACATTAAAAATGTTGGCGTATTCCGGAATTTTCACAATTATTCTTGGTTTACCGCTCGGAATTGTGTTATATTTATGGGGGAGATCAAATAACAGTATTATCAGGGTTGTTTACTCGGTATTATCACTGGCTGTAAATATCCTCCGCTCGGTTCCATTCCTGATTCTGATGGTGGCCCTGATCCCGCTGAGCAAGACGATTATGGGAACTTCAATTGGGGTACTTGGAACGATTCCGGCGCTGGTTATCGGTGCTGCCCCGTTCTTTGCCAGACTGGTGGAGACCTCGCTGCGTGAGGTAGACCGCGGAGTGATCGAAGCGGCGCAGGGCATGGGAGCTTCGACAGGGCAGATTGTTATGCGGGTGCTTTTGCCGGAAGCCCGTCCAGGCTTGCTCGCCGGAGTAACAATTACGCTGGTAACCCTTGTCTCCTACACAGCAATGTCGGGAATGATCGGCGGCGGCGGTCTTGGTGACCTGGCGATCCGCTACGGTTATTACCGGTATGAGAAGGAAGTCATGATTATCTCTGTAGTGCTGATGGTTATACTAGTTCAGCTGCTGCAGATGGCCGGAGACAGGCTGGTCCAATATTTTACCCGGAAATAAGGTACTTCCAAATATAGCCTTATTCATAAACACATTTAGAGGGGGATTTACAGATGAAAAAAGTACTACTGACGCTCTTCAGCTTGACCATGGTATTGGTGCTGGCAGCTTGCGGCAACAATAATACTGCTACTAACGCTGCTAACTCTGCAGCAACTAACGCTCCGGCAGCTGATGCTTCCGCTGAGCCTACTACAGAGCCTGCCGCTGATCCGGTAACGCTTGTTATCGGTGCTTCTCCTGTACCGCATGCCGAAATTCTGAATGCCATCGCTCCGCTGCTTGAAGCACAAGGCATCAAGCTGGAGATTAAGGAATTCACTGACTACATCCTGCCTAACACACAGCTGGCCGAGAAGGCACTGGATGCGAACTTCTTCCAGCACAAGCCGTATCTGGATGACCAGAACACTAAGAACGGCACGGATCTGGTATCTGTGACTGCAGTTCACGTTGAGCCGTTCGGCGCTTATTCCAAAAAAATTAAATCCGTTGACGAACTGGCTGACGGTGCAAAAGTAGCAATCCCGAACGATGCAACGAACGGCGGACGCGCTCTGATCCTGCTGGCTAAGAACGGCCTGATTACGCTGAAGGATGATACTAACATCACTTCAACTAAGGCAGATATCACTGAAAACCCTAAGAACCTGGAAATCATTGAACTGGATGCAGCAATGCTGCCGCGCCAGCTGGATGAAGTAGATATCGCGCTGATTAACACCAACTTTGCGCTTGAAGCCGGCCTGGTTCCGACGAAGGATGCCCTGTTCATCGAAGGTGCTGATTCCCCTTACGCTAACCTGCTGGTAGCCCGTCCTGACAACAAGGATTCCGATGCAATCCAGAAGCTGGCTGCTGCACTGAACTCCGCAGAAGCTAAAGCCTTCATCGAAGAGAAATACGAAGGTGCCATTATCCCTGCATTTTAAGCTGCTGATTAACGCGGCTTCGTAATGAATAAGAGGCTGTCCCGGAGAGGTCATTGATGACCTTACGGGACAGCCTTTTTTATGCCGGGAAGAAATAACCGGGTTGTGACACCGGAGGAAATCCTCTATAATAGAAAAAATCCCGCTCCCCTGATCCAGGGAAACGGGACGGTATAGAATGGGATTAGAATACTTGAACAACTTCTTCTACGCCTTCTACTTCTTCAATCAGAGCGCGTTCGATCCCGGCTTTCAGCGTGATCGTGGAGCTCGGGCAGCTGCCGCAGGCACCCATAAGCTTCAGCTTAACGATACCGTCTTCAACGTCAATCAGTTCAACGTCGCCGCCGTCGCGCTGCAGGAAAGGACGTAGTTTATCTAGTACTTCCAGAACCTCATCATACATGGTGGCGCTTTGTACATTCTCACTCATTTCTCAATCACTCCTTTCGTAAGCTTATTATAGTACAAAAAGTTAAAAAATAAAATGGTTAGTGCATAATAAGGAGAACAACATGAGACCAATTATTGAATTTTGTGCCAGCAATATCGGGCACGGGACAGGCCCGCTTATGAACAAGCTGGAGCAGAATCCCGAATATGATGTTGTTGAATACGGCTGTCTGAACAATTGCGGGGAATGCTACCTGCAACCGTTCGCCATGGTAGACGGTGAGATCATTGCAGCGGATTCCCCGGAACTGCTTGAGCAGGCTATCGAGACTGCCATTAAGGAGCAGGAAGCCTGGGACAGCCTGGATCTGGACTAGCTGTCAAGTCAGCCGGCCCGGCGTTTAACCGAAGTGCCGTTTGGACATCCAGAGCACACCGCTCTTAAGCAGGCGGGGAACACGACCCATTACGGAGCGGCGGCCCATTAGGCCGAAGCCTGCGTTTTTGCCCAGGGAACCAAGTGTTCCCTTTAGCTTGAGGGCGTGCAGCTTCGGAGTGTCACCCCGCCACAGCGACCGGAGCACATAGGCCACCTGTTCCCCCTGTGCGCCTGCCGCCTGTGCGCTCGGCGCAAAAGGCAGGCTGGCACAATCTCCGATCACATAGACCTCGGGATAACCGGCTATGTCCGAATGCGGGCCAATCACAAGCCTGCCGCCGCGGTCTTTGGGCAGCTCAAGCTGCTGCACGACCTTGACCGGCTGAATGCCAGCCGTCCATACCGTTACATCCGCAGCAATTGCCTGGGTGCCGTTAAAGACGGCACCCTTTTCTACGTGGGATACAGAGATGCGGCCGAGTGTCTCGACCTGATGCTCACTGAACCATTCTTCCACATACCGGGACAGCTTGGCCGGAAAAGCGGACAGGACACGCTCTCCGCGGTCCAGAATCCGGATATTCAGGTCCGGCCGGCTCTCACGCAGCTCTGCGGCTATTTCGACTCCGCTTAGCCCTCCGCCTACGATATTCACCGATCCGTACGGCTTAATATCATTGAGCCGGCGGTAGGTCTCCCGTGTGGCGGAGAAGCTCTGGATACTGCAGGTATGCTGCTCAGCACCCTCAATGCCGTGATAGTTATCCGTGCACCCCAGGGCAATCACCAGAATATCATAGGGAACCGGCTCACCGGATTGAAGAAAAACGAGCCGGCTGTCCAGATCAATCGAGCCTACCTCGCCGTAGCGCACAGTTAGGCGCGGATGCACGGGAAATTGGATACGCAGATGATAGTCGTTCACAGTACCTGCGGCAAGCGCATAATATTCAGTCTTGATTCCCTGATAAGGCATCCGGTCTATCAAAACAATCTCCACATCGTGGGGCAGATGGTGGCTCAGCAATTCCTGGATCAGGGCAAGGCCGCCGTAGCCGCCGCCAAGGACAAGTAGTGTTCTCATGAGACCCGTCTTCCTTTCAAATATGGCTGTAGTATGGATTGCAACAGGCACAGTAACGCTATTCTATTCGTAAACTTTGATCTCGTTGTAGAAGGTATCCCGCTCAACCGGGATACGTCCGGCGCCTTTGACGAGCCAGATCAGCTCTTCACGTGTCATACCCTCCGGCGTCAATGCTCCGGCGGCATGGCTGATCCGCTCCTTCAGGATGGTTCCATGTACATCGGATGCACCGAAGCTCATGGCTACCTGGGTCAGCTGTACACCTATATTAATGAAGTAAGCCTTGATATGGTCGAAATTGTCGAGCATCAGCCGGCTGACGGCAATTGTCTTAAGATCCTCGTAAGCAGAGTTGCGGCGCATGATACCGGCGTTGCGGTTCTTCGGCTGCATAGACAGCGGAATGAACACCATGAAGCCGTTTGTCTCGTCCTGCAGCTCACGGATCTGCATCATATGACGGATGCGGTCCTCGCGTGATTCAATCGAGCCGTACAGCATCGTTGTGTGTGTTCTCATGCCCATTTTGTGGGCAGTCCGGTGAACTTCCAGATATTCTTCGACATTGGCTTTATCGACCCGCATTTTTTTGCGGTACTGGTCAGAGAGAATTTCTGCCCCGCCGCCGGTCAGCGATTTCAGTCCAGCCGCACGCAGCTGCTCCAGCACTTCACGGATGCTTAGCCCGCTGATCCGGGTGAAGAAATCAATCTCTGCTGCCGTATACGCCTTGAGTGTCACCTCGGGGAACCGTTCATGCAGCGCCTTCAGTGAATCAACATAATACTGAAAGGGCACCTTATCATTATGGCCGCCGACAATGTGGAATTCGCGCACACCGGGGTGGATATGCTGTTCGACATATTGCACCATTTCCGGCCCGGACAGGGTGTAAGCCCCTTCTTCGCCGTCATCCTTGCGGAAATTGCAGAATGCGCAGCGGGATTCGCATACATTGGTGAAATACAGGCTCATGTTTTCGATAAAATAGACCTTTTTCCCGTTCTTGCGCAGATTGACCTCATTAGCCAGCTGGCCGATTGTCAGCAGGTCATCACTCTCATATAAATAAACGCCGTCTTCCAGATTTAATCGTTCGCCGCCGCGTACTTTTTCAATAATGTCTGCCATTCTGGCATCGGTGTGCGGGGTTATAAGTGTAGACATACAAATTCCTCCTGAAGGTTAGACTTCCTGAACCGGCGGTCCATGAATAAAAATAAAGAAAGAGGCACCTAGCCTCCGTGACAAATTTCCGAATTTTACAGATCATCGCTTAACCTATTATAAACCTCTCTCTAAAGGTGAGCAACCGCCGCGGGAAGTTAGCATTTTCCTGTTTGAGAGCTTTAGCCGGGGAGTTGTGACTTGAGCGAACGGACGGAGTGGAGTATACTGAATTTTATATAGAGTATAACTTTTAGCCGGAAGGCTTTATGACATCATATAACATTTAGGAGGTTAGACTATGATTACAATCAGCGAAACAGCGGCGGGACAGCTTAAGACCATGCTGGCAGATCAGGAAATGCCGAATATGTTCCTTCGTCTTGGTGTAACTGCGGGCGGCTGCAGCGGGTTCTCATACGCAATGGGCTTTGATGACAACGAGACCGAGCAGGATGTCTATATGGATGTTGAAGGACTCAAGGTAGTGGTGAGCAAGGATGATATCCGTTACCTGAACGGCCTTGAGATCGATTTCGAGGAATCCGGCATGACGGGCGGGTTCACCATCCACAATCCTAACGCTACAGTTACCTGCGGCTGCGGGTCTTCGTTCCGTACGAAGGAAGAAGCGGGGAATCCGGCGGCTGAGCCTTGCTAAATAAAGCTTAAGAAGTCAAGGAACTTTAACACACTATAATCTAAAATCTGACCTCCTGGAATGTGTAAGCAGAATGCACTTTCAGGAGGTTATTTTGTTGTATAACTCAGGGGGATGCTAAGATGCTGACATTCAGGTATATAAAGCGCAAAAAGGCCCGGAGTGAGCTGTTGGAGCGGCAGAGGGATTTGATTTTTTATGAGCCTCTCTATTCGGCGGTTCATCCATATCATGAATGGTTTAAGGTGCAATGGAAGCTCTTGCGTGCCAGGAGTGAAATGAAGCTGCAAGCAGATCCGGACTTGTACAGAGAAATCATCTCCCATATCCCGCTGCAATTGACGGTAATAAGGCAGGCTATCAGGGATTACGGGGGGAATGTGGATACAAGCTATTTTGAGGCAACGATCGAATATATGGAACATTTGCTGCAGTCAGGCGATGAAAAACATCACTATATGATTATATTTGATCATATGCAGATATTTGAGCGGGCGGAGTATTATTTATATCTGAAAAAAAGGGAAGCGGAGCTGCAGGCCCTACTGGGCATGGATGACAATAAAAGCTGACGGATGCGCCGGAGTACCAGTGCGGTACGCCGTGCCGCCGGGCATAATCTGCTGCGAGCTCCCCATTCCGCCGCATAACAGCGGTAAGCTGCGAGCCCTCTGCCTTCTGCAGCGCTGGCCCGCTCTTGACTTCGGTTACATCACCGCAGCCGATAATTCCCCAGTTAATCCGTGTGTTCATGTACATAACCCCTTCCGGTATTTAGCCAGCTATCTCATATATGTAGTATTAATAGAGTATTATAATAGTAGAAAAAAATTCTGAGCGGATCAACCAGTCTATCTGCACAAGCCGTAAGCTTGCTTTTTTCATAGAGTAAACAGTATTCCTGAACAACAGCTGCTCAAGCAGGCATGATGAATTTGTAATGAACCATAAAGATAATCAGAGCCGCGGCTGCGAGGGAAAAAGCAATGCAGCCTGCACCCAGAAACGGGCGGCGGTCACGGATAAACCTGAAGCCGAGCGCGCAGACAAGAATAGTAGTACCTGCCAGAACGACAGACATGCCGATCATCGCGAGCCGGTACAAGACCTCAAATAATTGAGCCATAATGAAGCCCCCTCTCACGGTAATCATACATTGAACTTCAAGTAAATTCCAGCGGGGGCCGGTATGGCGCATCTTGTATAATCATTTGCTGGCAAGACAAATTCCCGTGGACATAAGGCCTGCTGCCATATGCCCTTTTTTGCTGTGAACGGGTTTTACACGGACAATCATACAGGAGGGCAGCTCCTTTTCTGAGTAATCTATAGGGTAGGCTGGGATTGCGAAAGGAGAGGGAACAATGGCGGGAAGACAACTGGCCAGCAAGTGGCTGAAAACCGAGGCGCTGCTCAGCGATTCACGGGTTGCCGGTTACATTCCGAGAACGAAGGGATATAACGCTGCCGGACTGTCGGCAATGCTGGGCAGATACGGAAATGTAGTCATCAAACCGATTGTCGGCGGCGGGGGCCATGGGGTAATCAAGGTGTTCCGGGATAGCCGGGGCTACGGATTTACTTACAACCACCACACCCGGATGTACCGTGACTTTGCATCAATGAAGCATGCGCTCGACAGGGTAAAGCTTAGAAGGCGTTATATGATTCAGCAGGGCATCTCGCTTGCCCGGATTGCCGGACGTCCGATTGATTACCGGGTTAAGGTTGTGAAGAACGGCGAGCACTGGGAATTTCGCTCAATGGTGGGGAGACTGGCGCGCCCGGGGTTATTTGTCACTAATCTTTGTAAAGGCGGGACAATGATGACCTGCCGGCATGGTCTGCGCCGTTCACTTCCGGGCATCAGCGCGTCGGCCAAAAAGGCGGAAATGCGCCGGCTGACACATGTCTGTATCGAACTGCTGGAACGGCATTTTCCGGGGATCGGTGAGCTTGGATTTGATTATGCAGTAGATCACCGGGGAAAAATCTGGATTCTTGAGGTTAATACCAGACCAAAGTGATTAATTATTTTTTTGGAATTGACGATAATGATAACTATAGGCTAAAATTGCGTTTAGCTATATCAAAACCGAGGTAATATGAGGTAAGAAATGCTATTTTTTGTGAACTTTCTGGAAAATATTTTTGGAGAAAATAAAGTGGAAACTCCCTGTGCATAACTATTATCCCCATATTCCACTGCGAAGGAAATGGATATTTTATCCTTACTAACAAATTATGCACAGGATTTCCACAGTAGCTTGTGGATAATAAGAACGCTTGTTCGATGAATGATAGTTTGCTATGATAGATTTAGATTCAAACAAAGGAAAGGTAGGTGAACGTTGTGGTTGAATTATCGGATGAGATGCTGCTCGACTCGTACCAAAGAGCGATAGAGCTACATTTAGAGCATGATTTCATCGCTCTGTTGCTCGCTGAAATTCGCAAACGGAACTTACACTCTCCAGAACATGCGGTTCTACACTAAGGCATATCGTAATTTATTTTCTGCAGCAGCTGCTCTGTCTAACCGCAAGCGGCACAAAATAGGGTATCTTTTCAAGTTGGAGTGGAATCAACCTGAAAGGATACCCTTTTATTCTTTATACGCAGATAGCGGATAATTAAAGCTTGAGATTACTGCTGTGTCCCGGTGAAAGCTTGGCATCCGGATCAAGATATACCTTGGCGTTATTAACGGCAGTCGGTGCTTCACCGAAGCCCACCGCAATCAGCTTCAGCTTGCCGGGGTATGTAGTAATATCACCGGCGGCGAAGATACCTGGAACGTTCGTCTCCATACGCGAATCCACGACGATGGAATTGCTCTCAATCTCAATGCCCCACTGTGCAATCGGACCCAGCGAAGATACGAATCCGAAGTTGACGATAACACTGTCTACTTCAATTTCCTGTGTCTCCTTGGTTTTTATATGGGACAAGGTTACCTTGGTAATGAATTCTTCTCCGTGCAGCTCTGTGATCTCTGAAGGGGTAATTACATTTACCTTGGAAGCCATCAGCTGCTCTACACTGTGCTCATGTGCGCGGAACTTGTCGCGGCGGTGAATCAGTGTAACCTCCTCAGCGATCGGCTCAAGCATGAGAGCCCAGTCGACTGCGGAGTCGCCGCCGCCGCTGATCAGTACCTTTTTGCCCTGGAAGGCATTCAGGTCGCTTACGAAATAGTGCAGATTGGCTTTCTCAAACCGCGGCGCTTCAGGAAGCTCTAGACGGCGGGGTTCAAAGGCGCCTACACCGGCGGTAATAATAACAGCCTTGCTGTGGTATTCCGCTTTATCTGTAGTGGTTACAAAGTGGCGTTCGTCCCGTTTCTCAACAGATACCACCTTCTCCTCCAGACAGATATTGGACTGGAACAGGTCCATTTGCCGGGACAGGTTATCAACCAGCTCCTGTGCGGTGATTTTCGGGAAACCGGCCACATCATAAATGTATTTTTCCGGATAAAGCGCGGCGAGCTGGCCTCCCAGCTGGGGCATGCTTTCAATAAGGGTTACAGACGCCTGACGCATACCGCCGTAGAAAGCGGCAAACATGCCGGCAGGACCGCCGCCTATAATTAACAGGTCGCTCATAGGAACGCCGGGTTGCTCTAGTGTCACGTAATATTACACCTCCGAGTTGATAGTTTCAAAATGCCATACTTGTGTACTTACTCATTATAAACATTGTGGGACTGCCCTGCAAAGGCTTAAAATGGACGGAAAAATGTGACGTTTTTTTGAAATATAAGAATTTATATGTTGCCCATCATAAATTATCCTGATATTTCTCGAGAAACGGTACCGTCCTTTAATGGACGGCGAATCCGTCTTTTCTTGTATGATTATATTTGATTAAAACGATACTAAGGTTTACAATGGATATGGTTATTTTAGAAATCCTTTAAGTTTTATTGGAAATTCTCCCGAATTTAAGTGTATAAATTCACAAAAGAAACTAAAATATTTTACAAAAAATAACACATAGACAGATTCACCTGTTGGAAGGAGCCGGAACATGAGCAGTATTCCCAAAATTGTCATCCTAGGCGCGGGATATGGAGGTATTTTGACCGCCCAGCGGCTGCAGAAAGCTTTGAACTATAATGAAGCTGATGTAACGCTGGTTAACCGCCATGAATATCATTATTTCACTACCCATCTGCATATGCCTGCTGCGGGAACGGATAGCATTGAACATACACGCGTATCTATCTCCAAACTAATAGACGAATTTAAGATCGACCTCGTGAAATCTTCCGTGCAGGAAATCCGCACCCAACAGAAAAAAGTGATTCTTGAAGACGGCACGCTTTCTTATGATTACCTTGTCATTGCTCTGGGCGGCGAGCCTGAGACGTTTGGAATTCCGGGCCTTGATAAATATGCACTGACTATCCGCAGCATTAATTCCGTGCGGCTGATCCGTGAGCATATTGAATATCAGTTTGCCAAATATAAGAACGAAAATAACGCCCAGGAGCATATTAATTTTGTAGTCGGCGGAGCCGGCTTCAGCGGCATTGAATTTGTTGCAGAGCTGGCAGACCGTATTCCCGCCCTCTGCAAGGAATATGATGTAGATCCGAGTCTGGTTAATATCTACAATGTAGAGGCTGCCCCTACAGCGCTGCCGGGCTTCGCGCCGGAGCTTGTTGAGCATGCAATGGCTGTGCTGACCAAGAAGGGCGTAACCTTCAAGATCGGTGTAGCAATTAAGGAATGTCTGCCCGGGGGAGTGATTCTCGCAACCGGTGAAGAAATCAAGGCCTCAACGATTGTCTGGACCGGCGGTATCCGCGGCAACCGGCTGATTGAAGCGGCCGGCTTCGAAGCTATGCGCGGACGGGTGAAGGTTGATGAGTATCTCCGTGTTCCGGGACATGACAATATCTTTATCATTGGTGACGGCTCCCTGATGATCAATCCGGAAGGACGCCCGTACCCGCCGACCGCACAGATTGCGATGCAGCAGGGCGAGTGCTGTGCTCATAACCTGGTTGCAGCGATCCGCAGCCAGCAGCCGAAGAAGTTTGTATTCAGCAACAAAGGGACTGTGGCATCGCTGGGCAAAGGCCAGGGCATTGCGGTAGTCGGTGAGAAGACTTACAAGGGCTGGACGGCAGCCCAGCTCAAAAAGGTAGTTGATATGCGCTATCTCTTCATTATCGGCGGCATTCCGCTGGTGCTGAAGAAAGGGAGATTCTTCTAGGATGCGCCACTGCAGCGTGCAAGTCCGCGGGCTGTTGACCCGTGATGAGCTGGACCGTTACAATGCGCTGATTGAGGTGGGCTCTTATCTGGAAGACCAGAGCCGGTATGATCTGGCCTACCCGGTCCAGAAGGAGATTGACCTGCTCATTCTGCCCGCCATCGAGCGGCTGAAGGATAAAAGCCGGGCCCGCGACAAGGCAACGGCAGAGTATCTGGAGAGCCTGAACAGCGAGGATGAGGAAGAAGAGTAATCTTACCCTCATGATGGAGTTACATTTGCATATATAGACCGCTCCCTTTGACGGGCGGTCTTTTTGTTGCGGTGGAATGGGTGTCAGATCAGTGGAGCTGAGGCGAAATCTAATGAAACCGGAGAATTCAGTGTCATAAGTCAAACAGGTGTTGAGAACATTAACAAAAAGGATGGTTTCCCGCAGGAAACCATCCTTTTTGATCTGAAATCACAGCTTAAGCAGCTCTTCAAAGCTTTCGGTTGTCAGCAGGTTGCCGACATAGAACGGGCCGAACTCGCCGTAGCGGGCGCTGACCTCGTCAAAGCGCATCTCGTATACCAGCTTCTTGAACTGCAGCGCATCCTCGGCAAAGAGGGTTACGCCCCATTCCCAGTCGTCAAAGCCGACTGAGCCGGTGATGATCTGTTTCACCTTGCCGGCATAGCCGCGGCCGATCAATCCGTGCGAATGCATCAGTTCCCGGCGTTTATCCATATCGAGCATATACCAGTTATCAGCGAGCTCACGCTTCTTGTTCATCGGGTAGAAGCAGATATGCTTCGCCTGCGGCAGTACAGGCTTCAGGCGTGCTGCCACATGCGGATTCTGCATCGGATCACTGCCGTCGCCGGCGCTTCCGCCTGCGGCATAGTTGCTCAGCTCGACGATGCTGACATAAGAATAAGACTTCGTCGTATATTGGGCAAAGGCAATTTTGTTAAAGGCGGTTTCAAGAGCGTTCAGCGCTTCCAGGCTTTCGCGCAGAAACATCATCACGAAATCAGCCTTCTGGCCGACGATGGCATAGACAGCGGTACTTCCTTCCTTGGCTTCCTCAACCGGTCCCCAGTCCTCCATGAAGGCATGCAGCTCTTCCAGGGCTACGGCCCGCTCCTCGTCATCGGCGGCCGTCCAGGCCGTCCAGTTGATTGAGCGGAAGTCATGCAGGGCATACCATCCTTCCAGCGTCAAAGCGGCTTCGTTCATGTTCTCACTCCTTAAAAGTTTTACGAAGCATAGGCTCCGTTGAAGGTACTGCGTGTAAAACTTGCTTCGAAAGCATACGCTCAGTTTTACGAAGCATAGGCTCCGTTGAAGGTACTGCGTGTAAAACTTGCTCCGAAAGCATACGCTCAGTTTATTACGAAGCATAGGCTCCGTTGAAGGAACTGCGCGGTACACTTTCAATGAAATCTTTAGTGCATTGGCGTTAAATCCGGTTCCAAAGCATACGCTTCTATGTATGATCCGGTTAATCTATATGCATTGTATCGCATGCGGACAGCCAAGAGCAAACGGCAGGCGGCACTTATGGCTGGAAGCGGATACGGAGGACAAGAATGTTCATTGCTTCGTTACATTTTTTCTAGTAAACTTACTATTAATTAAGCAGTTATGTGCGGTTATTTATAGAAAGGGGTTGGCGGTAGGATGGGGTTTATTCCTGTATTTGTTCTGGCCGTGCTGTTCTTTGTTATGATGTTTGGTATCGGCTTTATCCTTAACATGTTAATGAAGACAACCTGGTTCCCCGCCTACCTGTTCGTGATTATCATCCTGCCCGTAGTGGTCTATTCGATCTGGGACAGGAATGCCATGACCTTCTGGGAGCATCTTGGCAGCTTCCACATTGTTGATTACCTCACCGGAATTGCCGGGCTTACCGGTGCTGTGCTGAGCGGCTGGACGATTCAGAAGCTGCGGCTCGGCGGTTATAAGATGTTCTAAAGGGCTACACCTGCGTATAAACGGCTGCTATTCCTGAGAAGGGGTGGAAAGGCCGTTTTTTTAGTACTATACAATTTAGAAATTTTCGGAGTTCCCGCAAATTATCTTCTCTATTATCCGCTATGATCAGCAAGTTTTTAAAAGTTGTCGATAATAGGCCGAAAACCGGGTTATTTGGTTCTTTTTTTACATTTCCGACCGGATGTTTTGTGATAGAATAGAAATCTGCATGAATTCGTATATAAAAGGGGGAGTTATCCGCAGATGCGCATGAGTAACCTGCATCATTTCACCGAACATCACCGGTACTGCGTTTCCCGCGAATTCGGTCTTAGCCATGTTGATTCACGTATGCTGGGCTCGGTCTATCAGCCGATGGTAGGAGCCTTTGCGATCAGCCTATACAGGCTGCTGTTTGAGCATATTCCTGCTGAATCGATCGGCTACTCTGCTGTGGAGCAGCAGCGCAGGCTGTTTATGACGCTTGGCGTTGAACCGAACGAGAAAGGCCGTAAATATCTAGTAGACCAGGCTTCCCGGCTTGAGGCGGTAGGGCTGCTTGCAACCTGCCGGATCTACATGCCGGAGAACGATGATTATATGTATGAATATGAGCTGCTGCCGCCGCTGTCACCTGCTGATTTTTTTGCAACCCAGCATTTGACGCTGCTGCTGCGTGACAAAATCGGCAAATTCGCCGTCCTGTCGCTCCGTGAGCAGTTCTGGAACCGTGAACCGGAGGAGTGGAGCCGCCGCTCAATCGGTAAAGAGAATATTTCCCTGCCCTTTTATGATATTTTCCAGCTAAATACCCATGTGATAGATTATGAGCTGGAGCAGGCGCTGGCTGAAGTGGCTACAGTGAAGCAGCCGGGCTTCAGTGAAGGCAGTGAACTGGCTATCGGCTACAGTGATATTATTCTGCGTTTTCCGCGGGAGTCGGTGAACCGGATGCATGTGGAGAAGCTGCGCTTTGATCATACCCAGATGGGCGTAATTAATTATGTGGCCCGCAAATATGAGCTGGGTCCGCAGGATTTATGCCGGCTGCTGGATGAAGACGGAATGTTCACGCCGGACGGCGAGGTGATTCTCGATACGCTGCAGCACAGTGCCAGCCAGCATTTCCGCCAGGACATGAAGCGCCAGGAGAAACGGGAGATTGCTGCGTCCAAGGTCGTCTCGCTGCGCGCGGCAGCTTCGGGTGACCCTGAGGATCAGGGGATTCAGCAGGAGCAGCCGGTAGAGATGGAGTATTATGTCGAGGTGCCTCCGCAATTCCTGACCAAATGTGATATTCACCAATATAATATGATGCTGCGCAACGAGCCTTATACCCGGCTGCTGCAAACCTTTTTTCCGGGAGCAGTACCGGGCCAGCTGATGGATATATTCGAGAAAATAGATCTGAACTACAAGCTGAGCGCTGAAGTCATCAATGTGCTGATCCATTACTTGATGACAATGGTGGCTTCCGGCGGCGACCAGCGGATGAACCGCAATTTCGTGGAGGCGATAGCCTCGAACATGCTGGTCAAGCAGGTGAATACGTACGAGAAGGCGGTGCGCTATATCCGCGACCAGTCCAAGGTCAAAGGCAAGGGGGCTGCCTCCGGTACGGCCGGGGCAGCTTCAGGAACGCGGCAGCGTACCTATAACAAAGGCGGCAGCCGGGCTGCCAAGCCGGAGATTCCGATTGTGCTGGATGACGGAAGCGCCGGTACTGTATCGGAAGAGGAATTCGCGGCGATGATGAAGAAAGCGGCCGAGATTAAGGCCAATAAGAAGAAGGGCGCCCTGAGGACGCCGTAAAGAAAGCGAGGTGCAGCTATGGAGTCGATGAGCGAAGTGCTGCGTTCGATGAACAATCCGGCCCTGCGCCAGCGTTCCCGTGATCTTGAGCAGAACCTGCTGGGTAACCCGCTGGTACAGCAGCTTAAGGCCGAGCATCCCGAGCTGGATGACCAGCGGCTGAAGCTACACCTGAGCCAATTGTTCCAGTATGTGCGGGAGAGCAAGAATTGTGCGAGCTGCCCGGGCCTTGAGAATTGTCCGAATGATTTCCAGGGTCATTACAGCAAGCTTACAGTTGAGAGTGTAAACGGCTCGCCGGATTTATTTGAGCGTAAGACAGCCTGCAACCTGAAGATTGCCCAGGATAATCAGGACAGCATCCGCAGACGGATCCGCAGCTTCTACGTGGATGAACGCGTGCTGAACGGCGGCTACGATGAGATGGATATTATGGGCAAGGACCCCCGGCGGGCCTCAGCCGTGAATAAAGTTTTTGATTATATTACCGGAGTGAAGGAAGACGGGCTCACGCCGCAGGGGATTTTTCTGCATGGCACGTTCGGGACAGGCAAAACCTTCCTGATGTGTTATCTGCTCCATGAGCTGGCGGTTGCCGGCTACACCGGCGTCATTGTCTACATGCCGGACTTCATTGAGGATCTTAAGTCGATAATGCTGGACGGGCAGAAGCTGAAGGAAACAACGGATACGCTAAAAAACTGCGATCTGCTGATTTTTGATGATATCGGCGCGGAGAATCTGAACCCATGGGCACGTGACCATGTGCTGGGAGCCATTCTGAATTACCGGATGAACCGTAAGCCGACCTTCTATACCTCCAACTATCCGCTGGACGGGCTGGAGAAGCACCTTAGCTTTACCAGCAAGGACGGGGAAGAGCTGCATAAGGGACAGCGGCTGATGGACCGGATTGCTCCGTTTGTCGACGTTATTCCGCTTCACGGGGAGAACCAGCGGGGAAAAAACAAATAGGCTGAGGCATTATAATAAACAAACAGCGGTGCAGGGACGATGAGGTCCCAGGCACCGCTGTTTATTTTTTCATCCCTTACATTGATGTGCCGGACACAACTTTCGTGCTTTTGTCAGTTTGCCCTGTCTGCTGCTCCCGCAGCTGTTGGCCCCGGTGGAAAAAGGGATAAGCAACAAAGGTAAGCAGCATGAGAATGCTGAAAATGAGCGGGCCATGATCAAAGCCCAGGGTCTGCAGCAGGATTCCGCCTAACCAGGTACAAATGCTCTGTCCGATAAAAGCAAATCCGCTGGCTCCGTAATAAGCTCCCCTCAGATGTGCCGGAGCAATTTCGCCAATCAGTACATCGCCGATCACAAAGCAGAGAATTTCCCCGAGCGTAAAGACGACCATCGATAAGGCAAGCAGTATGGTTTGGTCGAATGATCCCAGTCCAAGCAAGCCGAGCCCGAAAAACAGACATCCGGCTTTGAGGGCGGTCATTGAGGAGAACCGTTTCATGAGCTTTGCCAGCGGATATTGCAGCGTCACCACAGACAGTGTATTGATTATGAACAGTAGCGAGTATGTGCCAATCCGCTCATGGCCGATATATTGCGATAGTGTCGTATCCAGATGGGAGTAAGCGCCAAACACAAAGATATTGCCAATCAGAAAGTAAAGGAATACCTTGTCCGTAATCATAATTTTAACCATTTGTTTTACCGTGACTGAACTGGAATCATTTCCGGCTGGTTGCTTATATTTGATGCTAAAGATAACCAGGACGATGGCGTAAAAGAAATAAATAGCTGCGCTCAGCATAAAAGGCACCAGTGAGGAAGAGCCTCCGATCCCCAGCTTTAATCCTATAAGCGGTCCGATTGCCCCGCCGACATTAATGGCGAAATATCTTGCGTTAAATACATCTGTCCGGCGCTCCTCCGGTGTCACATCAGTGAGCAGGGCCCGGGCGGTCGGTTCGAACAAGCTGCGGAACAATCCGTTCAGACCGCTCAGCAGGAAAAAAAGCCAGGTGGCATCCGCAAAAGCGAAGCCAATAAAAACGAGGCTCCATAAAGCCATCGAACCGATCATCACCGGGTACCTGCCGATGCGGTCTGAGAGTGCTCCGCCGACAAAGCTCCCCCAGGTTCCTGCAAATAGGCTAAGGGCCAGAATCGCCCCGATGGTTGCCGGATCGATGCCTTTTACCTGTCCCAGATAGATGCCAAGAAAGGGAATCGTCATGAAGAACCCGGTTCTGGAAAGAAAGGTTCCGAGTATGACCCCCCAGGCTACGGGATGAAATGCTGTTTTGCTTGTGCTTGTATGCTGTTTCGTACCGGTTGTCATTCCCATCATCCTTTTGTTGTGGTTTGAATTAAGTATATCTGCCCAAAAGAGGATGAAAAGGGTACAATAAGTCCAAGTGAGATCACCTTTTAATTGCGGAGGAGATTAGATATGTTAACGGCAGCCCTGCATTTTTTGGAGCTTCGCTGCGCGGCCAAAGACTATGAGACAGGAGAACCGTTCGCGGTTACTGTCGACAAGCTTGCGGGGACCTGGCACTGTACACCGCGATATGCCAAACAGATCATCCGTACGCTTAACGGCATGGCCTGGATTAACTGGCAGCCGGGTTTAGGCCGCGGCCACTCCTCTATTCTGACACTGCTGGCTGATTCGGATGCCATTCTGCTGCAGGAAGTGAAGCTAAAGATGGAGCAGAGTGACGTAGACGGTGCTATGGAGCTGATGAACCGGTTCGGGGGACATACGGCCAAGGAGCAGTTCAGGGACTGGCTATCGCGGAGAATCGGCTTTTCAACACAGATTGTACAGGAAGCTGAGCAGGATACGCTGCGCTTTCCGGTATACCGGCAGATTTTCACTCTGGACCCGGGTCAGGTCTATTATGCGTTTGATTGTCATATGGCGGGGCAGCTGTTCAATACACTGGTGGAATATGATCAGACAAGCCGGAGAGTTGAACCCTGCATAGCCCATTCCTGGGAAAAAAGCGAAGATAACAGGGAGTGGATATTTCATCTGCGAAAAGGTGTGCTGTTCCACCATGGTAAGGAGCTGGGAGCCTCAGATGTCTTGTTCTCACTGAACAGGCTGCGCCTGCAGCCGGAGATCTACGAGGGAGCCTGGATGTTTCAGGATATAGATAGGATGGAGGCGCTGGATGCCAAAACCGTCCGCATCCGGCTGCGGGAGCCGAATTATTTATTTCTGCGCTTTCTCTGTACAATTCCGGCGAGCATCATACCGGCAGACATGGGCGGATATGCTGAAGCGGATTTTGCGGTCCGTCCGGTGGGTACAGGGCCATTTCGGATTGAGCGCCATAGCGACGGGATTTGTGTGCTGAAAGCTTTTGCACAGCATTTCCGGGGGCGGCCGCAGCTTGACCGGGTTGAAATTTTGAACTTGTCAGGTATGGAAGGAGAGGATTTATCTGAACCTGACTGGTCCTCGGCCATGTCCTCACACGGGGATGCTTCAAAGGCATATCAGAAGGTTCTGAAGGAAGGCAGCGGGGAGTGGCTGGATCTGGAAACCCGGTTTTCCTGCTGCACTTTGCTTGTGTTCAATCAGGGGACAAGAGGCCCGCAGAATCATCCGGATTTCCGGAAAGCGCTGGATTTGCTGATGGACCGGAACAAGATGATCGATGAACTGGGAGAGGACCGGTTACACCCTGCTTTCGGGTTCCGTTATCTTCCGGGTGAGCAGGCAGAGATGGCGAATAACACCACTTCTCCGGAGCCTGCGGTAATTCGTGCACTGCTTGCAGCAAGCGGCTATGCGGGTGAGATACTCAGGCTGCATGTGAACTCTTTTCACCGCAGTGATGCTGTTTGGATTCAGGAGCAGGCCGGGAAATTCGGCATCCGGGTGGAGATTCAAGTCGCTGACCGGATAGAGGACGGGAGGAACGGGGAGCCATTTTCACAGTATGATGCGAGGTTATTTGGAAGTGTGCTAGGAGATGATGAAATCAGTGAAATTCAAATGTATCTGCAAAAAAACTATCTGCAGCCCGCATTTGATACGGAGACCTCTAATGCTGTACAGCATAAGGTAAATGCGGTCTTCAGGGAGCCAGACGGGCTTGGACGCCAGAAGGTGCTGGCAGAGCTGGAAGCATTGCTGCGGGCTACGAACTCCGTTTTGTTCCTGATTCATAAAAAAAACAACACCTCGCACCATAGAACAGTCCGCGGAGTGTCGATCAATGCTTACGGCTGGCTCGAATTTCATAAAATCTGGTTTCAGCCGCTGAATGTTTAAGCCCGCAAGATTTTGAGTGAAAAGGTCTGCACACAAAAGTCCGGCGCTCCCGCTAATCATTACACAGGAACCGCCGGACTCTCAGCTGTCATCTGCCGTTAATCCAGAAAAACAAATTTCACAATCACCATCCCGAAGAATACCAGCGTCATAAAGCCGGCCATTCCCGCAAAACCGGTCATCAGATCGCCCAAATCGTTGCGCGGCTCTTCATTAACATGCTCCCGCGGATCCCGTGTCTTGGCATTGATATCCACTTCGTTCTCCTCCTTGCGCTTGCAAGCTGTACTGCAATGAATTACAGTATTACGTGTGAGGGAAGTCATTGACAATTAATGCGTTTTCTTAGAGTATACGTAGTCTCTGCAATATTGTAAAGAAGCGAAAATGTGCTAAATAATTGATTTTATACAATGTAATTGTCTAAAACATTTCCCAAAAGTATAGTATCTATGTTATAATGGGATGTGTCGGTAAATGGTAATATGGTTATCATATTACATGAAGCTTTTTTTCCAGCTAACCTTACAGAGTGAATTCGTTTCTGCAAGCACAGTCTATAGGAGCGGATGCAGCTCTGCAAAATTAAAGGAGGAACAATATCATGGCTATCGTGAACGTGTCTGACCAGTCCTTTGTGGGTGAAGTTGAAGGTCAGGGTACTGTAGTAGTAGATTTCTGGGCACCTTGGTGCGGCCCTTGCAAAATGCTTGCCCCTATTCTCGAGGAATTGTCCACCGAGCTGGGCGACAGCGTAAAAATTGCTAAATTGAATGTGGATGAGAATCCGGAAACGGCTTCCCGTTTTGGAGTTATGAGTATTCCTACCCTGATCTTCTTCAAAGACGGTCAGCCGGTGGATAAGGTTGTCGGCCTGAACTCCAAGGATTCCCTTAAGAATATCGTAGCTAAACACCAATAAAATGTAGTTACCGCTACTGAATAAGATTTGATTACAAGCGCCTTCGGTTTATCCGGGGGCGTTTTGTGTGTTAAAATTGCTATAGTATGTGCAAGTAACAGGTGGGGGAGAAATCATGGATTATAACGATAATATCCGCAACAAGCTGGCGCTGCTGCCGGACCTGCCCGGGTGCTATCTGATGAAGAATGAAGAGGGGACCATTATTTACGTGGGTAAGGCCAAAGTGCTGAAGAACCGTGTCCGTTCTTATTTTACAGGCAGTCATAACGGCAAAACCCAGCGGCTCGTCGCCAATATTGTTGATTTTGAATATATAGTGACTTCAAGTAATATGGAAGCGCTCATTCTGGAGTGCAATCTGATCAAAAAGCATATGCCGCGCTACAATGTGCTGTTGAAGGATGACAAGACGTTTCCGTATCTCAAAATAACGAACGAAGCGCACCCGCGCCTTGAAGTGACCCGCCGGGTGCTTAAAGATAAAGCCAAATATTTTGGACCGTATCCGAACTCTTACGCGGCCCAGCAGACCAAAAAGCTGCTTGACCGGATGTATCCGCTGCGCAAATGCGGTGTGATGCCCAAGGAGGTCTGCCTTTATTATCATATGGGCCAGTGTCTCGCCCCGTGCGAGAAGGAAGTGCTTAAGCCGGCTTATGACGAAATCATCCGCGATATTTCGGCTTTCTTAAGCGGCGGTCATGAGGCGGTCAAAAAGGATCTGCAGAAAAAAATGCAGGAAGCGGCGGATGAGCTGTATTTCGAGCGTGCCAAAGAGCTGCGTGACCAGATTATGCACATCGATGCCCTGATGGAGAAGCAGAAGATTAATACGGCAGATACGAAGGACCGCGATGTGTTCGGCTATGCCGTGGACAAGGGTTGGATGTGTGTGCAGATTCTCTACATGCGCCAGGGGAAAATGATCCAGCGCCACTCCTCGGCATTCCCGTTCTACGGGGAGGCTTACAGCGACTTCATGTCGTATGTGACGCAGTATTACAGCGATAACCCGGCGCTGCCGCAGGAGATTCTGCTGCCCGAGGAAGTCAGTGAGGGTACGGAGAAGCCATCCGGAGCCTCAGCGGCCGCAGCTGTGACGGCAGGCAGGCTGGCTGCAGAGCTGGACGCTGAAGATGACGGGGAGCCGGAGGCAGAGAGCGAAGCTGCTTCGGCTGTTGCGGTGGAAGCAGCCAGCGGAGCTGCAGCCCTGCAGGAATGGCTGGGCCTCAAGGTGCTGGTCCCGCAGCGCGGGCTGAAGAAGCAGATGGTCGGCATGGCCTGCCAGAACAGCCGGGTTGCACTGGACGAGAAGTTCCGGCTGATTGAACGGGATGAGGAGCGGACCTCGGGTGCGGCGTTCAGCCTCGGCCAGAGTCTGGGGCTGGAATCGCTGAACCGGATCGAAGCGTTCGATAACTCGAACATCCAGGGAACCAATCCGGTCTCGGCGATGGTCGTCTTCATCGACGGCAAGCCTGCCCGTAAGGAATACCGGAAGTACAAGGTACGCACCGTACAGGGTCCGGATGACTACGAGACAATGCGTGAGGTTATCCGGCGACGCTATGAGCGGGTGCTGAAGGAGGACCTGCCGCAGCCGGACCTGATTGTGGTCGACGGCGGTAAAGGGCAGATCTCCTCGGCGATTGATATTCTGCAAAATGAGCTGGGGCTGTACATCCCTGTCTGCGGTCTGGTCAAGGACGACAAGCACAAGACCGCGCAGCTACTGATCGGGGATTCCGCCGAGCCGGTGCCGCTGGCGCGGGACAGCCAGGAGTTCTACCTGCTGCAGCGCATCCAGGATGAGGTTCACCGCTTTGCGATTACCTTCCACCGCGAGCAGCGCGGCAAATCGATGGTCACCTCGAAGCTGGATTCGATCCCCGGCATCGGGGAGAAGCGGCGGAAAGTGCTGCTCAAGCATTTCGGCTCGCTTAAAAAAATTAAGGAAGCTTCGCTTGAGGACTTCCGCGCGCTCTCCATTGGTGAGAAGCTGGCCGGGCAGATCCTGGCTGCGCTCAATGATGAGGAGCCGGCGGCTCAGGCTGATACTGATAGTGAGGATGAGCAATAACATGTGTTAATGGAAGCCGGCCCTTTGGGGCCGGTTATTTGCGGTCTGCGGCTGGCGGGAGAGGAGAGGCTACATCAAGGGCAAAAATGCCCTTGATTCAGCCGAACCCCGGCTGAACCGCCAGATGAAGGGCAAAAATGCCCTTGATTCAGCCGAACCCGGGCTGAACCGCCAAATGAAGGGCAAAAATGCCCTTGATTCAGCCGAACCCCGGCTGAACCGTCACATCAAGGGCAAAAATGCCCTTGATTCAGCCGAACCCCGGCTGAACCGTCACATCAAGGGCAAAAATGCCCTTGATTCGGCCGAATCCGGGCTGAACCGCCAAATGAAGAGCAAAAATGCCCTTGATTCAGCCGAATCCGGGCTGAACCGCCAAATGAAGGGCAAAAATGCTCTTGATTCAGCCGAATCCGGGCTGAACCGCCAGATGAAGGGCAAAAATGCTCTTGATTCAGCCGAACCCGGGCTGAACCGCCAAATGAAGGGCAATATAAAGGATAGCCGGTGGATTAAACAGAAATATATATAATACAGATTTAACAGATATAGGAGGTTTCTTATGGAATATATATTTCTGCTGCTGCCCAAGTTTTTGATGGAGGTATTTACGATCCTGGTTGCCCTGGTGCTGTACGACCGGTTTTTTAAGCGGAGATAAGCGGGAGGGACCGCCAGCGGGGGATGAGGTTTTTGGCAGAATACAAAAGGTGCTCCGGCAGACTGCTATATCTAGGCAGCCTGCGGAGCACCTTTATTATTGTCTGGATTGTCTGGAGCCTAGCTCAGCCATCCTGATCCTGCGGGCCGAAGCGGACCGTCAGGACCCTGAGGGTCCTTGCGGCTGGTGCTGTCCGGCGGATTGAACCGGTATACGATATAGCCGACAACGAATGGCAGAACGATGGTAATGACACCCGCTGCGATGTTCACACTCTCCTGCATGAAGATCAGCGTCATACCGATCAGGATGCTGTCGAACACCACATGCGCGAACATGACCGCGATAAAGCCGTAGCGCAGAAAAATATAACTGAACAGCAGCCCGATCACAGTCAGCTCAATCGGTCTTGAAATAACCGGATAGATTGGATACAGGGTGTGCCCGAAAGCCCAGATCGCAGTGGTGATGAGGGAAGCGATAAAGGTGTTTTTGACCAGCTTTTTGAGCATCCGGATACCGAACAGCCGGTAGACAGCTTCCTCGGATAAGCCGGCAAGCCAGGCGACAACCGGCAGCAGCAGGGCATATCTCATATTGTACGGAGACTGGCTGGCATCCGTCGTTGACCAGTTATCGAGGGTGAACGAAAGAATGATGAACATGACGGTCTGCACACCAAGCAGAATGAAGGCCCATACGTAACCGGCGCGCAGACTGTCGAGTACATACCTGCCGTAGCCGGGCTCATTGGCCCGCGGCCAGGGATTCAGGCCCTCCTCCTTACGCCACAACCCGTCACCGCCGACGAGGGAGAAGTAGAGCAGGGAAGACATGAGCAGGCTGTAGAGGGCATAGATGATGAACATAATGACGGCCGTTATGCGGGATTCCGCGGTGTCCAAGGCCGATTCAGGCAGCATATTGTAGGTGCTGATCATCATGATTGTGAAATGAATCGAGCTTAAGGTAATACCGCGTACAAAAGAAGTGTGGCTCCTCCGCAGAATGCTGAAGATCAGCGCCAGAAGGCCGAGCGCAAGGGTGGGAAGGGCGTAGCCGAGCAGGGTCAGCCTGTTAGCCAGCGAAGTCTGGTTCTCCACATAGGTGTCATGCCAGGATGGTGCAGAGAAGCCTGCACGGAAATAAGACAGCGTCTCGTTCAAGAAATTAAACTGGTATTGCAGCGAAGATTCACCGATCTTAACCGAGCTGTCCGTATAAACAAGTCCGTAGCCGTCCGTATTTGCTTCAATCTGCAGCCTGGCCGGGCTGGCTCCCCACAGCTTCAGCCAAGGGCTGGCCAGTGTTTCTTTTTGCTGCAGTGACAGTCCGCCGTTCTCACTGCCCTCTAAGTAAATTCCCCTGGAATTTCCGGGGGAAGGCGGATTGCCGTAGTCCCAACCGTCACTGGAATGGGCATAGCCGTTCCGTGCAAAGGCGGTAACTTCGCCTGTGTACATGTTAAGATCAACGGCAAGCAGCGGATCTGCGGCTCCTTCGGTATAAAGTACAGCATGATAAACGTCGAATGGGTACCGCTGATCCAGCTTATTGTCATTGTAGCTCTGCAGGAGCTTTTCCCGGGACATGTAGCCGTAGAAGGAAGAGTCGGTCTGATAGCTTACCGTCCACCGGTCCTGACCGCTCTGGGCATGCCCCAGGTGCTCTGCTGCAAAGGCAGCTGCCTTGTCACGGGCTTCAGTCTTGCTGATGGCGGTAGCAGCCCCTCCTGCGAGCAGTTGCGGAGCTACCTGGAACATCAGAAATACGATAAGGCCGAATATGCCTGCGAGGATAAGTCTTTTTGAAAGGGGCCGCTGCTGTAAGGACTGGCCGACGGGATTCATGGAACGCCTCCTTGATAGATTATTCTGCAGTCATTGCATGTTGTTTCATTATAAAGGACGGGCCGGATCGTTACAAAAAGGAACCCACTTGCCTATCTCTACGTTTACGTAAACAAGCCCCGGCTTATGCCTGTTTAGATCTTGTCTTTTTGCCGGCTGGCTGAATCAGGCTCATGTGATAATAAGCCGCTCCTGCCGGAATGCAGCATAGCGCTACTGGCAGGGCGATCAGGGCGGTCAGTCCGAGCAACCGGAAGTCAGGTGAAGCCCCGCCGTGCAGCCCGGAATACATGAACCGGTTCAGCAGAAAGCTATGCAGAGGGCCGAGCATAGCCAGCGGTATCATTACGATGTTCAGCACCTTTAATTTCAATGTACAGTATTCGATCTGCAGCAGACACAGGATCACAGTCAGCACCAGTACAGAGAGCAGGAAGGAATATAACACCCAGGAGATGCTATGTGACCACTCCTCTATCCCGGTACGGCCGGCAAGCAGAGCGGCAACGCTGCCGGCACAGGCTGAGAGCATGAGTGCAGAAAGAGCCCGCATTACAGTTGTCCAGACTACAGCAACTCCGCTCAGGAGCAGGGCCAGCCGGCTCTGCGGAAAGCTAAGCAGCCAAGGGAGCTGCTTCCGTTCAATGCCGGTGCGCATCAGCATCCATATGCTGCCGAGCATAACGAGCAGTGCAAATAATGGCTTGATGAAGTCAAGGATAACGACCTCCTCTTCCAAGGCAAAACCCAGATACACGACAGCAGCAATCAGAAACGGAACAACCAGCTTGAGAATCCGGATTGCCGGGTGCTTCTCTATATGATGTACGCGGCTGATATGGAGCCGGTAAAGGAGCAGATAGGGTACAAGACGGCCGGCAGAGCCGCTGCCTGACTTCATCCGCAGCGCCCGGAATCCCGGGCGGAGGGAGGCAGTGCGGGCTGCGGAAAGGCGGTCTGCCGCGGCTGCGGCATTCATTCCTTTGGCGGCAATAAGCTTCATTAGCAGATGGCAGAGCGGCCAGCCGGCCAGGCATAACACCAGTGCGGCAAGCAGCACACGGCCGGGAGAGCTGGCAGCTGAGGTGTAAAATTCCTGATTGGCAGAACCAAGAGCGCTTTCTGCTATGAAGGGGAACATCCAAATCATCAGATACGGGAACAGCAGCAGCGCGCCCGTGCGGGAACGCAGAAACAGGCTGACTCCCAGCCCAAAAGTAACCGCGAGCGGCAGAAAGGCCAGAAGAAATAGGGTGTTAGCTGAAAACAGATAAATCAACCCGGATGCTGTAAGCGGCTGATACCAGCCTGCTCTGACAGAATAATAGTAAAGAATGCAGGCTGCAGCCAGTACTGCAAGGGTGAGGTTCAGGCTGTGCCGGAGCAGGCTGAACAGCTGGGCATAGAGCAGCTTCAGCCTGGAATGCGGAAAGGACAGAAACCAGTCCCGGTGGCTCAGGCTTTTAAATGTAACCATATGTACAGCGGAAAGGATGGTGACAACTGACCATAGCAGCATGGAGGCATAAATGAACGGAACACGTTCCGACACATGGGTACCTTTCAGATTCAGTCCGGTCATGAACAGCAGAATAATGAGGGTCAAGGCTGCAAACAGGCTGTAGTGTTTACCGCGCCGGGACAGGTCGTAGCGGCTGTATTCAAGATTGATGAGCGTCTTCATAATATTCATGCGAACACTTCCCTGTAATGGGATTCGACCGACTTACCGGAACGGCGGAGGGTATCTACCTCATCAACGCTGCGGATTGTGCCCCCGCCGATGAGGATTAGCCGGTCAAACAGCAGTTCCATCTCCCGGATGTCATGGGTCGCGATCAGAAAAGTCCGTGCACCGTCAGCGAGCTCAGCGACAACAGCCGAAGCAATTCGTTCCCGTGATATAAGGTCTACACCGGTGAACGGTTCGTCAAGAATAATCAGCGGTGCCTTGCGTGACAGGCAGGTCAGCAGCTGAAGCCGCGCCTCCTCTCCGCGGGATAGCGTGGATATAACGGCCTCTGCGGATACAGACAGCTTCGCCTGCAGCTCCTGCGCCTTGGCCGGATCCCAGTCCGGATAGATGCCGGCGGCGAAATTGAGCCATTCCCTGACACTCAGCCAGCCTGGCAGACTGCTGCGGTCCGGCAGCAGCGACAGCTCGCCGAGCCGCTTTGCTCCTGCCGGCTTGCCGAAGATCTCCACCGAGCCGGTATCGGGGTCAGCCAGCCCGGCGATAATGCGCAGCAGCGAGGACTTGCCGGCCCCGTTAGGACCCAGCAGTCCGGTCAGGCTGCCGCGGGGAATATTAAAGGTGACGTCATGGAGGATACTCTTTTTTCTCAGGGTAAGCCCGAGCCCTATGCACTCTACAGCTGCCGGCTCTGCTGAAACCCCTATCCCGGAATTGGAATTGTCTAAAATATATTCACTCATTAGAATCCTCCTTATCAAATTCAAGCAATTGTTCAGCAGTGATGCCAAGCTTTGCCGCTGCTGCCTTAAAATCCTGTATGGCCCTGCGCATCATAACTTTGCGTGCCCCGCCAATCGCCGTCTCATCCCTGGTGACGAAGGTCCCCTGCCCGCGGTAGGTGACAATCAGGCCTATACGCTCCAGCTCCTGATAGGTTCTGGCTATGGTGGTAGGATTGACACCCCTGCCAGCTGCCAGCTCCCTTACAGAAGGAAGCCGGGAGCCGGACGGTATTTGCCCGCTGACAATTCTTCCTTGTATCGCTTCGACAAACTGCTCGTAGATCGGCAATGAGGGATTGATCTGAAACGGCTCCGGTAAAAGCTCAAAAGGCTGATCCATAGGCCCCTGCCTCCTTGTTCTGCTGTTAACAAACGGATATGTGTATGGGGGAAGGCCATACACTTTATAAATGGAGTGTACCACTACACACCATACAATATCAAGAGAAATTGATCACAGGCGAAAATTCAGGCTTTGTGATGCTGGACAATAACGTATATAATTTGTATGTTTATCGGATGAATATTAATTTTGTGCTGACAAGAAGCATGTGAAAGGATGAGCCGCTTGGCTTCGCCGTTTCCTAAATTTCCGGAATTCAAATTTCTTAAGCTGTCCCCGCCCCAGATTTTGGTGCTTGGCTTTGCCGCAGTCATCCTGGTCGGAACGCTGCTGCTGATGCTGCCCTTTTCCAGTACCTCCGGCCATTCTCTGACATTCATAGATGCGCTCTTTACCGCAACCTCTGCAACCTGTGTAACCGGGCTGGTGGTGGTGGATACGGGCTCTTACTTCAGCCTGTTCGGCCAGACGGTTATCCTGGTGCTGATGCAGATCGGCGGCCTCGGCTTTATGACTATGGCCACATTGTTCGCGCTGCTGCTGAGACGGCGAATCTCGCTGCGTGACCGGCTGATTCTTCAGGAAGCGATGAATCAGAGCTCGATGGAGGGGATTGTACGGCTAATCCGCAAGGTGCTGGTGTATTCACTTGTGATAGAGGCAGCCGGTGCTGTGCTGCTGGCACTTCGATGGGCGGCGGATATGCCGCTTGCCCGCGCTTTGTACTACGGTGTCTTTCATGCCGTATCGATGTTTAATAATGCCGGATTTGATCTGTTCAGGGATTACAGCGGCCTTACGGCTTATGCCAATGACCCGGTAATTAACCTGGTTGTCATGCTGCTCATTGTCTCCGGCGGGATCGGCTTTATCGTAATGGCGGATCTGATTGATTACCGCAAGACCCGCAGGCTGCTGCTGCACAGCAAGGTCGTTCTGACGATGACCGCAGCGCTGATTCTGACCGGTGCGGCTGTTATTTTTGTGTTTGAGTTCACGAATGCACGTACGCTTGGCCCGCTGAATATCGGCGGCAAGATATGGGCTGCATTCTTCCAGTCGGTTGCGCCCCGTACAGCGGGACCCAATACGGTAGACATCGGCGGTATGCGCCAGGCTTCACAATTTTTCATTGTCATGCTGATGTTTATCGGGGCTTCCCCGGGCTCAACAGGCGGAGGAATTAAGACGACGACCTTTACGCTGATGATCGGGGCGGTTGTCTCCATGCTGCGCGGACGGGAGGATATCGTCCTGTTCCGTTACCGGCTGGCCCAGGAGCGGGTCTTCAAGGCGCTGACTATTACGCTGCTTGCTGTCCTGCTGATTGTCACAGTGTCGATGATTCTCTCGACTACTGAAGGGTGGCCGTTTCTGATGATTCTGTTCGAGACAACATCGGCTTTTGCGACCGTCGGTCTGACGATGGGTGTGACACCGGAGCTGACAGATGCGGGCAAAATTCTGCTCTGTCTGACGATGTTTGCCGGAAGGCTCGGTCTTTTGACGCTGGCCTATGCACTGGGTCCGAAGCAGGGTAAGCCATTGTATAAGTACCCGGAAGGTAAAATGATAATTGGATAAGGGGTTAAAGTAATGTTGAAAGCACAGCAGTTTGTTGTGATCGGTCTTGGCCGCTTCGGTTCCAGCCTGGCGCTGGAGCTGATGGCTATGGGCTATGAGGTGCTCGGAATCGACCACCTGGAAGAGCGTGTGGAGGAAATGAGCGGGAAGCTGACTCATGCCGTTATGGCAGATGCAGCGGATGAGAACATCATGCGTTCCTTGGGTGTGCGTAATTTTGACTGCGGTATTGTGGCTATCGGGGATAATATGGAGCGGAGCATTTTGACGGCGATTCTGCTGAAGGAGCTGGGCGTGAAGCAGGTGGTTGCCAAGGCAATTACGATTCTGCACGGCCGCGCGCTATCCAAGCTGGGCGTGGACCGGGTTATTTTTCCGGAAAGGGATATGGGCATCCGTGTAGCGCATCAGCTGGTCACGCCCCATCTGCTGGATTACATCGAAATTTCCAAGGACTACAAAGTTGTTGAGCTGACAGTACCCGCCTGCATGGACGGCAAAAGCCTCTCTGAGCTGAACACAAGGGCCAAATACGGCTGCAGCATCATTGCCCTGAACCGCAAGGACGGGATCATTGTTGCACCGACTGCACATGATTACGTAAGCCAGGGTGATATTATGGTCGTAATCGGCTCTAATGCGAGTATTGAGGAGTTTGAGGATGAGGCGGTTAACGCGGAATAATATCATATAAGCCGTTCTTTTACGGCAGACAGCCGGCCCGGACTTATCCGGGTTTTTTTGCGCCGTTTGATGTCTGTTTCCAACATTTGTGGTATCTATTCATTGGGTTTTAGTTGTTTTAGCAAATTTATTTGAAAAATCGCTCTAAAATTATATATTAACCGATTCTTATAATGTTAAAATAACGGTAAGCATGCCTTTGTTCAGTGTTTTCTGTAATATAACTTGTAAGCGTTTAAAATTTCATCTAAATTATAGTAGGGGGATGTAATATGAGTTTGCGTTTTGATTTTGGACCCGCCGGGACAGCGGCAGAAGGATTCACCAAAGTGTCTGCTGCGGACAGCTATGATGCCGGCAAGGGCTATGGGTTTACAGATGTATCACAGGTGACAGAGCATATCCGGGGGGAGCAGCAGCTTACCGGGGATTTTGTTATACCTTTTAATACGGCTTTTCTGGCAGATGTTGAAGACGGTAATTATATTGTTTCGATTCTGACCGGTGATGAGGCGGCGCCGTCCTGCACATCCCTTAAGACTAACGGGGAGAGGCTGATCCTTAACAATTACCGGACAGTTACCGGACAGGTATCACGGGAAATGTTCGGTGTGAACGTGCGCGGAGGCCAGCTGAAGCTCAGATTCGGCGGTGTTGCCCCGCGGATTAATGCGCTGGAAATTACGAAGACGAGCGAACAGATTACAGTATATCTGGCCGGCGATTCGACAGTTACGGATGTCGGGGATGAGAAGGGCTTTCCGTTCTCCGGCTGGGGGCAGATGCTCCAGTACTTTTTCAAGCATGATGTCACGGTTGCCAATCATGCTGTAGGAGGCCGCAGCTCCAAAAGCTTCATCGGCGAAAACCGGCTTCAGCCGATCCTGGACGAGATCCGGGAAGGCGATTATTTATTCATCCAGTTCGGGCATAATGACCAGAAATGGGATGAAGCGCGCCATACAGACCCGCTGACAACCTATCCGGAGTATTTGCGTAAGTATATTGAAGGTGCACGTGCCAAGCAGGCGATCCCTGTGCTGGTTACCTCTGTGCACCGCCGGTATTTTGATGCTTCCGGCAAGCTCGAGGACACACACGGGGCTTATCTGGAGGCTGTCAGAAAGCTGGCCGGGGAAAAAGAGGTTCCGCTGATTGATCTGGCCGGGAAAAGCAGAATCCTGTTTGAAGAAGCTGGACCGGAAGCAACCAAGTCAATCTTTCTGTGGGGAGCGCCGGGGGAATGGATGAATCATCCCGGCGGTACCGTTGACAATACACATTTCCAGGAGCGCGGCAGTCTGCGTATAGCTGAACTGGTTGTTCAGGGAATCAGAGAGCTCGGGCTGCAGAAGCTCATTATGTTCCTCAGATAGCTTGCTGTGATCATCTATGGGGATTAGAGATTATAGGGGGGCGCACTATGAAAAAAATACCGATGATGCTGCAGTTAGCGTTAATTCTGTTCTGTATCATGGCTATTCCGACAGCCATCCTTACCTGGTACAGCGGGTCGCAGATTATTGAGAACTCAGAGGCAGCCATCGGGGAATCAACGCTTGCGGGGCTTAATGCCAACCGCAAGCTGAATGAAAACGCAATGGCCAGTATGGTACAGGATACGTCACGTCTGGCAGCAACGAGTGTGTTTGACCGGATTCGCAGCTTCGAGACATACGATGAAATTAATTCCAACTATACGAATGTCAGCCTGGGAAAGGCCGTAACGAATGAGCTGCTGAATCTCAACCGCCGGATAGACGGCGTAGCTTCTTCATACTTTTATCTGGACGGCTCTGATTATGTAGTCTCTACGGACAAGAGTGTGACGAAGCTGGAGCGCTATGAGGCGATGGACTGGGTGAGTACAGCCCTTGAGGATCAGCGGGGAATCAGTGGCGTATGGGTTCCGCGCAAGCTGGATACCGGAGAGAATGTCGTCTCCTATGTGTATCCGCTTAACCGGCTGTCCTCCAACACCCACGGAATTGTCGTAGTGAATATGAAGGAGAGCCAGATCTTCAAATACCTGAATGCCACAGAGGTGGGTAACAGCAATAATCTGCTGCTGGACTCCGATGGCAGGGTGATTTCCTTCAATGACAAATCACTGCTGCTGTCAGACGGATATGAGCTGCCGTTTCTCCGTGAATTGCTGAATCAGAATATAAATGAAGGCTATGCGTTCCGTGAGCTTGACGGTAAGCGGATGGTTTATGCCTGGACCGGATCGGCGTTATCCGGATGGTGGAATGTCAGCTGGAGCTCACTGGATGAGATGATGGCCGATTCCAGGGATATGCAGGGGAATATTATTCTGCTGACCGGTGCCATTATTTTGCTCGGAACCGTTCTTGCGCTCTTTTTTGCTACCTGGCTGTCAAGGCCGCTGAGGCAGCTGGTGCGGACCATACGCTCCAAGAGTGATCTGGAAGTCGCCAACAAAAATGAGCTTGCCTTTCTGGACATGGCCTTCAAGCGGATGCAGGAGGAGGAGGAGAGCCTGTTCCAGCTGCTGCAGGAGCGTGAGCAGGATACCCGGAGCCTTGCGGTTCACCGTCTGCTGCGCGGAGAAATTCCGCCGCGCATTACCGAAGTGTTCCCTGAAGCCTATTACCGGATAGCTGTAGTCTCGATCGACCGTTACAGGGTGTATATCGGTAACACCAATGTGGAGACACGCAGCTACCACCGCTATCTGCTCAACACCAAGTTTGAAAGCCTTTTCCCTCAGGGGATTCTGGCCAGCTCTGTCTATCATAATGACGGCTGTATTGTCATCGTGCTGAATTTTGCCCCGGATGAGGATGAGGCAGGCAGGGAGACTATCCAGCAGGCGCTGGAAAAGGTCCGTGATGAATCGCTTGCGCTGCTGGAGCATACGGTTACAATCGGAGTAAGCGATGTGGCGGATGCGCCTGAAGTGGTGGCCGAGCGGCTGTTTGAAGCAATGGAGCTGATAAAGCAGCGGATGATCAACGGGGCCGGAAGCATTATGTACTGGGAGGATGAAGAGGAGCACAGCCGCAAATATATCGATTTCGACTGCAGTGAACGGCGGATTCTCAACTTCCTGGATGCCGGCAATCTGGACGGTATCTTTAAAGAGCTGCAGAATATCCGCAGCCAGATCAGCGCAGAAGACAACATCTCGTATGATAACATCATGTTCATATATCACCAGCTGATGGGCGCGACGATCAAGCATCTGCGCGAGAATCATATCGGTACCGGAAGAATGATTGTCGGGAAGGGCAACATCTACAGTATTCTGGCCGCTATGGATACGCTGGAGGAGCTTGAGGAGTATCTGCACGAGATGTTCCGGGAGATTGTCCAGAGCCTGGATCACAGCACCGGCGAAACAAATCACGGGGAACGGATCTTTCAATATTTGAAGGAGCACTACCGCGAGGAAATTGTATTCGAGGATATGGCAAAGGATATCGGGATCAGCTACTCCTATATGCGCAAAATCGTATATGAGCAGACCGGTAAAAGCATGATCGACTTCTTTAACCAGCTCCGTATCGAAAAAGCCAAGGAGCTGCTGCTGGATACCGATCTGACGATTAAGCAGATTGCTGCAGAGGTAGGATATTATAATCTGCAGAGCTTCAACCGTTTTTTCCGTAAATATGAAGGTATGCCGCCGAGCAGCTACAAGTCGGCCAAGAGCAAGGGCTCCTAGGAGCCCTCTCGGGGCCGACAGCCGGCGGTTTTTATTTGTTTCTCTGTTAATGAAAGCGTTTTATTTTTGGGAATGCCTATCATATTTGATTATGAACAAGCCGCAAAAGCTGATAATACCGCGGTCTAATCAAATTTGATGGGAATCATCAATACTCATGATTTGCAAAACCGGATAATCGGGATACATTGGATTCACACCGGAGCACACAGCCGGCCAAAAGATAAAATGTTGCAGGGGGTGAGACTTTGAAAGCTGCAAGCGCTTCACAAACCAATCAGGCCCTTTTATTAAGAAAAAAATACGGGCCGCTCTATTACTTGCGCCGTGACTGGCAGCTGTATCTGCTGGTAATGCTTCCGCTCGCTTTTGTAATCGTTTTCAAATACCTGCCGATGACCGGGCTTGTAATCGCTTTTAAAGACTACAAAATTGCCAGAGGCTTCTGGGGCAGTGAATGGGTAGGCTTCGAAATCTTCCAGCAGATCTTCTCCAAGCCTGATTTCACACGGGCTGTCCGCAATACGCTGCTGCTCAATGTGCTTGACCTTCTATTCAGCTTCACGATGCCGATTGTCCTGGCGCTCATGCTGAATGAAGTGAAGAGCGTCAAGTTCAAACGGGTCAACCAGACCCTGCTGTATCTGCCCCACTTCCTGTCATGGGTTATTATCGGAGCAATCGCCTACCAGCTGCTTAGCGAAGGAAGCGGTGCCGTCAATAATCTCATTGAATTGATGGGCGGAACCAGGGTGCCGTTCCTTCAGGAGGATACAAACTGGCTGATCAGCTATCTGGCTATCGGCGTATGGCACAGTATGGGCTGGGGAACAATCATATATCTGGCCGCAATCAGCGGCATCAATCCCGAAATGTATGAGGCAGCAACCGTTGACGGGGCCGGACGCTGGAGCAAGGTATGGAATATTACCATTCCATCAATCCGGGCAACCATTGTAACCCTGCTGATTATGAGTCTGGGAAAAGTCATGGACGGCTCATTTGAGCGGATCTGGTCCCTGCAGAATAAGGCGACTACTGAATTTACAACCACCATACCGGTTCTCGTATACCGCTGGGGGATTGAATCGGGCAACTTCAGCCGGGCGACGGCGATTGGACTGTTCCAGTCCGTAATCGGAATTATCCTTGTAGTATCAGCTGACCGGGTAGCCAAGAAGCTTGGCGAGGATGGAATCCTATAGAAAGGAGAGGAACCATGAAAGCATCAACCGTAAGTCCTGCCGCATCAGGCAAATGGCGTATAGATATCTATGATCTGCTGATCAAATTCGGCCTGATTGTTGCTTCGCTGGTGTGCCTGCTGCCGTTCGTGCATGTGGCCTCCAAATCACTAAGCTCTGATTCCTATGTTATAGCCAACAAAGTTTTTCTGTGGCCAAAAGGCTTCACTCTGGAAGCATATGGTAAAATTATTGCCGATGCCAGTATTCTCCGGTCATTGTACATCTCAGTTATTGTAACTGTGCTGTTCACTGTTCTTGGGATGGTCCTGACGATCTGCGCAGCCTATCCGCTGTCAAGAGCCCAGTTCAAAGGCCGCCGGGTCATCACCTTCATCTTCCTGTTCACGATGTATTTCAGCGGAGGCATTATCCCGGATTACATGAACATCAACAATCTGGGGCTGATGGATACGATCTGGTCGCTGGTTCTTCCGCTCTCCTTCAGTGTTTTTAACCTGCTGATCATGAAGACCTCTCTGACGAGCAGTATTCCTGTCAGCCTGGAAGAATCTGCACGGATTGACGGGGCAGGACACTTCCGGATTCTCTGGAATATCGTGATTCCGCTCTCCAAGCCGATTATCGCGACGCTGTCTCTTTTCTTCGCGGTTGGACGCTGGAATGCCTATCAGGACGCGTTGTTCTATATCAAGCATGCGACCGATCTGCGGCCGCTGCAGCTTAAGCTGTACTATCTGGTTATTCAGGCCAGTGAAAGCTTCCAGCTGGAAGCAACCACCGTCACACTCAGTAATCCTGAAGTGCTGAAAGCATCTGTTGTTGTGTTTGCTACTTTGCCTATTCTCTGCGTATATCCTTTCGTCCAGAAATACTTTGTACAGGGTGTTATGCTCGGAGCAGTCAAAGAGTAATTATATGTTCCACAGCAGTACTACTTCAATACGAAAACTATAATTGGGGGAATTGCGATGAACAAAAAAGGGTATGTATCATTATTGATGGCCTCGGTCATGACCGCCGGTATGCTGGCCGGATGCTCCGGCAACAACAATAAACAGAACGCCGCAGCCACTAACAGCCCTGCAGAGACAGCAGCAGCTACAAATGCTGCAGCTGAAGGGAAATACCCGGATTATTCACAAGGCTTCAAAGACAAGGTTTCGCTTGATATCCCGGTCTATGAGCGTGCGTTCGAAGGCTGGAATGTTACGGATAACTACTACACCCGCTGGGTGCAGGCAGAGTTCGGTGACAAATACAACATTGATGTTAACTTTATTCCGATTACCCGCAAGAGTGAAGTCATTGACTATGAGCAGCTGCTGGCATCGCACAAAGCTCCGGATATCATCTTCCACTACGATATGCCGCAAGCGCTTACTTACTATGGTGAGGATGTCATGCAGCCGCTGGACTGGGCTGAGATTGAGAATTATGCGCCGACTTATTGGGGCAGTATGGGTGAGACCATCAAGCAGTATGGTATTGTAGATGACCAGAATATTTTCTTCTACGCTGCCCGTCCGGAAGCTGATAACTTCACTACCCTTATCCGCAAAGACTGGGTAGAGAAGGTGGGTATGAAGGTTGAGGATCTGACTTCCCTTGAGAAATACAACGATATGCTCGCGAAATGGAAAGAAGCCGGACTCGGTGTAACCGGGGGCAGCTTGACAGCCAATAGCTTCAACTATAACTATGCCTTCCGTGACTGGCCAATCGACGCCAAGTATCGTGCGCTGTATTCCGATCTGAGCGTGGCTGATTTCACTACTAAGGATACAGAGCTATGGCTGCGCAACATGAACTACCAGTACAATAACGGTCTCATTGATAAAGAATTCTATCTGCGCACTGACGAGCAAAAAATCAAATCGGAGTTTGTTTCCGGCAAAACAGGTACCTTTGGACTCTATCTGACCAACAATACGGATGTTATATCCGCGACGCTGGCCAATGACCCTAACGCTGAGTTTGCTATCGTGCCTCCATTTGCAGGTGTTCCGGAAGGCAAGCAGCCTCAAGGCCGTGCCTACTGGCCGTTCGGTTTCATCATGGGAATTAACTATGAAACCTCCGATGAAGAACGCGCTGCAGTCTGGATGTACCTGGAATGGCTGAGCCAGCCGGAGAACCTGTTCAAATTCCAGAACGGTATTGAAGGCGAGAACTACACGCTTGATGCAGAAGGCATCGCTGTTAAGAACCCGGATTACAAAGGTGAATCTGTCCTGTCCCAGAACAACAATAAAGACTACTGGGGTCTTGTAACAGAAATTGCGCAATACCCTGAGCCTGAAAAGACACTCAAAGCGAACCTGCGCAACTGGTCGCCTGCCGGCTATGAATATCTGGCTGACGATCTGGTGAAGTACTACAATGAAGTAGCTGAATTCCGCACACCGGACGCCATGTTCACAACCGTTCTTGAAAAGGTTAATGAATACAAAGCAGATCTTAATACCCTCTTCCAGGAACTCTATGTGAAGATTGTACTGGCTCCTGAAGCTGACTTCGATGCCAACTATGAAGCAGCGAAGAAAACCTACCTGGATGCAGGCTACCAGGAAATCCTTGATGAGAAGCAAAAAGCAATTGATGCGGGCCAGTTCCGTTAATCCGGTTGCAGCCAGTATAACTGAACAGCCGTACGGATAAAAACATCCCCGGCGGGACATTCCATAGTAGTATGGAACGTCCTGCCGGGGATTTGCTGTTTATTCCTGGTCTGCCAGGAACACTTCCTCTGTAACCTGTACAAGGCAGCGCGAAGCTGTGCTGAGTCCGCCGTTGCCGGGATAAATGAGACAGGTGGTGCGCTGGGTCTGCTCCAGCTCTTTGATATGCAGGGAGACTAGTCCGCCGCCGTTCAGCAGCTCCGGACGCAGGTATGACTTCGGCAGGAGTGCAGCGGCCTTAATTGTCGGCAGCAGCCGCACGATGGCCTCGAAGGAGTCGATCTCCATCCGTACATCAGGGTCGGTGCCGCAGCGCTGGAACAGCTCATCAGTCATACGGCGGTACCAGGTTCCCTTAGAGAATAGAATCATCGGCAGCCGGTTGAGATCATCCATTGTCAGCTTTGCACTAAGGGTCAGCGGATGGTGCTCGGAGACGACCAGCCTGAGCTGGTCCTCAAACAGCGGAATGCAGCGCAGGCCCGGCTCCTGGATGGAGGAGGCGACGATCCCGACATCGCTCCGGCCTTCGCTGACGGAGGATACAATCTCATGCGTCCGTCCGGTAATCAGCTTCAGCTCGGCAGCCGGATATTTCTCCATGTAGGCGTTCACAAGCGGCGGCAGTGTCGTCTGCAGGGTGGTGAGGCTGGCCCCCAGGGTAACGAGCTGCGGCTCACCTTCCTTGAATTTGGACAGGGCTTCAAGGAATTTGGAGCGCTGCAGCCGCTGTTCAAGTGCATAAGTATAAGTAAGGCGTCCGACCTCAGTCAGCTCCAGCCGCTTGCCGAACCGGTTGAACAGGGATACGCCGAGGCGCTCCTCCAGCTTCGAGATTTTGCGGGAGAGGGCAGGCTGTGAGAGATTGAGCTGGCGCGAGGCCCGGTTGAGGCTGGAATGCTCTACAACCGCAGCAAAAATGTCCAAATCATCGAACATAAGGGGGTTCTCCTTTGACCAATCTATGGTAATGCTGATACTTTACGCTCATTGTCTATGGATGAATGTGATAATGCTCATAGCATAGCTGCCGGGAAAAGACGATCCAATATCGGAAAAAGCGGATTAAACCAGGAAACCAAGGTTCTAAATGAGAATTATTATCATATTAAAAATATTCTTATGCATTTATTGTATAACGTTTAATAATTAGATTGCAATTCCCTTATAAGACAAAAAAGAGTAACATGAAAAGTGACACAAGATATTCACATATTGTGAATGTTAGAGCAAAGTCCGGGAAAACAATGGATAGCGGTGAAAATAGATGTCTGGCGAGCTGATTAGGCCTTCCTTCCCCTGTTTCAACTGTACTCCCGGCGGTGTATGCTCATTAATGAAAACGCTGTTTTAATCGGAAAGGGGACACTTTGCATGAGAGGATTTTATTCCAGAAAGATTCATTCCTTGCTCGGCGTTATCCCGCTCGGATTCTTCTTCATCGAACACATGATGACGAATTTCGCGGCAGTAGAGGGTGGCGCTTCAGGCTTCATTGACAGTGTGGTGTGGCTGAACAGCCTTCCGCTTGTCTTCTTCCTGGAATTGTTCGGCATCTGGCTTCCGCTGCTGTACCATGGAGTCTTCGGGCTGTATATCGCTTACCAGTCCAAGCCGAACCTGAGCCGCTTCAACCTGGAAAGAAACTGGCGTTATACCCTGCAGCGGATCAGCGGGGTCATTACCTTCGTGTTCATCGTCTGGCATATGTTCGAGACGCGGGTTCAGGTTGCCGTAGGCAATGTTGAACATGAGCAGCTTGGCGGCGTCATGCATGATATTGTGACTCAGCCGCTGATGCTGGCGATTTATGTGATCGCTATCATTGCAGCCTGCTTCCACTTCTCAAACGGACTCTGGTCTTTCCTGATCAGCTGGGGCATTACCGTCGGGCCGCGCTCACAAAAAGTGTCCTCCGTGCTCTGTCTCGGTCTTTTCGTTATTGTAACCTTTATGTTCCTGATCTCGCTGTTCGCCTTCCGTGACAGTGAATTCCAGACAGCGGCCGGCGCCGCACAGACCCTCAGAACGCTGCTTTAAGCGGGTGACGGCTGTTAAAAGAGACGGTTTTGTACAAAGCTATATTATATGTACCCTACAAAACTTTAGGAGGAACTCTCATGGCATCAGCCGATATCATTATCGTGGGCGGCGGGCTGGCTGGCCTGATGGCTACCATCAAGGCGGCGGAATCCGGCGCACATGTTCATCTATTCTCTCTGGTCCCTGTCAAAAGATCGCATTCGGTCTGCGCCCAAGGAGGCATCAACGGGGCTGTAAATACGAAGGGCGAGGGAGACTCGCCCTGGGAGCATTTCGACGATACCGTCTACGGCGGTGACTTCCTGGCGAACCAGCCGCCGGTTAAGGCGATGTGTGAGGCTGCGCCGGGGATTATCCACCTGATGGACCGGATGGGCGTTATGTTCAACCGTACACCGGAGGGGCTGCTCGATTTCCGCCGGTTCGGCGGTACGAAGCGTCACCGGACGGCTTTTGCCGGGGCGACTACCGGACAGCAGCTGCTGTATGCGCTCGATGAGCAGGTACGGCGCTGGGAGGCGGAGGGCCTTGTAACCAAGAGCGAGAACTGGGAGTTCCTCTCGGTTATTCTGGACGATGCGGGCGTCTGCCGCGGTATCAGCGCCCAGAACCTGAAGACGATGGAAATTCAGACCTTTCCGTCGGATGCGGTTATTCTCGCCAGCGGCGGGCCGGGCATTATTTTCGGCAAAACAACCAACTCGGTCATCAATACAGGAACCGCGGCCAGCGCGGTCTATCAGCAGGGTGTCCATTATGCCAACGGGGAATTCATCCAGATCCACCCCACGGCGATTCCGGGCGACGACAAGCTGCGGCTGATGTCGGAATCGGCGCGCGGCGAAGGCGGGCGTATCTGGACTTACAAGGACGGCAAGCCATGGTACTTCCTGGAGGAAAAATATCCTTCCTACGGAAACCTGGTGCCGCGCGATATTGCCACCCGGGAGATTTTTAATGTATGTGTCGATCAGGGCCTGGGCATTAACGGCGAGAACATGGTCTACCTGGACCTGTCGCACAAGGACCCGAAGGAGCTTGACGTCAAGCTCGGCGGCATTATCGAGATCTACGAAAAATTCATGGGGGATGATCCCCGCAAGATTCCGATGAAGATTTTCCCGGCTGTGCATTATTCAATGGGCGGCATGTGGGTCGATTATAACCAGATGACCAATATCCCGGGACTGTTCGCAGCGGGCGAATGCGAATACCAGTACCACGGTGCGAACAGGCTCGGCGCGAACTCGCTCGTCTCGGCAATCTACGGCGGGATGGTATCGGGACCGAAGGCGGTAGAATATATTAAAGGGCTTAAGAAGTCCGTGCAGGATATTCCGTCCACCGTGTTCGACAGCTTCCACAAGCAGCAGGTTGGCAAATACGAATCACTGCTGAACATGTCAGGTACAGAAAACGCCTATGTAATCCATAAGGAGTTGGGCGAATGGATGACCGCCAATATGACCGTGGTGCGTGAGAACAAGCGGCTTGAAGCGACGATCGGCAAAATCAAAGAGCTTAAGGTGCGCTACGGCAACATCAATATGAGCGATACCTCGCGCTGGAATAACCAGGGCGTTGCCTTCACCCGCCAGCTGTGGAACATGCTGGAGCTGGCCGAGGCGATGACACTCGGAGCGCTGCTGCGCAATGAGAGCCGCGGAGCCCACTACAAGCCGGAATTCCCGAACCGTAACGATGAGGAGTTCCTCAAGACAACCAAAGCGGCATGGACGGCGGATGGCCCGCAAATCTCCTATGAGGCTGTAGATGTGTCGCTGATTCCGCCGCGGGTGCGTGACTATTCCAAGGATTAATTATAATCGCGTATGCTTTCGAAGCGAGTTTTGTACGAAGGATAACCGGAGAAGTAACGCTCACAAAACTTTTAGGAGGTAACCGATATGGCGGAAACTGCTGCAGCTCCCAAAAACGTGAAATTTATCATTACCCGCCAGGACGAACCGGAGAGCACACCTTATAATGAGGAATTTGAGCTGGCGTACCGGCCGGGGATGAATGTAATCAGCGCTTTGATGGAAATCCAGCGTAATCCGGTTAACGCAAGCGGTGACAGTACGGTGCCGGTCTGCTGGGACTCCAACTGTCTTGAGGAAGTATGCGGGGCCTGCTCAATGGTGATCAACGGCAAGCCGCGCCAGGCCTGTGCCGCACTGATAGACAACCTGGAGCAGCCGGTACGGATTGAGCCGATGAAGACCTTCCCGGTGGTACGTGACCTGGTCATTGACCGCAGCCGGATGTTCAATGCCCTTAAGCGGGTCAAGGCATGGATTCCAATTGACGGTACCTACGATCTCGGTCCGGGTCCGCGGATGCCCGAGAAAAAACGCCAGTGGGCCTATGAGCTGTCCAAATGCATGACCTGCGGCGTCTGCCTGGAGGCCTGCCCGAACGTCAATGAGAAGACCGATTTCATCGGCCCTGCAGCGATCTCCCAGGTACGCCTGTTCAACGCCCATCCGACTGGCGAAATGAACGCGGATGACCGCCTGGAGGCGCTGATGGAGGACGGCGGGATCGACGGCTGCGGTAACTCGCAGAACTGTGTGCGCGCCTGTCCGAAAGGCATTCCGCTGACCACCTCGATTGCCGAGATCAATAAGCAGACTACCAAGCATATGTTCAAGCGCTGGCTGGGCGTGTAGCGCCTTACCGCTGCAATTATTCTGTTCAAAGCCGTTCCCCAAGGCTGTTTCCGCCTTGGGGAACGGCTTTATTGCTTAAAGGCGCGGGGATAAAGTACGATTAGTACAGTTCTGTGAACTACAGGCCTTAAGACCCGGCTGGTAATGTTTTATATGTTTCTTTTGCGCGGAAAAGCGGGTACATGATATACATTCCGTCAATACATAAGGAACAGCGAAAAAAAGGTAAACTTAAACATTTATAGAACTGCATGTTATAATCTTCTTGGTTAATGCGCTTTCAATTTAAGGAGTACCGGGGGAGGAATTACGTTGATCTGTCGAGAGCAGGATGGAACAATTGTCATGGTTAAGCAGCATGAGCACGGGCGGCTGGCCGGAGAGCTTGCCAAATGGTTCAAGGATGAACAGGTGCCCGAATCTGTACGCCGCGATGAAGTGCTGTGGTCCATTGCCAACCACGACCGGGGCTGGATTGATCTGGATGAGACACCCTTCTGGAATGATGCCGAGAACGCCCCTTACAGCTTTATTGATTTTCCTGTCGTGCCTAAGCTTACCTTTTACCGGCGGGGGCTTAATGAAATTGAAGCGGTCTCCCCCTATGGCGCATTGCTGTGCAGCCTGCATTTTGAACGGCTGATTGAGGTGTCCGGAGAGGAATGTCCGGAGCTGGAGGAGTATCAGAAGGATGAAGCGGAGCGCCGGGCAAGCATTCACCGTGAGCTGGAGCAGCGCGCCGTCCCGATCGGTGAAGATGAGCTGTATTATGATGCCAGACTGCTGCAGTTCTGTGATGACCTGTCGCTGTATATGGCGCTGAACCGGCCGGGCAGCCCCAAATCCGAAGAGCACCCGTGGTGGAAGGACGGCTTCTCGGGCAGCGAGGATTTTAAATTCACCTCCGGCCGGGTAATTACCGCCGAGTGGCAGGATGAAGCGACACTGCGGCTGGAGCCGTTTCCGTTCACCCATGAGGTGGAGACTGTCATCATACTGCGCAAGGTGAGCCGTAAGGACATTACCGACAAGGGGATAGCCCGTGCATACCGCGAGACACCGGAGGAGGAGTGCCGGATTATGGTGACCGGTTTTGCGGGGGAAACGCCTGCTTAATGCTAAGCATTCTCAGCATTTATACGGTTGAGGCTGAACAATATGATCCAATTTGGTGCAAAGGAGAATCTCCCTATGAATAGAGAATCGTCCGGGACTTCTCCCAATAGTAATAACCCGGCAGGCGCCAGCCGCCGCAGGATGACCCGCCGCCAGTTCCTGGCCCGGGGAACCAGCGCTTTATTCGGGGCGGGGCTGCTTACAGGCGGGTATGTCTGGCAGGGAGAGCCTAACTGGCTTGAGGTGACAGAGCTGGAGCTACCGCTGAGGCAGCTGCCGCCGGCTTTTGCCGGAACGCGGCTTGTTCATTTCAGCGATGTGCATCTGGGCTTCAATAAAGATGCCGGTGATGTTAAGCGGCTGGTGAAGCATATCAAGGAGGCCAGGCCGGATATGATCTGCTTCACGGGCGATATAGTGGACAGCGATGCCGAGGATCTGAATGATTCTGTTGCGCTGCTGGCAGAATTGACTGCACCGCTCGGGAAATACGCTATTTTTGGAAATCATGATTATAAGAATACAGAGCTGCTTACCCGTCTGCTGCAGTCTGCGGGTTTTGTTGTCCTCAGGAATCAGTCCTATGTCATCAGCCGCGGCGGTGAGAGAATCGCGGTTGCCGGACTTGAGGATATGCTCAAGGGCAGTCCAGATCCTGCAGCTGCGCTGAAGGATGTTCCGGCTGACATGTTCACGGTGCTGCTCATGCACGAGCCGGATTATGCCGATACGGCCGAGGGCTATCCCTTTAACCTGCAATTATCAGGACACAGCCATGGCGGACAGATCCGCCTGCCGTTAGTAGGGGCACCCTACACGCCCTACGGCTCGACTAAATACATAAGCGGTTTATACTATACCGCAGCAAAAGCAATGCCGGTCTATGTGAACAGAGGCTTCGGCGAAACCTATATGCCGCTGCGGCTGCTGTGCAGGCCGGAGCTGACCGTATTCACCCTGCGCCGGGCCTGACACAGAGGACAGGACAATGCCGGAATAGCTGCTGAGAAGAGGAGGATTTATGATTACTTATGAAACAGTATCATTCACCGTCCGGCAAGGAACAGCTGTTGAACTCAGGCCGGTCCAGCCTGCTGAAGCGGGCAGGCTGAAGGCTCTTCTCTCGCATCCGGAGGTTCAGCCGCATATTGTAATGCGCTGCGGCGCCGGATCCCAGCAGGCTGTTCTGGACAAACTGGCTCAGCGGATGATTTATGCCCATGATCCCTGCGCCCTGCATGCCGGAATCTATGCCGGGGGCGGCCGGGAGCTGCTTGGGACGGTATCACTGCAGAACTGGAACCGGCATGAGGGCAAGGCCGTGTTAGGTTACATGCTGCATCCGGACTGGTGGGGTGCAGGCTTCACTACAGAAGCAGTCGGGCTGATGCTGGATTACGCCGTACAGGAGCTGGGTCTGCAAAGGATCGAGGGGCGCTGCCGCGGCAGCAATCTGAGAAGCGAGCGGGTTATGCTCAAAAACGGGCTGACCCTGGAACGTATTGTTCCGGTGGCAGACGGATCAGGCGATGTCATAAAAGTGTTCAGCATTGTTACACAATTGAAATAAAGCCGTTATCAAACTCTAACAGTGTCCGGTTAAACTAAGTACATGACCCCCTTTTGAAATATAACTGCTGTTGGGACCCGGAGATCCGGGTCCATTTTTTTTGCCCTCCTGCCGGGAATGGGCTGCGGGGCTGGCATACATAGGCTGAAATACTGGCGGCTGCGGCTGCCGCCGGGTTATGATTAGACACAGGAGAAGTTCATTAAGGATCAGGAGGAATTATCCAATGAATGAGGTATTGAACATTCTAAATAATCACCGTTCGTTCCGGAAGTATGCAGACAAGCCTGTAGAGCCGGAGAAGCTGCGCTCCATTATTGAAGCGGCGCAGGCAGCGCCATCCTGGGTTAACGGGCAGCAGGTCACCATTATTGCCGTGCAGAACAAGGAGCGCAGAGAACAACTCGCGCAATTGAGCGGAAAACAGCAGCATGTGGCAGACGCGCCGGTGTTTCTGGTGTTCTGCATGGACTTCTACCGGACCAAGCTGGCGGCCGAGCTGGAGGGGCAGCCGTTTGAGGCTGGAGGCGATACGGATGCACTGCTTGTCGGTGCTGTGGACGTGGGGATTGCACTGGAGGCTGCAGTAGCTGCTGCTGAATCGCTGGGGCTCGGCATTATCCCGATCGGCGGGATCCGCCGTAATACCGAAAGCGTCATCGGGCTTCTGGAGCTGCCTGAGTATGTGTTCCCGGTAGTCGGCCTATGTATCGGCTATCCTGGCGAAGAGCTGCCGAAGAAGCCGCGGCTGCCGCTGGAGGCCGTATACCATCAGGAGCGTTACAATCGTGATCTGGAAGGCAGCATCCGCAGTTACAATGCGGAATTCCGCGAGTACCAGAAGTCCGCCGGCCAGACGGAACGGGACTGGAGCGCGGTCATTGCCCATTTCTATGCACTGAACCCGCAGTACGGGGATGCCGGGAAGACGCTTCCCAAGCAGGGCTTCACCTGCGGCAATCTGCATAAATTCTAAGCTGCCTAATAAACAGAGCACCGCAGCGGTAAAGGACAGACCGGTAAGCTGTTATGCTTCCCGGGGCCTTTGCTGCTGCGGTGCTTTTTTGAAATATAAGAATTTAAATGTTTTACGCTGTCAATAATCTTTGAAGGACGGCATAGCCGTTTCTACTTGATCCATGATTTATTCAATAGGAACGGCAACCCGCTCCCGGCGCTTGTAATATACCCATTCCTTGAAGCCGATTTCCTTCAGCCGGACCTCTACAGCATTCCGCTGGTCTGCCACCCTCGAAGGCTTATGCGCATCAGAGCCGAAGCTGACTTCAACACCGTAATGCAGCGCGCGCTCCAGAATATCGTCCGACGGGTACCAGCCGCCGCACAGCTTCGTGCCTCCCGAGGTGTTGATCTCGATTGCAGTCCGGCATTCACCGATGACCCGCAGCGCTTCATCAATCTCAGCGGCGGCAGGAATATCGCAGAACTGGGGATAGTTACCCTTCATTGCGTCGATATGGCCGAGAATCTGGAACATGCCGCTGCGGGCGGATTCGGCAATCAGGCGGTAATACTCGGCTTTGACCGCTTGCATCTGCTCCGGTCTGAGCTTTTTCCAGCGGCTCTTGTTAAAAATGCTGTCCCCGTTCACGCTATGTACGGAGCCGATTACATAGTCAAAGGGATAAGCAGCCAGCGTAGCCCGGTACAGCTCTGCATGCTCCGGGAAATAATCGGATTCGATGCCGAGCAGGACGTCGATGGTGCCGGCGTATTCTTTTTGCAGGGCCAGCACTTCTTCCACATAATTCACAATCTCTGATTTGGCCATGGCAATATGGGGAAAAGCCTGTTCGGACGAATGGCCGAAGTATGGTGTATGGTCGGAAATCCCGATGACGTTAAGGCCGGCGGCGATGCCGGCTTCTATATAATCCCTGATGCTTCCGTCGGCATGGCCGCAGCGGAAATGATGGGTGTGCAGGTCAAACTTCATTAGCATGAACATCTCCTTTGGCCATAGTGTGTGTACGTCAGCAGCGCTGCATACCGTTTATTCCGAACCGATGAATTGGGTCTCAGGCATGCCCTTCAGGTCACTGAGGAACTGGCGCATGGCAGAGTTGACATATTTGCCTGACTTAGTGATGACGCCAACCGGATGGGTAACCTCCAGCTCGATAATTGGAACGATGCGGAGCGTCCCGTTACGCACCTCGGCAGTTACAGACTGCTTGGAGATGACGGCAGCGCCGAGATCCAGCTCAACCATCCGCTTTACTTCCTCGCTGCTCGTCAGCTCCATGATGACCTGGGGCTGAATGCCGTGCCGGGCCAGGACATCATCAACAAATCTGCGGCCGACCGTATCCGGGGAGAGCAGGATGAGCGGCGTCGCGCCGAGCGCTTCGATTCCCGCTGTTTTTACCTGGGCCAGCGGATGCCTCGGGGAGACAACCAGCTCAAAGGTATCGTAATACAGGACCGAGGTGGTCATGCCCGGATTCTGTCCGATCAGATAGCCGATTCCGACATCGACCAGTCCGCTCTCCACCTGCTGATAAATCTGTGATGAGGACATGGAGGAGATGGAGGTTTTGATATGCGGGAACTGGTCCTGAAAATAAGACAGGATGCGCGGCAGAATTTGAATGGCAATAGAGGTCGTTGTGCCGAGAATAATATGTCCCTGGGGATTCTCGTCCAAATCGGCAAGCCGCTGCTTCAGCTCCTCGACAATGCTGACAATCTGCTCGGCATGAGTAAGGAATACTCTGCCCCTGTCCGTCAGGGTGACCGGCTGGTTCCGGTCCACAAGCTGTGTTTTGAACTCTTCCTCCAGGCTCTTAATCTGCGCCGAAACCGCCGGCTGGGTCAGGTTAAGCAGTTCACCTGCTTTGCGAAAGCTCATCGTTTTGGAGATCGTTATCAGTGTCTCCAGCTGGCTAATGTTCATAGATGTGCCCCCTTTTACTACCGAATCGTATCGCTGAATATCTGTATAGTGTGGAAACCGGGCGTTTTCACAGGATTGCAGGGCTGAGTGTTACATAGGAACAAGGGATGGTAGTACAGGCTTATCTTACGCGGAGTGTGGGTATTTGATTAAATTATAGGAGATTACATCCGGCAGGGCAATGCGGAGGAGAAAACTATATTGAGAATTCCTTCGACAAGAGCATTAATTTTTGATGAATAATGCCGATATATGAAGTATAATAAATCATTATTACTTAGGACTTTTGGTATATGACTAAAGCCAGGTAGAGGGGGGACAGCACTTTCATGAAAGCAGAAGTAATTAATCCATTTCTAGAGTCTGCACGTATTGTAATTGAGCAGGTGGTTCAGGTCTCGCCATCGACCGGAAATCTGGGTATCAAGGATATTGAACTGATCGATAACCATATATGGATTCAGGTGGGGATGACAGGACAGCTCAGCGGGGATATTATATTCGGGCTTGAGGAGCATGTGGCGCTGAAGATGGTATCCGCAATGATGGGCGGCTATCCGATTGCAGAAATGGATGAAATGGGACAGAGTGCGATTTCAGAGCTGGGAAATATGATCAGCGGAAATGCCAGTACGATTCTATCCAACCAAGGAGTATCTGTGGATATTACACCTCCGAAGCTGATGAAACTGGAGAGCATGGCCGTTTTCCCGCGTAAAGCACTCAGCATTCCGCTGCTTATGGAAGGCATTGGGGAGCTTGATATTCAGGTAATGATTTCTTAGGCGTACTCTTAGGAGCTGAAGGACCTTCATGCAACTTAAAGACAAAATAGTAGTAATTACAGGAGCTTCAAGCGGGATCGGGGCCATAACGGCCCGGATGCTCAGCGAGAAGGGGGCGGTTCCCCTCCTGCTGGCCCGTTCGGAGAAAAAGCTGAAAGAGACAGCGGCCGGAATTCCGGGCGTTTTTGGACTGTATCCCTGCGATGTTACTGATGAGGCTGAGGTTGCGCGGGTGTTCAATGAAATCCTGGCGGCATACGGCAGAATTGATATTCTGCTGAATAACGCCGGCTACGGCAAATTTGCCGGATTCACCGAGATGGAAGCGCAGGAATTCGATGATATGATGGACGTTAACTACATGGGGATTGTCCGCTGTACCAAGGCTGTTGTTCCGCATATGCTGCAGAGGGGCGGCGGGCAGATTGTTAATGTAGCCTCGATGGCCGGCAAAATCGGCACAGCCCGGTCGGTTGCCTATACGGCGACCAAGCATGCTGTGCTGGGCTTCACCAATGCGCTTCGCCAGGAGCTGCGCAAGAGCGGCATCACGGTATCGGCGGTTAATCCGGGACCGATTGCCACTGATTTTTTCAAGACGGCAGACCCCTCCGGCAACTACGAGAAGAGTGTAGCCCGGATGATGATGACTCCAGAATTCGTCTCCGCCAAGATCGTCAAGCTGATGGAAAAGCGCAAGGAAGAGATGGATCTTCCCGGAATTGCCGGCTTCGGCATCCGGCTGTACGGTTTGTTCCCCCGCCTGGCAGACAAGCTGACCTATAACGCAATGAACCGTAAATAGATCTATGTGTATAAGGAAATGGCCTTCCATTTGGTGGAGAGGCCTTTTTGGCATATAATGAAGATATTAACTTAGCGAAAAGGATGAAACATACTTATGACTAATGCTTCTTTTGCGGCCATCGGCCTCCAGGAGGACCTTGTTGCCCGATTGTCGGAATTCGGCATTTCCGCTCCATCTCCCGTTCAGGAGCAGACGATCCCGCTGCTGCTGGAGGGCAGGGACGTGCTTGCCGCCTCCCAGACCGGAACAGGCAAGACGCTGGCTTACCTGCTGCCGCTGCTTCAAACGATTAACCCGGAGCAGAGGGTGGTGCAGAAGCTGGTGCTGGCTCCGACCCAGGAGCTGGCGATGCAGATTCTCCGCGAGGCCGAGCGCTACGGAGACCACCGCGGCATTAAGGTGATGGGGCTGATCGGCGGGGCCGCCATCAAACGCCAGATTGATAAGCTGCGCGAGCATCCCCAGCTGGTTGTCGGCACGCCGGGGCGTATCCGCGAGCTGATCGGCCTGCGCAAGCTGAAGATGCATGAGGTCAGCACGATTGTTATCGATGAAGCTGACCAGATGTTCCAGCTGAGCGGAGCCGGCGAGGTTGCGAAGATCGTCAGCAGCGCGCTGCGCACACGCCAGCTTGTTATGCTGTCTGCGACTATCGGTCCTGAGACCAAGGCACTGGCTTCACGTGAGATGAAGAACCCGGCCGAGGTCGGTATTGATCCGGGTGTAATGACCGCCCAGACGCTGGAGCATCACTATGTGGTGTCGGAGGAGCGGAACAAGATTGATATGCTGCGCCGCGTCATCCGCCACCATAATCCGAAGCGGGCGATTGTGTTCGTCAATGCGACGGAGGATATCGCCGAGGTGGAAGCGAAGCTGAACCATCTTGGCCTTACGGCGGCGGCACTGTACGGTGATGCCGATAAGGTAACGCGCAGCAATGTGCTGGCAAAATTCCGTGACGGCAAGTTCCGCGTGCTGGTCGCCAGCGACGTGGCGGCCCGGGGTCTTGATATTGAGGAGTTGACGCTCGTCGTCAGCTTCGATCCGGCCTTTGACGCCGAGCACTATGTGCACCGGGCCGGCCGCACCGGGCGCATGGGCAAACGCGGGCTGTCGGTGACGATTGTCACCGAGCAGCAGACGTTTATCATGCGCAAGTTCGCCCGCGAGCTGGATATTCAGCTCGAGGAACGGGCCCTGTCCGCCGGCAAGGTACTGCCGGCGGATGAAGCCCGCAGACCGGCGCCGGGCCAAGGCAGCCCGCGCCGGGAGAGCGCAGCGCCGCGCGGCGGCAAGCCGGTGCGGACGGCGGCGGTGCAGCCGGATGCC
>NZ_CCDG010000016.1 GCF_000723885.1 Paenibacillus camerounensis
AGAAGACGGCATACGAGATAAGACCGCCGGCTGTATAAATGAAATGGTTGACCTCAACAGGGGTCAGGCGGGCTTCGGGATTGTCAGGGTACAGCTGTCTGCCGGCCAGAGCCAGCAGGCAATTATAGCTGCCCTCCGCCAGATCTTCTTCCCAGTCCTCATAATCATCGAGCAGTTGCAGCGTGATTAGGACCTCCTGGACAGCAGCTTCAGCAGCCGGTATAGAGGCCGCAGAGCCGGTGAGCAGCAGAGCGCCTGTAGCTGAAAGCTTGAGCGGTGCCGCTTTGGCGGCAATCCGGCTGCGGTCGTTATAGTAGTAGTTACCGGAAGCTTCATTGCTGACGCTGTCAGACCATTCGAAGAGATAACGCTTGAAGTGGCTCCAAAAGGAGGACTCTGCAGAAAACAGCGGGCGGTAGCGGTCAAAAAACTCCGCATACAGCAAGTTGGCCAGCGGGAGCAGCTCAGCGGCCGAACTGCGCCGGTTATCCATCAGATCATCCTGCAAAAAGAAATAAAGCATCAGAAGGACATTGCCTGAGGACATGATGTGTGTCTGCTGCGCGCTCAGCCCGCATTCACTGCGCAGCCAGAACGGAAGCAGATAGCAGATATAATTCTTTTTGCTGCGGGCCCGGAAAACATCGAACTGCTCCAGATAAGCCAACCCCCTGAAGTTCAGCGGCTCCGGAAATGCGGCAATGCTTGCTTTGCATTCCTGAAAAACAGCTTGAAGCTCCTGCTCATAATCATTCAGCCAATCCATCGGCTTGTCCCCTGTCACTATAAGGTTTGTCTGTAAATCTATGCTGTTTTGATACTATGATTGTATGCTGCATTAACATCTATTTCAATTAGAATTTGAAGGGGGAATGTGCAGATGCAGTGGTACACATTCGGGCAGATGCTGGCCCGGATCCGTATCGGGCAGAAGGCCGTTACGCCTGACGGGCGTGCGGTTATCCGCAGTGCCGGCGGTCTGCTCTGGCGGGGAGGAAGGCTTAGCGGAACGGTAGTTGAAATCAGGGATTATCTGTTCTCTGATATCTGGGCGATTAGTGAGGATGAGACTGTGATGCCGGAGAGCGGATTGCGGGAGGCGCATGAACGCAGAGAACGGGAAATGCTGATTAACCAGTATGAAGAAGTGAGGGAGGAATTCCTGCGGGACAGACGCCTTAAACCGGGAAGAAATTCATGAGAGCAGCCGGAAATTATCCGGCTGCTCTCATTATTGCTTCTGTTAATTCCCTGTATGCTCAGTAAGGCTGAGGAGAAGGGCTTCGTACTCCTCCTTGAGGCGGAGCAGCCTGCTGATGCTCTGCGGAAGTCCGCCCGGCCGGTTGCGCCGGGTCCATAGCCCGCGATAGCCGTGCAGCAGCAATTCAAGATCATGAATCTGCCTGCGGATAACGGCCGGGCCGGGCGGCTCCGTTGCTCCGGCCAGCTGCAGCTTGATCCGGGCGAGCTGTACGGCATGCTTCACAAAGTGAATGCCGTTACGCAGCTCAAGCATCACAAGCTCTGCATCCGCACAGCCTAAGGACAGCACCTCCAGGCGGTCCTCAATGCCGAGTATATATTCCTCCAGCTGATCCAGCTGCTCCGGGCTAAGCTTGCCGGCAATCCCCATATTGTCCAGCCGGCTGCGCAGCAGCATGGACATTTCGGTATCATTAGGACGCAGGGCGCCGGACTCCAGCTTGTAATAATTGCCGAGGTCAAGCAGGAGCTGGCCGATTCCGGCTGAGCGGTCGCGGAAGATGAAGCTGTTCAGGTATCCCGCCGTATCGGCCTCCAGATTGTTATCGACACTCCAGGCGAGTGCGGCACCGAAGACGTATCCGGCATAGCTGACCGGCAGATGCTGCCAGTGGCCGAAATCGCCCCAGTCGGTAATGAGATAGCCGATTGCGCCGTTCGCTTTGCCGTGTACAGCTGCGCTGCGCAGATTGGCCAGCATGTTGTCGGTGCGGCCGGTCAGCGAATTCCAGGAGCTCGTACCCGGACAGACATAGAACGGGATTTGCGCCTCACGGAATTTCAGGGTGTCCGCTTCGAAGGGATGGCCTGCACTATAGCCCCATTCCATGGCGATAATATCCTTCGGAAGAAGCGGTATCAGCTCGGGATACTGAATGATAATATCCCCCCAGAACTGCATCTTTTTCCCCCTGGCAGTGACCAGTTTATGAATTTCAAGCAGGAAGGACAGGTATAGCGGACCCTTGCCTCCGGTATCAGCAAGGGCTTTACTCCGGCCAAGCCCCAGTTCATAAGTTTCATCACAGCCGACATTGAACTGCGCGGAAGTGAAGTAGGGCAGAAGATCGTCGTACATTTTTCCCAGGAGCTCAAGGACTTCAGGATGCTCTGTTCGGAATGTACCCGGCTGCATGAATAGTCCGTCCGGGTAAAGATCGTGGTCATACATGCTCTCAGGCAGCTTGAAGCCTCCGGGAATTTCGGCCAGGTGATTGAATTCCGGACGGGTCAGCCAATTCTCCATATGGCCGAAGCTGTTCTGGTTCGGTACAAGCTCAATATAACGCTCGCGGCAATATGCATCCAGGCGCAATATTTCGTCGCCCGTAACCGGTGTTTCCAGCTCCCAGACCTGCGGAAAGGACTCGTAGGCAAAAGGAGAACCTTCTATATATAGCTGTAACTGATTAAGCTTCAGGTCAGCCATTAAATCAACAATCTGCATTAAGGTTTCCAGCTTTGGGATTTTATTGCGGCTAATATCAAGCATCAGCCCGCGGGCGGCAAAATCCGGCTGATCGCGGATATACAGGTAAGGCAGCTCTCTGCCGCACTGCTCCAGAATTTGCTTCAGTGTAGCTACAGCATAATAAGCCCTTTCCGGAGTACTGTAGCTTATAACTATTCCGTCTGCCCCGGCTGTAATTTCGTATCCCTGTGCAGGAAGCAGCGGGCTGTAATGGAAGCTCGCAGCCGGCAGGGCAGAGGAACGAAAGCCGATAGAGAGGGGCAGGCTAAGCTGCAGCGCCCGGCTGATTATCTGCTGCAGCTTACAGGCTGCGGGCAGTATATCCCGGTTCTCTGCTGCAGGGATAATGATAGAGCTGTTCAAAGGGATGCGAAACAGCCCCTCTAAGACCGTTAGAGTCTGCGGATAGGGCAAAAGCTGCAAAGCGCAGATTTTAGACATAGCTGAGACACCTCTTATTCATGTAGAATATGATCACCTGTAAATAACGATAGCATGCTGAAATAGAAGGAGGAATAGAGTGTATGCCCAAGCTCATGGATTATATGATCAGCCCTTATCCGCTAAGAATCATTGATCCCAAGCTGGATGCTTCTATGCTTAGGTTAAGGGCAATCCGGGTCGGGCAGGTTGGGCATCTGCCGGGCAGAACGCTGTTCCGCAGTAATGTGGTGTTCGGTCACTGGGCGATGGTCTATATCGTATCGGGCTCAGGGGTAATGTCTGAGGATGGGGGCGAGGACCGGCTGGTTGGGGAAGGGAGCCTGTTCTTTTTCCGGCCGGGCTGCTGTTACAGCTATGGTCCGCCCCCCGGCGGAAGCTGGGATGAATACTACATTAACTTTACAGGAAGCCGGGTGGGTGAATGGCTGGAAGCAGGAATTATACCTGATGAAAGTGTCATTCAGGCCGGCAGGCTTCCGGGGCTTGCAGATTTCTTTGAGGAGGTGCTGGGCCTGATGGACGGCGGTATTCCTGCTGATGCCGACCGTGCGGCGTTGCGGCTGGAGGCTATGCTGCTCGAGTGCTTCTTTGTGGTCCGGGATCACCAGCGGCTCTGGAAGCCGGGGACGCTTCAGCTCATCCGCAGGGATCTGGAGGCCTGCATCTATGAGCAGCCTGATCTGCAGGAGCTTGCCGCGAAGCACCATATATCCATGTCAACCTTGCGCCGGATGGTCCGCAGCAGCAGCGGTTATCCGCTGCATGAATATATCCATAGGCTCAAGATGGGGGAGGCGAAGCATCTGCTGCTGAATACCTCTCTGCAGGTCAAGGAAATTTCGGGCATTCTGCATTACAGCGACCCGTTTTATTTCTCCAGACTGTTCAAGAAATACATGGGCATCTCCCCGCAGCTGTGCCGCAGCAGCGTCCTTTAGCGGATGAATTCATGGCTGAAATAGAAGAAATTTGTCGGATTATGCTGATTTATGTTGACACTTATAAAAATAGGGTGCTATTATTTAGCTAATATTAACAGAAAGTTTAGTGCTATTTGACTATGCATTTACCGGAGATGAAACCATGAGAGAATGTTACTGCATTACTTGCCGTATTCTCCACAAGGTTGATGTGCGCAATGATCATACAGTCCGTGTACTTTCCACCGGTTATCATATTGTTGGAGAGCAGCGTTACCAGATTTGTATTTGTAATATTAAGCAGCCGCATCCAGGGCCGGCAGTATCCAGCTGAGCGGGATTGGCCCGTAAATGCCCGCAACCGATATTGTACGCCGCAAAACAGCCTGTCCGCTTACGGACAGGCTGTTTTGCGTATACGGCGAGCCGGGTATGATATGTTGTACTAGTTTTTGGTGAAACGAATAAAAATATAATAAATACCTCAAAAAAAATTAGGTCGCAATGTTATTTTTTTGCAAAGAAAACGTTGTCAATAAACATAGAAACTTGTTATTGTGATTTTTCTCATGTATGATGCTTTTAAACAAAGCTTTGATAAGCTCGCATTTTCCAAAAAAGGTGGAGAATAGGGTGGTGGGATGAAAATCAAATCAACTGCGGAAGACAAAATGATAGCTTTTTACAGATATTTTTCTTTGTCCCTCACATCTCTGATGTACCTCCTGGACCATACGGGGCCTTCCGTCATTTATAAATCCCTATTAATCGTCTCGCTTTTCTTAACAGCACAAGTATTCGTAATCATTTACCGGAGGCTCCGGGCCAGACCGCGGGTTCTAATGCTCGCAGTCAGTATAGAGATGGCTGGCGTTATTGCACTGACCTTACTGACAGGCGGTTTTGACAGTGTATTCAAGCTTTACGTACTTAACCCTGTTCTTATCGCGGCGGGATCGCTGTCCATGTATTTCGGATGGGGGCTGCTGCTGAGCTATATTGTTATGATAACCGGGTTTTGCTATATATTTGTTAGTTCCGCGGGCAAATCTTTATCAGATGCAGTGCTGCAGAACGGCAACCTGTTTCTAGCCCTGGTACTTGCGGTTATAGTTATGCAGATGGTTAACAGGATCAAGCGGCAGCGGGAAGAAGCGAACGCGCGGACCAACGAAACCATGGAGCATATTAAATCGCTCTATCACATCGTAGAAACCTCCAGCCAGCATGACTTCATGAATATCGGCCAGGTCATCACAGATTACGTAGTGAAGCTGACCAAGCTGGATAAGGCCTTATTCTGGTTTGCCAAAAAGAGCGGTGAGCCCGCTCCGCAGAGCCGGCAGACCGGTTGGCAGCATGAAGAGGAACGCTTTTTGTTCACAGAGCTGGAAAAGCATGAGCACGAGTGGAGGCTGCAGCGTGAGCCGGTGTTCAAGAGTATGCCGGGCCTTGGCGATTTTTTGCTGATGCCGGTAAGAATGAGTACCCGCTTTGTCGGTATGATCGGCGTGAAGCTGGAATCTTCGGAAGGACTTGAAGGGCGCAGATGGTACATTCAGCAGCTGATGTTCCTGTCAGAGCTTAGTGCGATCATTCTGGAGCGGCATGAGCTTGGGGTCATCGAGAACCGTCTGATTATCACGAATGAGCAGAACCGGATCGCAGATGAGATGCATGACAGCGTATCGCAGAGCCTGTTCGGCATCGTATACGCAACCCATTCCCTGAAGCAGACCTGGCGCAAAATGTCCGAATCGGAGCTTGAAGAGCAGATTGACCTGATTCATGATTCGGCAACCCGGGTTGCCAAGGAGCTGCGGATTACGATTTACAGCCTCAGTTCTAAAAAAAGCGGCGGACCCACCTGGCTTGGGATGGTCAGATCACATCTTAAGAGCCTGTCCAGGCTCAATGATGTGGAGATTGAACTGAAAATAACGGGGGATGATTTCAGCCTCCCTTATCCTTACCACAAGGCACTCTTCCGGATAATATCCGAGGCGACAGGCAACGCCATACGTCATGGTGCTGCCAGCCGGGTGGATGTTGAGCTGTCCCTGAAGCCTAAATGGATCAGACTTTCCATTACAGATGACGGAATCGGTTTCGACACCGATCTGCTGTGGACTACGTCTGAAGATACTACCGGCGGGCTTGGTATGAAGAATATGCAGTATCTGACTCAGTCGCTGGGCGGAGAATTTCATATCTCCAGCAGCGAGAATGCAGGCGCCAAGATTTCGATTTCGATACCTGTCGGCGTGGCTGAATTAAAGAATGCATAAACTTTAGGCAGGAGGTCATTCAAGTGAATATCGTCATTGTTGATGATCACCCGTTGGTGAGAAGAGGATTGGCAGCGGTCATTTCCATGCAGCCGAATCTGCATTTTGCAGGCGAAGCAACGAATGGCCAGGAAGCTCTTCTGGTTATTGAAGAGACACAGCCTGATCTTGTTCTGATAGATCTGCGGCTGGCGGATGAATCGGGCCTTGATGTTATCAAGAGTGCCCGGGCCCGCGGACTTTCCAGCAAGTTCATCCTGCTCACCTCATCGGCAAGCCGGGAAGACTTCCTCAAAGCCGAAGAGGTACTGGTTGACGGGTACGTGCTAAAGGAAGCCCTGCCGGAGGAACTGCTGTTTGCAATCCAGCTGGTTTATAAGGGCCGGAAGTATTATGATCCCGGACTTATGGAAGATAAGATGCGGATGAGCGGCAGCAGTCCTACCGACGAATTGACACCTAAGGAGAAGGAAGTACTGATTGAACTCGGCCAGGGTGCATGCAACAAGGATATTGCTTCGCGCCTGTTCATCAGTGAATTCACCGTCAAGAAGCATGTAAGCCAGATTCTGGCGAAGCTGCAGGTTGCTGACCGTACGCAGGCAGCGCTGTACGCCAATGCAGTCGGACTGACCAAGTATGAAATGTCCTACGATTAACAGCCATTCATAACGTTTATAGAGATAACAGAGCACGGACAAGGATGTCCGTGTTTTTTTTTGCAACAACACGAATATTACAGAAACAGCCCCGGTCTTTTCGCAAAGACCGGGGCTGTTTCTGTGGATTCTTTTAGTGAATCTAACGTGAAGTGTAAGTTGATCGCATCCTTATAAAGACAGGCTTGGAGCTGACGTCGGCTTAGCTCCCATCCATCAGCTGGATTTTCGCCGGGGTATGGTACTAAAGTATACCATTCAGCCCCGCATAGGCACCAAATTCACTCACACGAAAGTGAACATTAAAGTAATGGGAGGAGCCATGTGATAACCCGTACAGATTGATAGAATAAGACACAAGATATCTGAAACTTTCATGAATGCTTTCAGAACGTAATGAATGCGGAAGGAGGGTTACTGTGGAAAAGACGATTTTGGATTACATTAACCTGATAAAGAAGAGGCTCTGGCTGATCACGATTTTTGTATTAGTCTCCTGTGCCACTACCTTCTATGTCAGCAAGAACTTCGTTACACCCGTCTACTCCGCCTCCGGACAGCTGCTGGTCAACAATACCGCAAATGTACCCGAGAGCAACAATCTTAACAATCTGAACTTCAGCCTGAACCTCATCGAGAGCTACAAGGAAATTATGAAGTCCCCCGCAATTCTGAGCAGTGTTGTTGCTGATCATCCTGAGTTTGGTCTTACGGAAGAACAGCTGGCTGCAAAGCTGCAGGTAAGATCCTCTGAGAAAAGCTCGGTTATCAATCTGAATGTGCAGGACGAAAGCTACAGCACGGCTGCCAACATTGTTAACGCGGTTTCGCAAAGCTTCATCCGCAGCCTGCCGTCACTGATGATGCTGGATAATGTTACTTTCCTGACACCGGCTGATCCGGCCGATGTTCCGGCACCGGCTAACGGCGGTGTAGCCATGAATCTGGTCATCAGCTTTGTGGTTTCACTTATGGCTGCAGTCGGAATCATCCTGCTGCTGGAAACATTGAATGGAACCCTCCGCACGGAGAAGGAAGCAGAGTTTGATGTCGGACTGCCGGTCATTGCCAGCATTCCGGTCATCCGCAAGCGTGATTTGGGCAGAGCGGCTAATGCCGATGCAAGAGTAGGGGAGGGTGCTTATGTTACGGCTGAATAAAAGCTTGATTGCAGACTTGAACCCGTCCTCGCATATCTCCGAAACCTTTCGTTCGCTCCGCACCTATATCCGTCAGCTCGGGCTGACGGGAGGCGACAGCGGAAAGGTGCTTCTCTTCACCTCGGCTGAAGGCGGAGAGGGGAAGACGACGGTTCTGTCCAATCTGGCCGTATCCTTTGTCCAGGACGGCAAGAAGGTAGCGGTTATCGACTGCAACCTGCGTCGTCCCGGACTGCATGCGGTGTTCGAGGTAGAGGGCAGTGAAGGGCTTGCCGCTTATCTGAGCGGCCAGGAGGAAGCGAAGGATATTGCTGTATACGGAAATCTGGCCAATCTGGCCGTGGTTCCGGCAGGCAAGACCCGCATCAGTCCTCCGGATCTTCTCGGCAATTCCAAAATGGCCACTCTGCTGGAGGAGCTGAAGAACAGCTTCGATCTGATCCTGCTCGACACACCTCCGGCAGTGGAATACAGTGATGCCCGTATTCTTGCCCCGCTCACCGACGGAGTCATCCTGGTGGCCAGGCACGGCAAAACAAAACGTGAGGCAGTCCGTAAGCTGAAGACGCTGCTTGAGCAGAGCGGGTCGAATATTCTAGGCATTGCCATGAATCAGGCCAGATAAGAGTTCCTTAAGTCTCAAAACCCACACATAACGATCAGGAGGTAAGTGCGATGAAAAAGGTAAAGAAGGTAATTATCCCTGCAGCTGGGCTAGGAACGCGCTTCCTTCCTGCCACAAAGGCTATGCCTAAGGAAATGCTTCCAATCATCAACAAGCCGACCATCCAATATATCGTGGAAGAAGCGATTGCTTCCGGTATTGAGGACATTATTATCGTTACCGGTAAAGGCAAGCGGGCGATCGAGGATCACTTTGACAATGCGTTCGAGCTGGAATCCCGCCTGCTGGAGGACGGAAAGCTGGAGCTGCTCAAAGAGGTTCAGCGTTCCTCCAAAGTAGAAATTCACTACATCCGTCAAAAAGAGGCGATGGGCCTGGGGCATGCCGTATGGTGCGCACGCCGCTTTATCGGAGACGAGCCCTTCGGCGTTATGCTCGGGGATGACATCGTAACCGGGAAGACACCTTGCCTCAAGCAGCTGATCGACCAGTACGAGGAAACACAGAACTCGGTCATCGGAGTACAGGAGATTCCGGATGAATTCACTAACCGGTACGGGATTATTGAACCGGATCTGCAGGACGGACGGCTCTACCGGGTTAACAATTTCGTGGAGAAACCGCCGCTGGGCTCAGCCCCGTCTAACCTGGCAATCATGGGACGTTACGTCTTCACTCCAAAAATCTTCAAATATCTCGATCTGCAAGAAAAAGGCGCCGGCGGCGAAATTCAGCTTACAGATGCTATCCAGAAGCTGAACCAGAGCGAACGGGTCTATGCCTATAACTTCGACGGAACCCGATATGATGTCGGCGAACGTCTCGGCTATATCCTGACTACACTGGAATTTGCTCTCCAGAGCGATGATCTCCGCTACCCGGTAATGGATGCGATGGCAGAATGGCTCAGCAAAGCCGGACAAACCACACTTAGCAGCTAATAATATTTTAAACTTTTAGGAGGAATGAGAAGAAATGAGCATGCAAAAATTGCCGGAAGACTACGAGGCCGTCCTGCCGAAACTTTACATGCTGCATGCCAAAGAAGGAAGCAAAGGAATGGATTCCTATCTGGTAATGAAGCGGATCATTGATATTCTTTTCTCCGCCCTTGGTCTTCTCGTACTGCTGCCGCTCTTCGCCCTTGTGGCCGTCCTGATCAAGCTGGAGGATCCCAAAGGCAAGGTGTTCTTCCGGCAGAACAGAGTGGGCAAGGACGAGGTGCTGTTTCCGATGTATAAATTCCGGTCCATGGTTTCCAATGCGGAGGAGCTCAAAGCGAACCTGATGGCATACAACGAAGTGAGCGGGGCGATGTTCAAGATCAAGGATGACCCCCGCATCACCCGGATCGGAAAATTCATCCGCAAGACGAGCATCGATGAACTGCCTCAGCTCTGGAACGTGCTGATGGGCCATATGAGTCTGGTCGGCCCCCGTCCTCCGCTCGTTGAAGAGGTGGCGCAGTATACGGATTACGACAAGCAGCGGCTGCTTGTTACACCGGGCTGCACCGGATACTGGCAGGTAAATGCCAGAAACAGTGTAGGCTTTGATGAAATGGTGCAGCTGGATCTGACTTATATCCATATCCGGAGCACGATGCTGGACCTGAAGATCATTTTCAAAACCGGCCTTATGCTGCTCGGTTCCAAGGATGCTTATTAAAAATATGGGAATTGGGTGATTGCCGATGACTGAGTACGGAGAAATCCCACAGGTTTCCATTATTATCTGCACCTACAACAGATCGGCGCTGCTGGTTAAAACCCTTCATTCGCTGACTGGACTTGAGAATCTGCATCGGGCTGAGATTATCGTGGTGGATAACAATTCCCCCGACAATACAGCGGCGGAGATTAAGGGCTTCATTGAAGCGCATGGTGCAGAAATGGATATCCGTTACCTTCTGGAGCCGGTACAGGGATTATCGGCGGCCCGGAATACAGGAATTCTGGCTTCCAAATCGCAGATTATTGCTTTTCTGGATGATGATGCGATACCTTGCCGGAATTGGATTACAACAATAATCAGCACCTTTGAGGAAAGGCCGGAAGTGATGGCCATGGGCGGAAAGGTTGCCCCGATCTTCGAGAGCAAGCGCCCGGACTGGCTGATCAAGCCGTTTGAGCTGCCTTACACCATTGTTGATTTGGGCAACAAGATCAGGGAATATCCGAAACGGCTGCATCCGTGCGGAGCTAACATGGCGATGCGCAAGCCGGCATTTAATATCAGCCTGTTCCCGCTGGATCTCGGAAGAAAGGGCGATTCGCTCATCTCGGGCGAAGAAACCTGGCTCTTCGGACAGCTGGAAAGACAGGGACACACCATCCTGTATCATCCGCAGATGTCCGTTGACCATTTCGTGGCTGCAGGGCGCCTGACCGAAGACTGGATCATGAAAAGGTATTACAGCCAGGGCATCTCTAACGCCATGAAAAGCGAAGGGCTAAAGGGGAATCTGCTGCTGCTGGGTAAGACGGCTGCCAAAATCGTGTATGTGATGGCCGACTCGGTCTTCTCCAGAAGCCGGGGCAGAAAGCTGCTGAACAGGTGCCGCCTGGAGAGCATTCGCGGGACGCTTCACATGTTTTGGAACCGGAAGAGGGAATCTGCAGCGGGGTGAGGGAAGACAATGACTAATTTTGAGTGGGGCACTAAATTACACGCTTTGCCATACGGAATGCTCTACCTCGTGTCCGCTCTTCTTTTGGGGACCGCGGTCATTTACCAGCCGGTATTTGCGGTAGCGGCCGTACTCTTGATTATTTTACTGACTGTCTCCATCTCACGTCCCGATGTAATCAGTTATTTCGTACTCCTGACAACGGCGGTCTCGATCAACTTTTTGTATAGCGGCAGCATGTTCGGCATCGAAATTCTTTCGCTCTACAAGCTGATGATTCTGATGCTGCTGGTACCCTGCATTCTGGTCAACGGGCTGAGGTTCAAGCTTAGTCCTCCCCTGTGGGCCATGTTCACACTGCTGATTATCACCTTCGGCTTCTCAGCCTGGCTGCCGGAGATGAGCTCATCCATTGCTGTAAAAGCTTTTATCGGATTGTCGCTCCCCTTCGTGTTTCTGCTGATTAACTGGAAGAAGGAGGTTGCCGACAAGCAGATCCGCATCATTGCGATGCTGCCTGTGATCAGTGTAGGGCTAGGGATATTGCTGCAGGCGGCAGGGATGCATTCTCTTCTCGCTATAGAATTCACGGGTGCTGTACGGCTGCAGGGAGCGAACATTGCACCGCATCTGGCGATGCTGGCCTTCATAGGTGTGGCAGTCTGCTTCATTGAGATTAAGCGCAGTCCGCAGCATATCCGCTTATTCTACGCCATGCTGGCCCTGAACTTCCTGATTCTGGTAGGAACAGGGACGAGGGGACCGATGCTGGCCCTGGTGCCAATGGTTCTCTATTATTTCTACGACATCTCGCGTCAGTACTTAAAGGGTAAGTCACAGTATTTAATCCTGCTGCTGGGCGGGGGGATCGTACTCTCCGGAGCTGTATATCTGCAGCTGGACAATCTCAGAAAACGTTCGTTTGAACGGACAACGGAGACGGGGATTGACCTGTCGGGCCGGACGGAGGCGTGGGAGTTTTTCCTGAACAAGGCAGCCGGTTCGCCCTGGGCGGGCCGGGGGCTTGGATCAGCCACCGTAGCCAATGACGGCACACTCTATTACGGATTTGTGGTTCCGCACAATGAGTATATCCGGTTCTATTACGATGGAGGGTACATTGGCGCCATCCTGCTGCTGCTTTCCTTATTGGCTGTGTTTCTTGTAGTTTACAGAGCTTTGGCTCCGCCGGTCAGACCCTATTACGCTCTCTTGATTGCAGCGTTTCTCATTTATTCTTTTTCAGACAACACGCTGTCGACGGTCCAACTCATCATTCCGTTCTGCTGGTATCTGAACTGCTTGTATCGATCTTCACAGCCATCCGATTCCCCACAAAAAGAAGTGATACGATGAACCAAGTGAATATGTTCGATGTTAACTTTGATAACTATGATTTCATGGATCTGCTGGATTACATCGACAAAACGATTCAGGAGAGGAGCCAGTCCTACATCCTGACCTGCAATGTCGATCATGTAATCAAGCTGCGCAAGGACAAGGAATTCCAGACCGTATATTCCGAAGCAGGCGCGGTAGTCGCAGACGGCATGCCGCTGATCTGGGCTTCCAAGATGCTCGGCAAGCCGCTCAAGCAGAAGGTATCCGGTGCTGATCTGTTCAGCCGGCTGGGCAATGCTTTTGAGCAAAGGAAGTACCGGCTGTTCTTCCTTGGCTCGGCGGAAGGTGTACCGGAGAAGGCGACAATGAATTTAAAAGCGGCCTATCCTGGTATTAATGTCGTCGGCTGCTATTCCCCCTCCTACGGCTTTGAGCATAACGAGGAGGAGAACCGGCACATCATCAAGATGCTGACGGACAGCAGGCCTGATATTGTATTCGTCGGTGTAGGCGCGCCGAAGCAGGAAAAATGGATATACCAACATTACAACTCTTACCAGGCACCGATTTCGATCGGCGTCGGGGCAACCTTTGATTTTCTCTCCGGCTCCGTGAAGCGGGCGCCGGACTTTATGCAAAAGACAGGGCTTGAATGGTTCTGGCGGTTAAGCCAGGAGCCGGGAAGACTCTGGAAAAGATATCTTGTAGACGATGCCCAATTCCTAGTGCTGCTGCTCAAGGAGCTGCGCAAGAAGGACAGAGTGAAGGGCAGAAGCCTTGAATAATGAAGCTGCCGGCAGGAGGGGGAAAGAAGATGACGGAGGACAAAGAAAGCGGGCTATCGCTGCCCTCTCTGGGCACCTTGAAATCAGGCGCGGCCATGGCGCTGATCAGTGCCATATGTCTTGGAATCCCGCTGGTTATCGGGTATGCGAGTGCGCAGCTCAGTGCCTCCGACAGTCTGCAGGGAGCGATACTGGCGGGACTTCTCTTTCCCGCCCTCCTCCTGGCACTGCTGAAGCCGAAGCAGCTGATCGCTTACACGCTGCTGATCTGGGCGGTGGCCCCGGAGCTGAGACGCATTGCGGACTGGTCCGAGGGTGTATACCACCCGGTTTCGCTGCTTAGCCTGGCGCCGCTGCTGACGGGGGCTACCCTTGCCATTCCGGTGCTGCGTGAGATTCACCGGATCCGCAAATCATCGACCCGGATTCTCCTGCTGTTCTCCGTAGCACTGGCTTACGGCGCCATCATCGGGCTGGCAAAGAACGGAGTAGGCTCTGTGTACGATCTGGCCAATTACATCGTACCGCTGCTGCTGATTCCTTATTTTGCGGTAACAAGGTTTACGCCGAAGGACATTGACCGGCTGCTGTATGCTTTTGCCAACATTGCAGTGCTGGTAGCCGCCTATGGGATCATTCAGTATCTGACCGTTCCGCCGTGGGATGCCTTCTGGATGCGCAATGCCGATATGATCTCCATCGGAACGCCGTATCCGCTGGAAGTCCGGGTATTCTCCACACTGAATTCACCCGGGCCGGCGGCCACCTTCCTGGTCTTCGCCCTGGTGCCGATGGTCCTTGAACGCAGATGGCAGGGTACACTGCGCTGGATCGGCGTCCTGCTCGTCGTAATCTGCCTGCTGACCACACTGGTCCGCGCAGCCTGGCTGGTCCTGCTGGTGATGCTGCTGGTCTACATCGCTTCCTCACCCTCCAAAGGCAAATGGAAGACGCTGCTCCAGCTGGGCTTTGTTGCCGCCGCATTGTTCTGGATCGTTCCCAAGCTTCCGGGTGCCGAAGGACTGGTTGCACGGATGGAGACCTTAACCTCGGTGCAGGAGGATCATTCCTACAATGAGCGTCTTGCCCTCTGGCAGAACATGGTTCCGCTCGTAGCATCCAATCCGGTCGGCCAGGGGATTGGCAGTGTGGGACAGAGCACCAAGATAGGAAATGGAGGAGAGCTTGGCGAGTACGGAAATATGGATAACGGGTTTATCGCATTGCTGCTCACCTTCGGAGTACTTGGCGCCTTGTTCTTCTTTGGCGCACTGGGTGCGGTCATCAAACAGATTGTAGGCAGGGTCACGAGCAAGGACAGCCTCCAGCCCTATGCCAGGCTTTCGCTGGCAGCCTGGACAGGAGCGGTAGTCAGCCTGCTGTCTGATAACGGCTTCCCCGGATTGAAGGGATACCTGATCTGGATGCTGATTGGACTTGGTCTCGGCGCCAAAGAGATTATTGAAAGCAGAAAGAAGGGATCACCGCATGCAGCAGCAGTCGAACGCCAAATCACTACCCACTAGCGCGGTATGGTCCTCGCTCAAACGGTTTACCCAGAGCAAGAACAACAGCTCGGCGGCAGTGAAAACGATGATGGTCAGCATCCTGATTCTCCTGGTCAATATGCTGACAGGCGTGCTGACCGCCCGCTACCTCGGGCCGACAGGCCGGGGTGAACAGACGGCGATGGTGAACTGGTCACAGTTTCTGGCGTTCAGTATGAGCTTCGGAATTCCGTCGGCACTGATCTACAATGCCAAGAAGAACCCGGATGAAGCCGGAGTGCTGTACCGGGTGGCGCTGCTGATCGGCCTCAGCTTCGGGATAGTGGCAATGGTAGTAGGCATTTTTGTTCTTCCGTATTGGCTCAATTCCTTCAGTTCCGAGGTTGTGCTGTTCGCCCAGTGTTCAATGATTCTGTGTCCGCTGATTGTGGTCTCCCAGATCAATAACGCGGCCTTTCAGTTCAGGGGGGATTACAAAACCTTCAACTGGCAGAGGTATCTGGTTCCGCTTCTGACGCTGGCTGTAATCGGTATTCTGATTCTTACCGGCAGTATGAACCCGTATACTACCGCACTGGCCTACCTGATTCCGTCGGTGCCGCTGTTCATTTGGATGACTACCCTGCTGCTGCGAACCTACAGAGTTAAGATGAGGGACACTTACCGTAATTTCAAAAGGCTGTTCACTTACGGGCTGGGTTCTTACGGTAATGATCTGCTAGGCCAGTTCTCCACCTATATCGACCAGATCATAATCGCCGGCCTTCTGCGGCCGGCTGATCTGGGGCTGTACGCAGTGGCAGTGAGCCTGTCGCGGATGGTTAACTTCTTCTCGAATTCGATTACTGTGGTGCTGTTCCCGAAAGCCTCCGAGCTTTCGAAAGATGAAGCGATCTCGCTGACCTTCAAGGCTTTCCGGATCAGCACCACCTGCACCCTGCTCGGCGCGCTGTTCCTGATGCTGGTAGCCCCACTGGTGATCCCGCTCTTGTACGGCAAGGATTTCAATACAGCGCTGACGGTATTCCGCCTTCTGCTGCTGGAAGTAACAATCAGCGGAGGCACCCTGATTCTGGCTCAGGCCTTTATGGCGCTGGGTAAACCGAAATTTGTATCCATCCTGCAGGGGGTGGGCCTGATTCTTGTCATCCCGCTGCTCTTCCTGCTGGTTCCAAAATTCGGATTGTTCGGGGCAGGGGTAGCAATGCTGTCATCGGCTGCGCTCCGCTTCCTGTTCATTATCCTTAATATCAGATATAACCTGAAGGTTAAGCTTCCCCGCCTGCTGATTAGCAGGGAGGACATCCAATGGATGAAGACAACGATGAATTCTTACATCCGCAAGAAACCAGCGGACACCAGTAGTTAGCAGTTAAGTGATTTTGTGTTTTGCAGCGGGCAGAAGATACGTTGCGAGCACTTAGCGGCTAAATAACCAAGGGACGGTGTATGACGGAGCGGAGGGAAAGTTTGGAGCTGTAGAAACGAAGTGTTCGCCTTAAAGCTTTTCGCAGAAAAGCTCACTTCGTAAGCATAAGCTGTTTTCTAATTTCAACTGCTAACAGCAGTCTGATAAAGAAATTAGAAAACAACAGCGATCGGAAGCCCAAACATTTCCCGCAGCGACGGCACACACCGGACCACCCAAGTAAAGGAGGAGACCTTCATGGATTCATTGACAAGCGTGCTTGGCAGCCCGGGCAGTTATCCGATTTCGGTTGTCATCATTGCTCAGGATGACGAAGTTCGCATATCCAAAGCAATTCAGTCCTGCCGGACATTCGCCGATGAGGTGGTTGTAATCGACGGAGGCAGTAAAGACGGGACGGTGCAGCTGGCTGAAAGCCTCGGCTGCCGGGTATACGTCAACCCATGGCCCGGATATGCCAAACAAAGGGAATTCGGAGTGGAACGCGCCGTCCATGATTGGGTCTTCCTGATTGATACCGACGAAGTGGTCAGCGACGAGCTGGCACAGGACATCCTGCAGCGCAAGCCTAGCCTGACAGACCGGGGAGTAGCCTTCTCTCTGTACCGGATCGGTGATTTCCTGGGCAAATGGCTGGACAAAGGCGAATATCTGGTCCGCCTGTACAACCGTAAGGAGTACGGAATCCGCAACTCTCTGGTGCATGAAATGCCTGAGGTTGAGGAGGAGCGGACAGTGCGTTTGAACGGTGTCCTCTGGCATCAGGGCTTCCGCAGCATCAATGACCATGTAGCCCGCTTTAACAAATACACTGATCTGGAAGCGCAAAGTGCATTTGCCAGCGGTAAGCCGTTCAAGCTGAGAAATCTGCTGCTGCGGCCGCCGGCGCGTTTCCTGCAGAAATATTTCCTGCATGGCCTGTTCAAGAAAGGCATTTCCGGATTTGCGGTATCCGTATTCTGGGTGATGTATGAATTCATGGTCGGCTTCAAGCATTACGAATTAACCAGCTCCGGCAGGCTGGCCCGGCATAATGCGCAGGGTCAGGCGGAGAAAGGGAAGAAGGGGGAGAGAAGCTATGCCGTACAGTGACGGACTTAACATTATGACGACCGGCCTCAGCTGGCCGTCGCTGCAGCCCGGCGGGCTGAACACGTATTTCAAATCAGTCTGCGAGCAGCTCTCCACACGCAACCAGGTGCATGCGCTGATCTGCAGCCAGGAGACACCGCCTACTCCCAAGGAACTGATTATCCATAATGCGGGTGATCCCAAGGAGACGATCTGGAAGCGCAAGGATGCCTTCCAGCGCAAAGCAGCCGATCTGATGGGCAGCGGCAGCGGACGCATCGACATTCTGTATTCTCACTTTGCCCCATATGGCGTCGGGCCGGCAATTGAGGCGAAGAAGCGGGGCATACCGGTTATCATGACCTTCCACGGCCCGTGGAATGAAGAGATGAAGATAGAAGGCCAGGGCATCAAGCACCGGGTCAAGACAACTATTGCCAAATCAATCGAACGTAAGGCTTACAAGCTGGCTGATAAATTTATAGTACTGAGCGAATACTTCCGCGATATGCTGCATCAGCTGCACGGGGTGCCGCTGCACAAGATCGTCGTTATTCCGGGTGCAGCCAATGTGGAACGTTTCGTTCCGGCGAACAACCGGCTGGCGGTGCGGCGGACGCTGAATCTGCCGGAGGGGGCAACCACCGTATTGACTGTGCGGCGGCTGATGAACCGCATGGGGCTGCTGCAGCTGCTGGAGGCCTGGAAGCAGGTATCGGAGCGCTTCCCGAATGCAATTCTGCTAATCGGCGGCAAAGGACCGCTGCGCGGTGAGCTGGAAGAAAAAATCGCCGATTACGGCCTTGGCAACAAGGTCCGGCTGCTCGGATATATTCCGGATCATGAGCTGGCTTCGTACTACCAGGCAGCCGATATGTTCGTAGTTCCCTCGCAGGCGCTGGAGGGCTTCGGATTGATTACCGTTGAAGCATTGGCTTCCGGACTTCCGGTCATGGCTACCCCGGTTGGCGGCAACAAGGAAATACTCCAGGGCTTCCGTCCGGAGCTGCTGTTCAAGAGTGCCGCCAGTGAGGATATGGCAGAGGGCATGATCCATATGCTCAGTAACCGCAAGCTGCTGCCGGGCCGCGAGGAATGCCGGACTCATGTCCTGGAGAAGTACACCTGGCAGCATGTCGGTGATCAGGTCGAATCCGTATTTCTGCAGACATTGGGAAAGGGTGTGGCTGCAGGATGCTAAAAGTCGCCTATATTGATCACACCGCTAAATGGAGCGGAGGAGAAGTTGCCCTGTTCAACATTCTCACCAATATCGGAAAGAATGTGGAGCCGCTCGTGATTCTGGCTGAAGAGGGTACGCTCGCCGAAAGGCTGCGTGAAAAAGGCATTGATGTACGCATTATCCCGCTTGATGAGAGCATCCGCAGCCGCGGCAGAAACGCCGTCAACCTTGGTGCTCCGGCAGCGGCCTTCAAGCTGCTGGCCTACGGCAGCAAGCTTGCCCCCCTGCTGAAGCAGGAGAAGGTGGACTGCGTACACACCAATTCACTGAAATCCGCGTTCTACGGTGCGGTTGCCGCCAAAAAAGCGGGTGTGCCGCTAATCTGGCATATCCGGGACCATATTGGAGCCCCGTATCTGAAGCCAGTGGTCGCCAAGGCCATCCGCCTGATGTCACGGCTGCTGCCGAATGGGGTCATTGCCAACTCCCACTCTACGCTGAACGCGCTGGAGCTGCCGCAGACGAAGAAGACGCTCGTTGTCTACTCCGCCTTCGCCAAGGCAATCAGTGAGGGAACGCGCAGGAGAGACCAGAAGGATTTCAACGTCCTACTGGTTGGACGGCTGGCACACTGGAAAGGCCAGCATATCGTGCTGGAGGCAGCCAAAGCCTTCAAGCAGGACAGCAGAGTGAAATTCTGGCTGGCCGGTGATGCGCTGTTCGGGGAAGAGGAATACAAGCAGGAATTAATCCGGACGATCCAGCAGAATGATCTGACGAATGTCAGCCTGCTGGGCCATGTGGATGATATACAGGGACTGATGCAAAAAGCCGATCTGCTGATACACACATCGGTTACACCTGAGCCGTTCGGCCAGGTTATCGTAGAAGGCATGGCAGCGGGACTGCCGGTGGTCGCTTCGAATGAAGGCGGGCCGGTGGAGATCGTAGTTCCCGGAGTGACAGGGCTGCTGATTCAGCCAGGGGATGCCGGAATACTTGCAGAATCCGTTCTCTGGATGCTGAACCATCCTGAAGAGCGGAGACGGATGGCCGAGAATGGAACAAAGCGGGTGAAAGAGCATTTTGTCATCGAGAATACCGTCAAAGACATTGTTGATTACTACAAAGGCCTGCTGGCGGCAACCTGATCTTGCTTGATGATGCTGCTCCATAAAACTTTGAGGATGATTCACATGAAAATTGCGATAGCGCACGATTACTTAATCCAAATGGGCGGAGCGGAAAGAGTAGTGGAGGTATTTCACCACATGTATCCGGAAGCTCCGATCTTCACAACCGTGTTCAACGGAAGCCGATTGACCGACAACCTCAAAGACGCGGACATCAGGGCCTCCTGGCTGCAGAAAATTCCGGGAGTGAAGACCAATTTCAAAGGGGTGCTGCCGCTATATCCCATGGCCATCCGTGATCTGGACTTTCGCGGGTACGATATCGTCCTGAGCTCCAGCAGTGCTTTTATGAAAAGCATTCAGGTGCCCGAATCGACGTTCCATCTCTGCTACTGCCATACGCCGATGCGCTTTGCCTGGGATTATGACACGTACATGGAGCGGCAAACCAATTCCGGTCTGTTCAAAAGACTGCTGAAGGTCTACATGCAGCGGCTCAAGACCTGGGATCAGCGGACGAGTAAAAATGTTAATCAGTTCGTGGCTAACTCTTCCGTTGTGAAGACGCGGATCCAGAATTATTATCACCGCGATGCGGATATTATCTTCCCGCCGATCAATACGGCACGCTTCACCAGCTCCAATTCCATCGGTGACTACTATCTGATCGTCTCGCGGCTTGTATCCTACAAGCGGATCGATCTCGCGGTAGAAGCTTTTAACCGGAACGGGCTGAAGCTGTTCATCGTCGGAGACGGGCCGGACCGCAAGCGTCTGGAAGGCATGGCCAAAGGCAACGTATCGTTCCTGGGCCGGCTGGAGGATGCCGAGGTAACAGGGCTGATGTCACAGTGCCGGGCGTTTATATTCCCGGGTGAAGAGGATTTCGGCATTACGCCGCTTGAGGCGAATGCTGCAGGAAGACCGGTTATTGCTTATCAGGCCGGCGGTGCACTGGATACGATCGTCCCTTATGTGAACGGCGTGTTTTTCCAGCACCAGGAGGTTGACGATTTACTGAAGGCCATAAATGAAGTGGAATCCTACGCATGGGATATCGGCCGGATTATGGGTCATGCCCGCAAGTTCGATGAACAGGCGTTTATGGTGCAGTTCAAGCAGTATGTAGAGCAAGCCTACGTTAATTTCCTAAAAGGAGGATGATTATATGAAGCTGGCAGTTATCGGTACCGGCTATGTCGGTCTTGTATCAGGCGTTTGCTTTACACTGAATGGTAATCATGTGATCTGTGTCGATAAGGATGAGGACAAAATCAATAAGCTTAACCGGATGGAATCCCCGATCTATGAGCCGGGCATCGAGGCGCTGATTGAAATGAATCTGCGTGAAGGCAGATTGTCCTTCTCCTCAGATCTTCAGGAATCGGTGCGCCGCTCCGATATCGTCATCCTGGCGGTCGGCACACCGTCATTGCCGGGCGGCGAAGCGGATCTGCAGTATATCGAAGGTGCGGCAGCCGAAATTGCCGAGGCGATGGAAGGCTACAAAATCATCATGACCAAGTCGACGGTTCCGGTCGGAACGAACGAAAGAATCCGCAAGCTGATTGCTTCCCGCACCAACCACCCCTTCGATATTGTTTCCGCACCTGAATTCCTGCGTGAGGGCTCCGCGATCCGTGATACCCTGCATCCGGACCGCATCGTGATCGGGCTCGACAACGCGGCTATTGAGCCGGTCATGCGCCAGCTTCATCAGGGCTTTACAGAAAATATCTTCGTAACGGATATCCGCAGTGCGGAAATGATCAAATATGCTTCGAATGCGTTCCTGGCGACAAAAATCTCCTTCATCAACGAGATTGCCAACATTTGTGAAAAAGTGGGAGCTGACGTGACCATGGTGGCGGAGGGCATGGGAATGGACCGGAGAATCGGCTCCTCGTTCCTGCAGGCCGGCATCGGTTACGGAGGCTCCTGTTTCCCGAAAGATACCAATGCGCTGATCCAGATTGCCGGCAACGTGGACTACGAGTTCAAGCTGCTGAAATCGGTGGTCGAGGTGAACAAGGACCAGCGGTTCATGATTATCTCCAAGCTGCATGAATCGCTCGGCAGCCTGCGCGGCGCCGTAATCGGTATCTGGGGCCTGGCCTTCAAGCCGAACACCGATGATGTCCGTGAGGCTCCGGCCCGCGAGATCGTGGAGGCACTGGTAGCAGAGGGCGCCACAGTGAAGCTGTACGACCCGATCGCCGCCGCTAACTTCCGGGCACAGTACGATCACCCGCAGCTGCGCTGGTGCGGCGTACCGGAGGAGGCTGCCGAAGGCAGCGATGCTGTCTGCCTGCTGACCGACTGGGCGCAGTTCAAGGATATTGATCTGCATCATTTGGCCGGTACCATGCGCCGCCAGATCCTGATTGACGGCCGTAACCTCTACTCCAAGGAGCAGATTGGAGGAACGGGCCTTGAGTATCATTCTGTCGGCCGCCCGCAGATGGGTGGGCTTAGCGGGTACTCTCCTGTTGCCGGCGCGGTTTAAGCTTTAGATTTCTAAGTTTGTACGTTTGTACGTTCTTATCTCTTTCGTGCATAGTGCAAAACTCTGACATAACTATAGCCCATAATCTTTAGCTCTTAATCTTTAGCTCTTAATCTTTAGTTCTTAGTCTTTAGCTCTTAGTCTTTAGCTGCCGCCGAACCAAGCGGCAATTCCGGGTCTTTAGCAGGGAGCCTTCCCTGCGTGAACAGCAAACAGCTTACCTGTTGTAAAAAGGATCGGAGAGGAATTTTGGAGCTGTAGGAGCGGTAGCGTCCGCCTTTGTCTTCGGATTTCTACCGCGGCCAGCGGTTCAAATCAGGAAATCCGAAGACAACAGCGGCAGGAAGCCCAAACATTCCTTGGAGTGACCCTAACAACAGCCCGAGGTTTTGATCTTCTTTCCTGCAAAATGCTCCCAATAACAATCCGAAATTTTAGCGTCACCACATACCAAGGAGGGGTTCCCCATGAAACTAGTACTTCTATCAGGCGGTTCAGGTAAACGGCTCTGGCCATTGTCCAATGACTCACGTTCCAAGCAATTTCTGAAGGTACTGGAAAGCCCGGCGGGCGAACCGGAATCCATGGTACAGCGGGTCTGGAGACAGCTGGAGGAAGCAGGGATGACGGGCTCGTCCTATCTGGCCACAGGCCGCAGCCAGGTGGAATCGATTCAGAGCCAGCTCGGCAGCCATGTGCCGATTATTGTGGAGCCGGAGCGCCGCGACACCTTCCCGGCCATTGCCCTGACAGCGGCTTATCTGTATTCCATCGCCAGTGTTTCCCCGGCAGAGACGGTAGCGATCCTGCCCGTCGATCCTTATGTGGAAGCTTCCTTCTTCGATACCGTAATCCGGCTGGAGCAGACGATGGAGGAGAGCGGCGCAAATCTGGCGCTGATGGGCGTAGTGCCTGAGCATGCATCAGAGAAATACGGATACATTATTCCGACCAGTGCAGCGGCCGGGGAAGGCGGCTATCTGCAGGTGAGCCATTTCCAGGAGAAGCCTGACCGTGTACAGGCAGAAGAGCTGATCAGCAAGGGTGCCCTTTGGAACTGCGGCGTATTCGCTTTCCGCCTCGGTTATTTGCTGGATATTCTGCAGAGCAAAGGCCTGCCGCTTAACTACGAGGAGCTGCAGAAGCAGTATAAGCTGCTGGCATCCATCAGCTTTGATTATGAAGTGGTTGAAAAAGAGGAGAAAATTGTCGTGCAGCCGTATGCCGGTTTCTGGAAGGATCTCGGCACCTGGAATACGCTGACCGAGGAAATGAGCAGTAATCTGGTCGGCAAAGGGGTGGTAACCTCTGATTCGGAGCGGACCTGCCTGATCAATGAGCTGGACATTCCGATTACAGTCATCGGGGCCAAGGACCTGATCATCGCTGCCAGCCCGGACGGTATCCTGGTTACCCATAAAGCGGAAAGCCCGCGCATCAAGGAAGTACTGAAGTCTCACGAACAAAGACCGATGTACGAGGAACGCCGCTGGGGTCATTACAAGGTAATCGACTATGTGAAATATGATGAGGGTAATGAAGTGCTGACGAAGCGGATTTTTATCGAGAAGGGTAAAAATATCAGCTATCAGCTACACCACAAGCGCAGTGAAATCTGGACCTTTGTCAGCGGGGAAGCAAGCATTGTCATCAATGAAAAGATGCATACAGTAAAAGCCGGTGATGTTGTCCGCATCCCTGAAGGCACTAAACATGCCATCCTGGCACTGACAGATGTGGAGTTTATAGAGGTACAGAGCGGCTCAGAGCTGGTGGAGGAGGACAACATCCGGATAACGCTGGACTGGGAGGACATCGAGCTGCATCAGTTTATTTCATAGGTCTAATTAATCTATTTAACCAATTGTGAAAAGTGTGAAACGGGTATTAGGAACTATTTATTAAGAGATCTTCATTTTTGCTATAAACCTACAACTTCATAGAGTCGATACTTACGGTAAGAGGGATAACACCTTCCAAAACGACAAAGGCAAACCTACTCGAAAGATAGGGACGCAAAGCTATAGGGCCTCTCCCAAGTGGCAGCCTGGCTACCGAAAGGAAGATAAATGTTGAAAGTTTACCGTAAGTCTCGTCTGTTGTCTGCCGTATTGTCCGTGGCCGTTTTATTGTCCGCTGTACCTATAGGATTAGGTGTTATGCCGTCAAATGTGCAAGCAGCTTCTGTGACCGGAGCACCAGTGAATTCCAATGCTTCAGCAGAGGCGGTTAAGCTGCTGGACAAATTGTATGCTGTTTCCGGGAATGCAATTATTACAGGACAGCATGACTATTTTGAAAGTCCGGATGAGCTGAGCAACAAGCTGAAAGGAACAAGCGGGCAGTACGCAGCGCTGCACGGCTATGAGCTGGGGGCGATCGGCGGACAGAGCGAGAGCGGAGTAGCTGCTCAGCGTAAGAACATCGTCTGGAGTGCCACTAACTGGCATAAAGCCGGCGGTATCGTAGCCATGACATTTCACCAGAGCCTGCCCGGAACCAAATACGAGTGGGGAAATGTGCAGAAGAACATCACTCAGGCAGAATTCAATAAATATGTTACACCCGGCACAACTGAATATAATGCCCTGATTGCAGACCTTGATAAAGTAGCCGTATCTCTCAAAAGCTTGCGTGATGCAGGAGTTCCGATTCTTTGGAGACCTTATCATGAAATGAACGGCGGCTGGTTCTGGTGGGGGAAGAAAAACAATTTTGCCGCACTGTGGAATATCATGTATGACCGTTTTGTTAACGTTCATCAATTAAACAATTTACTGTGGGTATGGAATCCGAATGCTCCTAACTCCAACTCCGATCCGTATGAGCTCACCTATCCGGGGGCAGACAAAGTGGATGTGCTCGCAGTAGATATATATAATAATGACTTTTTGAATAAATACTATGACAGTCTGCTCAGTCTTGCCGCAGGTAAACCGATCGGTATCGGCGAAAATGGTGAGATGCCAAGCATAGCAAAGCTGAAGCTGTCCCAGCAAAAATATGCTTTCATGATGAACTGGGGAAAAATGCTGTATGAAAATAACAGTACAGATACCATCAAGAACTTCATGAACGACAGCTATACCCTGGGCCGTGAAGAGTATAAGGCATGGATTGCACCGGCACCGACCGCAACGCCGACAGTTAAACCAACAGCGACACCGACACCTGCTCCAACAGCAACACCAACGCCAGTACCGACGCCAACTGCGGTAGCAAAGCCAATAGCAACACCGGTATCGGCTCCTGCTCTTCAGGAGCCGGCTGTTAACGGGCTTACCGGCGAATATTTTAAGAACATGACGTTGTCCGGGACACCGGCACTTGTACGCAATGACGCACAGCTGAACTTCAGCTGGCGGCAGGGGGCTCCTGATCCTGTACTCCCGGTTGACGGATTTTCGATCCGCTGGAGCGGTCTAATCAAGCCGGCTTACAGTGAAACCTATCAGATCTTTACGAATTCCGATGATGGTATCCGTGTCTGGATTAACGGTACATCAGTAATTGACAGCTGGATGAAGCAGAGCGGTACCGAGCGTACTGGAAGCATCACCCTGCAGGCAGGACAACTGTACGATATTAAAGTCGAGTATTATGAGAATGCCGGTGACGCCAGCGCCCGCCTGATGTGGCAGAGCCCAAGCCAGCCGAAGGCTGTTGTTCCTGAAAGTGCATTATTTGTGAAGAATACAGCTGCAAATCAGGCAGCGGCAGCAACGCCAGTACCGACCGCAACACCGGCACCGACACCAGTGCCAACGCCAGTACCGACCGCAACACCGGCACCGACACCAGTGCCAACGCCAGTACCGACCGCAGCACCGGTACAGGCTGCCAAGCCGGGCCTGGCTCCGGATTCTGTCCTGCAGGAGCCCGCAGTTAACGGGCTGAGCGGCGAATATTTTAAGAATATGACGCTGAGCGGCACTCCGGTGCTTGTACGCAATGATGATCAGCTCAACTTCAGCTGGCGGCAGGGGGCACCTGATCCTGTACTCCCGGTTGACGGATTTTCGATCCGCTGGAGCGGTCAGATCAAGCCGGCCTATAGTGAAACTTATCAGTTTTTTACAAATTCAGATGACGGAATCCGTGTCTGGGTCAACGGCACATCAATCATTGACAGCTGGGTAAAGCAGAGCGGTACCGAGCGTACGGGAAGCATCGCGCTGCAGGCAGGGCAATTGTATGACATCAAAGTAGAGTATTACGAGAATGCCGGAGATGCAAGTGTCCGCATGATGTGGCAGAGCCCGAGCCAGCCGAAGGTTGTTGTCCCTGCGAGCGCTTTGTTTGTAAAGAATGTGTCAGAAGGTCAGACGCCAGCACCAACAGCAGCACCGACGCCAACACCAACAGTAGCACCGACGCCAACACCAACAGCGGCACCAACGCCGACACCAACAGCAGCACCGACGCCAACACCAACAGCAGCGCCAACGCCGACCCCAACAGCGGCACCAACGCCGACCCCAACAGCAGCACCGGCAGATAACGGGCTGCATGCGGAATATTTCAATAATGTTCAGCTGAGTGGTACTCCTGCACTGGTGAGAACTGATGCTGTACTGGACTTCAACTGGCGTCAGGGTACACCGGATGAAGCAATCGGCATTGATTTCTTCTCCGTACGCTGGAGCGGTCAGATTAAGCCGCTGTACAGTGAAACCTACAATATTTACACCACATCAGATGACGGTATCCGTGTCTGGATCGACGGCAATCTGATCATCGACAGCTGGGTGAAGCAGAGCGGAACCGAACGCGTAGGAAGCATCAGCCTGCAAGCCGGGCAATTATATGATATTAAAGTGGAATATTACGAGAACCAGGGGGATGCAAAGGCTAAGCTGATGTGGGAAAGTACCAGCCAAATCAAAACGGCTGTTCCTGCCAGTGCCTTGTTCCTGCCTTCCGCTTCCTGATCAGGCAACAGAGCGTGTTCAACTGAATTCACCGCCGTCACTGATGCTGGTAAAGCCGTTACAATACTAAATCCTCAAAGTCCATCTTAAGGGCCCTGCTTACCGGCAGGGCTACTAAGCTATAGTCCTCATCCGGATGCTGCCTAAGAATCTCCTGTCCAAGGGAGACATTTGGAGCACCTGTGCGGCTATGCGGCTGGAGAAAGGAGATAACATTGAACACTTACCGCAAGTACCGGCTGTATACTACTATTCTGCCTATTATCTTTGTCCTTTCTTTGCTGCCCTGGTCCGAGGTGCGCAGTCTTCCGGTTGTCCATACCCCGGTAGCCCCGGCAGCGGAAATCACTCCAATTCATCCAGCTGCCTCCCGTGAAGCGGAGGAGCTGCTGAGCTATCTCACGGGTCTTAGCGGCAACGGAATGATCTCCGGGCAGCATGACTATCTGGAGAGCCCGGATGAATTCAATGAGAAGCTGAAGAAGATCAGCGGACAATCTGCTGTGCTGCATGGCTACGAGCTTGGAGCAATCGGTAATCAGCCGAAATCCCTTATTGCCCAGCAGCGGCAGTGGGTTACGGACAGTGCAATCCGATGGCATGAAGGCGGAGGCATTGTAGCCATGACCTTCCATCAGAACCTGCCCGGAACTACCGATGAATGGAAAAATGTACACATGACCCTTAGCCAGGAGAAATTCAATCCCTATGTAACTCCAGGCACGGAGCAATATAAGAAGCTGATTGCCGATATCGACGAAATTGCTGTCTACCTGAAACAGCTGCAGGAGGCCGGAGTTCCGGTGCTGTGGCGGCCTTACCATGAGATGAACGGGGGCTGGTTCTGGTGGGGGGAAAAGGACAATTTTGCCGAACTCTGGGACATTATGTACCAGCGGCTGGCCGTTACTCACGGGCTGAACAATTTACTGTGGGTATGGAATCCTAACGCGCCAAATGACGCTTCAGACGCTTATGAACCTTATTTTCCCGGCATAGATAAAGTAGATGTTCTGGCCGCAGACATTTATAACGACGATTTCAAACAATCCTACTATGATAAGCTGCTGAAGCTGGCGGAAGGGAAGCCGATTGGAATCGGGGAGAGCGGAGAGCTTCCAGACCCTGTAACATTGTCTCAAACTCAAAGTAAATGGGTATATACGATGACATGGGGGAAAATGCTGACGGAGAACAATAATAATCAGAAAATCACCAGCTTTATGAGCAATAAATACATTGTTTCCCGGGATGATTATATCGTTGATCTGGCCAGCAAGGTGAAAACACTGGCAGCCAAGCAGCCCAAAGGATTAAGAGCGCAGTATTTCAATAATACCGACTTATCCGGAGGTGCCGATCTCATCCGCAATGACAGCAGGATTGATTTCAACTGGCATCAGAATTCGCCGGCAGTCGGAATCAATAAGGAGCTTTTCTCCGTCCGCTGGACCGGAACCATCAAACCTTTGTACAGTGAAAAATACACCTTTATCTCCTCCTCGGATGACGGAGTGCGCGTCTGGATCGGAGGAAGGCTGATTATCGACAGCTGGAAGAAGCAGAGCGGTACCAGCCGGGAGGGAAGTATTCTGCTGACTGCCGGAACCCCTTATGATATCAAGGTTGAGTATTATGAGGATCATGGTAATGCAAGCATCGGTTTGCAATGGAAGAGCGCCAGCCAGAAGCAGGGGGTAATTCCCCAGAGCGCATTAACTCCTCCGAAGTAATCTAACCCCGGAAGAAAGCGAGGACAAGGGAATGAGGACCAGAAATAAGAAGAAAAAAACCATTAAACCTCTTCATCTACTGCTCAAATTCGCAGCTTTAGCCATCTTGTTTCTAGTATCCGTTTCTGTCTTCGGAGAGGACGGCACGAAGCAGGGCGAGACAGAAGTAGACATGACCAAGCTGTCATCAGCCAGTGATGCAGGCCCGGAATTGCCGGATGGTTCTGTACTTTGGCAGCTGGGCAAGCAGGACGGCTCGTCTGCGGAGTTTGCGGCAGCCGGTTCAGCGGGCGCCAAAGCCGCTTACACTGTTTCTGCCTCCTCTGCCAAGACGCCCTCGAATCTCCAGAGCGTGCCTTCGGGACTGAGAGGGGATACCAATCCTGAACTGAGTATTACCTATAATCTGAATAAGATCCCGGAGAACGGGGTCTTATTTCGCGTAAGCATCATCGATGCCTACAAATCGGTCCCGCAAATGAGCGTTTTCTCCAACCGCCAGTTATCGGGTATCATTCAGATTGCGGGTGTAGCCGGCACCGACAGCAAATACAGCTTCCGCAAATCCTATGAGCTCTATATTCCAAAGGAGCAGCTGGTAACAGGAAGCAACGTGCTGAAGCTGCAGGCGGCACGCGGGATCTACTCATCCAGTATGGAGGATAAATACAACTGGTGGACTTGGGATACCCTTAGCCTGGAATCACTGAATGCCCCGATCCAGGAGCCGATTCACGGCAGTTACACACTGACCGGCACAATGGTCAACAATAAACAGTTTTATTTTGATGAAGGTGCCGTAAGTCATCTGCCTTATATCATGAAATGGCTCGGCGTGGCGTACAGCGGCAACATTATGCGTACCAGCTGTGCCAGTGACGTTGGCCGTTCCTGCTCCAATATGAAGGATTATTACAAGGTGCTTCAGGATTACAACATGCAGTCGGTTGCCCTGTACCTGTATACCGGAGATATTAAGCTGAATGCCGACGGCTCACTGCCGGCGGATGCCGAGAAGAAGCTGACGGATTATTTCGAGCAGTACAGCCCGTACTTCCAATACTACGAGGTGGATAACGAGCCCGGGCTGTTTAACCGTTCCAAGGAGGTTAACCTGGCTATTGCAGACTGGCTGAACACGAAGGGTAAGACGATTGCCCCTCACCTGCAGACTGTAGCACCCGGATGGGCCTACTGGCCGGAGTACAGCCTGGATTCCTGCGGCAATCAGAAAGGGACGCTTAAGCAGTGCGGCGATCCCGACGGCTGGGAGCGTGATCCTGCGCAGCGGAATGAGCTGGAGGAGGTAACGGATCTCACCAATGGGCACTCCTACGGGGAATCCTATATTTTCAGCAACGGAGGCAGCTTCACTGAGAATCTCAAAACCTTCGGCGGTGCAGCAGACGGATTAAGCAAAAAAATGCTGACCACTGAATTCGGAACCTCGGATTCGCATACCGATGCTCACCAGTACGGCGCCTCCGAGCAGACAGCAGCGGTATTTGACCGGATCATGCGCGCCCATATCGGCTATGCGGATATGTTTGTGCAGCATGCCGCCTTTTTCAAAAATTTCAGCCTGTTCAAGTACGGCTTCAATCTGGAAGAGCATGATCCGGCCAAGACGGAAATTTACTACACCAAAGAGAATGAGGATTCGCGGGTCAGCATCATGCGCAGGCTCAGTCTTGCATATGCGACGCATGGTGCACCGCTACCCTATCAGATTTCCAACAAGGATGAGCTGGCCGATAAGCTGGTCTACGTCCGGGCTGTAGATACGTCTGCGATTGAGCCGCTGGCCGGCAGCGGAGCTACATCCAATAAGGTGCTGGTGAACTTCGTTAACTTTGAAGAGACGGAGCAGACTGTGACAGTAAAAGTCACTATGCCTGAAAAAACAGTCTACGAGGGTGAACGCTTCGGCAGCGGGGATACCTATGAGACAGCGCGCAGTTATGTAGCCGGAAAAAATGCAGCGCCTGAGCTTGAATTCACTGAGACACTCGCACCGGGAGAGGCGGTCCAGTATATACTGGAGCCCTCTTCCGAGGTAGCCGATGCGGCACCGCAAGGCTTCAAGGCAGCCGCAGTTAAGGGGCTGTCCATGAAGCTGAGCTGGCTGGAGGCTCCCGGAGCAAGCTATGAAGTGCTCCGGGCCGAAGGCTCCGGCGGGGAGCTTAAGGTGATTAAAGCGGATGTGAAGAGCACAGAATTTACGGACAGCAAGCTGCAGGAGGGAACGCTTTATACGTATGCAGTCAGAGTTACCGGCTCGCGCCTTCTGTCGGATGAAGTGCAGATTACGGCAACAGGCCTCGTTCCGCTGGACCGTTCGCAGTGGAAGGTATCGTCCAATGTCAGTACCAGTATTTCGAACCCGGGAGGAGCCATTGACGGAGACCGGCGTACACGCTGGGATACCGGTAAGCATCAGGCTTCAGGGGAATATTTTCAGATTGATCTCGGCAAAGCACATATGGTGGAGGTAGTAGAGCTGGATTACACCTTATCCTCCTACGATTATCCGCGCAGTTATGAGCTGTATGTCTCGGATGATGCACAGAACTGGAAGCGTGTGGTTAGCGGAAAGGGGCAGCTTGGCATGACCCGGATCAGCTTCCCGCAGCTGAAGACGCGGTATATCAAAATCCTGCAGACAGGATCAGGGGGGAATTACTGGTCCATTCAGGAGCTTCAGGTATACTCAAGAGAATAAGACACAGGATGGTGTTGCTGCGCTCCTGTGAAGGGAACCCTGCCGCGTCCGGCCGGGTTTTTTGACGTTTCTGCGGTGCTGGAGGGCGGCTCAGCTGCATAATTTGTGTAACCTTATATGCCGCCGTCAAGTGATTTATGTCAATATCGGACCAGCCTGATGATTGTGACACAAATAACAGGCTTCTCATAACAGGTATGCTAGAATTTGCAGCAGCAAAAACCTATTGCACCTTGCAAAACAGTATATCTTTGTGTTATATTGTATATAGATTTAGAACGAGTCTAAATACAATAACAAATAATTAAACTATAGGAGGCTGTTTAGAATGAGTACCCAAGTCAACAATCAGACAGAACTGCACGCCGCATTGAACCGCCAGACCGCGAACTGGACTCTGCTCGGAGTGAAGCTTCACCACTATCACTGGTATGTGAGCGGAGCACAATTTTTCACCCTGCATGCCAAGTTTGAAGAGCTCTACACTGAGGCTGCCACATATGTGGATGATTTGGCTGAACGTCTGCTCGCTGTCGGCGGTAAGCCGGCCTCCTCGATGATCCAGTATCTGGCCCTCTCCGAACTGAAGGAAGCAGCCGGCGGTGAGAGTGCCAAAGAAATGGTTGCCCAGCTTATTAAAGACTTTGCACTGGTATCGGAAGAGCTTAAGAATGCCATTTCCGCAGCCGAGGAGCTTAGCGACCAGCCGACAGCCGATCTTCTGATTGGAATCAGAACCAGTGTAGAGAAGAATGCCTGGATGCTGAATGCCTACCTTGCTTAATATCAATATTTAATAGAGGATTGCTGCAGCTTGCCCATGTGCAGGCTGGAGCACATAACAAGGCCCGTGCGGTTACCGCACGGGCCTTGTTATTGATAGAAGCTGAACGACATCAGCTATTTAATAAATACGCCGCCGAACGGCAGCGCTTCACGCAAAAAGCGCTTGATGATGCCGTCCTCGTCATTGTCACGTTCAAAACGGCGGCTCTGGCGCCCGGCCTGGAACAGCACCGGCCCGTGGCCGGTCATTTTCCAGTGGTAGCTCATATGCTGGCTGGCCAGATGGTTGCCGTAGACGGTCAGCTCAAGCCTGGCATTCTCCGGATAAGCAACGATACTGCCCGCATCCACATACAGCGGATCTGTAGGGTGAAGCTCAGCCTGGCAGACCGTTCCTTCAGTCAGAATGCCGATACTGCCGCGGCCGGCAAATTTCACCTTCACTACATCACGGGTCACCAGCATATTCTTCATGCTCAGCACGCGGGTCTGCATCGTAATTCCGTCACTGTAAAAGAACAGATGCCTGAAGTCATAGAGCAGATCACTTTTGCCGTCAAGCTGCAGCGTTTTGACCCGGTATCCCGGCGGCAGGGCCGCAACGAACCTGCAGGGCCCGGACAGATCCGAACGGATCAGCTTGCGCTTGCGGTACATTCCCTTGACATCCATCAGCCGGTCCGCACGCCCTGAAGAGGGGCCTTGATAAGCGATAATCTGCTGGGGATGCAGGACATGGACCTGTTCATTGTCACCGACCGTAAAAGCAACGGCTTGTCCGCTGCCGCTGTCGCCTTCATCTTGGATGTCTATGTTCATCGCACGCACTCCTTCCTCTTACAACATTGCCATCATAGTTCACCGCAGCCGGTCGCGCAGATTATCGCCTTTTCTGGACCGGTGGCGCATCGTGAAGCGCAGCAGCCGGATGATTACGAAATAGCCCAGAATAAGGGCAATCCCCGTAATGACAGTAACTTTAATCCGGTTAAAATAATGTTCACGCTGTGTCCGGTCATTTTTAAGTTCATCCACTACGAGGCTGAGCTGGCGGTTCTGTTCCTGCAGCGCTTCATTCTGGGTCCGGTACGTCTCCATCTGCTCCAGGGTCTGGCCCAACTGGTTCTGCGTCTCCCCCAGTGCATCAACGGTCTGCCCAAGCTGATCCTTCGTCTGCTGAAGCTCTTCAACCGTCTGCTGATAGTTCTGCTGCAGCCTGTTCACTTCGCCGGGCAGCTCTGAAAAGTTCTGCAATCCATTATATAAATCACTGAAATAATTGGCTTTTGCTGCCGGGGCCGGCAGACAGACGGAAATACCGAGCAGCAGCAGAGCCGATAGCGACAGCTTCTTCCAGTTCCGGGTAAGGCTTTTTTTGCTGATCATATCATTCACCACCTGAAAAAGGTTCGTACAGCTAATAGTTTAGCATAGAGAGGTAAGTATAGGCACATTTGATCGAAGCCTGGCTGCATTTGGCGTCCTGTGGAGCAAACAATGTGCTATTTTAGCGGGTTTTTGCGGTTTAAGGATGTTTACCCTCCCGCTGATGGCCGTAACCAAAGGTAATACCGTAATTTGAGTGGTCTGGTTTCATTTTGGCTTTCCCTGCAGCGGAAAATTGACGTATACTGTGAACGGGAAGGGGCTGAAGGTATGAATAAATGGCTGAAAACGCTGCTGTTTCTCGCAGGCTCTGCGCTTTTAACACGTCTGATTCCATTCTCATCGGTTTTCCGCAATCTGGATACCATGTTCCATGAATTCGGGCATGCGCTGGTTACACTGCTGCTCTCGGGAAATGTGCTGAGGATTGAGCTGTACGCAGACCATAGCGGCGTGACCTATTCGGCGGTCGAAGCAGGCTGGAGGCCGGTGCTGGTATCGCTCTCGGGGTATCCGCTGGCTTCGCTGTTCGCCCTGCTGCTGTTTTATCTGTATGCCAAAGGGCGCGAGCGCTGGGGTCTGCTGTTATCCTCGCTGGTATCGCTGATTATGCTGGTTCTGTATGTCAGGGGCGGCTTCGGCATGCTCTGGCTGGGCGGGTTTATTGCCCTTAATCTGGCACTATTGTATCTGTGGCCTAAGGCGAGCCGGTACTATTATCTGTTTTTGGCCTTTCTGACACTGGAAGAGTCTGTGATGGGGACGCTGTTCCTGTTCTCCGCTTCGCTGCTGTCTCCTTCCGGGGCCGGGGATGCGGCGAATCTGGCCGGGCTAACCTTTTTACCGGCATTCTTCTGGGCGGCATTGTTTGTTCTTTTTTCATTATTATGTGCAAAATGGTCGTTGGGGTTTTTTTTCAGAAATGAGGGCATGCGTAGTTACAGGAACAACCGGTGAAGGAGAAGTGGGTATTTCGCCATATTTAGACAAAAGGACATTTTTTCGTAAAGAGGCAATCTGCTTTTTAGTAGAGTGGCTCTTTTTTTGTCGATAATATAGACGCGAACGTATATTCCATGACAAGGAGTTGTCCGCCATTATTGGTACATTAATAGAAGAACCAAAAAAAGAAAGAGGTGGAAATATGCAAGCTAGTATCCAGCCCATATTTACATGGAGCAGAAGCCGGATTTTTGCCGGGGTTTCCCGGAATTTAATACTGCTTGTGGAGTGGAAAGGCATGTCCCAGGGGGACGAGGCCCGTAAAAAAAGCCGTAAGGTCGTAGCACGGGAGATTGAGCTGCGCATCTGGCTGGAGTCCCATTTCACATTTATAAAAGCTTACGGCTGCACCGCCGAAGCCGGTGAAGGAAGATCCCTGCTTCTCAGGCTGGGCAAAATCCACTCCGGCGCCAGCAAGTTCATCTGCCTGGAGTTCACAACTGAAGGCATGCCTGCCGGAATTCACGAGGCGCTCTGGCTGCAATGGCAGTACAAGCAGCCGCCGGTGGAGCGGATCAAGGAGCTGCCGCTGCAAAAGCTGGGACTTGAATATTCGCATCATACCGATGTACTCGCCATTGGAGGGAACTTCCATGTTGAAAAGCATCTGGAGCTGCTGAAGATGATAAAGGTGCTGGAGGAGGCGTCGTTGCACCGTAACCGCAGTACTGACCCGATGCTGGCGGATAAGCTGCGCAGACAGGCGGATAAGCTGTTGCTGCTGGCGGCACGCTCAGGTGATATGCAGCTTGTGAAGGAAGCAGAAGTGCTGTATAAGCAGCTTGAAGCATAGCGGACTGCTGATGGCATTAACGGGGATAAAGGAAGAAACACAAAGCTGTCAGCCGGAAAAGCTGCAAAACATACATAATGAATAACCTGCCGATCAAAGGACGCTTCACAGATTATGTAATATATAAATGTGGTAATGTAGTAAAATAGTTCTATTATCTTTTTGTGACTCGGTTATTAGATTCTCATTCATGGATAAATATAACTAATTTATATAAAATAATGGGTCTATTTTACCATATATCAAGGGGAACTGAAAAATGACAGACCGATTGATCCGGCTGATGCGCATCATCACGTTAGTTCAGGCAAAACCTGGGATTCTGGCGCGTGAGCTGGCAGAACGCTGCGGCAACAGCGAAAGAACGATATATCGGGATATGGATGCGCTGAGCGCCATGCATATTCCGATCACCCACCTGGGACATGGGAAGGGATATGCTTTTATCGGTAATTTTGCATTGTACCCTTTGGATCTGACTGATGATGAGGCGGCGGCCTTTTCACAGCTGCGTAAAGTTATGGAGCACATTAGGCCTTTGCTGCCGACTGAATTCGAAACCGCCTATGAAAAAATAATGGCTTCACAATATAAGCGAAATGCGGAAAGAGAAGAAACAATGGAAAGTGTAAAGAAGGAACCCAGGCAGTCCGGGACGGACTGGAGTAAGGCGCAGCCGGAGCAGCCAGCTTTTCTGACGGAGATACTGTCTGCCGTGATGAAGCAGCGGAGCCTGCTGGCGGATTACTATGAGAACAGCTGTGAGGAGCTGGGCATACAGATTGATCCTTACTGCATTGTTCCGCTTGAGAACCGGATGTACCTGATCGGTGCCTGCCAGCGGTTCGGGAGAATCCGCGCTTTTCACATTAACGGCTTCTCCAAGGTGACTGTGCTGGACAACTGGTTTTCCAAGGAACGCTTTGATCTGCAGTCCTTTATGTCGCAAAAATGGAGCCTTGATCAGGACAGTGTGCAGATTGAGTTCAGGGTCCGTTTCTCAAAGCGGATGATGGAGCGGATTAAATATGAAGACCTGCTGGTAAGGCCCAGCAAGGTGGACAGGCAAAGCTCTTGTCTGGATTTCAAGGTGGCGGTCGGACAGGATATCGCTTTTGTCCGCTGGCTGATGAAATTCGAGGAGGAGGCGGAGATTCTGGAGCCGTTTTATTACAGGGATGTGTTAAGGCAGCACATTGAGAAATGGCTGATGCTGTATAAATGATTTAGGATGATGCAGGAGCTATTCCTGTTCTTCCGGCTTTAAACCGTCTAAATTGATAAGGTTAGTTAATTTTACAAATTTATCTTGTCTAGCGTGAGTTAATATAGTAAGTTATACATTAAATAACAGTAATGTTGATTTAACCCTTAAAAATAACTCCATTATGATATGTTTAGGTTATTATATCTAACATATTATACCTTTCCCGCATTTGACCTTTGTTCAATTTTTAGCAGAAGAGAGGGTTCAGCATGATTCAGCCGATTCTGACAATTGAGGGTTTGCACACCCGTTTTTTTACCGAGCGCGGAGAGATTCCCGCCGTTGACGGTGTTGATCTGTTCATTCTTCCTGGAGAAGTGCTCGGTGTGGTCGGTGAATCCGGCTGCGGCAAAAGCGTGACCTCGTTATCCATCCTGAAGCTGGTTCCCGATCCGCCGGGCAAAATTGTGGGCGGCCGCATACTGTTCAAAGGCCGGGACATTGTACCGCTCAAGGAAAAAGAAATGCGCCGAATCCGCGGAGATTCTGTAGCAATGATTTTTCAGGAGCCTATGACCTCGCTCAATCCGCTGTTCACAGTGGGACAGCAGATTATGGAAACGGTAAGGCTTCACCTCGGATTGTCCAAAAAAGACGCTAGAGAGCATGCGGTAGGGATGCTCCGCAAGGTTGGAATCCCCCGCCCTGAGGCGGTAGTTGATGAATATCCGCACCAGCTTTCGGGAGGGATGCGCCAGCGGGTCATGATTGCGATGTCCATCTCCTGCAATCCCGAGCTGCTGATAGCGGATGAGCCGACCACGGCACTCGACGTGACAATTCAGGCCCAGATTCTTGATCTGCTCCGGCGGCTGAACGAAGAGCAGGGAACGGCTGTAATGCTGATCACCCATGATCTTGGTGTGGTGGCGGAAATGTGCCACCGGGTTGTGGTGATGTATGCAGGGAAGGTAGTGGAGGAGGGCAGCGTACAGGATATTTTTAAGAATCCGCTGCATCCGTACACACGCGGTTTGATAGAATCTGTACCCCGGATGAATGAGACGCGGGAGCGGCTGCATTCTATCCCGGGCAGCGTACCGATCCTCAGCAAGGACATGCAGGGCTGCCGGTTCGCACCGCGCTGCGGCAATGTGATGGATGTCTGCCGTGAGGCGCTGCCGCAGCTTACACTGCAGGAGAATCAGCATAGCTGCAGATGCTGGCTGCATGAAACCCGGCGGGAGGAGGCCGTTGTATGAGTGAAACGCTGCTTGAGGTCAAAGGGCTCAAAAAGTATTATCCGATCCGCAAAGGATTCTTCAATAAAGCCCAGGGCTTCGTCAAGGCTGTGGATGATATATCCTTTTCGGTAAGAAAAGGCGAAACCTTCGGTCTGGTCGGGGAGAGCGGGTGCGGTAAATCCACCACCGGACGTTCCCTGCTGCGGCTGATAGAGCCGACTGCGGGTGAAATCAGCTTCGAGGGGCAGGACATTACGAAGCTGTCCATGGAAGAGATGCGCAGACGCCGCCGTGACATGCAATTTGTATTCCAGGACCCCTTCTCGTCGCTGGATCCGCGCCACACCGTGCAGCGCATTCTGGAGGAGCCGCTCATTGTGCACGGAGCAGGCAATTCCATGCAGCGGAAGGCGGCGGTGGAGCGGCTGGCAGACGTAGTCGGCCTGGCCAAAGCTCATCTGCAGCGCTATCCGCATCAATTCTCCGGCGGCCAGCGCCAGCGGATTGGTATTGCCAGAGCGCTGGCGCTGCAGCCTAAGCTGATTATCGCCGATGAGCCGGTATCCGCGCTGGATGTATCTATCCAGTCCCAGGTGATTAACCTGATGCAGGATCTGCAGCGGGAGTTCGGATTGACCTACATATTTATTGCTCATGATCTCAGTGTAGTGAAGCACATCTGCGACCGCGTTGCCGTGATGTATCTGGGCCGGATTGTTGAAGTGAGCGGCAAGCACAGACTGTATGACGAGCCGCAGCATCCCTATACGCAGGCGCTGCTGTCAGCTGTGCCTGAGCCGGATCCTGATTTCCGCAAAGAACGGATCATTCTGCAGGGCGAAGTGCCGAGTCCGGCAAATGCGCCGGCCGGCTGTGCCTTTAATACCCGTTGTCCCCGCGTGATGGATGTATGCCGGAATGTAAGGCCGCCGCTGCTGGAGAGCGGAGCCGGACATCTGACAGCCTGCCATCTGTACGATAGAGAGGCTGGAATCCGGTTTGCCTAGAGACCCGGCGGCTGACAGCCGTGAGTGAAGGAAGTGCGCCTGGTATATGGCCGCGCTAATGCGCAGCTCCATATAAATGCTTTACAACATTCAAAGAAAAGAAGGGAGCTTTTCTAGAGATGAAAAAATGGAGTAGTCTTGCACTTGCAGTAACTCTGGGGGCGGTTTTGACATTAAGCGGCTGCGGAGGCAATAACAACAATGCGGCCACAGAAGCAACATCAGGTTCAAATGCGGCGGCAACGGCTGCGCCTGAAAGCTCTCCCGATGCGGCGGCATCCGCACAGGATACCCTGATTTTGGGGCGCGGCGGCGATTCTGCCTCGCTGGACCCGGCGATTGTAACCGACGGTGAATCGCTGAAGATTGCCCATCAGGTTTTTGACTCCCTGCTGGAATACAAGCCGGGAACCTCGGAAGTACAGGCGTCGCTCGCCGACAGCTGGAAAGTATCGGAGGACGGTCTTTCCTATACCTTTAAGCTGCATCCGGGTGTGAAATTCCATGACGGAACAGATTTTGATGCCGAAGCGGTTGTGTTCAACTTCACCCGCTGGAGCGATCCGGCAAGTGAATTCAAATTTGAAGGCGACTCCTTTGACTATTACGATTCGATGTTCGGTCCTGACGGCAGCCGTGTCATCAAAGAAGTGAAGGCTGTAGATGCTGCGACCGTACAATTTACCCTTAACCAGCCGCAGGCTCCGTTCCTGCAGAATATTGCAATGACTTCCTTCGGTATTGCCAGCCCTGCGGCCATTAAGGACAAAAAGGAAAATTTCAAGAATGAGCCTGTAGGCACCGGCCCGTTTGTTTTCACGGAGTGGAAGCACAATGATTCCATCACTCTGGACAAAAACACCGGGTACTGGAAAGAAGGACTTCCTAAGTTGAACAAAGTCATCGTCCGCTCGATTCCGGACAATTCGGCACGCTTCAATGCCCTGCAGAACGGTGAAATCGACCTGATGGAAGATCTGAGTCCGGACGATTTGTCGACGCTTGAAGGAAATACCGATCTGCAGAAGATTGAGCGTCCGCCGTTCAATGTTGCCTACCTGGGCTTCAACTTTAACAAGAAACCGTTTGACAATGTAAAAGTAAGACAAGCGCTGAACCATGCTGTGAACAAACAGGCTATCATCGATGCTTTCTTCTCGGGTCAGGCTACGGCTGCAGTGAACCCGATGCCTCCGTCACTGTGGGGCTATAATGATGCCGTGCAGGATTATGAATACGATCTGGACAAAGCGAAGGCGCTGCTGGCTGAAGCCGGTTATCCTGACGGTCTGCCGGATACAGTAACCCTCTATGCTATGCCGGTATCCCGCCCTTACATGCCGGACGGCAAAAAGGTAGCCGAGGCTATTCAGGCCGATTGGGAAAAAATCGGTGTGAACACCGTCATTCAATCCCCCGAATGGGCGACCTATCTCGATGACACCAAGGCCGGAGAAAAGGATGATATCTATATGCTCGGCTGGACCGGTGACAACGGTGACCCTGATAACTTTCTGTATACGCTGCTTGATAAAGATGCGATCCCGGGCAATAACCGTTCCTTCTATGTAAATGAAGAGCTTCATACCATTCTGGTAAATGCGCAGAAAGAAACAGATCAGACGAAGCGCTCAGATCTGTATAAGCAGGCCCAGGGAATCATTAAAGCGGATGCGCCTTGGATTCCGCTCGTGCACACTACCCCGCTGCTGGCTGCCAAGTCTAATCTGAAAGGCTATGTTCCAGGTCCGACAGGTACGGAATATTACAGCGAAATTTACTTCGAATAGTATGATCCGACAGCATGTCCTTGCCGCCGCGGCTGCCGCTGCGGCAAGTGATTCTGGGATATCCGGAAGGTGAGCCGATTTGAACTCCTACCTATTAAAACGTGTTATGGTTCTGATTCCTGTACTGATCGGAATGACCATCATCGTCTTTTCGATCATTCATGCCATTCCGGGGGACCCGGCTGAGACGATCCTCGGACAGAAAGCAACGGAACAGTCCAAGCAGGCGCTGCGGGAGCAGCTCGGTCTGGATAAGCCCTGGCTGCAGCAGTATTTCAATTATATGGGGGATTTGCTGCAAGGCGATTTAGGCACCTCCATCCGTACCAAAACACCCATTGCCAAGGAAATAATGCCTTATCTGGCGGCAACTCTGGAACTTACGGCTGCCAGTATGCTGTTTGCGACCCTTGTAGGCGTCAATGCGGGAATTCTGAGCGCCTGGCGGCAAAACTCCTGGTTCGACTATACTGCGATGATCATTGCACTCATAGGGGTATCCATGCCGATTTTCTGGCTGGGGCTGATGGAACAGCTGTTGTTTGCGCTGAAGCTGCACTGGCTGCCTTCCATAGGAAGGATGGATCAGCGTAATCCGGTGGAGAGCATCACCAATCTGTATGTTCTTGATACCATTATTGCAGGGCAGTGGGGCCAGCTGTGGACGGTTATTAAGCACTTAATTCTGCCAAGTATAGCGCTCGGTACAATTCCGATGGCCATAATCGCCCGGATGACCCGTTCCAGTATGCTTGAGGTTATGAACTCCGACTATATCCGTACGGCCAAAGCCAAAGGCATGTCACAGTTTTTTGTCGTCTACAAGCATGCGCTGAAAAATGCTCTAATTCCTGTGCTGACGGTGATTGGGCTGCAGACCGGTGCCCTGCTTGGCGGTGCGGTACTGACCGAGACGATCTTTGCCTGGCCGGGCGTGGGAAGATATATATTTGAAGCGATCAGCTCACGTGATTATCCGGTCATTCAGACCGGAATTCTGATTATTGCATTCATTTTTGTAATGATTAATCTGCTTGTGGATCTGCTCTATGCGGCTGTTGATCCGCGCATCAATTATAAGTGAGGGGGGATAGCATATGGGACAAGCAGCCGTAAATGTAACACCCCCGAATGTACAGGGCGAGAAGGTTTCCGGACCCTGGCGCGATGCGTGGAGGGCTTTCCGCAAGAATAAGACAGCGATGCTCGGTCTGTGTATTATTGTTTTTTTTGTACTGATCGCACTGCTGGCACCATTCATTGCGCCTTACGGCTATAAGGAGCAGGAGCTGGTCAACCGTCTGAAGGCACCGTCTGCCGAGCACTGGTTCGGAACCGATGATCTGGGAAGGGATATCTTTACCCGGATACTGTACGGAGCGCGAATCTCCCTGTGGGTAGGTTTTTTTTCGGTGATCGGGTCGATTGTGGCCGGGACCTTTCTTGGCGTGCTGGCCGGATTTTACGGCAGATGGGTTGATATGCTGATTTCCCGGCTGTTTGACATTCTGCTGGCTTTTCCCGGCATTCTGCTGGCTATTGCGATTGTCGCTATCCTCGGGCCTTCGCTGCAGAATGCGCTGTATGCGATTGCGATCGTCAATATCCCGGCCTATGGCCGGCTGGTCCGGGCAAAGGTGCTCTCACTGAAATCGGAGGAGTATATCATAGCGGCAAAGGCTATAGGGATGAAGAACTCACGGATTCTGCTTACGCATATTCTGCCGAACAGTCTGACGCCGATTATCGTACAGGGGACCTTGGGGATTGCGACAGCCATTATTGAGGCGGCGGCGCTTGGTTTCCTGGGGCTTGGTGCACAGCCTCCGGAGCCGGAGTGGGGGAAGATGCTGTCGGATTCCAGGCAGTTCATTCAGAAGGCGCCGTGGACGGTTATTTTTCCCGGCTTGTCCATTATGCTGACTGTACTGGGCTTCAATCTGATGGGGGACGGCCTGCGGGATGTACTTGATCCGCGGATGAAGAACTAAATATCAATTCAGAAAGTCCTTTGGGCGGCAATCCGCTAAAGGGCTTTTTTATCTTCTTTTACACACTGGATATAACTAAACATAAACAAACATAACTAAATATATAGTAAAACGAAAAAAGATATGCTAAAATAGCACCAAAATATAGATACATAAGCAGGAGGAAAATTATGTTGAAGAAATGGGCTATGCTAGTTTTATCTTTTTTACTCGTGTCGGGTATTTCAGTGTCATCGGTGGACCAGGTGCAGGCGGCAGCCAAAAAGACAGAAATTATTGTATCTGCAGCAGCCAGTCTGCAGGATAGCTTGGACAAGATTGCAGTACAGTACGAGAAGCTTCATCCTGACATCGACCTTGTATTCAACTATGGCGCTTCCGGTACGCTGCAAAAGCAAATTGAACAAGGGGCTCCTGCTGACCTGTTCTTCTCTGCCGGTGATAAACAGATGACGGCGCTGATCGACGGGGGGCTTATCTCTGAGAATAAGCAGCTCTTAAAGAACCAGCTGGTACTGGTTGTACCTGCTAACTCCAAGACAGTAATCACCACCATTACACAGCTTACTGACAAAGCCTTTAAAAAGGTAGCTGTCGGCCAGCCTGAATCTGTACCTGCCGGCCAGTATGCCCAGCAGTCATTAACTGCCAAGAAGGTATGGGATACACTGCAAAGCAAGCTGGTCTTTGCCAAGGATGTCCGCCAGGTCCTCTCCTATGTGGAGACAGGTAATGCGGATGCGGGCTTCGTATACAAGACGGATGCCCTGACTTCCAAGAAGGTCAAGATCGCTCTTACCGTAGGCGGCCATGTCCATAAAGCAATTAATTACCCTGTAGGCATTATAAAGGAATCTGATCATCAGGCAGAAGCCAAGGCGTTCTACAATTATGTCCAGACCAAGGCAGCAGGCAGTATTTTCACAAGCTACGGCTTTTCACTGGCCAATTAATTGAGATTAGAGATAAGCGGGGTGAAAGCGTGTGGAGATTAACTGGACTGAATTCTTCGCCCCGGTCTGGCTTTCAGTCAAAATAGCTGTAATTACCAGTATTATAGTATTTATCCTGGCCTCTTACGTGGCCAAGCTGATGGCAGGCCGGAAATTCCCGGGCTACAGCCTGCTGGAAACTGTATTGATGCTGCCGCTTGTCCTGCCGCCGACCGTAGTAGGATTTGTGCTTCTGGTCATTCTGGGGCGCAGGAGCTGGATCGGCGAGCTGTACGAACGGCTTACAGAGCAGACTATTCTGTTTACATGGGGTGCGGCGGTAATAGCTGCGGTAGTGGTAGCATTTCCGCTGGTCTACCGGACAGTCAAAGCCGGCTTTGAGGAAGTGGATAAGGATCTTGAGGATGCTGCGCGTGCGCAGGGTGCCAGCGAGCTGCAGGTACTGCGGTATGTGACGCTGCCGTTAGCCGGCCGTGCGCTGGCTGCGGGATTTGTGCTCGGGTTCGCCCGGGGGCTTGGAGAATTCGGGGCTACCATTATGGTTGCCGGGAATATTCCGGGGCGTACACAGACGGTTCCAACAGCGATTTATGTGGCCGTTGACGGCGGCAATATGACCCTTGCCTGGATGTGGGTCTGTTCCATTATTGTTATTTCTGCCCTTATGCTGATGTTCGTTAACCGCCGATCATAACAAAACTCCGGCCCTGCCTGTTCAATCAGGCGGGGCCGGAGTTTTGTTTATGCGGTCAGCATCAGGTTTCGTAGACAATTTCACCGGTTCCGGTCAGATCATAGCTGTGAATCGAATTGAGCTCATTCCTGAAGGCCGGTGAGCGTAAAATATCAAGAACTGCATTAATCCACTGTTCATTCCCTGGCTTCTTGAGCATCACGAGGTCGTAACGTTCCTGAATCAGCGGGATGAATTCCAGGCCGTCAATAATCTTGGCGGCTTTTTCAATGCCAATGCCGACATCGGCTTCACCACGGGCTACGCGGCCGGCAACCGCCAGATGGCTATTCTCCACCGTCTCATACCCGCTGAGTCCGGCTACGGAAATTCCGTGCAGCCGCAGCTGCTCGTCCAGCAGTACACGTACGCCGGAGCCGCGCTCACGGTTAATCAGCCTCAGGCCTTCCTGCTGTAAGTCCCGCCAGCCGGAAATGTTCCGCGGATTACCCTGCTGCACATAGAATCCGGCGCTGCGGGTCAGCATGTGCACGACGAGATAGGAGAAGCCGACCAGCAGCTTGCGGATATAGGGAAGGTTATACTCCCCTGTATCACCGTCCAGCAGATGGGTGCTGACAATATCAGATTCGCCGTTATACATCGCAATCAGGCTGTCGAGACTGCCGGCATAAGAACGGAGCGGACGGGCTGCAGGCAGGCTGCGCTCCAGATGAGTAGCCAGAATATCAAGGGACATATCCTGCCCGGTAATCACTATGTTCGTTACGGCGGCCTTCACCGGCCCGGCTGCAGGCTGGTTGGTATGAAGCGGAGGTGAGAAGGTAGCCGGCGGCAGAACAAACGGTATGCCTGTCTGCAACGGGAGCAGGGCAGCGGAAGCACTGCTGCTGCGGGAATTCTGTTTATAGGCTTCCAGATCAGAGTGGTCCACCCGCATCTGCTTGCCGACACGGTAGGACGGCAGCTCACCTTTTTTGATCAGATCATATACCTTTAATTTGGATATCTTCAACAGCCGGGCAAGTTCCTCGGTTGTATAGGAAGTGTTCTCGGACATGGGATAAAGCCTCCTAGAGGTGCACTGCGGCAGCGCTCATTAAGTCTACAGATAGTTCAAGCCTACCTTATTTTGAGAGCCTGCGCAATTAAAGAACCTGCGGGAGACTGAGGCGGTCTCTAGTAAGCAAGCTGCCTGCTCTCTGCAGCCTTCTCGGAGTCAGACAGCCGGATTAGCTCGGAGACAGTAACAAAGCGGTAACCCTGCTTCTCCAGTGCAGGTAAAATAATCTGCAGGGCTTCATGTGTCTGGGATTGTCCGTGGACATAGTCATGGAAAAGTACGATGTCGCCGCTGCGGGCATTTTTGATCACCTTGCTGGAGATGCTCCAGACACCCGGGCGGTTCCAGTCACGTGTATCCTGATGCCAGGACCACAGAACCGGCTTCAGCCCCATCCTGTTCGAGACATTGACCAGTGTCTCATCGTACATCCCGCCGGGCGGGCGAAACAGGCTGCTGTGATGGCCTGTGACCTTAACAATCTCGTCTTCGGTCTGCTTCAGCTCCTTCATTACCTGTCCGACCGAGATGGGCCGTTTGAAGTACACGTGGTTATAGGTATGATTGGCCAGCTCATGGCCCTCAGAGATAACCCGGCCGGCGATTTCAGGATAGGCGGCAATTTTTTTGCCGATAGCAAAAAAGGTGCACTTTGCGTTATATTCCTGCAGTACATCGAGAATCTGGGCGGTCTCCGTCGGATCAGGGCCGTCATCGAAGGTTAAAGCAATCACTTTCTGGCTAATCGGCACTTCCCAGATCATATCGCCCTTCTGTTCGTGATACTGGCGGTTCTTGATATCGGCCCCGGCAAGTGCAGGGCTGTAGCAGCTGATCAGCAGCAGAAGCGGGACAAGCAGTACAGCAGATATTCGGCGGATGCTATTCATGGGTTCTCTGTTCACTCCATACCGGACCCGTATACGTGAAACGGGCTATTTTGACCTTATGATGCGCCATCCCGGTGCTGAAATATTCACGGCGGGCTTTAAGCGTATTTTCTATTTTTTAAGTGAAAGTTTTGCCGGAAATGACTTATAATGAATTACTAAATACAGAACATGGATAGGGGCAGCGGATATGACACTAATTGAGAAAAGAGAGCACAGGCAATATCCGGAGATTACCCGCCTGGAAACGTCAAGAGCAGCTTATGAGCGTGACTATTCGCGCCTGATTCATTCGCCGACCTTCCGCCGGCTGCAGGGCAAATCACAGGTGTTCGGCGCAGGTACCGGCGATTATTACCGCACCCGGCTGACCCATTCGCTGGAGGTAGCGCAGATTGCCAGGGAGGCGGCCAAAAGCCTGCTTCGTTCCTATCCTGAAGTAGAGACCGGACAGGCAGATAACCCGGGGCTGGTCATTGATCCTGAGGTAGTGGAATGTGCGGCAATCGCCCATGATTTCGGACATCCGCCGTTCGGGCATAAAGGGGAAGAGGTGCTGGATAACATCCTGGAGCAGCTCATTGCCAAAAAGACAGCTGAAGAAGTCCTGAAATCAGGCGCCGGCCCGGTGCAGAAACAGACGATCGAAGGGAATATGAAACGGCAGTATGAGCATTTTGAGGGCAATGCCCATAATTTCCGGCTGATTATGTTCCTGGAGAAGCGTGAGAATATCGACGGGCTGAACCTGTCCGATGCCGTGCTGCTGGGAATCAACAAGTATCCGTTTCCCGGCACGGTGCTGAAGAAGGGGATGTATCTGTCCGAATGGAATTATATCTCGGAGATCCGCAGGGAATGGGGAGTTCCTGAAGGCAAGAAGACGCTGGAGGCCCAGCTGATGGACCTGTGTGATGACATTGCTTACTCTGCACATGACCTGGAGGACGGGATTAAGGCGGGCAAGATCGAAGTGCATGAGCATTTCATGCATGACTCTTACATTCAGCAGCTGATTGTGGAGAAGATTACCACACTGGAGGATGCCTTCTGGAGCGGCTGGCAGCCCGAAGCGATTCATATTAAAGTAGAAGCGGTTCTCAGTGAATTCCTCAGGGTCTGGATGGAGAAGATGCCGACCTGCGAGAACGACTATTCCCGCACCCGCCGCGAGGTGAAGGCTTATTGGGTCAGCACGTTTGTAGCCAGCCTGGGGGTTATTACAGACGGCGACTGGAAGAAGGTTACGTTCATCAAGGAAGGGGCTGAGGACGAGGATATGCTGCGGACGGTCAGTGTACTCAAAAGCTTCGCCTGGGTCACAATGATCCGTGACCTGCGCGTGCAGCGCCTGCAAAAACGCAGTGAATGGATTCTCCGCCGGCTGTGGGGGGCGTTCAACGATCCTGAGACCTCTAAGGCCATCATTCCGAGCGACTGGCTGCAGCGCTTTGAGAAGGATCAGCGGCAGCAGAAGCCGATCTGGACGTGGGAGCATATGGTAATTGATTATATTGCCGGGATGACGGATGCTTTTGCCGAGAAAATCTATAATGAGCTGTACGGCCTGAAGGTGGGCTCGATTTACGATCTGGATTGATGCGGTTATAATAGACCCGGGGCTCCTTGTGAAACCCGGGTTTTTGAGGTGTGCAGGCAAACGGAGTGTTATTTGAAAATAACGGCATTATCTAAAATTTAGCTTAAATCTTGCCGAAATATAGAGTGTAATGGCTCGTTTTGCCCAGTTGTGAAAATGAAAGTAACCGGTTGGAATTACATGGAAGTGTTTATGGGAGATCAGAGGGGGCAAAATTGTGGGGAAAGATCGGAAGCGTATGCAATCTGTACTGCAGCAGGCAAACGGTAAACTAAAAGGAGCTATGGAAGCCAGAAGGAAAAGTGTAGGGGCGAAAATTGCTTCAGGCTACATAGCCTTGGCGGTAATGGTGCTGCTAATCGGGGGGACGTCCCTCTATCAGATGTACAATATGCAGAACAACACAGCAAATATTGTTGAAAAAGCGATACCTTCGCTTAACTATGTGCACGGCATCAACTATGACACAGAGCATATTATGGCACTCAGCATGCAGCATATTCTCAATACTGACAGTGAAGAGAAGGCCAAGCTGGAAGAACAAAGGAATGAATTCGTCGGCAAGGTTGCCGGAACAATGAAGCAGTATGAGGAATCGCTTGACGGTGACAAGGGCTTGGAACGGCTGTCTGCACTCAACAGCAAATGGGAAGAATACATGACGATAAATAATCAGGCAATTAAGCTTAGCGACGCCGGAAATGAGGCACTGGCGCTTGAGGTTTCGCAAAAAGGGATTGCTGCCTTTAATGCGATGCAGATTGATCTGGAGGCGCTGGTGAAATACAGCCAGGAGGATGCTAAAGAGGAAGGCCGCCATTCGGAAGAAAGCTTCAAGACCTCATTTGTCACTAGTATTATTATTGTAGTGATTGTGCTCATAATGATCGGCCTGATTAATATGATTATCCGTAAGACCATGATCAACCCGATTAAAGCGGTAACCGCCCATCTGCAGCGGATTGCCGAGGGAGATCTGACCTCAGAGGACCTGTTAATTGCAAATGAGGATGAGATCGGCCGGCTTGCCAAGACTGTTAATGAGACGAACCGGACGCTGCTGGCAATTGTCAGCCAGATCCGTCACGTCTCAGGGGTCATTTCGAAGCAGGGCGAAGAGCTCGTGCGCACGGTTTCGGGTACCAAAGAAGGAAGCAGCCAGATTGCAGTCACGATGGAGGAGCTGGCTAATGCGGCAGGAAGCCAGGCGGAATCCGCAGTGGAAGCCTCCAAGGCGGTGGAGGATCTGAATCAGCTGATCGGTGAATTCGCCGGGAAAAGCAATGAGCTGATGCTGCACTCCGGACAGGTGCGCACCAAAGGCGAGCGCGGCAGAGCGCTGATGGAAAGCTCAGTAGCCCAGATGGAGCAAATTGCCGAAGCAGTGTCACAGTCGATGGATACTGTAGAGGAACTGAACCGCAAGAATGAGGGAATCTTCCGGCTGGTCGGCTCCATCCGCGGCATTTCCGAGCAGACTCATCTGCTGGCGATTAATGCGGCCATTGAGGCTGCCAGAGCCGGAGACAGCGGACGCGGCTTCGCAGTGGTGGCTCAGGAGGTGCGTAAGCTATCGGAGGATGTGCAGCAGACAGTATCGGAGATTACCAGTATCACGCAGGGGATTCAGGCTGATTCCAGGCAGATGGTTGAGCATCTGCGGGAAGGTGTCCTGAAGACAGAGGAAGGCGGCCGGCAGATTGTAGAGACCGGAAACGCGCTCGCTGAGATTAACGGGTCTGTGGATGTTATGGCTGCAACAATAGAGAACATGAGCGGAGATATCCGGCAAATGGCCGGTGCCAGTGAAACGATGAATGAGTTCAGCCAGCATATCTCGGCACTCGCCCAGCAGTCGGCAGCGGGGGTGGAGGAGACTTCGGCTTCCGCCAACGAGCAGGTGCAGGCAACCAGCGAGGTGGCGGCAGGAATAGGCGAGCTCCGCAGCCGGCTGGTCGAGCTGGAGGAGTCGGTAACACGCTTCCGGGTATAATCGGCGATATAGTAAACAGACAAGAGGGGTATTCCCGGCCGGGCTAAACTAAGGCCGCCGGGAATACCCCTTTGTTATAGCAGAAGCATCAGTCAGAATTAGTACTGGCGGCTGTAGTCCACCAGATTCCGTACCGGTTTTCCGTTATTCAGGTAGGCTTGTACATTCTCAGTGAAGAGCTCAACGATCCGGTCGGCATAGCGGTCTGTCGAGCCGGCACAGTGAGGCGTAATAATGACCTGCTCCATTCCCCAGAGCGGATGCTCCTGCGGCAGTGGCTCAGGGTCAAAGACATCAAGGCCGGCTCCGGCCAGCTGTCCGCTGTTCAGGGCAGCCATGAGGTCATCCGTATTAGTTGTCGCACCGCGTCCGATGTTGATATAATAAGCGCCCTGCGGGCAGGCATTGAACACGGCTGCATTAAAGAGCCTCTGTGTCTCGCCGGTAAGCGGCAGTGTATTAATCAGGAAATCAGCCTCTCCGGCCGCCTCCTGCAGCTGATCCGTTGAATAGATCTTGTCGAATCCGTCCACCGCCTTACCGGAACGGCTAATGCCGACTGTGTTCATCTTGAAGGCTTTGGCAATCCGCGCAGTTTCGCTGCCGATGGAGCCTGTTCCCGCGATAACAGCAGTTTTCCCGGTCAGCTCGCTTTCATTGCCGTCAGAATGCCATTTGCGTTCCTGCTGATTGCGGACAGCCGTGTGCAGATTCCGGGTGAACATCAGCATGAATCCGAAGATGACAGCCGTGATCGGTTCAGCATGGACACCGCTGGCATTGGTAAGGATAATTCCGCGCTCCTCAAGCTGCTTAAGAGGCAGCTTCTCAACGCCTGCAGACCAGGTCTGCAGCCAGCGCAGCGGCGAATCGGGCTTCAGCAGAGTGTCACTGATGCCTTTGCCCCAGCCGATTACGATTTCCGCGCGGGCCAGCTCATCCAGATCCGGGTTTTTGGCATTTCCGAGCGTAAGGGTATAACCCGGGGCGGCGGCGAGAATAGTCTCCTGCTGTTGTAAAGTAAGAGGCTGCAGACAAATAATAGATTTAGTGATGATGGTTCCCTCCCGTTATACGATTTTCGTAAAAAAGGCTGATCATGTATACAATAAGGATAACAAATCTGTCCCGAAAGGTGAAATGCACATGGATAATCAATCCGCCGCCCCTGGAACCGAGCGTCTGTTTGTTGCTGTTAAGCTGCCTGAGAAGCTCGGGGGGCTGCTGGGACAGGAAGCCGCCGCCCTGTCCTCCAGGCTGAAGTTTGCCAAATGGACATATCCTGATGATTATCATATTACCCTCCAGTTTCTGGGTGACACTCCTGCTGCAAAAATTCCTGACCTGCTTGCCGCGCTCAAGGAAATTTCTGCCGGCCAAAAGCCGTTTCGTTTGAGGCTTGATGAATGGGGGACCTTCGGTGTTCCAGAGTCGCCCAGAGTGCTGTGGGCAGGGGTTTCCGGTGAACTGGGGCAGCTGCGGGAGCTGCAGAAAAAGATCGTGTCTGTAACCTCGCCGCTAGGGTATAAGGAGGAAAAAAGAACCTATTCCCCGCATCTTACGCTGGCCCGGAAATACAGGGATGAGCACGCTTTCAGTGATGGACGGCTTAAGCTTTTGCAGAGTGAATCTGACATCGGGGAGAACAATTGTTCGGTAAAAGACTGGACGGTTGATGCTTTTGTGGTGTATGCTACTAGAATGCATGCCATTCCTATGTATGAAATGATCCGAAAAATGACATTTTTCTAAGCTCAAAATCGGCAGGATAGTTTTCAAAGCTTCCGTTTTCGGTTACATACAATAGGAATGTGCCGTAAATTAGGAGGTAAACAATGGAAATTTTCAAACAAAACCGCTGTATTGCGCTGCTTGTAGGCGTTATTCTAGTGTGTTTCTCAGCGATAAGCCTGTTCAGCCCGGGTGCAATTACCGAAGGACAGAATACACAGCAACTGGATACATTAGGCGGAGCCGGTTATGCTGCCGCAGCAGCACTGACGGATCAGCAATCGCCTACCGCAGAGAGGACAAGCAGGATTGTCACAAGCACCCCTGTTTTTTATACATCGGCAGCTGGTCTGAGCCATATCTGGCAGGACAAGCATAAGGCAGGATGGTTCGGTCCCGACAAGCTCAAGCTTGCGAAGACGGCCGTGAAGCAGCCTGAACAGCCCAAAGCCACTCTGATGAAGGCCCCGCCGGCAGTGCAGACAACACTCAAGCAGGCGGCAGCCAAGGGGAATCAGACCGTAAAGAAGGTAAGCACGGCATCTCAGCACAATCCCCCACTTAAATTGTTCTTCTCCCGGACAAAGCTACTAAGCCAGGAACAGCAAGCGGAAGCAACCTGGAGCTACGCCGTATCCGAAGAAGACCTGCTGCTGCTCCAGAAGATTGTAATGGCAGAAGCAGAGGGTGAACCGTACCAGGGCAAGGTGGCAGTCGCCAACGTTGTTCTGAACCGGCTACGGTCAGCCAATTATCCCGACACTATATATAAGGTTATTTATCAGAAAAGCCAGTTCAGCCCGGTAGCTAACGGGCGTCTTAAGCGTGTAAAACCGAACGAAGACAGCATCAAAGCGGTCAATGCCGCTCTTTCCGGCGTGAAGGAGGTTACGGATGATACGTATTTTTTCCTGTCGCTGCAGCTTGCCCAGGATCTGACTGTGCATCATTCCCGTACCTACGCCAAGACGATAGGCAATCATACCTTTTATAAATAAGGTCTCTTTCATTGCAGACAAACTAAAAAAACCTCCACATCTGCATTATGCAGGGTGGAGGTTTTTGGACGTTCAGGGCGTAACATAGACAGCCTCTTCCGTGCGGGCCTGAGCCCGTGCGGTCCGCATTTCGGCTGTCGCTTCCGCTGTCTTGCCCAGAAGCTGCAATACGGCTGAAGCGCAGTTATGCGGCTGCTGGCGCTCCAGGGCGAGCCGGCGTCTGCGCTGCTCTTCAATTCCTTTGTACTCCCGCAGGAGCAGGGAGAACCATTTGTCCACTACCCGAGAGTTAAGCTCCTCGGCAAGGCCGAGCTCTACGAAGTACTGGCAGTTCTTTTCTTCCTGCCCGGGAATTGCACTATAGAACAGCATCGGAATCCCTTTGGCCTGGCCTTCCGTACAGGTCATTCCGCCCGGTTTCGTTATGAGCAGATCGGAGACGTCCATCAGCTTGTTAATCTCGCTGCTGTAGCCCAGTATTTTGACGTTGGGATGATTCAGCAGCGGGGTCGAGCGCATCCGGGCTACCAGCTTGTCGTTGCTGCCCATGCAGAAGATCAGCTGAATCTCATCCATCCTTGCCGTAAGGGAATCCATCACATCCCGGCCGAACATAAGCCCCCAGCCTCCGCCCATAATCAGAACGGTCGGGATATCCGCCAGCCCGAGCTCTTTGCGGAGCAGCGTCTTATTGGAACGCTCCCAGAACTTGGGGTGTACGGGAATGCCCGTCACCGTGACAAGCTCCGGTGAAACGCCCCGGCCGGTAAGAATAGATTTGACCCGGGAGGTGGATACCAGATAACGGTCAGCCTCAGGATTTACCCAGCTGGCGTGTGCGTCATAATCTGTAATTAATGTATAAAGCGGTACATCCAGCCCTTGCTGCTTCAGCCTTGCAATGACGGCGGCAGGAATCGGGTGGGAGCAGATAATGAGATCGGGCTTAAGCTGCTCAATTACCTTTTTGGCACGTGTATAAAAGACCCGGTGCAATGCTGCCCGGGTCAGCCGGCTCAGTGATTTATCATATTGGGTTTTATACATCATGCCGACCAGCTTCGGCTGGCTGCTGACTGTCTTGCGGTAAGCGGAAAGAATCCAAGGCGCAACCGTGGGATTCAGGAATTTGCCCAGCTCAATGACACGGCACTGGACGTCCGGGCTAAGCAGTCTGATTCCTTCGGCCAGAGCATAGGCTGCCCCTGTATGGCCCGTACCGAAGCCTTCCGAAAACAGCAGTACTCTTTTCTTTCGCATAAGTTCACCTGCTACTTTCCATTATAGGTAGAATTGCGGGTTCTCCTCTTAGAGCGAATACGAGATACCACCCTGTAAAGTTCCTCTTACATTATACAAGGGTTTTGGCTTCTTTTCTCACATTATACAAATAAGACGTTATAGGAAAGTTAAAACACTGCAAAAAATAAAATAAAGCTGAGATTCAGGTATTGCCAAGTGAAAGGTAAAGTGATAAAGTTGGTAATGACCAAATGACCGAAATAGTAATATGGTCACGAGCGTGTGGCAGCGATTATTTTTGCAGGAAAGGGAGTGGACGATGGTGGCTGTGGTAGATCGAAGGCAGCTGGTGCTTCAGGCCGCGACAAAGTGCTTTTCATTATTCGGCTATAAGGCAACGACAATGGATCAGGTCGCTAAGATTGCAAATGTCGGAAAAGGCACGATATATACCTTTTTTACGAATAAGGAGCAGTTATTTGATGAGATCCTGCGTGATGTCATCACCGAGATGAAGCATATTGCCGAGCGGGAGATCAGACGGGATAAGCCGTTTTTTGATAACCTGCACAGGGTACTGGATGCACTGCTTGAATTTCGGGGCGAACACGAGCTGTTCATCAAGCTTTCCCAGGAAAGTCGCGATTTCGGAACGCCGCAGGCCGGTGACGGGCTCGACAAGCTGGAGAACGTTGTGCTGGAATATCTGGAACGGGAGGTGGAGCAGGCTATACAGCAGGGGGAGATTAAGCCGTGTGACCCCCAGATTGTATCTATTGTAATGTTCAGGCTGTACATCGTGCTGACCGCTGAGCTGAACAAGGTGCATGTGCCTTTAAGCAAGGAGCAGATCAAGGAATATTTTCATCTGTTTTTGTCTGACGGCGTGGCGCAGGCACCTTAAGGTGCTCCATTTTTTTTGCTCATAAATGACCGAATGGGGAAAATGGTCACTTGGTGTTACTGCAATTTTCAGTATACTAGCAAACTTGTTAACCGGTTTTGCCATAGAGAGATTTATAGCTTTTATACAAAGAGCATATGATTATAAGGAGAGAACCAGAATGAAATCTTTATCCGTCTTTATCAAGGACCTGGGCGCTGCGCTTAAAAATCCCAAGGTGCTGATCCCCATGTTCGTCGTCCTGTTCATTCCCGTGATGTACAGCGGATTGTTCCTTAAGGCATTCTGGGACCCGTACGGTAAAATGACCGAGCTGCCTGTCGCTGTTGTTAATGAAGACAAAGGCGCTGATTACGAGGGCGCTAAGCTTACCGCCGGCAGTGATCTGGTGGAGGAGCTTAAGAAGACCGACGGGTTCAACTGGAATTTTGTAACCCGTGCAGAGGCAGAAGCCGGACTGGACGATGATACTTACTACATGGCGATTATTGTACCGGAGGATTTCTCTGCAAATGCAACGACTCTGCTGGATGCAGATCCTCAGCCGGCCAAGATTATTTATGAACCGAATGAAGGGTACAACTTCCTGGCCGGCCAGATCGGCGGAACTGCGGTTAAAGATATCAAAACAAAGGTGTCGGCCAAAATTACCGAGGCTTATACGTCTTCCGTGTTTGATAAAATAACGGATATCGCCAGCGGGCTCGGCGATGCCGGAGACGGGGCAACCCAGATTGCCGACGGCGCTGCCAAGCTGGATGACGGTGCGCTGAAGCTGAAGGATAATCTGCTTGTGCTGGCTGAAGGTACCGGCAAGCTGGTTGACGGGGTAGCTCCGCTGACCGAAGGTGTAACTGCGCTGAACACTGGTGCAGCAGCACTGGAGAGCGGCAGCAGTACTCTGGCCGGCGGGCTCCAGCAGCTGTCGGCTGCACATAAGCAGCTCCAGGACGGTGTGGCGCAGACAGCAGACGGCAGCAAGCAGCTTAGCACCGGCCTGAAACAGGCCGAAGCCGGAGCCAAAGCACTGCAGACCGGTACACAGTCGGCAGTAGACGGAACAACCAAGCTGCAGGCCGGTACACAGTCCGTAGTGGACGGCAGCAGTAAGCTGGCGGCGGGACTGACCTCCTCCGCTGAAGGCAGCGCCAAGCTGGAAGCCGGACTGCAGGCTTCCAAGGAAGGCAGTGCGAAGGTCAGCACTGCAGCCCAAGCGGTGGCTGACGGCCTGCAGCAGCTGGCTAAGGCGAATCCGCAGCTTGCGGCAAGCGCAGACGTGCAGAAGCTGCTGGCGGCAAGCACCGCTGTAGCCGAAGGCACAGCGCAGCTGGATCAGAGCCAGCAGCAGCTGCTGGCTGGCGCGGTCTCGCTGCACAGCGGCCAGGAGCAGCTGGTGCAGGGGGCAGCCCAGCTGCAGGCGGGAACGCAGCAGCTGGATGCCGGGGTTAGCCAGCTGCATGAAGGTGCGCAGCAGCTGAATGCAGGCAGCACGCAGCTGCTGGCCGGGCAGCAGCAGCTCCTGGCCGGTGCAGCGAAGCTGACGGCCGGCGGCGGCACGCTGTCCGCCGGGATGCAGCAGTTCGGCGCGAAGCTGGACGAAGCGGCCGCAGGCGGCGCGAAGCTCGCTGACGGCGGTAAGGCGCTGGAGGCGGGCACAGCCAAGCTGCTGGCAGGCACAGGCCAGCTGAGCAGCGGCCTGAGTTCGGCTCTGGACGGATCGAAGCAGCTCAGTGACGGCGCAGGCCAGCTCAAGGACGGCCTTGATGAGCTGAAGGCAGGCTCCGGCGAGCTCGCCTCGAAGCTGGGAGATGCAGCAGAGCAGACCAGCACTGTGAACAAGTCGGATGCGCTGGTGTCCATGTTCGCACAGCCCGTACAGATTGAAGAAGTGAAGGTCAGTGCAGTGCCGAACTACGGCACAGGATTTGCCCCATACTTCCTGTCACTCGGATTATTCGTAGGTGCGCTGATCTGCACGCTGGTTATTCCGATGAGCAGCTCCGAGGTCATCGGTGCAAGCCGGTTCAACCGGTTCATCAGCCGGACATTGACCTTTACCATGATGAGCGTGCTCCAGTCGCTGATGGCGGCAATGATTGTGTTGTACGGCCTTGGTCTTGAGGTACAGAACGTAGCCTTGTTCTACGCCTTTACCTTCATTACAAGCATCTCGTTCATGTGGATGATTCAGGCGATTGTAACCTGGCTGGATCAGCCTGGACGTTTCGTAGCTATTGTAATTCTGATCTTCCAGCTGACCACCAGCGCAGGTACCTTCCCGCTGGAGCTGATCCCAGGCTGGATGAAGTTCTTTAACCCGCTGCTTCCGATGACCTATAGTGTCCGCGGCTTCAAGGCAGCCATTTCAACCGGTAATTACAATGTGATGTGGAGTGATGCGGGTGTGCTGGCCATTTATGGATTAGTATTCCTGGCGCTTACCTTTACTTACTTCATGACCCGCGGACAGGAGAATGAAATTACTGTAAAAGGTGAACAAGCGTTGACTGTATAACGATTTTACCGGAAATTGTCCAAAGGTACGGAAGGACGCTCCTACAGGGGCGTCCTTTCTGTTTTCATATGCAGAAAAGTCCATAAAAAAGGGTATTTAGTGAAAATGAAACTGTGTTGAAGCGTTTTCACTGAATAAGGACTTATTCATAATTAATGCATATTTATTCATTATTAAGTTTTTTTACACTTTCACTCAGTAAAGCTGTACCGTAAAAACAATTGTTAATCAAACTCATAAAAAACTTTAAATTGCACTCATGTCAGGTCGATGATAAACTTATATAACCAATCTGGATTGAATAAATATTAGGCGTTACTCTGAAATATTTTCCTGGATATTAAGGTACAACTTTAGAATAGAAAGGTTGCGTATGATGAGACACACTGAACTGCCCAACAAACAAGGTCTTTATGATCCCCAGTTCGAAAAAGATGCATGCGGCATGGGCTTTGTCGCCCATATTAAAGGTAAGCCTTCCCATGATATCGTAAGCAACGCTTTGACCATGCTCTTTAATATGGAGCATCGCGGCGGCCAGGGAAGCGAGCCGAACTCCGGTGACGGAGCCGGCATTATGCTGCAAATTCCGCACCGTTTCTTTACAGGTGAAGCCAGCAGACTTGGCTTTGAGCTGCCGGAACAGGGCCATTATGGCGTGGGTATGATCTTTTTGTCTCATAACGAGGAGATCCGCGCCCGTCATGAAGCTCTGCTCAGCGAGATTATTGCGGAAGAAGGACAGACGGTGCTTGGCTACCGTGATGTGCCTACTTTCGATGAAATGCTGGGTAAAACCGCTAAGGCTGCCAAGCCTTATGTACGCCAGGTGTTTATCGGCCGTTCGGAAGGCTTTGCTGATGAGCTGGCCTTTGAACGCAAGCTGTTTGTAATCCGTAAGCGTGCAGAGCTCGCTATCCGTTATGGCGGCGTTGAAGAGGCTGAATCCTTTTATATGCCAAGCATGTCCTGCCGCAAGATCGTATACAAAGGCATGCTGACAACCGAGCAGGTAGGACAGTTCTACCTGGATCTGCAGAATGAAGAGCTGGAGTCGGCTATTGCCCTGGTTCACTCCCGTTTCAGCACGAACACATTCCCGAGCTGGGAACGCGCCCACCCGTACCGCTTCATGATCCACAATGGTGAGATTAATACGCTGCGCGGTAACGTGAACTGGATGCATGCCCGCCAGTCTTTGTTCAAGAGTGAATTATTCGGGGAATCCATGGGCAAGATCAAACCGATCGTGAATCCGGATGGTTCGGATACGGCAATGTTCGACAATACCTTTGAATTCCTGTATCTCAGCGGACGCTCGCTGCCGCATGTAGCCATGATGATGGTGCCAGAGCCTTGGAGCAATCATGAGACTATGAGCGACGAGAAGAAGGCATTCTACGAATATCACAGCACGCTGATGGAGCCGTGGGACGGGCCGGCGGCAATGGGCTTTACCGACGGCGTACAAATCGGTGCAATGCTCGACCGCAACGGTCTGCGTCCGGCACGATATTATGTAACTAAAGACGATATGATTATCTTATCCTCTGAAGCGGGAGTACTTGATATTCCGGCAGAGGATGTATTATACAAGGACCGGCTGAGACCGGGCCGCATGCTGCTGGTGGACACGAAGCAGGGACGGATTATCTCCGACGAGGAAGTCAAGGCTTCCATTGCTTCCGAGCAGCCGTACCGTGAGTGGCTCGAAGAGCATCTGATCGGCCTTGATCAGCTTCCCGAAGCGCCTGAGCTGCCTAATCCGAAGCATGACAATGTACAGCAGCTGCAGCAATCGTTCGGCTATACCTTTGAGGATCTGCGCAAGGTGCTGGAGCCAATGGCCTCCACCGGTGCCGAAGCTATCGGCTCCATGGGCTATGACGCGCCGCTGGCTGTGCTCTCGGACCGTCCGCAGCGACTCTACAATTACTTTAAACAAATGTTCGCGCAGGTAACCAATCCTCCGATCGATGCGATCCGTGAAGAACTGGTTACCTCCACAGCGACTACAATCGGTCCAGAACGCAACCTCTTGAAGCCTGAGCCTGAGAGCTGCCGCCAGATTTCCCTGGACTCGCCAATTCTCTCCAATGAGGATTTCGCGAAGATCCGCCACGTCCGCCGTGCCGGATTCAAGTCGATGTCCATTCCGATCCTGTTCCCGGCTGAGCTTGGAGCAGAAGGCATGCGAATCGCGCTTGAGCGCATGAACGAAGCGGCTGACCGTGTAATGGCGAAAGGCCACAATATTCTTATTCTGTCTGACCGCGGCGTAGACCGTGAGAATGCGGCCATTCCGGCGCTGCTGGCTGTTTCCAGCCTGCATCACCATCTGATCCGCTCCGGATCACGCACCAAGGTCAGCATCCTGCTGGAGTCCGGCGAACCGCGTGAAGTGCACCACTACGCGCTGCTGCTCGGCTACGGCGTCAGTGCAGTCAACCCTTATCTTGCGTTTGAAAGCCTGGACGATATGATCGGCCAAGGGCTGCTGCGCGGTATCTCGCATGAGAAGGCTGTGAAGAATTACATTAAGGCTGCGACGAAGAGCGTAGTTAAAGTACTATCCAAAATGGGGATCTCCACCATCCAGTCATACCGCGGAGCACAGATTTTTGAAGCGGTCGGCCTGAGCACAGAGTTTGTGGATCGGTACTTTACCTGGACACCTTCCCGTATCGGCGGTATCGGCCTGGAAGAAGTGGCGGCTGAAGCACTGTCTCACCATAACCGTGCCTTCACCGAGAAGGACGGCAACGACAAGGTGCTGGATTCCGGCGGCGACTATCAATGGCGCAGTGACGGGGAGGATCACCTGTTCAACCCGCAGACGATTCACCTGCTGCAGCATTCCGTACGCAGCGGTGACTATGCACTGTACAAGAAATATGCGGCCCTTGTTCAGGGTGAGACCAAGAAACATCAGACGATCCGCTCCATGCTGGAATTCAAGTCCAACAACCAGCCGGTTCCATTGGATGAAGTAGAGCCGGCGGAATCGATTATGAAACGCTTTAAGACAGGAGCCATGTCGTTTGGTTCCATCAGTAAGGAAGCCCACGAGACACTGGCTATTGCAATGAACCGCATCGGCGGCAAGAGCAACACCGGTGAGGGCGGGGAAGACCCTGCCCGCTTCATTCCTGACGCTAACGGCGATTCCCGCCGCAGTGCAATCAAACAGGTGGCATCGGGACGCTTCGGGGTAACCTCGAATTATCTGGTGAACGCTGATGAGATTCAGATTAAGATGGCACAGGGAGCGAAGCCGGGTGAAGGCGGGCAGCTTCCGGGCCGTAAGGTATATCCTTGGGTAGCGGAAGTGCGCGGCTCCACAGCAGGTGTAGGTCTCATCTCGCCGCCTCCGCATCACGATATTTATTCCATCGAGGATCTGGCTGAGCTGATCTATGATCTGAAGAACGCCAATCCGCGGGCCAGCATCAACGTGAAGCTCGTGTCTGAGGTTGGTGTCGGAACGATTGCCGCAGGCGTGGCGAAAGGCCGTGCCGACATTATCCTGATCAGCGGCTATGACGGCGGTACCGGTGCTTCACCGATGAACTCGATCCGCCATGCCGGTCTGCCTTGGGAGCTTGGACTCGCTGAGACGCATCAGACGCTTATGCTGAACAATCTGCGCGACCGCGTTGTGCTGGAAACCGACGGTAAAATGCTTAGCGGACGCGACCTTGCGGTAGCGGTGCTGCTGGGAGCAGAGGAATACGGATTCGCAACAGCACCGCTTGTAGCGGTAGGCTGTATCATGATGCGCGTCTGCCAGATGGATACCTGTCCGGTCGGCGTTGCTACCCAGAACCCGGATCTGCGCAAGAACTTTACGGGCGATCCGCAGCATGTTGTTAACTTCATGACCTTCGTAGCACAGGATCTGCGTGAGATTATGGCAGAGCTTGGCTTCCGCACTATCGAAGAGATGGTCGGACGCACGGATTGCCTTGATGCGGTTCATGCTTCTGACCACTGGAAGAAGAAAGGCGTTGATCTGAGCAGCCTGCTGCACACACCGGAGCTTCCGGAGGGAAGCACGCGCTTCCGCAGCAAGTTCCAGAACCACGGTCTGGAAGAAACGATTGACGTATCACAGCTGCTTGATCTGGCTGCTCCGGCGCTGGAATCCGGGCAGGCTGTAGAGGTATCTCTGCCGATCACCAACGTCAACCGTGCAGTGGGTACAATTCTGGGCAGTGAGCTGACCCGTAAGTACGGGGCTGCGGGTCTGCCGGATGATACGATCCGCCTGAACTTCACCGGCTCTGCCGGACAGAGTCTTGGTGCTTTCGTTCCTAAGGGGATTACAATTACGGTCGAAGGCGACTCGAATGACTATGTGGGTAAAGGTCTATCTGGTGGCAAGCTGATTATCAAGCCGTCTCCTAAAGCTACCTTTGCTGCAGAAGATAACATCATTATCGGAAACACGGCACTCTACGGCGCTACCGGCGGTGAAGCTTATATTAGCGGTATTGCCGGTGAACGGTTCGCTGTCCGCAACTCCGGCGCGAACGTAGTGGTTGAAGGCGTGGGCGACCACGGCTGTGAATATATGACCGGCGGCCGCGTAGCGGTGCTAGGTGCAACAGGCCGCAACTTTGCGGCAGGGATGTCCGGCGGTATCGCTTATGTCTATGATCCGGAGAACAGCTTCATCAAACGCTGTAACCTGGAAATGGTCCTGCTGGAGCGTGTTGAGGAGGCTGAGGAAGCAGCGGAGCTGCACAAGCTGATCTCGCGTCATGCCGAGCTTACAGGCAGTGCGGCGGCTGGCCGGATTCTAGAGAACTGGGAAGCTTCACTGCCGAAGTTCGCCCGTGTCATTCCGAAGGATTACAAACGGATGCTGGAGCAGATCCGTAAGGTGGAGCAGACCGGCCTGACCGGCGAGGCTGCCCTGATGGCTGCTTTTGAAGCCAATATGCGTGAGCTTGCGCGTGTTGGAGGCTAAACTTAACCTGCTGTGCTAAGCAGCTTGGTGTAATAAAGAGTAAGGGGCTGTATTCTTCCGCTTAGAGGAGGATACAGCCCTTTTATATACCGGTATAGATGATGCTATCCCTCCTCCCTGATAAACATTTGGTAATGGATTAACCAAATTAAAGCAGACCTGTCTGCCCAGCCCAAAATGCAGGAGTGAACGAACAACGGGAAAAATCCCATTAAACATCCCCAAAGTAAGCAGGGAGAGCGGTAATAGAGGGAAGGATCCATTACTTAGGCAGAACATTACCCGACTAAAAGTTTTGGAGTGAGGCAGTTAAACCAGAGCTTGATGTTAAGTTATTAAAGGAGGTTCTTCTTAAAATTTCCTATTGATGCAGTGATACCTTCCTATTAAACCGTCTAATAGTTGGTTAGATCTTCCTTTTACCCTTGTTTTCAGGAAAAAGCCAGGATGTGGTAATATGAAAAATATATAAAATGAAATGCTAAGAATATCAATAATGCGAAAGTAATGGAGGGGAATTTTGGAACTGTAGGAGCGGTAGCGACCGCCTGAAAGCTTTTCGCAGAAAAGCTCGCTACGGAAGCATAGGCAGTCTGCGGATTTCCACCGCGAGAGCGGTATATATCAAGAAATCTGCAGAAGGGCAACGGCTGGAAGTCCAAACATTCCCCGCAGTTACGGCCTACGCATTATAAAAATTATTAGGACATGTTCATTTTATAACAAAAGAAAGGAAGTGAAGGTATGCCAGTTACAGCAGAATCAGCGAATAAGCCGGTTGCCAGCCTGATGGGCGTGAGCAAAAAAATCGGCTCCAAAACGCTGGTCAGCGATCTGACGCTCGACATTCCGCCCGGACAGATATTTGGATTCCTCGGTCCTAACGGCGCCGGTAAAACAACCACGATCCGCATGATGGTCGGCCTGATCTCCATCAGCCAAGGGGATATTCTGATCTGCGGACGCAGCATTAAGGATCATTTCGAGGAGGCTGTCGCCAATATCGGTGCGATCGTAGAGAATCCGGAAATGTATAAGTTCCTGAGCGGCTATCAGAATCTCCGCCAGTATGCACGGATGGTCCCCGGCGTTACGAAGCAGCGGATTGATGAGGTTGTGGAGCTGGTCGGACTCGGCCAGCGAATTAATGACAAAGTAAAAACCTACTCACTGGGCATGCGCCAGCGGCTGGGTGTGGCCCAGGCCCTGCTGCACCGCCCGAAGCTGCTGATTCTGGACGAGCCTACGAACGGCCTTGATCCGCAGGGTATCCGCGAGCTGCGTGATTATCTGCGGCGGTTATGCCAGACGGAGGGAACAACCGTCTTTGTCTCCAGTCATCTGCTCTCGGAAATGGAGCTGATGTGCGACAGTGTGGCGATCATCCAGAATGGCCGGCTGATTGATGTTAAGCAGCTCAAGGCTGTTGGGGATGCTGTGCTGCCTGTCACAGAAACGCTGTTTGAAGTTAATGATCCTGAAGGTGCGCTGACTTTGCTTGGACAAGGTGTGATAAAGAACGGGGGGGTTACCGTAGAGGCCGGGCGTGAGGAGATCGCTGAATTGAATGCAGCACTTGTAGCAGCCGGCTTCAAGGTATACAGCATCAGGGCGCTGTCACGGTCGCTCGAGGATCAATTCCTGGAAATTACCGGAGGTGAAGGCATTGGGTGAATTTGCAGCTCTCATACATAATGAGAACATCAAGATTTACAGCCGGGTCCGCACATGGGTTATGCTGGCTATCTTGGGGCTCATGAGTGCGCTGTTCCCGGCGCTGATTTATTTTACGAGCAGTTCTAATCCGGTTGGCGTGTGGGATAATTTTCAGCTGACGGTTACTATTTCCTTCTTTTTAAATACTATCTTTACGGTGGTAATTGCTTCCGATGCGGTGGCCGGGGAATTCTCCTGGGGAACCATCAAGCTGCTGCTGATCCGCCCGTGGAGCCGCTCCAAAATTCTGCTGTCAAAATATATTTCGATGATTCTGTTCAGCCTGCTCAGCACGGCTGTGCTGATTGCTTTCGGTTATGCGTCATCGCTGATTTTCTCCGGACAAGATACCTCGGATGTAACCAATCTGATGTCCTGGAGCCCGGCGGCCTATTCGTTTATGGATTTGTTCTGCCGCTACATTGAGCTGTTCCTGACAGCAGCACTTGCCTTTATGGTCTCCAGTGTCTTCCGGGCGAGCGGGCTCGCAATCGGACTGTCGCTGTTTATTATGTTTACCAAAAATATTTTTGTGCAGATTTTTAGTCCTGAACGCTTTGAGTGGGCACAATATCTGATTTTTACCCACATGGATCTGCGAGTATACCTTCTCAGTGATACCGGTCCGGGCGGGGTCAGCCTATATTTCTCAGCTGCGGTACTGGCTGCCTACTACGTGCTGTTTCTGGCTGTATCCTGGCTTGTTTTCAGTAAAAGGGATGTTGCTGCGTAAAAAGAATACCTCATGCAAAAAAAGCAGGCTAAGCGGGTATGCCCGCTCAGCCTGCTTCACGTTTAGCCTGCTGCTTGGCTGCACGCTTGGCCGCTTTGTCCATAGTTCCGGCATTCTCAGCAGAAGTGTGAGCCTCTGAGAGCAGAGGTGCAGGCGGCTCGGCGGTCGCTACTGAGCCGTTCAGCACGCTGCCTTCCATAATGCTCAGTGTGCCTGCCAGTATATTGCCGTGAAGCTGCCCGGTTTCGGTCATAGTGAGCCGCTGGTCGGCAGTGACATCCCCGTACACTTTTCCTGCAATAATGATCTCTTTTGCTTTAATGGAGGAACGCACGGTACCCAGTTCACCGACGGTTACTGTTCCCTCGCAATGGATCTCCCCGCTGAAATTCCCTTCAATCCGCAGATTTGTATCACACTGCACCTTACCCTCCAGATTGCCGCCGTGGCCGATCAGCGAATCCGTTGATCTGGATAGTGCCCCCTGTTTTCGTCTGGTCCACATGTTTATCCCTCCCGTACATTCTGTTAAGGCTCAACGTAACCCAAAGGATTGACTGCTTTATTCTGCTTCAGAACCTGAAAGTGAAGATGCGGCCCGGTGCTGCGCCCGGTATTGCCGAGTGTGCCGATCTGCTGGCCCTTGCTGATATAATCTCCCTCGGAGACGTCCATGCTGTTCAGGTGCATATACCAGGTTTCCAGGCCGTTTGCATGCTTAATGATGATATATTTGCCTCTTGCACCCATCTGGTCGGAGGCCGTAACCTCACCGTCCATCGCCGCATAGACCGGGTCCCCGATGCTGCCGGCAATATCAATTCCGGAGTGATAGGCGGAGACCCCTTTGAACGGATCGGAGCGGTAGCCGAAGCTTGAGGTGATTATTTTGGATTGGGTAGGCCAGATGACGGCCGGTGCCAGTCTGGCTTGTTCGGCAAGCTCCTCTTTAGCCTGGAGCCTGGCTTCCGCGCTCTGCACCTCCCTCGCCTCAGTAATGGTGGCGGACAGGCTGGTGAGCAGCTCATCAAGCAGACTGCGGATCTCCTCGTAATCATCCCTTGCCTCCTGGACAAGTCCCAGGGGGTCCTCCTGATAGACAGCGATATATTCTCCGCCGACCTGGGGAGTTACAGTGCTCCTGATTGCTGAAGCGACGGCCCCGAGGCGGAAGCTTACAGCAGGCAGGGAGGAGAGAGCGGTGCCGGATTGCGCTCCTCCTGCGGCATTGGCTTTGTAGTTAGCGGCTGGAGCTGCAGAGTAGGCGGTAAGGCGGTTTCCTGAAACAGCATCTCCTGAGATGGAAGCGGAGTCTCTGTCTGCCTCCGGGTCTGCCCCGCCGTCCTGCTCTGTTTCAATCAGGGATTGCAGCTGTGCTTCAAGCTCGCTGACGCTTTTCAGCTTGTCTTTGATGGTGGCGGCTTCCTCAGACAGTTCAGTCACCTTGCTGCGGAGCTGCAGCAGCGTCTGGTCCTTGTCGGCGACCTTCATCTCCATACGGAGATTGGCCAGTGACAAGGAGGCGGCTTCGGCCTCCAGCTCCGCTATGGAGCGTGAGGCATGAAAATGCATCGAGGTGACCAGACTGGAAATAGAGAGGGCAGCAGCAGCCGGGAGGACCAGAGCGAGCGGCTTGGACAGGTGGACCTGTCTGACCGGCCGGCCGGCTTCACGGACAACAAGCAGGGTAATCCGGTTATCCTTATGCTGGGTTTTCATAGCTTCTCCTTTCTGCGGCTGGGCGCCGCCTTGTACGGCTAGAATGTTGCTTTTCAGTAATAATCAGCAGGCTCATCCGATTTGTCCTATTACTCTATGTATTCCGGCTGCTGGATGAACATGACAACGGTTTGCTTGAATAAAGTGGGAGAGTTACGGCAAAACCTGTACTAGATAAGAATTGTCCGGATAAGAAAAGGCAGCTGGCGGAATTTGTCTGCCGGGACTTAGGGGAGGTGAGGGGTTGATAATTATAGTGACTTTGCTGGGGCTTTTTGTGCTGCAGACTGCGGCAATCCTGCTGCTGGAATACCGCCGCCCGCAAAGGGCGCTGGCCTGGCTGTTCCTGAGCTTTTGCTGTCCGCCGGCCGGCCTTGCACTCTATTATTTTCTCGGAAGGGATTACTGGCAGAGCCGCAGAATAAGCAGGCGCTGCACACCGGCAAAACGAAGGGAAATCCGTGCCCATGTCAGCGGCAAAATCCGGATGGTCAGAAAGCCGGAGGAGTGCGGTAATCCCGCCTTTGCCGGACGTGAGGAGCTGATCCGCATGCTTTCCGGATTATCCGGTATGAAGATTACAGGCCGGAATCATTGCCGGGTGCTGCCGAATGCCGGTGTTGCCTACGATGCCATGCTGGAGGCGATGGAGGCCGCGCGCGAGCATATCCATCTGGAATTTTATATTTTCCGCGATGATGAGATCGGCGAGCAGTTTCAGGATGTGCTGACCCGCAAAGCGCGTCAGGGGGTGAAGGTCCGCCTTTTGTGCGACGGTCTGGGCAGCCACAGTCTGGGCAAGCGGTTCATCCGCACGCTGAAACATGCAGGTGTGGAGATGCATTTCTTTTTGCCTCCGCTGATCTCGCTGCTTGAGCGCCGGTTCAATTACCGGAATCACCGCAAAATTATAGTAGTCGATGGTCTGGTCGGCTTTACAGGCGGGATGAATGTAGGGGACGATTACTTAGGCAAAGATCCCAAAATGGGCTACTGGCGTGACACGCATCTGCAGCTGGAAGGGGATGCGGTATATGACCTGCAGGATGTTTTTCTGAAGGACTGGAAGCTGGCGGCAGGGGAACTGCTTAGCCATCCGCGTTTTTTTCCGGAGCATCACTGTACAGGTGAGGAAGCGGCGCTGATTGTGGCAAGCGGGCCCGACGGGGCGATTGATGCCTCCCAGGGCATGTTTTTTGGTTCGCTTTGTGCCGCCAGGAGGCGCATATGGATTACCTCGCCGTATTTTATTCCCGATCCTGCCATCTGCCGGGCGCTTAAGAATGCGGTGCTGGGCGGGGTGGATGTCCGTATTATTATCCCGGGCAAACCGGATAATAAGCTCGTCTATGCGGCGTCACTGTCCTATCTGGAGAATCTGCAGGATGCCGGAGTGAAGTTTTACCGCTATACTGCGGGCTTTATGCATGCCAAGGTGATGATTATTGATGATCTGCTGGCGGCGGCAGGAAGTGCCAATCTGGATATGCGCAGCTTCTATTCCAATTTCGAGCTGTCGGCGGTGCTGCTGGCTCCTGGGACGGTTGCCGGGCTGGCGGACGCCTTTGAAAAGGATCTGAAGCACAGCGAGTTTATTGATCCCGACAAGTTCATGAGGCGCGGAAGGAATGTCAAGTTGATTCAAGGTCTTTGTCAGCTGTTATCTCCGCTATTATGACCAAAAATAGGACTAAACCTTAACTTTTCTAAGGCGCGAATATGTTCCATACCTTATTTGACCGTCTTTTATGATATAATATAAGTACGAGAAGAAACATAAGAAAGTGTATCTTGAACCTTATACTTTCCGTTATTCTTTGGATACTTATTTATAGGGGGAGTTCTATGAATGTAAGCCAGCAAATCTTTACGAGTGAGGATGAGAAAAAACCACTGAAAGCCGGATCTATGAAGGCGGCCAGGCTGCGGCTAGCCCAACGGATTGTCATGATGGTGCTTGGCGCGGGGATGATGTCCGTTGCGCTGGAAATTTTTCTTGTTCCCAATGAGTTGATTGACGGCGGAATAACAGGTATTTCCATTATGCTATCCCATATTTTTCATATACCTCTCGGTATCTTGCTGACCCTGCTCAACCTTCCGTTTCTGATTATCGGATATAAGCAGATCGGCAAAACCTTTGCTTTGTCCACATTGTTTGCTGTAGTTGTAATGTCCGTCGGCACACAATTATTGCATCCGGTAAATCCGATTACCGTTGAACCGCTGCTGGCAGCAGTGTTCGGCGGCGTTATTCTCGGCGTCGGTGTGGGACTCGTAGTCAGATACGGGGGCTCGCTGGACGGCACTGAAATCGTGGCTATCCTGGTCGCCAAGAAGCTGCCGTTTTCGGTCGGTGAAGTGGTGATGTTCTTCAACTTCTTTATTCTGTCGGGGGCGGGCTTTGTCTTCGGCTGGAATAACGCCATGTTCTCTTTGATTGCTTATTACATTGCTTTCAAAATGATCGACATTACACTTGAAGGTCTTGACCAGTCCAAATCGGTCTGGATTATCAGTGACAAATTCCGCGATATCGGTGAAGCGCTGACAGAACGTCTGGGACGCGGAGTTACTTATCTCGATGGTGAAGGCGGCTTTTCCGGGGAAAACAAAAAAGTGATCTTCGTGGTCATTACGCGTTTGGAAGAAGCGAAGCTTAAATCCATTGTTGAAGACTGGGATTCCGACGCCTTTATTGCGATCGGCAATATCCATGATGTAAAAGGCGGCCGCTTTAAAAAGAAATCAATCCACTAGCGTCATCCGGGGGAACGGATACGCGGTCTGAAGGAAGGTATATTTACGAAAGTCAGAGTAACCAATCCGGTGCCTGCAGCAAGCTGTGCCGAATTCTCATATATAATACCTTCCGTCCCAAAGCTGGACGCCTGATAAGCCCGCAGCCTGTTATAGGCAATTGCGGGCTTATTGCTGTCTATAGGGGATATGCATGTCCGGAATCAAGGCAGCTTTGCAGCGATTTCGCCTACAGGCTGCGGGGGCACCTTAGCGATAAGGTCACCTGTGCGGGCAAGCCGCTCTTCAATATTCAGCAGGTGAAAATCCAGCGGTGAAACGTTACGGGCAACCTCCTCCCATAGCAGCGGTGTAGATACGGTAGCCCGCGGCCTTGCGCGCGGGGTATAAGGTGCAGCCAGCGTTTTTCCGCCGTAATGCTGAAGATAATCAAAGTAAATCCGATCGCCCCGGTGCTTTTTGAGCCGCTCCAGTGTGAACAGGCCAGGGTGCTTTTCGGCTACATACCGTCCGATAAAATGTCCCGTTTTCCGCAGCTCCTCAAAGGTTACGCCCCGATGCACCGGTACAATAATTTGAACCCCTGTCGCCCCGGAGGTTTTGGGTACGGAGGCCAGACCCAGCGACTTGAGCACCTCGCCGACCAGGGCGGCTGCCTCCATGATCCGCGGCTCCACCTCAAGGGAGGGATCCAGATCAATCATCCACTCACAGGGCAGTTCACTTCCTGCATAATGCAGGGAGGGATGAAATTCAAGTGCAGCCAGATTGCCCAGCCACAGCAGCTCCGGTAAGCCGTGCAGGACAATATACGTAATCCCGTCCTGCGCGGCTGTATGGACGAATTCCGGCCTCGGCTGCGGCGCATTCTTCTGGTAGAAGGACATTCCCGGCACGCCGTGCGGATAACGGATGACGGTCAGCAGCCGGTTCCTGCAGTAGTGCAGCAGATAGGGGGAGAGGGCTGCCAGCTTCTGCAGATAAATCCGCTTGGTAATACCCATCTCCGGCCAGAGCGGCTTGTCCGGATTCGTTACGGTAATCTCCTGTCCGTCAATGGTAATGGTGCCTTTCAGTGTAGCCGGCATGGAATGCCCTCCTTTCTAAGAATGTTCAACCCCGCTGTTCCAGCCGGCAGGCATCAGGCGGCAGATCAACCTGTGCCTGAATAACCGGCTGGCGCAGCGTGCCGGAGGCGTTCCATTCCAGGAAATGCAGCTTGAATACCAGGCTGGGCCTGATCCATACCGCATCCTTGCTGCGCTGCGGAACACCTGTAAACGGCATGACGGGCACCTCCAGATTATGGGCTTGTGCTGTCAGATTACGCCAGTCCGTGGCTGTCAGCCGGCCAGCTCCCGCATGTCCGATATAGTGCAGCCTGCCTTCATCGTCATAAAGACCGAGCAGCAGGGCATTAACTGTTCCATCCCGGAAGGTAACCCCTCCGGCAACAGCGGTCACGTCGAGAATGTTCTTGCGTTTCTGCCACCGTGCATCCTTGCCGCCGGGGGCATAAGTGCTGCGTATATCCTTGCAGATGATGCCTTCCAGGCCGCCTTTGCAGGCAGCGGCGAACAACTGCACCGGATCTGTGTAGCTCGGCACATTCTGCACATGCGGGTGAGGAAGCAGTACATCCTTCAGCATCTGCTGGCGTAAGGACAACGGCCGGTCGAGCAGCCATTCACCGTTACAGTACAGAATATCAAATACCATATACAGCACCGGAACCTGCGGCTGTACTGCCCGGACAGCCGCTTCGCTTCTTACGCCGTCACGCCGCATCACCTCGTGAAAGGACGGCTTCCCCCCGCTCAGGGCAATAACCTCACCGTCGAGAATATAGCTGTCTGCTCGGCAGTAACGTCCCTGTACGGTCAATTCGGGATACTGCATGGTACGCCGGTTGCCACGGCGGTTAACAAGCTCTATAGCGCTGCCGTCATAGCAGGAGAGCATGCGGACACCGTCCCATTTAATCTGGGCGATCCACTGGCTGCCGGAAGGCAGCTGTCCGGCAAGCACCGGCTCAAACGGCTTCACCTGCTTTACTTCCATCAAACCGCCTCCTTGGTAGCTGGACAGTACGCGTTAAGATATGGTTTCTTTACTTTTAGTGCTGCGCCGTTTAGCCTTGGGTGCAATGACCGGAATAGGGCCGGTTGCCTCGCTGAGAACAGGAGATCCGGCTTCCGCTTGGGCGCCGCTGGCTTTAGCGGTTCTTTTTCGGGTACCGGCGGCAGGTTTGGTCTTGGCTCCAGCTGCGGCGGGAGCTGTCCCGGGGTCGCTCGGAATATGCTGAACCGCCTCAATGCTGGCCTGCAGCGCGGCCATCAGGTCGATCACATTGCTCTCCTGCCGCGCCGGTGCGATGTGGAATTCCTCACCGGATATTTTGTGCGAGATCAGATCCAGCATCCGCTGGCGGTAGTCGTCTGTATACTTGGACGGCTCGAACGGAGTGGACAGCTGGGAGATCAGCAGCTTGGCCATTTCCAGCTCCTTGTCGCTGACAATACCGGCTTCCGGGAGTCCGGGAACCTGAGTAACCGGCCGCACCTCATCCGGATAAAAAATCGTCTCAATCGCCAGACAGTTCTCCAGCACGCGTATTGCTGCCAGACTGCTCTTGGAACGGATGGAAATTTTGGCGATTCCGATTTTACCGGTCTGGCGCATCGCCTCCATCAGCAGCCTGTAAGCATTGCTGCCGGCCTGGTCAGGGGACAGGTAGTAGGTTTTCTGGAAATAAATCGGGTCAATTTCAGTTAAATCCACGAAATCAAGAATGGTAATGCTTTTGCTGCTCTCCTCAGTCAGCTGCTCCAGCTCCTCCTTTTCGAACAGGACGAACTTGCCCTTTTCATATTCATAACCCTTACCGATTTCCTCCCAGGCCACTTCCTTCTCACACACGGGGCATTTGCGCACATAGGATAGCGGGCTCCCGCACTCCTTATGGATGTATCTTAGGGAAATATCCTTGTCCTCGGTTGCCGAGAACATTTTGACCGGAACATGCACAAGACCGAAGCTGATGGCCCCTTTCCAAACGGTATGCATAGATATCGCCTCCTGGGTATAAGTGCTGCAAGAGCTGACAATAACGATGTAATTACCGTTTAGTATGCTGTGGCGGTGCTGATTCTACCCTGATGCATTTTTTGCGAGCCTTGGGAAAAAATAAAGCCAAGCACATGCCGGAAGGGAGTCGATAAGGTGGACAATGGACGCAAGGAATGGCTGGATGATCTGTCTGAGCAGGATATTCCCGCCGAGGTTGTAGACTGGGCAAATATTGTGGCTGATCCCGCTGAAGATGAGCTGGGTACGGAGGCCGGTTATCTCGATGCTGATGCAACGATCGGTGAGCCTGAGGCGGATGAGGAGCAGGAGTAGGCAGCGTGTATGGAAGCGGTATCCATTACTAAAATAAAACATATGTTTTCGAAGGAGACCTGAATCATGGACGTAAAACGGGCAAAGGATATTTATGCCTCTAAGGAGATGATCCCGGTTCATCTGGACGGTGAGTCGGTATGGATTGAACGGGTGGACGAGGAGAACGGTATGGCGACGGTACAGGTAGGCTCACGTCCAGCCAATACCCATACAGTAGGGGTAGAGCGGCTGGAGGAGCAGGCCAAATAACTGCAGCGGTTTTAACAATACACAACGGCAGAGCAGCAGTATCCGGACTACGGATATTTGAGGCTCTGTTTTTTTTGGAAAAGCTTTCTCGAGCTGCCGCGGAGCTTACACAAGGGTTGACGCTGGCTGCCGCCTGACCCTATATTTGGGAGGTGAATTTGATGAAAAGAGATGATGAGCATGCGGCCTATTTTGCTTGGCGTCTGTTCGGCGCTGTTTTTTGCGGTAACCTTTGTGCTTAACCGGCGGATGGAGCTGGCGGGAGGGAGCTGGGCCTGGAGCGCTTCGCTGCGCTATTTGTTTACATTGCCGTTCCTGATGGCGATTGTTGCCGGAAGGGGGAGACTGAAGCCGCTGCTTGCTGTGATGAAAGAACGCCCCGGGGCCTGGCTGCTGTGGGGGACTGTCGGCTTCGGACTGTTCTATGCGCCGATCTGCTTCGCGGCAGCTTATGCGCCGGGCTGGCTGACTGCCGGAACCTGGCAGATCACCATTATTTCCGGCTCCCTGCTGGCCCCGTTCTTTGGACAATGGGTTGCGGGTCCTGGAGGGGCACGCATCTTTGAACGCGGGAGGATTCCGCTTCGCGGCCTCGGACTGTCTCTTATTATTCTTGCCGGTGTCGCCTTGCTTCAGGCCGAACACGCCCGGGAGCTTGAGGCTTCACAGGTTCTTCTGGGAATCATTCCAATACTGATTGCCTCCTTCGCCTACCCGCTGGGGAACCGCAAGACGATGGAGCTGTGCGGTGACCGGCTTGATGTATTCCAGCGTATCCTTGGCATGACGCTGGCCAGCCTGCCGTTCTGGCTTATTATATCGCTTGTCGGCCTGGCCGATACCGGTCTGCCCTCAGGCTCGCAGGCCCTGCAGTCTGTCATTGTGGCTTTGTCCTCTGGTATTGTTGCCACCGTGCTGTTCTTCCGGGCAACTGATATGGTGCGCAGCAGCATGAGCGGCCTTGCCGCTGTAGAGGCAACCCAGTCGCTGGAGGTACTGTTCGCCCTGATCGGTGAGATGCTGATTCTGTCCGCTCCGCTGCCCTCGCTGCTGTCCTGGACCGGAATTGCAGTCATTATTGCCGGGATGGCACTGCACAGCCTGTTTTCCCGCCGCACACCAAAGAAAAAGCAGGCTGGGACAAGCAGACAGATTGCCCCCTACCTTACGGGCGGCCGCGGCGACTAGAGGGGGTTGTTGCGGGACTAGTAGCATACCGATATAATTAAATGTAAGGTAAAGATATGCCGGTTCATGTCTAATCAGGATATTGATATAAGGTGGAGTTGCAGCTTGGACAATAATGTTGAAACGGTGTTCCGTTACCGTTCCCATAACCTTCAGGATACGGAGTCGCTTGCGGCTGAGGTAGCCGCCGCGGTATCAGCCGGTACGGTGATCGGCCTGAACGGTGATTTGGGTGCCGGAAAGACGGCGTTTTCGCAGGCTTTTGCGCGCCATCTGGGCGTTGAGGGGATTGTGAACAGTCCTACTTTTACAATTATTAAGGAATATACCGGGCGCCTTCCGCTGTACCATATGGATGTGTACCGGATTTCACCGCAGGAAGCGGACGAGCTGGGGCTTGATGAATATTTCTACGGGCAGGGAGTATGCCTCGTGGAATGGAGCAGCATCATTCCAGATCTGATGCCGCAGCAGCATCTGCACATATACTTGGAAACGGCCGGGCTTGAGGAACGCCTGATTACGGTGACGGCAGCTGGAGAGCCTTACGCCGGAATCTGCCGCGCACTGATCGAGAAGTGGGGTAACGAAGAATGATGAACGATAATAACGGGCCGCGCAAGCGGCTTTTAGCGCTGGATACCTCGACGGCTATCCTGGGTGTGGCTGTAACAGAAGATGGCAGAGTACTGCATGAGATCAATGCTTCCGGGGAGCGGAACCATTCCGTGCATCTGCTGCCGATTATTGAGCAGGCAATGCAGGCCAGCGGTACGGATGCCTCCATGCTGAAAGGCATCGCCGCCGGTATCGGACCGGGCTCCTATACCGGCACACGGATCGCGGTTTCAACAGCCAAGACACTGGCCTGGGCCTGGAAGGTGCCGGTCACCGGTGTGTCCAGCCTGCATGCGCTCGCCTGGGGCGGATATGCTGCAGTGCAGGAGAAGCATGCGGACGGATCAGCGGAGCCGTCTGAATTAACCGGGTTTGGCCCCGACTGGGTTATCCCGCTGATTGATGCCCGCCGGGGACAAGCCTATACCGGGCTCTTCGCGGCGGATGGACAAGCTGCGCCGCAGCGGCTGGAGCCGGATGCGATCCGGCTTATGGCTGACTGGGTGCTGTTCCTGGGTGAACGCCTGAAGCAGGCGGAGGCAGAGGGCAGCAAGCCGCATACGGTATGGTTTGTCGGCGAAACTGCGCAGCACGGCAGCAGTGCCAGTCTTGAGCCGTTGCTGGGCAAGGCTGAGATTCAGCCTGTACCGTACGAGCTTGAAGGCCGCTGGGCAGGATTTCTAGGCGAAGCAGGCCTGCTGGAGGGCAGTGATGATGTTCACGGGTTAGTCCCGAACTACACCCAGCTTTCTGAAGCGGAAGCCAATCTGCGCCGGAGCAGTGAAGGGAGCAGAGGCCAAGTATGACGGAGCCTATGATAGTGGGAGATCAGGGAAGTAAGCTTGTTTTTCGCCTGATGAAGCTTGAGGATATTCCGGAAATTCTCGTCATTGAGCGGGAAGCCTTCACCATGCCATGGACCGAGGAGGCATTCCGCAATGAACTCACGCATAATCATTTTGCCAAGTACATGGTGATGGAGCTGGAGGGCCGGATTATCGGCTACGCCGGGATGTGGGCAATTGTCGATGAAGCTCATGTAACGAATATCGCTCTGCTTGAAGCTTACCGGGGACGCAAATGGGGCGAGCGGCTGCTTGATGAGCTCATGAAAACCGCGGGCTTCCTGGGGATGAAATCCATTACGCTTGAGGTAAGGGTCTCAAATGAGGTAGCCCAGAATTTATACCGTAAAAAAGGCTTCCGCCCGGCCGGCACCCGCAAGGGCTACTATTCGGACAACCGTGAAGATGCGCTCATTATGTGGGCGGATCTGCCGGCTGGCGGGGAGCAGGGAATGATGGAAGGAAGAGTGGAGCAGAAATGAATACAGAAGCGGGCGCGGCTGCGCCTGTACTAATATTAGCTATTGAGACAAGCTGTGATGAAACCTCGGTAGCGGTTGTCAAGGACGGCTGTGAGGTGCTGGCTAACATCATCTCCAGCCAGATTGAAACCCACCGCGCCTTCGGCGGGGTTGTACCGGAGGTCGCTTCCCGTAAACACGTTGAGGTGATTACCCTGGTGATTGAGGAAGCGATGACTGCGGCCGGTGTACAGCCGGAAGAGCTTACGGCTGTTGCAGTAACTCAAGGACCGGGGCTGGTCGGAGCACTGCTGGTTGGGGTCGTGGCTGCAAAGAGCCTGGCGCTGGCCTGGGGCAAGCCGCTAATCGGCACCCATCATATCGCCGGGCATATTTATGCCAACCGGCTGGTTAAGGAGCTGCAGTATCCGTGTATGACGCTGGTTGTATCGGGCGGGCACACGGAGCTTGTAAATATGGAGCGTGAAGGGGAGTTCCGGATTATCGGACGCACCCGGGATGATGCAGTGGGCGAAGCCTATGACAAAGTCGCGCGCGCCCTGGGCTTCCCGTATCCGGGCGGCCCGCATGTTGACCGTCTGGCCCGTGAAGCTGAGGCGGCAGTAGCCCTGCCGCGCGTCTGGCTGGAGCCGGATTCGTATGATTTCAGCTTCAGCGGCCTGAAGTCGGCTGTACTGAATGTAGTCAACCAGAGCAAGATGAAGGGGCTGGCTCCGGATGTGGCAGGCATTGCCCGCGGCTTCCAGGAGTCAGTCGTCGAAGTGCTGGTCGAGAAGGCTGTACGTGCTGTAAAAGCCAACCAGGCCAGGCAGCTGCTGCTCTGCGGCGGGGTTGCCGCCAATAAAGGGCTGCGCGAAGCACTGATATCCCGCTGCGACAAGGAAGGGATTGAGCTGATTATTCCTCCGGCCGTTTATTGTACGGATAATGCGGCGATGATCGGAGCGGCGGCCTACGTGAAATGGCGGCATGACGGCAGTACGCCGCTGGATATGGTTGCCGATCCCGGCCTGTCGCTGGAGAAGTGGTCTGTTTCTGCCTATTGACATCCCTGAAACAGGAAGAGTATAATCAACCCAATTCAATTAACGAAACGCTATGAAGAGAAGCAGTAAGGTAACTCCGGGTTAAGAGATCTGCGGGTAGGTGCGACGCAGCCGAAGGAGTCCTGAACTCGTCTTGGAGCGGAGCGGTGGAAGCGGGATGCTCTTTCTAGAGGAGCGATAAACGGTGCACTAGTGTGCCGGACCTTTCGTACACCGTTACGGGTAACCTCCGTGAGAGGGTGGTCAATCAAGTACAGGGGGATGCTGAAGTTATCCCGATCAACTGGCTGACTGTTGAGTGGATATTCTGCAGGCTGTGTATTACGGCTGAACCGGAATGTCAACAAGAGTGGTACCGCGAAGGTGAACAGCCTGTCGTCTCTTGAATGAGACGGCAGGCTTTTTTGTATGCTTTTATATGAATTACACGCAATGAACGGGAGCAGTAGATGATGAGGGTGTGCAGAGAGCTGCGGGCTGGTGCAACGCAGTCACCTGATAGGCATTGAATCTCGCCCGGGAGCGGAGCGGCGGAAACAGGAAGTACGCTGCAACGGAAGTCCCCGTTACCGGACATCTGTATTTGCCGGACTATACCCGTATGGGGATGAGCCGGATACGGGGTGAGCTGGGCGCAGCTTGCGGTTTATCAGGAAGGTAAGCCGGATGCGTCAACAAGAGTGGTACCGCGGTGGGGTGACCCGCCGTCTCTTATAAGAGACGGCGGGTTTTTGCGTTGTTTTATGGTTGTAAACTTATATTTCAGGAGGGTTTATGATGATTATTCCGGTAAAGAAACGAATTCAGATTTTTGATACGACACTGCGGGACGGAGAGCAGGCACCAGGTGCCAGCTTGACCCCGGAGCAAAAAATTGTGCTGGCCCATAAGCTTGCCGGGCTGGGAGTCGATGTGATTGAGCCTGGGTTTCCGGTCTCGAGTCCGGGGGATTTTGCCGCAGTGGAGACCATTTCCCGTAAAGTAGAGGGAGTGGAAATCTGCGGCTTCGCCCGCGCGGTCCGCGGGGATATCGATGCGGCTGTCCGGGCAACCCGGGATGCGGCACGGCGGCGGATTCACCTGTTCATCTCCTCCTCCGATATTCACCTGCGCCATCAGCTGCGTAAAAGCCGCCCTGAGGTTGTTGCGGCTGCCCGTGAAATGACGGCCTATGCCCGCCAGTTCTGTGATGTGGTAGAGTTCACTGCGATGGATGCGGCCCGGACAGGAATCGATGACCTGATTGAAATGGTTGAGGCCGTCATTGAAGAAGGGGCCGGTATTATCAATCTACCGGACACAGTCGGCTACGCCCTGCCGCATGAATACGGTGAGATGTTCCGGCGGGTGCGCCTCGGAGCAAGAGGCGGACAGAACGTAAGCTACAGCGCTCACTGTCACAATGACCTGGGGCTGGCTGTTGCGAACAGTCTGGCGGCGATTGAAGGAGGCGCTACACAAATTGAGGTTACGGTTAACGGCGTTGGCGAACGGACCGGAAACTGCGCACTGGAGGAGCTGGTTATGGCGCTTGAGACCAGAGGGGATGTACTTGGCGCAGAGACGGGAATCGTACTGGAAAAGCTGTATGATACCTCGCGGATGATCAGCGGGGCAATGCATTTCCCGATTGCCTTTAATAAGCCGGTTGTCGGGCGGAATGCCTTTCAGCATGAGTCCGGCATTCATCAGGACGGCTTGCTGAAGGACCGCAGCACCTATGAGATTATGGACCCGGAACGGCTCGGCATTCCGCGCAGCATGATTATTCTGGGCAAGCACTCCGGCAGGCATGCACTGAAGGACCGTGCGGCCAGGTATGGAATAGCTCTGGATGCGGCCGAGCTGGATGCGCTCTACGAATCCTTTAAAGAGACCGCTGACCGCCAAAAAGCTGTCAGCGATGATGAACTGCTGCGGATGATAAGCAGCACTACCGGACAGCAGGCGCAGTTCTACGAGCTGGGGGATGTCCAGGTGCTGGCCGGCAGTTCCCCGCATAGAGTAGCTGCAGTTACGGTACGCAACCTGAAGACAGGAGCGAATGAAGCTTATACCAGCACGGGTGCGGGTCCGCTGGAGGCTGTTATTGCGGCAATCAGCCAAGGGATTACTGAAGGTATCGGCTTTGACGGCCTTGAGCTGCATTCGCTGGGCAGCGGGGAGCAGGCCCAGGCTGAAGCTGCGGTTATGGTAGAATACAGCGGGACCAAATTCAGGGGAACAGCCATTCACCGGGATATTGTCATGGCAGCAGGAATTGCCTACGTGGCTGCCTGCAATGCGGCTCTGCTCTCTGATGAAACCGAAAAAGGCCGGGAAAAGGCAGTGTAATTCCAAAGAAGCAGCATGCTGAGCGTATGTCAAAAAAAGTAGAAAATTAGCGAATGCCGAAATTGTCAAGCTGTGGACAACGTTATCCACATATTCCGCCTTAGTTGTGTAAAAACCGTGTAAAATCAGCAATAACGCCTGTTTCAGACACCCCGGAAGGAAGCGGTTTTTCGGTGTCAGGTTTCTGTGGGAATTGTGGATAATGTGGACAATTCGGTGGATAAAAAGTACTTGACAAACAAAATGCTGATTTAATGCATAAAAAAAGGCCCGTTGGGCCTTTTTTTATTAGGGGTTATACACGAAAACTGTGGATAGATATGTGTATAACTAATTTTGAACAAATCGGGAACAGTTAAAAAATATTTATTTAATGCATTTACATTATTCGTCAGCAAGCTGCTCCCATTCGTCAAACCGCCCGGCAAGCTGTTCCTTCTTATTCTTCAGGTCGGTTTCATGCTGCTGGAGTGCCATATAATCCTGATAAACCTCAGGTTTTGTCATCTCAATCTCTATTACGGCGATCTCTTCCTCCAAGCGGGCAATAGCTTCTTCCAGCTCAGAAATCCGCCGCTGGCGGTTGCGCTCCTCACGCTTGGCTGCTTTGTCCGCTTCAAAGGAAGAGGCGCTGCCTTTATCAAGAGCTTCAGACTCGGCAATCCGTGCAGCTTTGGCTGCAATGAGCCCGGCTTCCTCCAGAGCAATAGCCTCCAGCTCTTTTTTCTTATCAATATAATCATCGTAATTGCCAAGATACTGGTCAATGCCGGCCGGATGCAGCTCCAGAACACGTTCAGCCATCTTGTTCAGGAAGTACCGGTCATGGGAAATGAACAGCAGGGTACCTTCAAAATCAATGAGTGCCGACTCCAGCACCTCGCGGCTTACCAGATCCAGATGGTTGGTAGGCTCATCGAGTATAAGCATATTAGCACCGCGCAGCATCAGCTTGGAGAGGGCCACCCGGGCTTTTTCCCCGCCGCTCAGCGCAGCTATCTTCTTCAGGACATCCTCGCCGCTGAACAGGAAGTTGCCGAGAATCGTGCGGATTCGTGCCTCCTCCAGCATAGGATATTCACTCCACAGCTCCTCAAGCACAGTGTTGCGCGGGTTAAGGCGTGTCTGCTCCTGGTCATAGTAAGCGATTTTAACCTTGGCACCCCAGTTAACGGTTCCTGCGGAAGGCTCCCGGGTGCCGGTAAGGCATTGCAGCAGTGTTGACTTGCCGATTCCGTTCGGCCCGATTAGTGCAGCTGTCTCTCCGCGCCGCAGCTCAAAGGAAGCGCCGCGGAAGAGCGGGGACGCAGCTTCATTGAATGCTACGGCGACATCACGCACCTGCAGCACCTCTTTGCCGGACATGAAGTCGGGCTCGAAGGAGAAGCTTGCTTTCTTCAGGTCGCCGAGCGGCTTGTCGATACGTTCCATCTTATCCAGTGCCTTGCGCCGGCTCTGGGCACGTTTGGTGGTGGAAGCGCGCACGATGTTGCGCTGTACGAAATCCTCCATCCGCGAGATTTCATCCTGCTGCTTCTCATACTGTTTCATGCGGATTTCATATTCCGCCGCCTTCAGCTCCATATAACGGCTGTAATTGCCTGTGTACCGCCGGGACTGGTGGCGTTCGATTTCTACAATAGTGGTGACCAGCCTGTCGAGGAAATAACGGTCATGGGAAACGACCAGAATGCCGCCGGCATACCCGCGCAGATAATCCTCCAGCCAGGTCAGTGTCTCAATATCCAGATGATTCGTAGGCTCATCCAGCATGAGCAGGTCGGGAGCCTGCAGCAGAATGCGGGCCAGCGCCAGCCGGGTTTTTTGCCCCCCGCTAAGCGTAGAGATAGGCGTATCCGGTGCAAATTCACCGAAGCCCATACCGTGCAGCACGCTGCGGATCCGGGTATTCATCTCATAGCCGCCGTGGTCCTTGAACCAGTCTGAGCGCTTGGCATAACGCTCCAGCAGATCCTCATACCGCTTCTCATCATTAGCCAGCTTCGGATCGGCAATGTCCGCTTCCATCTGGCGCAGCTCATTCTCTGCTTCAATTAGAGGAGCGAATACAGCCAGCATCTCTTCCTGAATGGTTTTGTCGGACTGCAGGCCGCTGTTCTGGGCCAGATAGCCGACGGTTGTCTCTTTGGATTTATGAATTTGTCCGCTGTCAAAGGACATTTCACCTGCGATAATCTGTAAAAAGGTGGACTTTCCGGCTCCGTTGACACCTACAAGGCCTACCCGTTCCTTTTCGTTCACCTGCAGGCTGATGCCGTCCAGCACGCTTTGAACACCATATGATTTCGAAATTCCTGTCGCTTGAAGAAGCATACTGATTGAACCCTCCGCCCTTGCATATTCGCCCGGACGATATAGCCCGGCTGTTAAACTTGCTTATACTACAGTTTACATGAAAAGCTTCTGCGGCGCGAGGGGGACGGATTGTATGATTCGTGTAACAGGGCAAATGATACAACCTTGGCGAACCGGGGGGAAGAGTGGTAAACTGAGTTTACAAACAATGATAAGTCAGGTAAATACGTAAGGGGAGGCGGCTGCACATGACAGTCCGGAGTGACCGGACCGCTGAGTGGAAGCGGGAGCTGCGTGCAGCGGCTGCTGCTGCACGCGGTAAGCTTCCGGGGGGCCAGAGAGAGCAGCTGTCTTCTCTGGTCTGCCGGCATGCGGCGGAATGGCTGGCAGGCGAAGGGGTAAAGACGCTGCTTGCCTATGTTCCGTTCCGCTCGGAGCTGGATACACGCCCGCTGATCAGCAGTGCATGGGCAGCGGGCTGCACTGTGCTGCTGCCCCGTGTGATACAAGCCACAGGAATGATGAGCCTGCATCCGGTACACTCATGGAAAGAGCTTGTACCCGGGGCATACGGTATTCTGGAGCCTGCAGCTGATTCCGCAGTTATGCAGGTCCCGCTGCACCGGCCGGAGCTTATTTTCGCGCCAGGGCTGGCATTTGACAAGCGCGGCGGAAGGCTGGGCTACGGAGGCGGATACTACGACCGGTTACGGGCCGGGCTGGATACTGAGGCCTCCGGATCAGGAAGAGACACGCTTTGGATTGGCCTGTCCTTCGGCCAGCAGGTGATTGAAGAGGTACCGATGGATAATCATGATGCCTGCATGGACCTGTTAATTACCGAAGACGGCGTCATGGATTTCCGGGAGGAGAGACGGCATGGAATTTAGTCATTTTAACGAGCAGGGCCGCGCGCGAATGGTGGATGTCAGCGACAAGGAGGTCACCAAGCGGTCGGCGGCTGCAAAGAGCAAGGTAACGATGGACCCCGGGACACTTGAGGCAATCAAGGCCGGAAGAATCAGTAAAGGGGATGTTCTGGCTGTTGCACAGGTAGCCGGCATAATGGCTGCGAAGCAGACGTCTGCCTGGATACCGATGTGCCACCCGTTGCCGCTGACCGGTATAGATATCGCCTTCTCGGATAACAGCAAAGATGAACTTTATATAGAAGCAACCGTGAAGACGGCCGGGAAGACCGGTGTGGAGATGGAGGCGCTGACGGCTGTTTCTGCGGCTGCACTGACCGTCTATGACATGTGTAAGGCGCTGCAGAAGGATATGGTTATCGGACCGACGATGCTCGTATCCAAGAGCGGCGGAAAGAACGGGGATTACGTGCTGGAAGCTTAGACAGCCCGGGTGCTGCAAGAGAGAAGCGCAGCGGGCTGCAGACTGCGGCCGTCCATACATAGAACAGAGAGGGAGGAATAACCTATGGCGTGGAAAACAGCAATCCTGACAGCAAGCGATAAAGGATCCCGGGGCGAGCGGGAAGATACGAGCGCCCAGGTTATCCGTGAGCTTGTGGAAGAAGAGCTTGGCGGTGAAATTATCGAGGTCAGAATTGTGCCTGATGAGCAGGACGAGATTATTGCAGCGCTGATTGAGCTTACCGATTACTTCAAGGCCGATCTGGTATTGACCACTGGCGGAACCGAGCTGGCTATCCGCGACGTTACCCCGGAAGCAACCCGGCGGGTAATTGAGCGCGAGGTGCCGGGTATGTCCGAGGCAATGAGAAGCACTGTGATGCAAAAGAACCGTGCGGTCATGCTTTTCCGCGGCATTTGCGGTATCCGCGGACGGACGCTCATTGTTAATCTGCCCGGTACGCCTAAGGGGGTACATGAGAATCTGGCGGCAATCATGGATCAGCTGCCGGAAGCACTGCTCATGGTAACCGGCCAATACCGTCAATAGCATCTGCAAGCCCTTGCCGTGTCACATTTAGCCGGATTAAAGCCGTTGGATGTGTGATATAAGTTATGGTATTATTAAGTTGCTGCTTAAGTTATCATGACCGGATAAAAGGCGAGGAGGAATAACGAATGCTGAGTGGTATTGGTGCTCCCGGAATTATTCTGCTGGTGATCCTGGCGCTGCTGCTGTTTGGTCCGAATAAGCTCCCTGAGCTTGGCCGGGCGGTCGGACGTACCTTCCGTGAATTCAAGGACGGCGCACGTGAAATTATCAGTGAACCGGAACCGGCTAAGCGCAGTGAAGCTCCTGCTACGCCGGCCCCGCAGTCATTAGCTGCAGATCTTCCGCAGGACCGGAAGCTGCCGGAATAACAGATTTAATTACGCGGGGGCGTTACTCTCAGTCTGCTTCAGACCGGGCGAACGCTCCTTTATTTTTTTATTAGGAGAACAGCATTCTACATATGTTATCCGGGTGGTGACCTATCATGTCTCTGGAAGCGGAAGAAATGTCATTGGTTGATCATCTGTCCGAACTGCGCAGACGCATCATTTATGTGCTGATTATGTTTACAGCCGGGCTGATCGGCGGACTGTTTGTTGCAGGGCCGATATATGAGTTCCTGATTGACGCCGACCAGGCGCAGAGCTTTGTGCTGCACGCCTTCTCCTTCTGGGACGGTATAGGCATGTACATGAAGATTGCCATGGCGGTGTCGCTGGCAGTATCGCTGCCGTTTATTGTCTATCAGCTATGGGCGTTCATCAGTCCGGGTCTACATCCGGAGGAGCGGAGCGCTGCACTGCGGTATGTTCCTTATGTGTCGGTGCTATTTGTGCTGGGCCTGTTATTTGCCTACTACATTGTCTTCCCTATGGCCTTGTCGTTTACGATCTCTGTTACCCGGAGCATGGGGCTGGAGGAGACATACGGGATTGCCGAGTATTTCAGCTTTATGTTCAGCCTCTGCCTGCCGCTGGCTCTGCTGTTTGAGCTGCCGCTGATCGTGATGTTCCTGACCAAGCTGCGGATTCTGAATCCGCTGCGACTGCGGCGGATGCGGCGGTATGCCTATTTCGCCCTCGTCTTTATCGCTGTTGTTATTACGCCGCCGGATTTTATTTCGGATTTCCTGGTTACTGTGCCGCTGCTTGTACTGTATGAGTTCAGTGTGTTTCTCTCGGCTTTTGTCTACCGCAGGCAGCTGGCTGAGGATGCAGCGCGTGAAGCAAGGTATGCGAAGCAGGAGCAGTTGTAAGGTCTCAGGTTTTGATGCCGGGCAGGCATATTTTGCCTCCCGGTGGATAGAATGTAGGTGAGTGTGTACCGGATAACCCTGCAGAGCCATATTTTTCCGCAGGAAGCATCCGATTTTACGTAAAAGGACTTGAAATCCGTCTTCAAGTTGAGTATCATAAAAATTGTTGTTAGCACTAAAGATGGTTGAGTGCTAATACTCCCGGGTAATAGGGAACCAGCTGGCTGATGCCGTGCAGTAACCTGTCTCCGGACAGCCGGTTAATCATGCTGATTCTCCGGTATTCCAATCTATGTTTTCAAGTCAAACCACATAATTTCAAAGGAGGCTATTTTTCATGATCAAGCCATTAGGTGAACGCGTATTGGTAGAAGCAAGCGAGCAACAGGAAACCACTTCTTTCGGTATCGTGCTTCCGGACTCCTCCAAGGAGAAACCACAGGAAGGCAAAATTATCGCAGTTGGCAGCGGAGCTCTGAAAGACGGAGTTCGTGTACCGCTGGAAGTTAAAGAAGGCGACCGCGTGATCTTCTCGAAATATGCCGGCACCGAAATCAAATACGAAGGCAAAGAATATCTGATTATGAAAGAAAGCGACATTCACGCGATTCTTGACTAAGAGGAACGTGTATAAGAATAGCTGTAAATATACTTAAGTTTCAGTGCACGTAACACAAACCAGGTATATGCTTTCGAAGCTAGTTTGTTCGAAGTATATTTCCAGAAGTAACGCTCACAAACCAGGTATATGCTTTCGAAGTTAGTTTGTTCGAAGTATATTCCCAGAAGTAACGCTCACAAACTTTTAGGAGGTTAACACTAATGGCAAAAGAAATTAAATTCAGTGAAGACGCCCGCCGCTCGATGCTCCGCGGGGTTGATGCTCTGGCTAACGCAGTAAAGGTTACACTGGGTCCTAAAGGCCGTAACGTAGTTCTTGAGAAAAAATTCGGCAGCCCGCTGATCACTAACGATGGTGTAACGATTGCTAAAGAAATCGAACTGGAAGATGCTTTCGAGAACATGGGCGCACAGCTCGTTAAAGAAGTAGCTACCAAGACTAACGATGTAGCCGGTGACGGTACTACAACTGCAACGGTTCTGGCTCAGGCTATGATCCGTGAAGGTCTGAAGAACGTAACTGCAGGCGCTAACCCGATGGTTATCCGTAAAGGGATCGACAAGGCGGTTAAAGCAGCTGTTGCTGAACTGCAGAACATCGCTAAGCCAATCGAAGATTCCCAGGCTATCGCTCAAGTAGCAGCTATCTCTGCTGCTGACGACGAAGTGGGTCAACTGATTGCTGAAGCTATGGAAAAAGTGGGCAAGGACGGCGTTATCACCGTTGAAGAATCCCGCGGCTTCCTGACTGAGCTTGAAGTGGTAGAAGGTATGCAGTTCGACCGCGGTTACATTTCTCCGTACATGATTACTGACACGGACAAAATGGAAGCTGTTCTGGACAACCCGTACATCCTGATCACTGACAAGAAGATCAGCAGCACGCAGGAAATCCTGCCGTTGCTTGAGAAGATCGTACAGCAGGCCCGTCCGCTCGTGATCATCGCTGAAGATATCGAAGGCGAAGCACAGGCTATGCTGATCGTGAACAAGCTGCGCGGAACGTTCAACGCTGTTGCTGTTAAAGCTCCAGGCTTCGGCGACCGCCGTGAAGCTATGCTGCAGGACATCGCTGCTCTGACAGGCGGCCAAGTGATCACTGAGAAGCTCGGTCTTGACCTGAAGAGCACTTCCATTGACCAACTGGGTAACGCACGCCAAGTGCGCGTAACCAAAGAAAACACTACAATTGTAGACGGCAGCGGCGACAAAGCGGACATCAATGCCCGCGTAAGCCAGATCCGTTCCCAGCTGGAAGAAACAACTTCCGAGTTCGACAAAGAGAAATTGCAGGAGCGTCTGGCTAAATTGGCTGGCGGCGTAGCCGTTGTCAAAGTAGGCGCTGCAACTGAAACAGAATTGAAAGAGCGCAAGCTGCGCATCGAAGACGCCCTGAACGCAACCCGCGCTGCGGTTGAAGAAGGTATCGTATCCGGTGGTGGTACAGCTCTTGTGAACGTATATAATGCAGTAGCAGCAGTAGATGTAACCGGTGACGAAAGAACCGGCGTAAACATCGTACTGCGTGCTCTGGAAGAGCCGATCCGCACAATCGCTGCGAATGCCGGCGAAGAAGGTTCCGTAATCGTGGACCGTCTGAAGAAAGAGGAAGTAGGTATCGGCTACAACGCTGCAACCGGCGAATGGGTAAATATGTTCGAAGCCGGAATCGTTGACCCTGCGAAGGTAACACGCTCCGCGCTGCAGAACGCTGCATCCGTAGCAGCAATGTTCCTGACAACCGAAGCTGTTATCGCTGACAAGCCAGAGCCTGAAAAAGGCGGCGGCATGCCGGATATGGGCGGCATGGGCGGAATGGGCGGCATGATGTAAACAAGGCTGTAAAGCCTTGTGGGGCAAGGGTTTCTCCTCGGAGAAACCTGAATTGCCCACATTGTGTACAATGAAGACACCTTAGAGTGATGAAAATTACTCTAGGGTGTCTTTTTTATATCTTGAATAAGGTTTCGGTATAAATCAAGAAATCTGGAGTCACGGCACAGCCCGAACATAAAGATTTCTTTAACTTTCACACAGGGGCTAATCTGCCATGTTAAAGTAGCGTGATAGGTTCAATCAGCTACTTTATTCTCAAATTGAAAGGCCGGAATTTGATGAAATATATCCGAAGCTTAATCATTTTTGTGGTTTTTTTTGTTGCAATAACTCCATCAGCAGCGGCACAAAGCTCAAACTATGCAGAAGGGCTTAACCGCTTGGGATTGTTCAGTGGAACGGGGAATGGATATGAACTCTCGCGGGTGCCTACCAGAGCAGAATCCCTTGTAATGATGCTGCGTCTGTGGGGGAAGGAAGACGAGGTCCTGACAAGCACTTACAAGAATCCGTTTAAGGATACGGGCTGGGAAAGCCGCTACGTGTCGTATGCTTATGCAAAGGGTGTAGTTAACGGAATTGATGAATACAGCTTTGGCGGTAACCGGCCAGCCACTCTACACCAGTATTGTTCAATGATTTTAAGGGTTTTGGGATATTCAGAAACTAAGGGCGACTTTACCTATGAAACTGCGGTTTCTTTCGCCTCCATGGTGTTAGGAATAGACTTTACAAAAGAACTCGAATTCAATCGGGGAACGCTCGCAAAAATAAGCAGTCATGCTTTAAACACAAGACCCAAAAATCAAATTGCAACACTAGGTGATACCCTTAGCACAACAGATGTTTTCACAACGCAAGCTTTAAACGAGGCAAGGTCACTTTGGGAGCAGGATAAAAAGGTAGAATCATCGACGATTCTAATATATGCAGTTGGTTCTGATCTTGAATCACAGCAAGGCCGGCTGACAGATGACCTGGAAGAAATTCTTCGCGGCCAGCCAAACCAAAATACGAAAATCCTGATTCAAACAGGCGGAACGCTCAAATATCACAACAACTATATGACGGATGGAGCATCAGAACGCTTTGAGGTGGGCAAGGGACAACTTAAAAAGCACGAAAGCCACATCCAAACCGCAGCATCAGACCCTAAAACACTAAAGGATTTTCTTGTCTGGGGCAAAACTGTTGCACCAAGTGAGCGTTACATACTGATTTTATGGGATCATGGGTATGGAACAATGGGCGGATTTGGTGCAGACGAGCTAAACGGACGAAAAACGATGAAGGTTTCGGAGCTTTCGAAAGCAATCGGTTCAGCAGATATGTATTTCGACTTAATCGTCTTTGATGCATGCCTTATGGGTACGGTTGAAGCGGCCTATGCCCTTAGAGACCATGGCAAATATCTCATAGCCTCTGAAGATTCAACCCCCGCAGCAGGGCTGTATTATACCACATGGATAGGTGCAATGGAGCGAAACCCGCAGATTAGCACTGAAAGGGTAGGGCGTTTAATTTTAGATTCCTTTACCCTTCATTCGGGGATTGAAGCTAAGATGCAAACAACAATGTCTATGATGAAGCTTTCTCAGGCTGAATCCTTAGTTAAGGCAATAGAAAATGCAGAATTGGATTCATCATTAACAAGTCTTGCAACCAACTCAGAGCTATTAGGCAAGAACGACGGGATATTTGATCAATATGATCTTATAGTGCTAATGGGCAAATCATCAGAAATCACTGCCGCCGCCCAAGCACTTGCTTTCGAAGTAAGAAATTCAGCAGGCTATAACAATCGGGGCGGCATAGCTTTATATGTCCCTAACAGAAAAATATCACAAATAAATGAAATGAAAGAAGAGCTACAAGCCATAGGTCTTAGCTCTAAGTATATAGAAACTATTCTCAACGGAAAATAGCTGTAAAGGCTGATCGTTGTCCAGAATGTGGTCTTATCATTGTTGCGCTTCCGGCTTCGCATGAGTGTACCAAACTTATGCGGGCCTTTTTTTGCGTGTCGTGGTAACAAGCTGGCTCCTAGTCTACTTTATCTATGAAACTTAAAGTTTTCTTTACAAAGCAGCAGGGCTTCTTTCGACGATGGTATTATAGAAAAAAATGTCGAAATTTGATCATCACGGTTCATAACTGCGAATGAACTTACTGCCAAAAGTGCCAGGATAATACTAGGAGGTATTTTATGAAGAAGATTTTAAGTTTGATGCTGGTATTTTCGCTTCTGGCATCAGTAGCGCCTGTTTATGCGAATGTGCCAACCACCTATACCTATAAGATTGGTGTGAAAACAGGAGGAAACGGAACAGATGATGATCTTTATATGGGTGTAAGTACCTATGATACAGGAATAGGCTCTGATTATGCATATAACACTGACGGACCCGGCGACGACTTTGAGCCAAACTCTTATGGAGAATATACCTTTGGAGTACAAAATATTCCACCATGGAGAATGAACGAATTCGTTTTTTGGCTTGTGGGCAGTGATGACTGGCACGGTGATTATGTGGATTTATGGCTTCCTTATCTTGAGGGGAATACAAATCCAACAAAGGCGGTAACCATTCCAATATACTCAAACACAATAGACCGCGGCAGACTTTATCGTGACATTTCGGATGTAACAAAAAGAAAATTTACAGATTTGGGTTACGTTGATGAGCTTGGCGGAGAGTTCTATCTTGATGCTAATTCGTCAGGCTCTGAAAGTGCCCAGTGGAATAAATACGTCAGGGACCAATATGGTCACTATGACATTATGAAATACGAGGATGCTCCTGTTTTCAGCTATACCCTTTCGGACGACGCTGTAGGCAGAGACTGGTTGAATTTTAAGGAGCCCACAGCCACGCAGACCTTTCAGCTGGATATTGACCGCAAGAAGCTTCACGATCAAATGGTTGCAAAGGACAAAGCAGAGATTTCTCTAACCTATAGGGTGGCGCTGCTTGCCCAGTCTACCAATACACAAAGCCTCGGGGGGACTTTTGCCCATACGAGTTCAGGAGATCCCGAAGTTAAAACCTATTTAACAACCAAGATAGGGCAAGAGAATTACTATTATAAAGATGTAACCTATACGTTCTATCGTAGCATATATAATCTCGCTAACCCCGATATCACTCAAACGGTTACTTATTCGCCAAGCCAGGACAATCGATATCTAAATCGTAAATTTACAGATGTTAATATCACCGTTGAAGCAGTTTCGATCCACAAAAAAGCCATGACGCAAGAAATTAAAACGGAGCTTATAACAAACTTCCAAGCCACACCTGTGTTATATCTTGGAAACAGTACGACGACACCGCTTGCTAACCTTACCATGACAAAACTGGAGGGTAATGACGGCAAACCAAACGGCAAGCTTCAGTTCACTGGAAAAGTACCGCTGGATGTAAGCGCAGTTGAAAGTGAGGGCATAAGGCTTCAGCTTGACAATGTATCTACCTCCCTAATGAAAAATGGACGGGCTCAGGCCTATTATTTGGAAAATCCGACACCGGAATCTGCAGCATCACAAAGCTTTTATTTTTCAACTCACAAAGTGGACACAAAAACACCAACCGTAAGGGTTACCGACCAATATGGAAATGACCTTGTTGGGGCAAATTCCATTCAAAGCAGCATCAAAAAGATGCATGAATTTTATATGGTTTCAAGCGAAACCCTCTTTCCAGACGGGAATGTCGCCCACAACGAGTCCAATCAAAACTATTTTAATTATGAGCTGTACAAGAAAACCGGTGATTCCTATGAACCGGCAATGACCAGAATAACAAACTTTGACGGTACAGGAAACCGGACAAAAGTTACCGCACCTATTAACACGCAAGTTATCAATGGAGTTAGCATAAAACTAAGTCCAATTGTTCCGACTGAAGGCGAATTCAAGCTTCGGCTGTATGGATGGGATCAAGCTGACAATCCGCTTGGCGGAGATGCCGGATATGCAGAAATTGAAAATATCAAAATCGATAACCTGGCTCCGCGAGTGACCATACAAGAAACTGTACATCCGCAAGATGCACAGCTTCGCAAAAGAAATGACTATAGCTTTGAAATGAACGACCTCGAGCAAAGCAATAACGGCTGGTCAAGAACGTATTATACCTTTATAAACGGAGCTGCGACGCCACCTGACACTTCAATCGATGAAATTAAACCTGCATCCAAAGAAATCGCCTCAACTCAAGGGGTGTGGGCATTCGTAGACTCAGAAGGTGATAGCGCAACTGCCATACTATCCATATCTAAAGGTGCCAACTTTGAGGGAACTCTCTATTATTTCACAGTAGATTCCCTTGGGAACGATTCAAGAAATGAGCAAGTGTCAAGATACTATAAAAAAGCTGTGAATATTTTCAATGGAAATGTTGTCGACACACTCCAAACGGAAGATTCCAGTCTTCCAAAGCCGCATTTTGACATCAGCTTTGACGTAAGCAATCCAAATTTTGAAACGAGTTACCGCTGGATTTCTGATTCCGGCAATGACACAAGCTTTACACAAAACTTTAGAGTGTATGAATTGAGCCATGATGTTGGTGCAGCTGAGAAAAGTAATCTTAATGGAACAAATGTTTTGATGGACGGAAGATACGTACTTGAGTATCGTGTTAAAAATAAACAGTCTGGTAACACTGCCGAGTTTTCACGAATATACACGTATGACTCCAATCCTCCGGAGATTAAATATACTGCCTTAAGCCAGTCCGAGCTTTTTAAATCAACACATCAGTTTAACGTGAAGGTGACAGATCGGAGTGGAATTGAAAGTGCATATTACTATTTATCTAAGCCCGGCTCAGATATTAGAATTGAAGATATGCCGGACTATCCGCTGGCACTGACACCAGACAGTGAAAACATAGTTCAGGTTAATCAAACCTTGGCCCTAACAGGACTTCCATCAGGGGCGTACAGCATTGTTGTTGTTGCAAAGGACCCGCATGGCAGAGAAAGTAAAAAGATTTCCCAATACTTTGGAATGAGGTCAGGACCTGCGGAAATGGATACATTAAACCATACCCAGCCAAAGACTGTAAACGGAATGGGTGCAACAACAGATGGAACATATAGTGTCTATGCTGTTTTGAATGAGCCTCATGCAGCATGGACTTCTGATAGCACATTAAAATATCAAAACCCGGTATATTATGCAACAACAGACGGGATGCCAACAGATAACGGCGTTGTGGTGTCCGAGTTTACAGCGAGCAGTAATTCGGGCGGGAATTTTGCCTTTACACTTGATACACCTGTTCCGCTTCAAGAGGGTGTTAACACAATCTATCTTCAGTTTGGGCTTATCAATGTTCCTGCTGACGAAAAACCTGAGTTCTTAACAGAAGCAAGACCGATCACTATTCTTTATGATAGCCAGGCACCAACCTTTGAATTGCCAGACTATAGCACCATTCAGCCAACCAACGCATCAGTCACAGCAACAATAATAGCAAATGATGCCGGCACAGGAATCAGCAAGCTGACAGTTGCACCAGAGGATGCAGACAAAATCACGGTTTCTCCATATACAGACGGTGCATTCACAGTAACGGTAAGCGAGAACATAACAACAAACCTGATCCTGTCTGACGAGCTTGGAAATCGTGTTCTAGTTCCTATATCCGTGTCTAACATCGACCAAACAGCTCCATCTGCGCTTGCTTCAAGTGACATCGTGACCAAAGGAGCAAGAAAAGATGGTGTGATTACCGTTGAAGTTTCAGACAATAGCGACACAACCGCTTCATTCGCACTTATTCAAGACCCTACAGCAAACTATACTCTAACCGAAGCTGACTATGAGTTGTTTCATTCAAGTCAATCTGTGGACATGCAAAGTAGTCCGTTAATCGTTAATGGCGAAGGGAACAAACAGAAAACCTATACAATTGACTTGAAAGGGCTTAGCGGCACCTATGCCATTGGGATCAAAGCCGTCGACACCGCAGGAAATGTGACTGAGAAAGTTTTCTTTGACTCAAAACTAGACCTGATTGACGCGGAGGCATCCATTGTAAGAGTCAGTGCAAACCCTGCAACAACAAAAACCACCGCAACGGTTAGCGTGTATTTTAACGTTCCGGTAACCGTAATGCCTAACGCGCCCGCCCAGGGTGAGGTTGTGAGTGATATGGCAAGGTCGAACCTTCTTCATACGGGGCTGTTAACAACATCCGCTGACTATGTAATGGACTATGAGGTGGTTGTTCAAAACAATAATCCGATCAGCCTCTATATTCAGGACGAGGTCGGAAGGGATAATGTTCTGGAATTCACACCTGATGTTGATTTTGTTACAGGATTTGACATTACAGGTTATGTGGAGAAAAATGATCAAACGATTCAAAACGGCGGGTTTATATCCTTTAACCAGGGCGACAAGCTGTATTACGTTGTCGTTCCAAATCCCAAGTATTCCGCACAATATTTCTTTGTTGAGAATGCCGTGTTATCTGGCTTAGAGCTAAATAGCGAGCTAAGTGTTCTTGACCCTACATTTACAGAAGAGGAAGGAAAAACAGCGTATTCAAAGCTTGTATTTGAAGCGCTAAGAAATGGAAAAACAACAAAGTCGGCTTATTTCGAGGTATATACGGCAGAAGGTATGGAAGCTGACCGGATGGAAGCAGAATATGTTGCCATTACAGTGGTTGACGAGACTGCACCTGTTGCAGAGGTGAAATATTCAATCACGGAGTCAACCAACCAAAATGTTAGCGCAACACTCTCTGTATATGACCCGGAAAGCGGAATTTTAAAGCTTGAACGTTCGTATGACGGCATAAGCTTTAGCCCGATTGACTCCATTGTTTCGCACACCGAAACCTTTGAACAGAATGCAACGGTCTATTTCAGAGTGACAAACAAAGCCGGAATAGCAACGGTACTGCCGGCCGCCGTTTCGAATATTGATAAAACGCCAATCACGCAAGACACACACTACACGGTGGAATACAGCTATGAGAACTATCTTGGGAACTGGGTTCCAATCAAAGAAGGAAAAGCCTATAGAAGGGTTATGGCAACGCTCAAGTTCATCGGAGGCGGAAAAACGCTTTCTATGACAAACAACAACGCAGCATTCTCAAGGACTCTAACGCAAGATGTTAACACATTCACATTTGAGTTTAGGGATCATTCGGGCAACACAGGTTCTCATATGGTTAGCTATAACGATTTTGACAACACCATTGGCCAAACCTCCTATGTGTTATCAAACACGTCCAAGACGAACCAGAATATCTTTGCAACGATCACTCTATCGGATGATTCAGGTGAAATAGCATTTGCTGAGGTTAAAAAGGGCGATGTGGTTTATCCGTTCAAAGGTGAGCCGCTTGAAAATGAATATGTCGTTGAGCTTGACAGCTCAGGGATTTATTATGTGACAGCCTATGACTACGCCGGAAACCGTTGGGTGGCACCGATCACCGTTTCAAACATTAACAAAGTAGTGCCGACTGCAATCGCAAAGACTTACAGTACGCCTCCGACCACCATTACTGCACAAAGCGTGAATGTTGAGCTGACAAAGTTCAGCAAAGATATCAAAACCATTACAGTCACCGGTGTAGAACCGGCCGGGAGCCTGACTGCCAACGATATCGTACATATCCCAGGCACAAAGGCTGTCCGCTTTAGAAAAAATGGTACAGTCACCATGTTCTTTGCTGACGACTATGGCAACGAAGGACATGAGCTAATTACCATATCCAATATTGTTTCCACGCCGCCGCAAGTCAAAGCGATTGCAACTTTAGCAAAAGATAAGCTGAGCGTTAATGTAACCTTTGACCAAATCCGTGACAGTGACGGCGTTCCGCTCGATATTCTTAGAAAGATGACAGACCTTACTGTTTCTTATCGCGGATATGAATATGCCCTTTTAACTGAGGTGAAGGATGAAAACGGCGATGCCCTGTCCTATAAAGATGCCGTTATCAACGTTAACACTAACGGGGAACACGTCTTTCAAGTCAGGGACCAGACTGGCATAACGCAAAAAATTCTGTTAACGGTGGAAGGAATTGAAGTTGGAGCACCCAAGGTTAAAGAAGTCCGCTGGACATACAAATATCTCGAACAAAACCAAAGTGGTGAGTGGGTAGAAAAGAATCATCAAAACCAGATTGTTGTTGGTGTTGACACCTCTGGAGATGAAGCAGGATATGTTGTGGGCATCGACAAGAACCCGGCAACGAACCAGAATGTGAATGTCACGGTAATCACGGATAAAGATGCTAAGCTCGTGGGCGGCAACGACCCTTGGGCACAAGATAAGTCAATGAATTATAGAGAAAATGGGCTTTACAATTTTAACCTTGAAGGGAGAACAGGGGCCTATACCTCGTATGGTGTAGACATTGGTCTAATCGACAAAACACCCCCTGAGCTGAAACTTAAAAATGGGGAAGAGCTAATCTTCATCGAAGGAATGACGCCTAAAAAAGATGCCTCCATTGCCTATGACAAGTCAAAGCTTCTGGACTTCGAAGCATGGGATACGGTTGCGGGTAAAAAGGTCGATCTGACGAACCGGGTCACCATCAGTTATGGGGCAGGCGGGCGGGTATTTGACCCTGACAACATCCTGGCAAATGAATTTGTTCGCTCGAACCCTTACTATATTGACTACACAGTAAGAGATGACGCAGGCAATCAAACAACCATTCGCCGAACTGTTCGCCTTGTGGGTCTTTATGACACCATAGCCCTTGTTAACGGCGTTATGCCAGACAGCTCAAATAGTGCAGCCGTTCTTGGAAGCAAAGTTGAAATCTCACTGAAAAACTTTGCGGGAATCGCGTATGCCCGTCATGAAAAAGGTATTTTAACACAAGGCCAGATGAAATCAAAAGGAACTGTCCTTCAGGGGAAAAACGGAGTGTATACCATTGATAATGTTTCAGGCGGCTGGTACACCGTATATATCCAAACGGATAAACGCGACTATTTCAACATTCATGTATATGTTTCAAATCAAGGAGGGAAGTAGGCAATGACGGTCCATAGATCAATGAAACGCAGCATAGCTGCAGCTCTCTTTGTAGCCATGCTTTTCACTTTTGCCAGTTTCCCTGCCCGTGCAGAAGCCAGTAGCGCGGATTATTCCATTGCGAACGAATTTATGAAATATTCAATAAATTCTAAAACAGGCGGTTTTTCAATCGAAACCATTGACGGCCATCCGCAAAAAGCTTTTGACAACAACCTGCCGCTTCTTTATAGGGAAGATGCGGCAAGGAGCAATGGAACATCGTTCACAACCGTTCGGATCGACGGCAAAGATTATGTTTTCGGTCAGGAATATGGCTGGTTTGGAATCGATACAAAGCTTCATGAACCTGTCGTTTCCGAGCAAAACAGGCTTTTAACCATCGCATGGGACATTAAGGGCTATACCATCACACAAAAGGTGTCCATTTCGATTGACCCAAATAACTTGAGGACTGGAAACATTGGTATTTCATATGATGTGAAAAATAACAATGCCACAGCCGGGACGGTGGGTATCCGGCTTCTTCTGGATAACGCGCTTGGTTCAGAAATTGATTCACCTTATGTTTTGGTTGACCCGATGCAGCCGACAATTGTTGAAACCGAATATAGCGGTGACAACCTTCCGCAGCAGATTAGATATGTGGATTCTCTTTCAGCGTCGAACAAGATGGCTTATGCCCTCTTGTCCGGCTGGAGCGGCAACAAAGACGTAAACGTTGATAAAGTGATTGTAGGTCACTGGGTTAATCTTGCAAACACAAGATACGATTATACGCCAGACCCTAATGTTGATTTTACCAATTATTCCAACAAATATTTAGTTCCTGACACTGCAACGGCTTATTATTGGAATGAAAAATCAATTGAGCCGGGCCAGGTCAGAATTTCTGAAATGCTCTATGGGATTGGCAGCTTTGCTGAACAAACCCAAAAGGAGCATGTTTCAATAGGTATTCAAACCGAAAATGTATTGCTAACTAACGACAAAAAGGCATATGAAAACAATGGTGTTTTCAAAGCAAATGTAGTCATTGACAATAGTGTCTCAGGAGCAAAAGAACTTTTAGAGCCCATTGTGAGGCTTAGCCTCGAAGAGGGACTTGTTTTTGCAGCAACGAACACACGGGAATACACGGTGAAGATTTCGGGCGGTCTTAACATTGGGACGGTGTTTGATATTCCGGATGTTGAGATCATTGCAGAGACTCAGTCTACGATCACCTCAAAACGTCTGGCCGTTTCGTTAAACGCAACGGAAATTGTTGATGCTAACACAAATAAAGTGGTTGACTACAGTGCCAACACAAACATTCTGATTCCTGCAGTTGAAGGAAAGCTTCCGGAAGTTTCAATGAAGCAAGTTTTCCCGTCGTCCGTTTATTATGAAGGCGACAAAAATATTACCGTTTCCGGTGATATGAAGGTTTTAACCGGGGCCCTTGCGGGAAGTGACGGATGGAGTCTTTACCTTGTTTCATCAACAAGCGGTGAGGCTGTTATGATCGACAAAAGAAAAATAAGTTTTATTGAAGAAGGTCAGACGCTTGCGTTCTCAACGAATCAGACCATGGCTGTTGGAAAGTATGAAATTGAATTCAGATTTACCAATCAGCAGCTGATCGATGCCTTCGGTACAAAAATCAAAGCAGCAGCTACAGTCGATGTCACAAATAATATCTTGGATAGAAGTGCAAGCTACGGTATTGTTTCGCTGGTTCGGTTTACTGACGCTGCAACCAACAGACAGTTGTATGACTATGTTAGCTTTGCAAACGAAGATGCATTGAAAAAATTTGCATCCGGCAGCGTGAAAAAAGATGGCATTCTTAACAAAGGCATAGCATTTGAAAAAGATAAAACAGAAATTCTTCTGACCCTTCGCGGAAAAATCAGGCTTATGGATACGGGGACGGAAAAATATTACTCTGCCAGCAGAGCCGATGGCGATATAACCATCAATAACATCCTGACCTATGACAGCAACGAAGCCCTTAAGATGACAGTTGACAGCAATGGTGCAAAGCTGGAAGGCGATGGTACCATCAAGGTGATTAACTCCATTAATATTTGGCATAATAAGTGGCATTTTGAAGCCGAAAATGGAATCAAATATACCCTGAACCGGGAGGCTGTTTCCAAGAAGGAGGCTCAAGCCCTTGAGCTTCAGCTTGGGGATGCCGGTTATATGCTGCAGAATATTGCAGGCTTTTTGATCAATATTAAATATGGTGTATTGACTAGGGACGATGATGATTTCGGCATTAGCTTTGGCGGAAGAATTTCAATGCCTTTGAAAGCTGCTGACCCATCGAAGGGTGAAGAGCATTATGATTATAAAGGCTCACTGACAGCGGACGTTCAAGATGTTCTCTATGGAAGTAAAGACAGTGAAATTGGTTTTGTTGGCATTAACACAACACTGTCAGTAGCCCTGCCCAAAGATATATTAGGCCCATTGGTAGGCAACGAAGCCGGTGTTAAGGCGGACATAACCATCAACACCATTGATGATATTTATAGCATTAATGCCGGTGTTTCTATTACCATGCTGGAAGTAGAAGGGTCATTGGCGCTGAAAAAGGTTCCTATTAACGATGTTCCAAAAATGATGCTGGACAAGCTCACCTTCTTTTTAGCGCCATCCACAATGAAAGTTCCTGTCGTTGCACCTTATGTGTTTATCACAGGACTTGGCGGAGGCATTTCAAACCTTGCAGACACCATTGCCGGAGAACCGGCAGGTGAGCTTCCGCCGCTTACCATCCATCTTCAGACAAGACTTTTAATCAATGCAATTATTGTAGGTGACTTTAAGCTGGATGCCAAACTATCCGGTCTTGCCATTGAAGGTACAGGACGGTTGGCAAAAGACGAAGAGGGAAGACTTCTTAATCTTCAAGCGGGAATGAATGTGCAATGGATATCGCCGTTTCAGCTAAATGCCTTTGGCAGCATCAGCATTCACGCCGGAGCCATTCGCGGCGGGATAACGATAAAAATTACTGAGGATTATTTTTACGGTTATGTTTACGCAGGACTGTTCATTCCTGACTCGATCCCGCTCGTGGGGGGCAAGGAGCTTTCAGGAGTTGAAGCAGCTGTTTCCTCTGACTTTGTTGGTGCAAACTTTAAAGTCATTGGAATTAAGCTTGGCTTTATCTATTACTGGAACGGTGACCTGAGCTTTGGCGGATCAATCGATCTCTCTTCAAGAGGAAACGCCGTTCACTATGTCAACTCGGAAGCGCTGGACGAAAACGGCAATCTTGTGCCGACCACAATGATCTATGGAACGAATATGAGAAGGATGAGTACCGGGGCAATCGCTAAAACAAGGGCCGGGGATGGGGTTACAAAAGAGGTTAACCCAACATCAAAGGATGCGCTTCTCTTTGAAGTTCCGCTTCGCGGCTTAGTCAAACCGTCTGCATCAGAAATCATTGTCACCAATCCAAACGGCAAAAAATTGACAATGGTTGAAGACGATAACAAGGGCAACGGCAACTATCTTGTTCAATCTTTAGATGGCAACAATTATTTGTACATTTCAGTCACTGACCCCTCTCTTATTGTTGCCGGTAACTGGTCTGTTTCAGTTACAACACCTGATGTTTATATAGACAGCTTTGCAGTAAACAGTGTTGACTATATGCCGGAGCTTACAGGAATCAGTGCTTCTCATAGCGCAAATTCAAACCGTGATATTAACGTTTCCTGGACAACTGATAAGCAAGGCAAATATTCGGGTGCACTTAATGTCTATGTCACAAAAGACCCGTCAGTCATGCAAACAATCGAATCCACTAACATTCAAGACACTTCAGCATTGATAAGTATCGGCAACCTGGAGTTAGATGGAATTGAATCAGGTTCTCATGTGTTCACACTCCCTGAGTCCTTTCCTGAAGGGAAATATCATGTTGTTGCAATGCTTGTTAACCATCAAGGCGGAATGAGTAAGAAAATCACGTCTTCAACATTCACTTTCACAAATCCATTGCTCCCTCAAAACCCGAAATCTGTGTCTGCGGTCTACAGTGGTGACGGCTATGTGAAGGTTGAACTAACGGGAAGCGACGAAACGGCAACCCATTATCTTGTGGCGATCGAGGACGAAGAGGGTGATGAGGTTGATAATTCCTTTGGTCAATTTAAAGTCGGAAGTGACATCATTCTAAAACCATTAGAAAGCCAGACCAACCGGCCTCTATTAGAGGAAGGCAAGACTTACTTTGTTAAAGCGCAGGCTGTTAGAATTGTGGAGTCTGCTCTTAAACAGGCAGAATATTATCGTTCAACCGAAGTAGCATCATCGCAAAGCTTTGTTATGCCGTCAATGGATAAACCTCAGCTTTTAAGCGTTGAAACCAATATTGACAGATCCAAAGACCGCTATTATTTAAACACTGACCGATTAGAGGCAACGTACACCTTCGACAGACCTGTTAAAATGACATTTAACCTTAACACTGAAGATAAAAACACGCCACAAGAGTTTAAGACGGAGTGGTCATTTGAAGAAAGTCTTGAAGACGGCCAGCAGCTGATTGACTTTATAGCGGTTGCCGAAAACCGTGACACCCTCCAAGGGAGCAGGTCATCAGGGGCCATTGGATTTACTGTTGATACAAAAGCACCTGCGTTACTCCTTAACGAAGATGTTCAAACCAGCCTTGACGGGGACAACGTTGATAACACTGTCAGCAATCAGGTTGTTTTTGTCGGCGCGGACTCAAGCTATAGCTTCAAGGGTCTAACAGAACCATCCGCAGCCTTAACGTTAGACGGCAGTTCAGACGGAATTATTATTAGTCCGGACGGAACATTCGTTGTCAATCGTAAGGCCTCAAGTGAGGACCCGGACCAAACCCTGATTCTTAAAGCGGTTGATGATGCCGGAAACGAAACGGCTGTTCAAGTGTATCTTGTGAATCGTGCTCTGTCAGAGTTTGACAGCATTAAACTAATCTCTGACCTTGAAAGCTCCGATGAACTGCCAGATTCGGTCGAGCTTGGCATAGGCGGAAAAACGGTGCTTTCTGTTAAAGCTCTCCGCACGGCTGGCGACACCGTTCTACATGCAGAGGACGTTGTGTGGCACATTCTTTATAATCAGAACATCATCAGGCTTTCACAGGACGGGACAATTGAAGCATTAGCTCCAGGCGAAGCTGCAATCAAAGTCAGCTATAGACTTGCTGCTTTTGAAGGCCGGAATGGGGAACCGGTCTATAAAGAACTGTCAGACGTTATCAAAATTAGTGTGAAGGATTTGGGTTACCGTTATGAAATCCGTCAAGCACAAGGGTTCTCGTTGTACACCATCTACACTGAAATAAGCATGGGCAAGGCAACGGTTGTGATTGAAGGCAACAAACAAACGCTTTTATATGACAATCTTAAAAAAGCATACATTGGTGCTTCCAAGGAGCTTGTCACAGGCGAGCAATTAACAGCAAAACTTGGTTTTGAACCCACGGTGAAATCTCCTGTTCTTCTTCGCGGAGACACCAATGGTGATGGTATGATTGATAAAATCGATATTTTAGCAACCCTGGATGCTATTTTAGACGATGTCTATAACGGCTTTAGTTCTTCAGAGGATTGGATGAGAGCTGATAAAAACGGTGACGGCATTGTTGACATTGTAGATGCGCAGCTCACACTAATGGAGGCACTTGAAAGATGATAAAATACTTGAAAAGCATATTGTGTATCATGCTTCTAGGGGCTGTTTTACCATCCTATGCCTACAGCGCAAACGATGCTGCAGACCTTAGCTATCGTGTAGTGGCCACAGTAACTGACAGCTCCGGCTCCGTAAAATCATCATTTGAGGTTGGAGAAGAGATTTTTGTTAAACTAAGTCTTTCATATACTGGTGCCGGAAGGGCACCGGTATATGGCTTTCAAGGAAAGCTGCAGTTTGATTCTTATGTTCTGCAAAATACCGGTGTTAAGATGGAAAAGGATATTTCAATGAAATATTCCGGCGGTGCCATCAACTATGTCTATCTTGATATGACTGGCAACGGACAAGCGGATTCAATGCTTCAAAATATTGGGACCGCTGTATTTCAAGCCAGAAACACGGGAACGTTCAGCTTCTCTTTAAGCAGCTTCATTCTGACAAACAAAGATGCGACACACCGGTATATTGAACCGTTTGAAGATGTGCAAATCATTGTTGGCTCTGGAGTAAAGGACACCTCAAAAGCTTTACTGTATGAAAACATTGTTGCTGCAAAAGCTTTACTTGCTTCAGTGACTATTGCGGATAACCCCAAAAACATATATGATCCGGAGTTTTGGTATCCAACAAAATCTGCTCAAAAATTGAGAGAGGTAATTGCCGGGGCTGAGGCTGTTTTTGATAACAAGGCTGCTCTGGCTTCGGAAATCTCTGAAGCAATTGAAATGCTTAGCACTGGCGTTTCCGATTTCGAGCGCTCAAAAATTGTCGGCCCGAAACGTTGGGCAGCCCCGGTTGGCAACACCACAGACGGTAACACCGCAATTGATCTTTACTATTCCGTTAGTGCTTCTGTAAAAGGCGGGAACGGAAAAATTGCCGACGGCTTCGAAGTTCAAACCATTCGTGCAACAACCTCTGCAACCATCAGAATGATTCCAGATGAGGGGTTTGAAACGGAATATATCATTGTCAACGGTGAGAAACTTATAGGCCATGACATTTACACCATTCCAGAGGTTAGCCGTGATACCGTTGTGGTGGTTACCTTTGCTAAAAAAACGCCTTTTACAGATATAGCACATGACGATTGGTTCTATTCTTCTGTAAGGTATGTTTACAACAAGGGACTATTCACGGGAACTTCCGAAACGGAATTTTCACCCTCCGGGAAAATGAGCCGTTCCATGCTGGCCACTGTAATCTATCGTATGGAAAATAAACCGAATGTTACATTTGCAAATGTATTCTCTGATGTTCAAAGCGGGCATTGGTATTCAGATCCGGTTATTTGGGCACATCAAAGCAAAATTGTTAACGGGTATGATAAGAATAGATTTGCTCCCAATGATGCAATCACCCGTGAGCAAATTGCTGTTATGCTCTATAGATACGCTAAGAGTAAAGGTGTTGATCTTCAAACCGGTCTTTCAAGCCTGAGCTTCAAAGATGCTAATGAAATTTCAGACTTTGCCAAAGAGTCCATTGCTTGGGCTGTGTCTAAGGACATTATGAAGGGTAACAATGATTTGACGCTAAATCCTTCGGGTCTTGCAACCAGAGCAGAGGTAGCCACGATGCTCCAAAGGTTTAATGAGTTGGAATAGGCCGACTCCATGAGAATACAATCTAATATAAGTCTTCCGCAGTCTATTGGACATGCGGAAGGCTTTTTTTTCATACTGTATTACCCAATCCATTCTAGCAGCAAAAGAATAGAGTATAGCAGTTGATCTTCTGCAGTGCTTTTGCTTTTGTAGGTGGTGCTGCGGAGATGGACAGGTTCACAACAAACGGGGTGATATGGATGGATCTGAATGCATTGACTGGCCTGTTTGCTGAGAATAGCGGCTCAGTCGTGCTAAATGTCCTTTTATCGGTTGCTCTAATCTGGGCTATCAGGCAGATCGCAGGCAAGGAGAAGGTCATTCAGAATTACCAGAAACGTGATGAAGAGAACGAGAAGCAGCTGAGTGAGTACAACCGTTCCCTGGTCAAGCTATTAATTGAAAGAGAGGCCCTGGCACGAGAGAGCGCCGATAAAACCAAAGGTGAGGAGGTCGTCAACAAGTGAAGCTCCTCGATATTTTCAAGAAAACTGTGGTCAAGCCCAGCTCTGTAAAGCGGGAAATAGAGAACCTCGGCAAAATCCGGGAAGCCTATGAACTGAATGATATCGAAAGCCTGTTAGACCTGCACCGTACCGGCCTGGGTAAGAGAGGAGATGATTTGCATGGCCATCGTTGACTTAATTCTTATTACACTGGAAATAGCTGTTTTTATTGTGTTTGCTGCTTATGTGCTGAGGTACCGCAAATTTTTTATCGGAAAAGGCCCGAACCGGACGTATAACCTGTACCTGAGGAGTGTATGGATGACGTATTGCATGGTCTCGCTGCTATGCCTTAATCTGTTGTGGGGCCGTTTGAACATTGTTTTTGGGTATAATGTAGACAGCGTATCCAATACGTTCAGAGAGCTAGTGATGATTCTGACGCTGATCCTCCTTCTGTTTGCAGGGCTGATGCACAAGGATCTGTGGGATATTAACGAGAAGGATAGCTAAACCTGATTTGTTGATAAAAAGCAGCGGTCCTGCCGGAACAGGAAACCGTTGCTTTGCTGTCTGCTTATAGATGGCGCTGCGTTAAGCAGCCGATCGGTGGTTGAGCTAATCCGTTTAACTGTTGCTGCTGGCGGAGTCCAGGTGCTCTACCAGCTTGTCCCATGTCTCTGTGATTCCCTGGAGCATCCCCATATCAAGCACCTTTTGCAGCTCATCGGCGGTTTCATAATCGGAGCGGCAGATGACCTTGGTTCCGCTGTCTGTTTCTGTAAAGGTTAACGTTACGAGCGTGGCCGGCAGATCCTCTGCCACATGGCCTTCTTCGTCGCAGAAATAATCGGTATAGATAATGCTTTCAGGCGGGGTAAGCTCACTGTAAACTGCTTTGCCCCAGGCTTCCATTCCGTAGAACTCCCCCTGGCTCTTGTCTTCACATTTCATACAGTAGTGCCAGACTCCGCCTTTGCGGAAATCTACATGGCATACCGGAAGACTCCAGCCCCGCGGCCCCCACCAGTGCTTCAGATGCTCAGCCTGTGAGAAGGCCGCAAAGACCAGCCCGCGCGGCGCATTGAATTCACGCTCAAGAAAAAGTGATTTGTCCTCTAACCGGGACACCATTTGGTTTGTCATTAGGTACATATCCTCCCTGCGATAGTCAGATTATTATAACAAGCAAAGCGTTACTCCCAGAGGGAGCGGTATTGCTCCAGCCAATCGTCGGACTCCCGCTCTGTTCGAGAGGGAGGTATGATGACTGGAATTTGCAAATGACTCAGGAGCGGCTGCTTATAAGCTGTAGATGCCTGCGGAACGCTGCCATAACCCAAAGGTGGACCAGAGCCTGGGTATGCTTATAAAGTACCCAGGGCAGGGACGGCAAATAATCATGGATGGCAATGATGCATTCCCGGGTGCCGGGAAGCTGCAGGAATTCGAGTCTTCCTTCATAGGCATCCTGTTGCTTCGCGAGGACTCCGCCGGAAATCCTGAGTATCGTATGCTGCGGATTGCTTTGGTGCGGCAGGCATGTCAGTTCCAGTATCGGCAGGCTGCCGGCGCGCAGACAAATTCTGTGCCTGTCACCGCCGTCATGATCAATACGGAGCGGCAGCTTCAGCAGGCTGCCCAGCCAATCCAGATAATAACGGGCAGCCCAGGCCGCATCCGTATTGTCGGGCAGTACTACGCGCTGGATGGAGCGGACATCTGAGACCCGTGTAGACTTTACGGACGGGCCCTTATCCGGGATGCCGGGCAGTTTGCCGGACCCGGATGCGGTCACCAGCGCATCAAGCAGCACCTTGCCGGCGCTGATCAGCGCTGCGGGAGCCTCGAAGGAGGGGCCTGGCGCCCCGGCTGTAGTCTGCCTGGCATTTTGCCCGGTACGAAGCGTCGTGACGGGCAGGCCGTAAGAGCCAAGGATGCGCTCTATCTCCAGGCAGCTCAGCGGCAGGCTGCCCGGAGTGTCATCTCCTGCCGCTGCAGAGCATAGGAAGGCGATGTGTTGTATGCCGTTCTTACAGGCTGCCCGGGCAAAATGATCTGCCTGTATAGCATTAATATCTGCAATGCAAGCTTGTGTTAATCGTGCAGGATAACGCTTTGGCTGAACAAAGTATATGGCATAATCTGCCCCCTGCATAGCCTTCTCCGCGGAAGGCAGGGAGAACAGGTCACAAGGCCGCCGCTGCACATCTGGGCAATGCCCTGTCTGATCAGGGCATGCAGCTAAACCCCGATCTCCCTTGTCCAGCAGCACTATTACATTATAATGCTCCGTCAGCAGTGTGAGGAGCTGCTCATCCGGACATCTGCTTGCGCCGGTAATAGCAACGGTTTGTCTTAGGCTGGAGTTAGTGCTGTTATTTATTGTGTCAGCTGATGCTGATCTGGCGCTTTCCTTGCAGCTGTCTTTGGCTGAATTCATATGGTGTCGTGTCTCCCTGTCTGTCTATAATGGAAGAATTTCTAAGGAATATTATACGCGATGCTATTGCCCGGGGCACTGGCCGATTGGGTCAAAAAGAGCTTCGGCTATAATGGGGTAATAAGATATCAAACAATACAAGTGAGGGGGAAGGCCGGATGGATAAGTTTCAGCAGACTGTTCAGCGGTCCGGGCTTGCTACCTTCGCCGGGGGCTGCTTCTGGTGTATGGTCAAGCCTTTTGACGAGCTGCCGGGAATTATGTCAGTGGTATCGGGATACACAGGAGGGCACACGGAGGATCCGACTTATGCTGCGGTGGGAACGGAGACGACCGGTCATTTTGAGGCTGTACAGATTACTTTTGAACCGGAGCTGTTTCCTTACCGGCGTCTGCTGGACATTTACTGGCAGCTGATTGACCCCACGGACCGGGGCGGCCAGTTCATGGACCGCGGCCATTCCTACAAGACGGCCATCTTTGTTCACAATGAGGCACAGCGGGTGGAGGCAGAGGCTTCCAGAGCCGCGCTACAGGCGGAAAAGCGGTTCAAAGGGCCGGTTGTGACGGAGATTCTGCCGGCCAGGCCGTTCTATCCGGCGGAGGCGGAGCACCAGGACTATTACAAAACACATCCCCTTGATTATAAGCTCTACCTGAAGGGCTCAGGCCGCAGCGATTTCACGCAGCATTACTGGCAGCGGAGCGGGGATCGCGAACGGCTTCGCTCGAAGCTGTCCGCCCTGCAGTTTGAAGTAACGCAGAACAAGGGCACAGAACCCCCCTTTGATAATGCTTACTGGAATGTTTACAGGGACGGTATCTACACCGATCTGCTGAACGGAGACCCGCTGTTTAGCTCCCGGGATAAATTCGACTCAGGCACCGGCTGGCCGTCCTTCACCGGGCCGCTTGAGCCTGGCCTGGTCCGCCGGGAGGCAGATCTGAACGGCGGTACAGCGCAGACTGTGCTGCGGAGCAGGCTGAGCGGAGCCTATATCGGCCTTCTGCTATATGACGGGCCGGAGCCTGCGAAGCTGCATTACCGGGTTAACTCGGCTGCGCTGCATTTTATCCCGAAGGAAGAGCTTGAAGCGAACGGGCTGCAACGTTATCTGGTAATATTTGAGTGATTCTCGCAGTGTTCCCGGTAGGCTTGCGAAATAAGGTATAATAGGAGTTAAGTATCATTTTATATGCATACTGAAGGAGTGACCCGATGTATACTAATCAGCAAGATGCAGGAGAACGGCTGAAAATGATAGCAGAGCAGCTTGCGGATGAAATAACTTTGCGTCAATATGAAAGACAGCCTGAATTGAAACAGCGCTTTGGTCCTTCCGGGATGGCAAGAACCAGGCAGGACTCTCTATACCATTTGCGTTATCTGGCACAAAGCGTGGCTATGGACAGCCCGCTTTTATTCATTAACTATGTGCTTTGGCTTAAGGTGCTGCTTATGCAGTACAAGATTACAGCGGAGGATCTGCGGATTAACTTCACTCTTATGAAGGATGCAATCAGCGCCAGCTTAGAGCCGCCGGCCAGAGAACTGATTCTCAGCTATCTCGACATGGCGGTATTTCATATGAAGGGAGAGGAGAGCCCTCCTTCCTTTCTGCGTCCTGAGAAGCCCTATTTCCGGGAGGCTGATGAATATCTGAGGCTGCTGCTGGAAGGGGAACGCCGCAAGGCTTCAGCTTGTATAAGCCGGTTATATGACGAGGGGGTTCCGGTTAAGGATATTTACATGCATATCTTTCAGGAAACCCAATACGAATTAGGACGGCTATGGCAGATGGGGCGCATTACGGTGGCCCAGGAGCATTACTGTACAGCCTGTACCCAGAGCATTATTTCGCAGCTATATCCGCGCTGGATTAAGGCCCAGAGCGGCCGCAGCAGTCTGGTGGCGGTCGGGGTTGGCGAAGAGCTGCATGAAATCGGCCTGCGGATGCTGACGGATTTCTTCGAGATGGAGGGCTGGAATACCTATTATCTGGGGTCCAATATGCCTCTGGAGAGTCTGGTCAGGTATCTTATCGAGCAGCCTGCTGATCTGCTGGCGATTTCGGTTACAATGACCTATCACGTGTCAGAGGCTGCCCGTGTAATTGCGTCAATCCGCAGCAGGCCTGAACTGGACGGTCTGCGGATTATGGTCGGCGGTATGCCGTTTAATATTGATAAGGAATTATGGGAAAAGGTCGGAGCGGACGGCTATGCTCCGGATGCCAGGACGGCACTTGAAGCAGCTGAGCGCCTGGTTTCCAGTACGCATCATAAGAACTGACATAGAGGCAGGAGATTACATGACCGGAAATGAGCAGGAGATTATCAGTCTCAGACTAACTATCGAAAAGCTGTCGCAGCAGATCATTGAAGGCAACGGGCGGGAAGAGCAGGTGCTGGCTGAATTTTCCGCCATGAACAATGAGCTGATTACAACGCAACGGCTGCTGGCCAAAAATAATGTCGAGCTTAAGGCTCTGAAGGAGGAGGCGGAAGCGGCCAACCAGACCAAAAGTCTGTTTCTGGCTACTGTAAGCCATGAAATACGGACACCCATGAACGGCATTCTGGGGATAACCGAGCTGCTTGAAGCAGAAGGCGGGACGGAGGAACAGCGGGCTCATCTGCAGGTGATCCGCGAATCCGCGCAATACCTGCTGCAGATGATCCGGAACCTGCTGGATTTCTCCAAGCTTGAAGCCGGGAAAATGGAGATTAGCAAAGAATGCTTTGGTGTTAAAGATCTGCTTGAATATTCGCTGCGTCTGCTATCACCAGCTGCGGCGAAGAAGGATAACACCTTGGAATATAAAATTCTTGACGGGGTTGCGGATAAGCTGGAAGGGGATTCCCCGAAAATCCTCCAGGTCCTTATTAATTTGCTAGGCAACGCGGTGAAATTCACGCAGGGCGGAGAGATCGGGGTAACGGTTAGCCAGACCGGGGAAGGGGATTCCTGGCAGCGTCTGTGCTTTGAAGTCCGGGACCAGGGAATCGGCATCTCACCGGAGGACCAGGCAGCCCTGTTCCGCCCGTATTCACAGGTAAGCCATGATGCGGAGCTGACCGCCGAGGGGACCGGGCTAGGCTTGTCTATCTGCAAGTCCATGGTAGAGCTTATGGGCGGTACAATCTCAGCAGACAGTACACCCGGTCAGGGCTCACTTTTCCGCTTCGAGCTTACACTGGACAAGCCGGCAGGCCTTGCGGCACCGGACCAGCCCCCTGCGGCAGCCTTCCCGGAGAGCAGGTTCAGCGTACTTCCGGTGCTGGTTGCCGAAGATAACGGGCTGAACAGTACGGTATTGCTGCGGCAGCTGCAGAAGCTGGGCGTAACATCTGTGCATCTGGCGGATAACGGTCTGGAAGCTGTTGAGGCCTGGCAGGAGCAGGAGTACGGACTTATCCTGATGGACAGCAGGCTTCCGGTAATGAACGGCCAGGAGGCCGTACGCTCAATCCGTCAGCTTGAAGCTTCAGGGGGAAGGCCGAGGGTGCCGATCATTGGTGTGACCGGAGATGAAGGCGGGGACAGCCGCTCGCAGTTCATCCTGGCCGGATTGGATGACTGGACGGTTAAGCCGTTAAGCCTGCAGACACTCGGCAAGCTGCTGGCCAAATGGTACAGCGCACAGCCGTATATCCCGGTTCTGCAGGAGGACACCCTTTCCGGTATCCGGGAGATGGACGGGGAGGAGCCGGAGCTGCTGCATATGCTTATCGGGATCTTTAAGAAGGATACTCCGCTTAGACTGGCAGCCCTGGATGAAGCTGCGGCAAAGCAGAATTTGGCGGATATGGAGGCAGCAGCCCACAGCCTGAAATCAGGCAGCCTGAGCATCGGGGTACAGTACTTTGCCCATCTGTGCGCCATGGTGGAACGTCATGCCAGAGCCGGAGAATACGGTCCTGCTGCCCGCCAGCTCCAGAAGCTGGAGCCTGCATACCGGGAAGCCTGCCGGGAGCTGGACAAGCTGCTGTAAATCCTGCGGCTGATGAGAGCGGAGGTTTCGGAGTACCGGAGCCTCCGCTTCTTTTTTGCCTGCGGGCTAACAAACCGGTGCACTGTTGTCTGCTCTGCTTCCCGTTTCAAAAGTTCCGTAATACGGATATAATCTATCTATACATAACGCCTATAAGAAGCAAAACGCCTCCTGTTCCCGCTTAGTAGAAACGGCGGGCAGCAGATTGAGCGCCCCTGCCAAACGCTAACCTTAGTCAGTGGGTACAGGGTCATATCAGGTTAAGTGTACTTTGTACAATTAAAACAGTGGAAATGAATCATTATAAGATAATAATGGTATTCTATACATCTATTTTCCTCGAAAAAGCCGGTTTCGGGCGTTTTTAGCAAATATAAGTGTACAGAGTGCAGTTAAAACCTGCAGCAGAGCCCATTAGTCGGGTTTAACTGCAGAAAGTACAGTTATTTCGGCTGGGTCATTCCTTATTCTGTGCCCTTAACTATAGAAGAACAGCCAGGTTCAATACGTTAGCCCAAACCTTAACTTCATCGAAGGACTCTGGCTATGCGATAGAACGCCTCCTCGTCAGGTCCTAAACTTAATTACGCACTATATAGATCAGTTGCCCGCCCCGGGCGGAAGAGGGAGACGTCATGTACATAAGAATGCTTAATCAGGCTGATGCAGAGCAGTATCGCGAGCTTCGGCTGCAGGCGCTTCGGCTTCATCCGGAGGCCTTTCTAAGCTCCTACGAAGAAGAGAAGGAGCTTCCGCTGGACGCTACCCGCAGCAGACTGGAGCCTGTAGAGGGCAGGTTCACCCTGGGCGGTTTCAATGCAGAGCATGAGCTGGCCGGCATGGTTACCTTTATCCGTGAGGGCAGGGAGAAGATACGTCACAAAGGCAATGTTTTCGCAATGTATGTAAGTCCGGCGGCACGCGGACAGAAGCTGGGCTGCGCTTTACTGACCGGGCTGCTTGCACGTGTAAGGCAGATGCCTGGGCTTGCGGTAATCAATCTGACCGTAACGGCAAATAATCTTCCGGCAAAGCGTCTCTATTCTACCCTGGGCTTCACCTGCTACGGTACTGAACGCAATGCGGTCAGGCTGGCCGGCGGCCGGTATCTGGATGAGGACCTAATGACACTTGTATTATCCTGAACGGAGAATAGGCACCAAAATGCGGGCCAAGTCATAAACTATGCTGTCCGCCGCATAAATTGAGTCTATGAAATCCGGTCTGCTGATGAGGAGGAAATAACTTGGAGACTGCGCTGCTAGGCAGCTTTCTGTCTGCAATGGCAACGGTGCTTGGAGCGGTGCCTATTTTGTTCGTGCGGAGATTATCCGAGCGCTGGAAGGATATTCTGGTCGCTTTTACTGCCGGGATTATGGTATCTGCTTCTACCTTCGGCTTAATGCCGCAGGCGATTAATGAATCGGGGATCATCGCCTTGACGCTTGGGCTGATTACCGGTGTGCTGATGCTGGATCTCATTGAAAAGAATATTCCGCATATCGACGTGGAGAACAAGCCCGGCTTCGCCAATATGGATTCCAAGGCACTGCTTGTCATGATTGCCCTGTTCATCCATAACATACCTGAAGGTCTGAGTACAGGCTTCAGCTATGCCAGCGAAGAGTCCAGTCTCGGCCCAATGGTGGCCATTGCCATCGGGGCACAAAATATGCCGGAGGGCCTTATTCTGGCTGTCTTCATGATGAATTCAAAATCTACCCGGGGGAAAGCGCTCGGTGTAGCGGCATTGACCGGGCTAATGGAGATGATATCTGCGGTTATCGGTTATTTTGCAGCCAGCTCCCTGGAGCATGCAGTCGGTTACGGGCTGGCGTTTGCCGCAGGAGCGATGCTCTTTATTGTCTATAAGGAGCTGATTCCGGAGAGCCATGGCCACGGTTATGAGCGGCCTTCCACGTATTCGTTTATTTTCGGGCTGCTGGCGATGGTATATATTACGCAATTTTTCGGCTGATCCTGCCGGGGAGGTGCCTGTATTTGCATCAGGCTTACAGAGCCGATATACTGAACGCATCCGAAGGCAGCAGAGTCTGCCGTCATCGGCAAAGGCTGAGGGTAAGGAGTGTGACAGGATGGACAGACTTGGAATTCAAGCTTCATTATCTTTCATTCTACTGATTGTCTCGTATCTGAGTTTCTATTATGCGTTGCCTAAACGCACGGCTTTTGCGCGATATAGTACACTGGTGCTGCTGATAGCAAGCGGTGCCCCGCTTGCCGTACTGCTCGTGCAGGAGAGCCTGCGGGAGGCGCTAGACGCCAATATCGGGCTGGGAATGGCATTCATGCTGACCTGGGCAATCACGGGTGTGGTATTGCTGGTGTCCCTGGTGCTGTGGATTAACCGTATCCGCAAAAAACGTTAACACGTCTGCTTCTGTGCTTATGGCGGTATTCCGTACTGAATAAAGACAGGCTATCCCTGCTGCAAATATGCAGCCTGCGGGATAGCCTGTTTGCTGTGCCTCTTACAGCTTAGCGGTGCGAGGTATAGACGCCTACTTTGACCGTCTGCCGGACAGCTGCTGCTTCAGCGGCAGTGAGCGGCGCTGCTTCAACTGCGGCAATGTTCAGCCGCAGCTGCTCCGGACTGCTCGCGCCGGGGATTACAGCTGCAACCGCCGGGTGTGACAGCGGGTAGTGGAGTGCGGTCTGCGTGAGGGTCCGCGGAGCAGAAGCCTGCCGCGTGAGCTCTTCATGCAGGGCGGCCAGTTCCGCTGCCGTATGATCGAGATAATCCTTCCCGAGCCTGGAGCGGCCGTTGTCTGTCAGGATGCCGCGCGCCAGCGGCCCGCGTGCAATCAGGCTGATGCCGTGCTGCTCAAGCAGCGGCAGTATGGCTTCTTCCGGCCGCCGGTCGAGAATGCTATATTGGCTCATGACACTTACGATTCGGGAACGCTTCACATATTCCCTGACCACATTCGGCCGGATGGAGGAAATACCGTAATAGCGGATCAGCCCCTCCTGCTTCAATTCTTCAAAGGCTTCAATCGTCTCATCGATATTGTCCTCCATGGTTCCGCCGTGCAGCTGATAGAGGTCGATATAGTCGGTCTGCAGCCTGCGGAGGCTATCCTGCACCGCGGATTTAATATAGGTCTTGGAGGCGTCCCAGGACCAGCCGTCCTGGCCGGAAATCCGGCGGTTACCTACCTTCGTAGCCAGAACGACTTCGCTGCGGCGTCCGCGTATCGCGGCGCCGACAAGCTCCTCATTACGGCCGGCATCATAAAGATCTGCTGTATCCAGGAAATTAATTCCCCGGTCCAGTGCCTCATGGATGATGGAGACGGCGGGGGCCTCCTCAGTTCCCAGAGACATGCAGCCCAGTCCCATGGCGCTTACATATAAGTCAGATTGCCCTAAGCGGTGCTTGTTCATTGTGCTGTGCATCCCTTTCTGCGCATGTTTTGTCCATTATACATTCCCCATGCAAAAGACGGCAAACGCCCCTGCCCGGCGTCTCAGCCCTGCAGTTTCATTTGCCGTCTATAATGCCGTGCTGTGCAATCATTCTTACGATTAACCCTGCAGGATAGCCTCGATCTGTTCCAGCTCGTCCGCGCTGAGCTCAGGCGCGTTCAGCGATGCCACTGCATCCTCAATCTGGCTTACCTTGCTTGCACCGATCAGCGCCGAGGTTACCTTGCCGCCGCGCAGCACCCAGGAGAGGGCAAGCTGCGACATTTTCTGGCCGCGGGCTGCAGCGATGTCGTTCAGCCTGCTAACCTTGCTGATAACTTCTTCGGTAATTTCCTTCTCGGATAGGAACACGCTTGGTCCTGCCGCACGGGAATCCGAGGAAATACCGTTCAGATAGCGGTCGGTCAGAATACCCTTATACAGCGGCGAGAAGGCGATGGTGCCGATGCCCTCTTCAGCAAGCACATCCTGCAGCTCGTCTTCGATCCAGCGGGCCATCATGGAATAGTTCGGCTGATGGATCAGGCAAGGTGTGCCCAGACGGCGGAGAATCTGCGCGGCTTCACGCGCCTCAGCCGGACGGTAGTTAGAAATACCGACATACAGCGCCTTACCCTGGCGGACAATAAGGTCGAGTGCGGCCATCGTTTCTTCCAGCGGAGTGTTCGGGTCTGGACGGTGGTGGTAGTAAATATCCACATAATCCAAGTCCATCCGCTTCAGGCTCTGGTCAAGGCTGGAGACCAGGTTTTTCTTGGAGCCCCATTCTCCATACGGGCCCGGCCACATGTAATAGCCGGCTTTGGTGGAGATGATCAGCTCATCACGGTAAGCGGCGAGATCCTGGCGGAGAATCCGTCCGAAATTCTCTTCAGCGGAGCCGGGAGGCGGTCCGTAGTTGTTGGCCAGGTCGAAATGGGTAATGCCCAGATCAAAGGCCCGGCGCACCATGGCCCGTCCGTTCTCGAACAGGTCGTTGCCGCCGAAGTTATGCCACAGGCCGAGCGAGATCGCCGGAAGCAGCAGGCCGCTCCGGCCGGTACGGTTATATTTCATCTGGTTATAGCGTTCAGGATTAGCGATGTACATGTGTTAACCTCCTAAAAGTTTTTGAAGTAAGCCTCCCTATAACGGAAGCGTTTACGGTTCAACGGATATGTTCTATTGTAGCGGAAGCAGCGGCCAAAAGCGTATGTCAGCATGGAAGATGTTTATAGACTAATGTCATTATTCGCATGGCGGCTGCGGTAGTCCTTGGGTGAACAGCCCTTGACCTTTTTGAACATCCGCGAAAAGAGCAGCGGGTCCTGGTAGCCGACCGAACGGGCGATTTCACCGACGGTGCAGCCGGTTTCGGCGAGCAGCTCACAGGCTTTGGCGATACGGAAATTCAGCAGATACTGCTGCGGCGGCAGGCCGACTGTACGTTTGAACAGGGCGGACAAATATTTGCGGTCCAGCTTCAGGGAGGCGGACATCATTTCAACGGTGATATTTTCACAGTAATGGGCATGCAGGAAGTGGAGGCATTCCTCAACGTATAAGCTTTTTGCACGCGGAAGCCTTACACTGTCCGTTGGCGCCGGAGCTGTACGCAGCAGGACTGCAAAGAACTCATACATGATTGCCTTTAGCGGCAGGTCCAGACCGTCAGCTGTTTCGGCTGCTGCTGTCAGCCTGTCGTAGAGCACGGGCATCAGCTGCTGGTCCATCGGAAAAACCGGCTGCTCCGGTGTGAGTGAGGTCCGGGACAATAAGGATTCCATTTCTTCTCCGGTGAAGGCTATCCAGGAATAGGTCCACGGCTCGGTACTGTCGGCTGCATAACGGGTGACCATATGCGGATAGATCAGAAAAGCCTGCCCGGCCTGCAGCCTGTGCTCGGCTTCTCCTACAGCGACCGTACCGGTGCCTGCGTGAATAAAGTGTATTTTGTAAAGGTCGCGAACGCCTGGACCGACGGAATGGCCGGGAGCACAGTGCTCAAAGCCCCAGTAATGCAGATGCAGGTCAGGACTGCTGCGGAACGGACGCTGCGGATTATATTTAAATACGGCCATATTTCAGCCTCTTTCCTGTGTAGAGTAGTCTTGAATCAGAGTAGATCCCTTTCATTATACAATAGTTTGAACCCGCAGTAGGAATACGCAAAAAGCCCCGCAGTCTGCCGGAGTCGGAGACAGGCGGGGCTTTTAAATACAGCAGGCAGATGGCACAGAGGCGCCGGTAAAGCTATAACGTGCAGAAGTTACAGCATCAGGCTTCCATTTTCAGCATAACCAGCTCATCCACCGGCTCGCCGCCTACCAGATGCTCCTCCACAATACGCGGCACATCCTCAGTGGTCACGTTATAGTACCAGATGCCGTCAGGGTATACGATGACGAAGGGACCATTACCGCATAGCCCGAGGCAGCTGGTTTTGTTGATTTTGACCGTTTTGTTGATGCCCTGCTCCACCAGCTGCTCCTTGAATGCCTGCATAACATCCTCAACCTCCTGGTTGTTGCAGTGCTCACTGCAGCAGAACAGCAGATGCTTTTTTAACACCTTTAAACGCATATTCATGGGTAGACCTCCTTGGTCACGTGAAAATGGCTGACATATCTTACGAGGAGTATAGTCCCTTTTGCCGGTGCTGTAACGAGGTTCGGATCATTGTTCGTAAAGGCTTAACATATGCTTAAATCCCGTGATTTACATGTAATCTTAGCTAACCTATACCGGCTAGATATGATGAAAATGTGTCGGTGGACAGAATTACCGGTGCCGCATCTGTTTCGAAAATTAATTTGAGGAATCGCCGGAAATGAAGAGATTTTCAGTTTAGCAGCAGGGGGAGTGGTTAATTAAGAAATGTGAAAGAGTGAGAATGAAATTTTAAAAAAAGCTATCAGGAGGGAATCGTTATGAACAGGAAAATTGTAGGTGTGTTCCATACCGAATATGAGGCTTCACAGGCTATTGAAGATCTGAAAAGCCACGGATTTCTGACAGAGGACATCTCCGTGATTGCCAGAAATAAACGTGATGTCAAAGCGATCAATGAAGAGACGGGCACTAAAGCGCCGGAGGGTATGGCTTCAGGAGCGGCAACGGGCGGACTGCTTGGCGGAGTAACCGGACTTCTGGCAGGTATCGGTGCCCTGGCTATACCGGGAATCGGACCGATTATTGCTGCCGGGCCGATTGCCGCAACCCTAACAGGGGCAGCGATTGGAGCCGGAACCGGCGGATTGGTCGGCGGCCTGATCGGCCTTGGAATTCCGGAGGATGAGGCGGAGAGCTATGAAAATGCTGTAGACGAAGGACGGATTCTGGTCATGGTGGATGCAGATAATAATCGTGCCGGTGATGTATATTCCGTATTCCGTAATCATAGTTCGGCTAATGCCGAAAGGTATATTGAGGATTCCGGTCCAGCCGCTTCCCGCAGAGATGCCGCTGACCATTCAGTCTCGGATGTGGCGGATGCCGCCTTCAACGGCTCAGGACTGGAAGGCCGGAATGATACGGGACTTGATACCATGAATTCCGCTCCGGTGCATGATCTGCCGGATGACCGGGCGCATGAGGATATTAACCAGCCGGGAATGAAGGCTGATCTATACTCCGGAACGCCTGACGGCATGGGCAAGGATGTGGATAGCAGAAGCTCGCTTGCTTTTGAAGATGAGGATGAAGAGGCCCGCAGGCACCGCCTGCGTGAGGAAGCCCGTGCCGTCAATCCCGGCGAAGAGCTGCTGAGAGACCACAGCCGCAGACGTTAAGCAGGCAGGCCTGAAGGACAGCAGGCTACAGCTAATAAAAGGGTTTGCCCGGTTCCTGCAGGACAGGACCCCGGGCAAACCCTTTTTTGCTGTACGTATGCTGTTGTCACTTGCCGGGGATTCTGCGCCAAGCATCAGAGCCTGGGGTCAGCCAGCTACATAAAAGCGACGTTCTGGCGGTCTGAGACACCCTGCGGAATGTCCTTGCCGGGCAGGAAATGAATGCTGCGGATATAGCGGATGGTCCGGCTCTGCGCCCGCATAATAACCGAATGTGTCTCCGCACGCTCCTTGCCGATGAAGCGCACACCGTTAAGGAATTCCCCGGAGGTAACTCCGGTAGCGGCGAAGATTACATCACCGGTGCCGACCATATCCTCCATCGACAGCACGCGGGCCGGATGATCCAGACCCATCATCAGGCAGCGCTGAAGCTCGAGCGGCCCTTCCGGCATAAGCCGGCCCTGGAGCTCACCGCCAAGGCATTTCAGGGCAGCGGCAGCCAGTACACCTTCCGGAGCGCCGCCGGAGCCCATGTACAGATCAACATCGCTGTCCGGCAGCGCCGCTGCGATCGCTCCGGCCACATCGCCGTGGCCGAGCAGCTTGATCCGCACACCCAGCGCGCGCAGGGTACCGATCAGCTCTTCATGGCGTTTGCGGTCGAGCACCATCACCGTCAGCTCAGACAAAGCTTTGCCGGTGATCATGCTTGCCTTGCGCAGTGTAACCTCCGCAGAATCGTCCAGGCTGAGCTTGCCGGCCAGCTCTGGGCCGCAGGCCAGCTTCTCCATGTAAATGTCGGGCGCATGCAGCAGGCTGCCGCGGTCGGCAATCGCGATGACCGACTGGGCGTTATGCAGCCCGCAGGCAACGACCTCTGTACCTTCAAGCGGGTCAACGGCCACATCAACAGCAGGACCGTTTCTCGTGCCAACTCGCTCTCCAATATAGAGCATCGGCGCTTCGTCCATTTCGCCTTCGCCGATTACAACGGTTCCGTCAATGGAGACAGAATCAAACATGGAACGTATGGCTGTTGTGGCGGCATCATCCGCCGCATTCTTGTCGCCCCGGCCAATCCAGCGTGCTGAGGATAAAGCACCCAGCTCCGTTACCCGTACAATCTCCAGTGCCAACTCGCGTTCCATATGTTTTCCCTCCATTAATAGTCTATAGGTTTGGTGTACAGCATTCCTGTGCGGCAGCTGGCAGGCTACAGATGGCCCATAATAATGCCTGCCGTTTCTTCAATGGCCTTGTCGGTAATGTCAATGACCGGGCAGCCCAGCTTCTTGAACAGCACTGCCGCGTATTCCATTTCCTCCTGAATCCGCTCCAGGCTTGCGTATTGCGAGCCGGCTGGCAGCCCGAGCATCTTCAGGCGTTCGGAGCGGATCTTCAGCATGTACTCCGGCTTCATCGTCAGGCCGATAATCCGGCTTGGCGGCAGGCTTAGAAGCTGCTGGGGCGGAGCAATCTCCGGGACAACCGGATAATTAACGACCTTCTTGCCCCGGTGGGCAAGGAAGATGCTAAGCGGGGTCTTGGACGTCCGGGACATACCCAGCAGCACGATATCTGCCTTCAGCATGGCACCAAGGTCGCGCCCGTCATCACAGGCAACGGTGAACTCGATGGCCTCAATCCGCCGGAAGTAATTCTCGTCCAGCTGATGCAGCAGCCCGGGACGGGCCTGCGGTGCATCGTCAAAGGTGTCGATGAACGCCTGCATCATCGGTCCCATAATATCTACAATCCGCAGGTCCAGGCGTACCGCTTCCTCGCGGATCACCTCCCGCAGCTCCGGCTGTACCAGTGTATAAGCGACGAAGCCCTGCAGCTGGGCTGTTTCCTCCATCAGCTTGCGCAGCTCATCCTCATGCCTTACATTGCCGTATCTCCTGATTGTGACACGCTGATTCTGGAACTGGTGGATAACGGCCTGCACTACTGCCTCTGCCGTATCGCCTATTGAATCTGAGCATATCGTGATGTAGTGCGAAGATTGCTCCATGCGTTTCTTATCCTCCCGTTATCCTTTGGCTTCGAGATCGAGGAGAAGCTTAACGATGGAAGTTTTGGTTAACCGTCCGACGACTTCGGGTCCCTGGACGGTTTCTTCCGCGCCGCCGGGCACGACCACCGGCAAGCTGTCAACCTCGTGAAAAATCATTTTGTGTGCGGCATCCAGCACCGGCTCATCCGGCGATACCGTCACTACCTTGGGCACCCGGGTCATGACCATGCTTACCGGCATGGACACTGCACCGGGATTACCGAGTGTTACCTTGAGAAAATCCTTGCGGGAGGCGACTCCGGCCAGCTTGCCTTCCCCGTCGCAGATAATCAGAGTGCCGACATCCTGCAGGAACAGGGTGACGACGGCATCCTGAATGGTTGTTGTTTCACGGATTACTACCGGAATGCTCTGGATATCCTTGACCTTCCGGTCCTTGAGCAGATAGCTGCCGCCCAAACGGGCTACTGACCGCTGGCCGGGGAAATAGCCGACCTTCGGCTTCGCATCAATATAATCCAGCATGACCAGAATGGACAGATCGTTACGGATCGTCGGCCGGCTGAGGTTCAAAGCTTCTGCGATCTGTTCGCCGGAGATCGGGGCACGTTTCTTCACAATGTCAATAATTTGCAGTTGACGGGATGTTAGTTCGATTGCGGGTCCCTCCATTTTCCGGATATTATGAGGTCTCTCCTATGGAAAAGGAGTACCGTTGGCCGATTCCCCCTCTTATTCAGACGTCTTAATGGCAATAATATCCCTTAACTTGGTTATATAATACGCAATAATGATCATTAATGCAACATATAGGACGTCATAAATAAATTTAGTAGGTGAAAATAGCTTTATTCCTGTGCAGCGGCATCCAATTGAGGCTTGGGAAGAACAGCAGGCGTCAGCTTCTTTTTGAACAGCAGCTGCTTCAGGGCACCGGCATTAACAAGCACTGTTCCGGCGATGATCGTGAACACACCGAGTATGGTAAGCCAGGTCACTGCCTCGTCATAGAACAAATAACCTACTCCGACGGCAATGGGCGGGGAGATATAGAGCCAGGTTGATGGAAACACCGGATTAGTCTTGGCAACAAGCCAGTAGAACAGAGTATGTCCAACCATGGAGCCGATTACGGTCAGATAGAGCAGCGACCCGGCGGTCCGGACAGAGAACAGAATTTCAGGGTGAGGCTGCTCGGCTGCCAATGACAGAATGAACAGGAGCAATCCCCCGTATATCATCTGTGCGGCATTCAGAGCGACCGGCGAGACGCTGGAGAAGGTGTTGATTACCTTTTTGGAATAAATCGCTCCGGCAGCGTAGCAGCATTCGCCGATTAACACGACAACACAGCCTGTGATCCAGAGCGGGGATACGTCTACAACCAGGCTCGGCAGCACAAGCAGCAGTACGCCGGTGAAGCCGATGATGCAGCCGAGCATGGAGTAGGAGGGCGCTTTTTGGCGGAGAACAGCGGTCTGCATCAGCAGGATCATCATCGGCCCTGTAGCTGACAGCACAGCAGCAAGTCCAGAGGATACGTATTGTTCAGCCCAGTATAGTGCAGAGAAGGTGCCGAAAGTCAGGGCAGCCCCGGTAATCAGCATTTCTTTGCGCAGCAGCAGGGAGAAGCTGGCTTTGCCTTTGAGGACCATCCACAGAAACAGGACGGCACCGGCCAGAAAGAAACGTATGCCAGCTGAGAAAAAGGGCGGCGCTCCGGCGTCTACGCCGATTTTGATAGCAAGAAAGGTAGTGCCGAAGATCAGACAGACAAGTGAATAAGCGAGCATAATCATAAATATTTCCCCTTTGTGAATGTGATATGGCAGTCCGGTAAAGCATTTTGGATAATCATAACTGGCAGGACACAGAACAGTTCATAATGAATAGAACAGATAGGGGGTTAGATGCTGTACAATAAGGGAAATAAAGTACGGAAATGAACAGTGCGCCGGAATAGCTGCGGTGTCTTCATAAATAGAAGAAGGTACGTGCGTTAGGACTGGGGAAATTGTGGAGAGAGGTGCAGAGCTATGAAACAACATGCGAGAGTGGAACAGAGCCATCCGCTCTTCCGTCAGGTCTACGATTATATGGTGAACCGGATAGTGCGCGAGGAGTGGAAGGTGCATGACAAGCTGCCGTCGATCCGGGTGCTGGCTGAGGAGCTGCAGGTGCACCGGCTGACGGTCTTCAAGGCATACCGGGAGCTGGCCAGCAGCGGCAGAGTCTATGTAAAAGACAAATCCGGCTATTACGTCTCGCCTGCCGGCATGCTGCGAGAGGAGCGCGTTGATCAGGAGGCTGATGCCGCTGCTGTACCGGTGTATTCCCTGACTAATCCGATGTCTGACATTCAGCGGATGCCGGTTCAGTATCAGTTCTCGCAGGCACTGATTGATCCGGGTCTGCTGCCCAACCTGTTTCTGTCTGATTATGTGAAAAAAGTATTTGACCTCTATCCGAAGGTTATGGGAACCTATTCCTCCGTCCAGGGCGACGAAGAGCTGCGCGGGGTGCTTAGCCTGCATTATCAGAAGCACTTTAAGCTGCAGCTGTCGCCTGCTGAGCTGCTGATCACCTCAGGCGCACAGCAGGCGATCAATCTGATTGCGGGCCTTGTGCTCGGACCGATGGATCATGTGATGGTAGAGCGGCCGACATATAGTGTGGCGCTTGATATTTTCCGGCGGGCGGGTGCCCGGCTGCTCCCGGTGACGATTACACCGGAGGGGTACGATCTGGAGGCAGTCGAGGAGCTGATGCGCACCTACCGGCCGCGGATGTTCTACATCAACCCGACCCATCATAACCCAACAGGCTATACCGTGCCGGCACGCCAGCGTAAGCTGCTGGTCGAGCTGGCAGAGCGTTACCGCTGCCTGCTGGTGGAGGATGACCCCTTCCGCGACATCTATTTCGGCGAGGCGCCGCCGGCGCCGTTCTTCGCCTACGATACCGAAGGCTGGGTCATCTACATCAGCAGCTTCAGTAAATACGTGGCACCGGGGCTGCGGATCTGCGCGGTAGCCTGCCGACATCCGTTCATGGAGCGGCTCATTACCGCCAAGTCGATGGCCGATAACGGATCACCGCTGCTGAACCAGAAAATCTTCCTGCATTACTACACCTCGCCGCGCCTGCAGCAGCATCTGGGCAAGCTGCGGATAGCACTGCAGGTACATAAAGAGATTATGGAGGAGGAGCTGGCCGGCAGCGGCTGGGAGTGGTCAGCGCCGGAGGGCGGGCTGAACCTGTGGATTAAGCTGCCGGAGTCTGTCTCCGCCGCTGCGCTGTTTGAGCGCAGTATGGGACATTCCATCTCCTTTGTACCAGGTGAGCTGTGCGACCCGCTCGGGGAGATGACCTCCTGGCTGCGGCTCAGCTATTCCTTCGCCAGCGAGAATGTGCTGCGTGAGGGCATGCGCAAGCTGATGCAGCTGGCGCGGGAGCTGTGAGATGCGGGGCGGGGCGTTCAAGCGGGTGAGGTTCCGTTGAAGGGTCTGGACAGACCGGACGCCTGACAGCGGGAGAAGCGAGGTGCAGAGACGGAGCTACATGTAGTGCCGGGAACGGGGCTTGAAAGCGGGCTGCGGGGCGGAATGAGAGGCAAAAATGCCTTTGAATTCGCTGGAAGTTGGCTGTGGGGCGGAATGAGAGGCAGAAATGCCTTTGAATTCGCTGGAAGTTGGCTGTGGGGCGGAATAAGAGGTAAAAATGCCTCTGAATTGGCCGGAAGTTGGCTGTGGGGCGGAATGAGAGGCAAAAATGCCTCTGAATTCGCTGGAAGTTGGCTTTGGGGCGGAATGAGAGGCAGAAATGCCTTTGAATTCGCTGGAAGTTGGCTGCGGGGCGGAATGAGAGGCAAAAATGCCTCTGAATTGGCCGGAAGTTGGCTTTGGGGCGGAATGAGAGGCAAAAATGCCTCTGAATTGGCCGTTTCCTGCCGCTAAGCCGCAGGCCGCATGATTTGTTCCGCGCAGTAGCAGCCTTCTCCTGCCTAAACTATATTCCGCGCGGTAGCACTCTAGCCAAAGTAACCAGCCGTATAACCAAACAGCGCCATGT
>NZ_CCDG010000017.1 GCF_000723885.1 Paenibacillus camerounensis
GCTTCCACAATAACAAAAAAATCCAAATCCGAACACTCCTCCATCCGCTCCAGCTCCACCCCCACCGACCCCACACCCAGCAGCAATAGCGCCCCACCCTTACGTCCGAGCGTCTCCCCAATCTCATCCAGCCTTTGTAAAAGTAATTCTGTCCGCTTCATCCTATATCCTCCCCTATGCCGGAATGCAAAAAGGGCCCAACCCACACTTCTCAGCGAGGTTGAACCCTAAGGTTACATTGCCTTTGATATTCTCATTAAAATTAGCATTGGTTAGGGGTGGGTGTCAATTGGCGGGACGATTCTCCATCTTCTATGCAGACAAAAAAGAATTGCTATTTATGCCTATCTATCTTATACTTGCAAAAAAACATACCGATTGAATGTTTTTAGGAGGGCAACTTGAAAAAGAAATATACCGCAAAGGAAGTCAGAAACTTAATACTCGACACAGCTTCTGTTTTATTTATTGAGAAAGGGTATGAGCAGACTTCTATCAGTGATATTGTTGCTGGATTGGACGGGCTCACCCGGGGGGCCGTTTATCATCATTTTGAATCCAAATATCACATTATAGTCGGAATCGCAAAAAGGTTTATACCCGAACAGGCTTTATTAGATTCTATTGATGAACGGGATGATCTAAGCGGTTTAGAGAAAATCCAAATGCTTCTACTGGAATCGATGTTTAATGAGGATATTACACAATCGACAGTAATCTCATTGTCCTTGCTCAAGGACCCTACCTTTATTTCGATTTATAACTCTCAAATGTGCGAAGTTTTTGTTCCAATAATTGAAAAGTATATTCATGCCGGCAATACGGATGGCTCTATCCAAGTACCACAGCCAGCACAAATGGCCGAAATTGTTATTTTATTAACAAGCACCTGGTTCATTCAAGCCTTATTTCCAAATACGGTTGAACTGTTTTTTGAGAAATTAAAAGCTGCTCAGTATGTATTAAAAGAAAGTGGAGTACATGTTATAAGTGATGCGGTCTTTTCAACAATTGTCCAAAAACTTACAGAAGCTACTATGTAATAATAGAAGGAGCACATCATGAGAAAAACTTTAAAAATTGCCGGGATTATTGTACTATCGATACTAATTATTATTGCATTGTTTTTTGCAGGAATTTTTATTAACAATAAGATTCAACTGGGACGCGAAGAGAAAAAGATCGTTCCTTACGGTGAGTCCGTTGTTATAGACGGTAAAAAAATGAATATTCAGATTTTCGGGAACGGCAGCAAGACTATCGTTTTGTTACCTGGCTATATGACAGCCGCACCCATAATTGATTTCAAACAACTGATTGATGAGCTAGAACAACAGTACCGCGTTATTGCGATAGAACCGTTCGGGTATGGTTTAAGTGATGATACAGACAAGGAAAGATCCGTTGAAAATCTGACGGAGGAAATACATGAGGTTTTGGTTGAGCAGGGAATTAACAAATACACGATTATGGCGCATTCCATTTCAGGGGTATATTCTCTTGAGTATATTAAAAAATACCCGCTTGAAGTTGAAGCCTTTATCGGAATTGACAGCAGTCTTCCTTCACAAGGAGATGCTGCTGATAATGGTGTGGAGACCATTGAATTGCTAAGCAAGTCGGGGCTGTTCCGCCTGCTCTCAAATATGAATGCCGACATATTGAACATTCCGGATGTGGGAGCTGAACTAGGCGGGCAGTATACATATTTATCACTAAAAAATATCGGGTCAAAAGCAACCATGAATGAAGGCAAAGCAATGCTGGAGAATTTCAATAAAACGGCTGACATACAGTACCCTAAGAATCTGCCCGTATTATACTTTTTAGCTACTGAAAGTACGGAACCTGATGATAACTGGCTGAAGATTCATCAAGACATGGTTAAGAATAGTGAACGCTCAGCTATTGAAATCATAGAGGGCGGGCATTATTTACACCATACTCAAGCAAAACAACTGGCTGAATTTACTGCATCCTTTTTAAAATAATTGTTTACAATTGAGAGCTGACCCCTGATAGGGACCACGGTACCGTATTACTCTAAAAGCAAAAAGAGAGCACCTCTCCGGTGCTCTTTTTTGGCGAAATCACTTCGTGCCATTCGTACGCTGCCTGTTACCCATCTGAGTGAACCTCGTGATTTGTTCTTCGGTCAAGCCAAGCCCCAGAAGCTGCGACTTCACCTCGTTCGTTAGGGTTCCTCCTGCACCTTGAATGATCTCCATAGCCTGCCGCATGATGTTGGAATCAAGCCCGTCCATTCCAGAGAAACCCCCCTTGCTGCCTGCACCTCCCATACCGCCGCCACCCTGAGAACCAAGTGCCTCCATGTCTACTTGCGAGGCGTCGATGAGTGCGCTTGAATCCTTTTGCTGACCCTCCGTCGTCGATGGGATGGTCCCGTCGAGCTGACCTTGAATGCTCTCTGCGCGCAGGGCGCCCAATTCTTTAAGCTCCGTGACTGCCGCCTGGAATTCCTCGAGGCTATAGAACGCCGTAGGATCATTGCTAACATATCCGGAGATCAGTGAGCTTAGTTGATCAACCGTCTGCCCGAATTTGCCGCCGGCAAAATAACCGTCGATGATCTCTTGCAGATAATCATGATACTGGTCAAGATACTCGGGTACTTCAAGCAGCTTAGCAAGTAGCGGACGATCTTCCATGCTCACGCCCGACACCGGGGTATCAATCGGGAAGTTCACGACATCCGACGCGCTGCCAGACTGGAAGCCGCCAAACGCAAGATTATAATCCCAAGGAAGGATACTGATCTGCCCGTCTTCCTCATAGAGATAATAGTTGTGTGCCATATTGGAGACATAGCTGTCGAGGTTGACGACCACAGTATGGGCAGCAAAATACCTAAGCGCTTCGTCAACATCCACGGTAGATTCAATATCTGCGCCTTCACTTAGATTCTTGAGTGCCTCAATAAGGCGCTGCTCATCGTCTTCATCTGTCTTAGTCTGTGCATTGTCAAAGATAGCAGAATAACTGCTGCTCTGGTCGTCGGTATATTGAAGGGTGCTGCCGTTATCGGCCATGCCTCCCATTTCTCCCATGCCTCCGCCATTCTGCTGGGGATCAGGCATTACTTGAGCAGAATCCTGTGTTGACTTGGCCTCATTCGAGTCTGCAGCAGCTGAAGGTACTTCTTCGGAGCCACTGTCGGTTGCCTCAGGATCCGCTAAGTTTTGTCCCCCTCCTGCGTTATCAGGGAATTGTCCTCCGCCCATATCTGATTCGGGCTTATACAGCTCACCTTCCTCTTTATCCACGCGGCTAAGATAACTATTGTCAATATCCTCGACAGCCAGATATAGGCCCCATGTCTGTCCATTGAGCGAGATATCTGCAAAAGCAAATAGCGGTGCATCGACTCCAATATAGGACATAATGTCATATGACAAGTATTCCTTTAAGCTGGTTGCATCAGAGTAATTGTTGTTAAGCACGATCGTATCCAGACCCTGCCAGGTTTGTCCGTCCACGTATTTATCGAACTTGATCTTGAAGCTGTACCGGTCTGTAGTATCATCATTCACTATTGAACTGAGGCTGGAGTTGCCCTTCGGGTGAATGCCTACATTTTTGATAGTCGTACCATTGATTGTAATGTCTGCAGGGATATATTCTTTTGCTGCAGCGTTGTCCAGCATGCTCTGCCATTCGTCCTCATCCACCGAAATCGCAAAGGTCATGACCTCATCCTTGTTCATCTCATCTGTATATCCGAGCGTTGTAGCCTGTGTTTCTCCGCTCTGCGCAGCTGCAGTACCTGTAGCCGCCGAATTCGTCGATACAGTTGACGCACAACCCGCCAGTGCGGAAGAAGCCGCTATAGCTAGCGACAATAATAAGCTTAGTTTTATTTGTTTTGACATTATTCTCATCACCTTTCATTCTCATTTTGAGCTCTAGCAATGTACCTCTTTGGTTCCTCCACTATAAAATAGAAAGCTTTAATGAAGCTTAAAGAGATCTGCACCTTTTTGGGTTCAAAAAAAAGAGGCTGCAATCCGAAAATTGCGCCTCCTACATGTCATTCCGGTCACAGCCGCTCACCCTAATCAGAGCGTCTCAACCAATTTCTGAATCTTTGAACGGGAGATTAAATATACAGGACCCATTATTTCTACTCTGCCGTCCTTTACACGTATAGCACTCTCCTGCTCTGCCGCATAAACATCCATTTCTTCAGACAAAGGGAACAGGTAGCCTTGAACAAACGTAGCGTGGTCGCGTTTAGAGTGAGATTCATAGGCAAAAGAATCAAAGCCCATACCATCATAAACAGTACTTGTTTCAGCTTCATGGCCGGTGTTGACTAAGCTCAACCATTTTGCAGCCATGTTGAGCGCACCGGCGCTGGCACCCAATATAACGGCATTGCTGCTCTTAATAAGATCTGATAATTCATATTCTTCCAAAAAAACGTTCTGCAAGACAGGATCTCCACCGCATAAAAAAATGACTGAGGCGTTTTGAATGCACTGCCGGGCCTCTTCGCTCTGCATGCGGTAATCAATGTAATGATATTCATCAAAAGCAATATTAGCCTGATGCAGCCATGTCCATTCAGAAATGTCATCCAAGCTAATTTGCTCCCCTTCATAATTAGACGGCCTTGCGCTAATCATAACAAGTGATTGTCTGTCTTGAATATCCTCATGCAAACACTTAACAAGCCGCTCCGGCAAACAATCATTAAACCAGCTGAAATAGTAATGAGTACTCAAATGTATTTACCTCCGTATGTATTATGTAGCCTAGATCAGCAGCATGGAAAGCAGTCGATCGACCCGCATGATTGTGTGCGACGCTAAAGTAACGTCTCCTCCTCTGGGTGAAGTATGTGAATCATATATTCTCTTGCTTTAATGCATCAATAATATTCTCCTTTTTTACTTTAGCGCCGGAATAAACAACCGCAGAGCTGACAATGACAAATACGCCCACAATGACAGACAGAATGCTCATCCAGGGCAGGGTGAACCCATAGCTGAATTTGTTCGCAAATGCCTTGTAGATCAGAACCATCACGGCGAAACTAACGGGAAGCCCGTACAACAGCGACTTGACCCCATAAAATACACTCTCATAGTTCAACATTTTTGCAAACCCTTTTGGCGTCGCTCCTACGGATTTCAGCATCGCGAATTCCCGTTTGCGAAGAGCCAGCCCTGTTGAGATCGTATTAAAGATGTTCGCAACGGAAATCGCAGAGATTAATACGATAAAACCGTAAGAAAAGACGTTCATCAGCAGAATCTTTTGTTCTTCGCTTATTCTGGATTGATATACATTGTAGACATTCAGATTAATCTCATTCATCTCTTGAATTTCCTGCTGCGTTTTCACCGGTTCCGTGCTTTTCAAATGGAGGTACATCGAAGCGTTAGCCAGCTCCTCGTCATCTGCCAGCCGATTCATGACGCGTTCCGACACGATCATATTTAATCCGCCTACACCTATCGGGCTAATCCCCATCGGTGCCTTATCCGTCAATGCGGCAATTATCACTTTATTTGCCTTCGTTTCTTCCCCGCTCTTTTTATAAATACTCGTTAGCTCGATATGTTGACCGATATTTGCATATATGGACTTTGTCTGAATATATCTCCCCGTGTCCATATCTTTGTAATGAATTGTATCCATCACGATTGCGGCGGGATGATCCAGATCCGTAAGCTGTCCGTAATCTGCGCCAACCGCTCTGGCATAGGCTTGCAGGCTCGAATCATTCAATGCATGGAGCTTAATATCGTAAGGGTATTTCCCGTCTTGCAGCATACTCTTATCCTGCTTAACCTTCTCTTGCAACTCGTCGGCGATACTTGCTGCATCGACCCAAGCGTTCCCGACTAACTCCTGGATCACGTTGTATTCTGTGACGCCATCCAGAGATACAAGCGATTGCATCAACCGGTCATCTATTCTTTTTCCATTACTGAACGACACTTCAATATCGTAATTGACGCCTTCTTGCGACAATGCCAGAGATTGTGTCAGGCCGGTCGTGAAAAACGATACCGTCAAAAACAAAACGATGCTGATGACAAGCGAAAAAAGAATAACATGATGTCTTCGTTTGTTCCTTTTTAAGTTTTTCAGCCCGATTTCTGCTTCAATTCCGAAAAGCTTACGAATGATCTTCGACGTCCTCACTGCTTTGGCCGTAAGCTTTACGTCAGTGGTTTGGCGAATCGCGTCCATTGGAGATACCCTGGATGCCTTGACCGCCGGGAGATACACCGAAACGAAAATCGTCAGCATTGAAACAAGACAAGTAATCAAGAGCAATAACGGCGTGACGATGAGCCTCAGCTTTTCATTAGTCCATAATGCCCCTTCAATCATTCTGTTCATGAACGAAAAGGTGATGTCGATTCCGGCAAGACCGCATAGGATACCAAAGGGAATGCTGATCAAACCAATAACGATACCCTCAAAAAACACGGAATTTCGCTGCTGCCTCTTTGTCGCCCCCACGCTCGCAAGCATCCCTAAATGGCGGGAACGTTCCGAGACGGATATTGCAAAAGCGTTATAGATGAGCCCAACCGAGCCAATTACAATGGCTCCCATAATGATTGCCGATAATGAGAACATCATGCTGGATGAGGCTCCGCTGCTGGACAAGCCATAATAATGAAGCAAATCGTTATTATATTGCACAGTATCGATTTGGTTTTTCTCAGCCAGCTTCTCCGCATGTGCGAACAAGAACGGATTGACTTGCTGCATGACCACCGACGCATCGACCCGATCGTCTCCCCCGATGATATGATCATCGACATAGCTAATGATCGTATAACCCGGGGCCCAGTCCGTTTCCGACACGGGACGTTTAATGAAGCCTACCACCGTATAATCCCTAATAATGTTATGCTGTAATGTCTCGGTCAATATGCCGTCTTGCCTGCGCAGCGGTTCGGTCTGATCCAGGGGATGATCGCCCCCTTGTTCGAATCGTTCGCCGGCGCGTAGCGTTAGACGGTCGCCGATTTCATACTTCACTTTGGCATTTGCTGCAACAGACTCGGAGATCACAACCTCCTTATTCGAGTGCGGAAGACGTCCCTTACTTATTTCAATCTGAAATTGTGTGAACCCTTGCACATCATATTCCTTGATGAACAAGTACGGTTTATTGGAATTTTGTCCCCCTTCTAAGAGGGCATATCCAAGGTCTTTTGTGATTGCAACCGTTTTGGTTGCATCATCGCCCTGTATGGCCGCAAGCTGTTCTTTGGTTATATCTTGATACTGAATATGCCACTCTCCTGTATCTGCGATGGTTTGTCTGATCATTAAATCCGCAAAGGAAAAAATAAGCGTAATGACAGCGGTCATCATCGATACCGAAATAACTACGCCAAAAATAGTCACAAGCGTTCGTCTCTTGTTCTGCTTCAGATGCCGGATGGTTAAGGTATTGACTATATTCATCGCTTTATCACCTCGTCCTTGGCAATCCTCCCATCTTCAATCGAAATGATTCTGTCGGCTTGCAGGGCGATCCGTTCGTCATGCGTGATTACGATCAGTGTCTGATGATAGGTCTTATTCAGCATTTTCAATAAATCGACGATCTCGCTGCTATTCCTGCTGTCCAGATTCCCGGTGGGTTCGTCGGCCAGCATGATCGCAGGATTGCCGATGATCGCCCTGCCAATCGAGACACGCTGCTGTTGTCCGCCAGATAGCTGATTCGGCAGATGGTTTAATCGATGCTGCAAATTTAACTTATTCACAAGATCAGCCAATTGCTTTTGATCTACTTTTTGTTGATCCAGCAAGAGCGGAAGCGTAATATTCTCTTCCACCGTCAGGACGGGAATCAGATTGAAAAACTGGTAGATCAGTCCGATTTGCCTGCGCCTGAAGATGGCCAGCTGCGTTTCGTTCAAGGTATACATATCCGTATCCTGAACATACACTTTCCCGCCGGTCGGTCGATCCACACCACCCAGCATATGAAGGAGTGTCGATTTCCCCGATCCGGAAGGTCCAATAATTGCGACGAATTCACCTTTTTGAACCGAAAAGGAAACATCATCAAGCGCCTTCACCGCCGATTCGCCTGTGCCGTATATTTTGGACAAATTTTCAATTGTTAAAATCTCCATTGTCACACCCCCTTCCATTTATACTCAATTCCAGGTATATACCATCTCTCTGTATCCAACATCCCAAAGGGTTTCATTCCCCTCAATGGTTATCTTAAGCTCCTTAGCCCGGGTGAGATAAAGGATCCTCATATCCGGCTCATGGAGCTGATCTTCTGCAGATACAGACAGGAGCTCTTGCCCATCAACGGTAACCTTAATGTTGCCCTGAAAATCCTTATGATCAGGAATTCCATAATTCAAGCTAAGATACAGCTCTCCCTTATTGCCTAACGAATACGTATACGTTTCCTTCTTTTTACCTTTGGTGTCATACACATTATATTGGGGTTTCACGTCTTGACCGCCAATCTTAAGACGATCCTGTCTGGCACCCGTTAATGGATTTCCGGTACTATCCTTCCATTCGTTGATTGCTACAAAAGGGCCCACCTCTTTGGTGAACACTTGATCGATTATTCCGAAGACCCCCCACACGCCAAGCATTAAAACAGCACTGGCAATTCCCGTTGCAGCGATATTTCTCCAGTAGTTTTTTGTACGAAAGCCAATCTTGTACGCCCCGAACCCAATAGCAGCGCCCAATGCGTTCTGTATGACGTCGTTCGTGTCAAAGCTGCCGAGGAAGGTTAGTGCCTGAATGGTTTCTACCACAAGAATGCACAGGATAAACCCTGTCATGAAGCGAACAAAGCTGGTTCGGTATAACAACGGAAACAATATGCCAAAAGGTATGAAGGCTGCAAAATTTCCAATACCCACCAAATCCATCAGTATCGGATGTTGAAGATCGGAAAGACCCGGCACCCTAAAAAAACTGTCCGGCAAAAAAATAAAGGTGTACTGACTGATTTGATCCACCTTATCCGCTCTGCCAAAAGCAAAAAGCATAAAATAAAGAATAATCAGGGTGTAGCCTATCATGATAATAAAAGTAATCTTGCGCTGCTGCTTCACTTGCATGTTCTACCTCCATCGTTCATCTGATAAATACCATTTTAGCTGCCCAAAATGACTTTACAGTGACGTTGGAGGTGACAATTCAGTCACTTACGGAGTGCTGTTATATCACATGCTTATAAAATTTGATCCGAAACTGTGTCCCCGTCCCGCTGTCGCTCGTTACATCAATCACGCCGTTCTGGCTTGCAATGATGCTGTGAGCCATCGCAAGCCCTATACCGATGCTTCCGTCATTAGCATTCTTCCCTTTATAAAAGCGTTTGAAAATATACGGCAGATCCTCTTTCGGAATGCCCCCTCCGTTGTCAGCAATAATAATTTCCGTAAATAACACGTTGTCGGAAAATGTGATGGTAATCGCACCGCCCTCAGGTGTATGCTCCACTCCATTTTTCAAAATATTAATAAGCGCTTCAGCAGTCCAACGGAAATCGCCGGCAAAAGAGACGTTGTCATCCCCCGTAATGGAAACGGTCATTCCCTTAATATCCATCGGAATCATAACCGGCTCCAGCGCCTTTTGGATAAGGGCTTTCATGTGTATTGGATCTTTTTTGAACGGGATCGTTCCCGCTTCCATTTTTGCTAGCTTTAATAAGGATGAAACAAGCCAATCGATCCGTTCAAGCTGAATGCGAATATGATGGGTGAACTCCGTTCTTTTGGGTGGAGGCAGCTCTGGGTCGCTTAACAGATCTGCCATGACTGTCATAGAGGTGATCGGTGTTTTGAGCTGATGTGAGATATCGGAGATGGCGTCGGTCAGTTGAAGCTTGTCCCGCTGCAATAGCGACCGGTGCTCGGAGAGCATACGTGTCACCTTGTAAATATCATTCTTTAAGATGCTAAGCTCACCTTCCCGATTATCGCGAGGGTCAAGGGAGTCCTGGCCGCTGCTAATCTCCCGCAAATAGACGGACAGCTTCTCTAGCTCGTAATATCTCCGTTTCGTGAACAATAAAGCTGTGCCGGTAAGCAGCAAGGATACAATAATAATGAGCGCTGCGGCGGCGGTCGAAATGAAAGCTGCAATAACGACCGCCGATAAGCTGATCGAACCCATGACGAGTAATAAGATTTGATTTTCCCGATTGCGCAGCATCATCTAATCACCAACCTTATAGCCTAAACCGCGTACCGTTTTGATTAGAGCTGGCTGCTCTGAATTATCCTCCAGCTTTTCCCTTAGTCTTTTAATATAGACCGTTAACGTATTGTCATTCACGAAGTCGCCGGCCACGTCCCAGATTTGCTCCAAGAGCTGATTTCTGGTGAGGACCTGTCCAACGTGGTTCCCAAAGATTAGTAATAAGCGGTATTCCAAGGCGGTTAGCGAAATTTCGGCACCATTTTTATATACTTTGCCTTCCAGCGTATGGATGCGCACATTGTCAATGTCGATGACCGCTCCGGCGTGGGACAGCTTCTGGTATCTCCGCAAGACGGATTTGATCCGGGAGAGAAGCTCGCGAACCCGAAAAGGTTTGGTAATGTAATCATCGGCTCCCATATCGAGTCCCATCACCACATTAACCTCATCATCAATCACCGTTAAGAAAATGAACGGAATGTCCCGCCGTTCCTTCACCAGCTTGCATAATTCATAGCCCGTTCCATCTGGAAGCTGTAAATCGAACAGGCATAAGGCGAACTGATCAATATCTTCGGCAAGCACCTTTCGGGCTGAAGCGGCATCATGGCAGAGAACGGTCCAATACCCCTCTTGCTGCAGGGAATATTCCAGTCCCGACGCGATCGTCTTATCATCTTCAACTAATAATATTTTCATCTGAAAATCATCCTTATGATTGGATTGGACTGAATTGGTTTGGAAAATTACAAAGTCTCCACCATAAAGCATATACCATGATCTTGCAACACACAAAGACCCCTTTCGTAAGGGGTCTTCAATTTTTACTGGAGGAATTTAAGCAGAACCATCTCTTTGGCTGCCTACACAATCTCTTTATTAAAATGTCCTCTTGTGTCTGTTTCCTGATCAAAGACAGCAATATTCAATGATCCATTTAATTTGCCTAAGGCCATATTAATGACTTTCTCAACCTGCTCTTTAGATTCAACTGTGAAGTTTAATCTGAGCGCCTCGATTCCTCTGATGTCTGGCAGCTCATCTACAAGATTAAGCGTCTTCCCGTTAAGGATAGTCGTTGTGCAATCCTCATGGGAAAGGATAGGGAACGTTCCGTGCCCATCTTTTAACTCATAGCTCTTCGTTTTGCAGACTCTGCATTGATTCATTTTTTTCATCGGACAATATTTTGTAAACATCAAAGGTGCCTTGCCATATATAATCATTTCCAGCGCAGGATAGCCGTCATTTTCTTCATAATAGGCATTCATTAAGTCTTCAATCTGGCTCTTATTCAATTCATAAGATAAAGTGACCCGTTTTGCGCCTAATTTATATAATTCATAGCAGCTGGTAGCATTAATAACATTTAGAGAATAGTCCGTGACAAACGGATTGCTCTCTCTGTAGTGATAAATGCCGCCATAGCCTCCGATTAGCAGCTGCCCTTCTTTTTCCTTATAATCATTCTGATTTCTTCTAACTACATTTTCATAATAGATTTCCTTAATTCCATAGCTCACGCAAGCGTCATACTGTTCCTTTGTCGTTACAGAAGCCGTAAGGTATGGTGTTACAGGGGCAAAGCTTATTTTTTCTTTTGCTTCCACAGCCTTGGTTCTTTTCTGCTGGCTGTTAAGCTTCAAGTCATATAAGCCCAGTACAATATCTCTTCTTGCTGCATTTAACAGTTTAGCTGGAATGAATGCATTGCATTCCTCATAATCGACATGATTAAGTTCGAATATCGTATCATTTAATCTTGAGAATTGCTTGATTACCTGGTCTTTTGTTGTTGGATTATTAATAGCTTCGCCCAGTATTTCCTCGCTTTCATATGAATAAGTAAAGCCTAAGCCTTCCGCATTTATGAAAAGCTTTGAATCTGGACATGCATATACTCTAATATCCAGGTTAAACCGCTTAAATTCTTTTTCCAGTGAGGCTTCTAATTCTTTTTGGTAGTAATAATCCTTCGTTTTATATACTACATCTCCCGTAGCCATCTTTTCTGTAACCTTGATATAGCAGACATCATCTGCTTTGTTGACTAAGTCGCCAGCTTTATCGTACAGTTTGGCAACCGTTAAGTTAACATCTTCATTGTTATGGCTTATTCGGATTGTATCGTTTTGATTTAAAGTACGTGTAAGTGTTATTTCATACCTGTCTTTTTCAATCTTGCTGATTGTCCCAATTTCATAACCAAAGTTATTTGGTCTTGAGATGTTCGTAATATTTCTCCTGTCTTCGTGAAACAAATATCCTTTAGTAAAGGTCCTGTTGAATGTTTTTTTCAGATTTTCTTTATCTTCCTCGGTTATTTTATGATCTAAGGCTCTGCGATATTTGGATACAACATTAGCAACATACGTAGGTGCTTTCATTCTGCCTTCTATTTTTAAAGAATCGATTTCTTCTAGATCATGGATGTAATCGATGGTGTTTAAGTCCTTAGTGGATAAAATATAGCTTTTCCCTAAAGATGTATCTGTTGTCTTATCCATAAGCTCATACTCCTTACGGCATGACCCTACACATCTTCCGCGGTTTGCGCATCGGTTGCCGAGTAATCCTGACATTAGACAGTTTCCCGAATAAGATACACATAACGCACCGTGAACGAAAATTTCTAAAGGGATTTCAGCTATTCTTTTGATCTCTTTTACTTTTTCAATCTTAACCTCACGCGACAGAACAACTCTCTTAGCACCAAGCTCTTTAAATAATAAAGTTCCGTCTACATCGTCGATTCCCATCTGAGTTGAACAATGTGCTTCCAGATCAACAAAGTTTTTAACGATATAATCGAAAGCAGTCAGGTCCTGGACAATAATGCCATCCACACCGACTTCATTTAATTCGCGTATCTGCTCCTTCATCTCTTCAACTTCGTTTTCGAAAACGATGGTATTCATTGCAACATAGATTTTAACGTCTCTCAGGTGCGCATAGGTAACAGCCTCTTTTAACAATTCTAAATCAAAATTAGTGGAGTATGCGCGTGCACCAAATTTTTGCATTCCCAAGTATATTGCATCACAACCATTAGATATTGCAGCTTTTAAAGCTTCCATACTTCCTGCTGGAGCCAATAATTCAGTCATTTTTATTCTCCTTATGACCCATAAATGATAAAAAATTGTATTACTCGTGATACGTTCTCCATAACATGAAACTGCTGGAGGCGATTATCGCTTGGAGTGATGGAAGTGATCAAGGTGCATGAAGCAGCGCGCGAGCAGGCCATCACCATAGCTATCCTTGAGTTTATCTCTATGGAGCAGCATGATGCTGTGACCCAGCGCATGGAGGATGCGGCGCACGGCGTATTACCAAATCGATCGGCTCAGGCAAAGCCTATGCACAGCAAGTAGCAAGAGAGGCAATAGAATATCATGCGTATTGAAAAAGAGAACACCTGCGATAGGCATTCTCCTTTTCATATCCAACCCGTTTACAATTTTTTCGCCGCTACTTATGGTACGGTCCAGCTGCTAAATAACCCCGGGTGTAGATTATCTTTGAATTAAATGCCGATATAAGCCTTACGTCAGATTTACATATAAAAAAATAAATTAAGGAGCGTTGTTCTATGAAAAGGAAAGTTTCAAAATGGATTCTTCTATCGTTAGTAGCTTGCTTACTCATTCCAAGTGTGGTTTCTGCAGCAGAAGTTACTTCGCCACCTACAAAGACTTCTAAAGATTTCCCAGATTTAGCAGGTCTGGATGCGGCTCTTCTTGCCAAAATTGATGCATTGCTAGCCAAGGGATACATGGAAGGTAATGGCACCGATAAATTTGAAATTACTGGAAACATGACGCGTGCGGAATCTGCTAAACTTGTAGCTAAAATTTTTAACTTAACCGTCGGGACAGAAGCTACTTCGTCCTTTAAAGATGTAGATGGTTCGGATGCTTCTTTGAGTTGGTCAATTCCGTTTATTGAAGCGGCAAAAAAAGCTGGAATTATTGATGGCATGATGGACAACACATTTGCACCAAAGGATAACGTAACTACTGGGCAGCTTGCTACAATGCTAGTTAAGGGGTTTGGTAAAAAATCCGAGGTGCAAACGACGACTCCATGGTACCAGGGTTACTTAGATGTTGCCAAGGCGAGCGGGTTTGATGTAGGCAACAATGGAGCCAAGCTTGCTACTCGCGCCGATCTTGTAGTCGGATCTTAATCAGTAACAGAAGCTATAGACAAAGCTAAAGCTGAAGCATCAGGAACAACAGCAACGCCAACACCAGTACCAACAGCAACGCCAACACCAGTACCAGTACCAGCAGCAACACCAGCACCAGCACCAACAACACCAACACCAACACCAATGACTGCACAAGCCGCGTTGGAAGCGATTAATGCTTACTATGGCCAGCCAGAGCCAAATGTCGATACGCCTGACGAATCCATCTTTGACATTGCTGGAGTAACAGGTGTCACTCAGTCGAACTTAATCTATATTGATTATGCATTGAGCGCGGACGCGAAATCTCCATGGACCGTAACTGAAATCCAAGCGATAGTTAATGAAGTTCGTGCTGGACTAGCGTTGACAGAGATCAGTAATTACTTTTGGGATCCTGGATATGCCCCTAAGCCTGACGCAACGACATTTGCCGTTGCAGGGATAACGGGAGTAACCACTAATAACTTAGACCAAGTCTTAGAAGCTATTGGGTATGCCCATGATCACAGATACGAATATAACCCGCCGTTTTCTTTAACTAACAGCAATCAGCTCCAAGCTGTCGTTAACGATTTGTTGGAATAAAACGAATTAAACTAGAATAGTAGCGGCGTAAGGGAGATGATCCCTACGCCGCTATTTTCTTCTTTAGGTTTGATTAGGATGACGATACCTGGGGACAGCCCTGCCACAGATTTATTTCGCCATACTTATGATAAGGTTCACCGCGATAGCTGAAGCGGCATTTTCTTTCTTACCGGGCAGAGGGAGGACTCTCCCCAGGCATCTTTGTCATAGGTTTCCCCATTAAAGGGCATTCGTGTGGGTGCCCTTTAATTGTGTATACATTCGAATTTCAACGTTGGTTGGAGTTCAATAAAACAGCGGCAGGCTACGGGCATTCTCCTTTTCATATCTAACCTGTTTACAATATTTTCGCTGCTACTTGTGGTACGGTTTACCGCGCTGGCTGTAAGGGGCAAGTTGTAAGACCATCCTTTCGCAGGATGACCCTTTCTTTGAATGATCGAAGAAACGTTATCGCCAACCGGCTCTATTCTCAAATGTTTCGAAGCTACAACCTGTATCATAATTATATTCTTTACCAGTTTTCTTGAAGTAAGCATCACGAACGATATAAAGAAGGATCTCAAAGTCCTCGTCTTTAGGCATTTTACTTGGGGAGCTAAGTGCCGATTCATAAAAGTTTTCCCCTTTTGCGACAGCGGCACAACGAGCATACAAAAACCCGTCGACAGAGACATAATCATTTTCTTCATTGTACCCGAATTCCCCTATATGCTTGGCATGCTCCTTCGTATCCAGTAAATAAAGCTTATGCGCCAAAGTTTCATTAAATTTTTTCATATTGCCAACACTGGTCTTTGCTAGCTTCGCAATTAATGGAGCAACGGCATCTTCTTCACCCTGTTGTTGCAGTTCGAGTAAAGATATGTAACCCCAAAATTCATCATCTGTCAGCATTTGTTTGGGTGTTTGTATTCTTTGTTTATTTTCATTTTCCCGTTTGATTCTCTCAGCTTGGACCTCATTCTCATAATTCTCCCGATCATGCAGCCAACGCCACTCCCAATAAACTGGATATGCACAAGAAGCACTTAATTTACCGCTATATTTTTTGCATTCAAGCATCTTCTCTTCATCAGATACAGGGATATTACCTATGAACAGAAAGTCTTTCGGTATTTTCCCATCGTACCAACTCATCGCTGATTCGTTCAGATAACGGAATCGATTCTGCAAGAGAGTCACTTGTAACCGCGGATCTGTCATCAACGGTAGGTTTGAATCTAAATAAATCGTTACCGCAATTAGAGATGAATTGTCTATAAGATTTAGTATTCGTATCGCTCCATATCGTCCATCAGGTAATACGACAGAAAATAAATCTCCAAGTTGAACAGCTGGTGTTTTAGTTTTCATCACTGTCTCCAATTCATATGTCTAGGAACATCGGTCTCTTTGTACGCTATAGCAACCAATCTGGCTAGCCGTTGATTTATGGTTTCAATAAAGTACCGGTCGCTGCGCCGTTCGAACAACGTAAAACGCTGCCGCACCTGTTCATCAAGCAGATTACGATGAATGAAAACAAGAAAATCGAAATCATCATCTGAGATAATAAAGGCACTATTATAACTGCTCACCTTAAAGATTATGGGGTGAGCAGTTACTTTTACAGGTATGGCGGTGGTTTATGAGTTGCTTGCAGTTCTACATTGTAAACGTGCTTAGTAAAGACGGCCATAAGGAAATTCGCCCGCGGCAGCCGGGACATAATGTTTCCCCAGCTAAATAAGGCAGATGGCTAACCAATATCTGCTCTCCGAGCGCTTCCGACTGCTCCGCCAAAATTTGTACTTCTTCATCTGCAAATGACTCTGCCGGAACGATTGTATATGCTTCCTGGCCAGTATGAAAGACGGGGTCATGTCTGTAGACTTGAAGGATTTCTACAGGACTCTCTCCATTAGGCCATATGAATAGATCTTCTTCGCAGGCCGGACACACAGCCACATATTCATCACCGTTAATAAACGTCATCAACATATTGGCTAGGATATGCGAGCCCCTGTAAGCAGCGTCTGCAGCAAGAATATAACGCTTCTCCGTCTCATCGGTAGAATAATCGGCTGTATAGGAAAATACCTCCTGTGTAAACACCTTGAGGTACTCAATGGCTTCTATGTACTCGCGAAACAATTCATCACAGATAGAACTACCCACATCTTCAGCAAGTTCAGCCAAAGATTCGGGAAGTGTGGCCTTATCGCGCTCCTCTCGGCTTGCCTCGATGATACCGCAATTGATAAACAGCTCTTTGCGTACTTCAAAGTCCGATGTCGAGCATGCGATTTGTGCCAGAAACGGCATCGCCGCGTATGTAGCCGTATATATTGTATTTTGATGGAACAAATGCTCCTGAAACAGTTCGTCAAAAACCTCCTGGCTATATTGTCGTATTAACTGCTCCAATAACACAGGTACGTTCTCTGCAGAACCATACGGACCTGTCAACTTTACCCATACTTCGCTATTCAATTGAAGCAAATTCTCCCTCCTAACAAGCGGAATCCTTCAAGACGCTAACTAACCTTTCTGTATTCAACACCGTGAATATGTATAAGTATTTTGTGCTTTTCTAATACTTCAAAAAAATTTAACATATCACCGAATGGATTTTCAAAATATTTAATCAAGTGTTTAAAATTGCTGGTTGATTTCAAGAAGTTATAAAAGAAGGAGGGATCAACATTTCCAACATCCTCTTTATTCCCGAGGGAAACCTCCAATTTTTGTCCAGTATCTACATTTTCAAACATGCAATGCTCTCCATGAACATCAAAGTACCAATTACCAGTTAAATGTTCTTCATCGTTTAGTAATTCTGCATTTGAAATTAAGTAGTAATTCCCTTTTATTATCTCTGATTTTTCAGGCTGGTCCGTTTCCAATATTAATTTGTCAATGAGTCCTTGCGCAATTACTTTATAAGCGTCCATTGCTGCCAATAATTCATCTACCGTTTCTTGTGTTAGCGCGTTCATCCATTCCACCTTCTATACTATCAATATTGTTCAGATAACGTCTGGCCGAAAATAATAAGCTTCCATGATTTCGCCCATCTTCAGTAAATACCAATCAATATATCATGGCCTTGGTCACGGCTGTGTTCGTAAAAAGAAATTAGGTTTTGCAGTTCCAAGGTTAACTCCGTGAAACGCTCGTCTGTCTCTTCGTCGACCCAAGTGTTTGGATAAATCTGTTGTTGCCTGAATGCTGAGAGCTTGAAGTTTTTTCGTAACGTAATCCTATCGACGGCTTGCAGTGATGCTATAATGCGCGGCAACTCGTCCGAGCCAATGACTGCTATGAAGTCTTCTGTGTCCAGAACATGGACGCCTACAACCGCCTCGCTCAAAGGATCTCCTTCAATCGGCTGGGATGCAGATACACCGGTTAGAAGAAAATGCAGCCCGTCCCAACATTTATCCATCTCATAAATGGGGCAGAGTCGATTTTCCATCAGTTGCTCAATCTTGGTGATGATAGCTGAATTGTCCAGTTGTGCCACTTCATCCGCCAAAGCATCATTCAAGCTTAGGTAACAGGCCAATATTCCCATAAGTTCTCTCCTGTCCAACTTAATAGTTTCTTTTTCTTGCGTCATACCACAATAAAATCCCTGCAAGCGACGCGCCAAGCACACCGAGTGAGAACAGCAGCACCATGTTGTCAGGCATCGTGACTGGAGCAGCGATTCGGTATTCTGCAGCAGGCCGCGACCTGTATATTCAACAATTCTACATTAACTGTTCAACCCAATTTTCGCCCTACTTATGATACGGTTCACCGTATCGGTTATAGGGCGAAACTTTAGGGTATAGTTGCTTGCTTTCTGGGTGACGAAAGCTATCCTTAAGAGCAGGTAGGGGATTTTGTCATCGCAGGTTACTCTCTCATACGGAAATGTACATGGAGATTTGTCAGCAAGCGCTAAGTGATGGAGGCAACTATAAAAAGCTTTGAATAGAACTTTCAAAATTAAAAGCTTGAAGAATGCTGTAGTTTTTGACAGATATGTTGATGCCATACTCAGGCTTGCTTGTTTGACCAGGTTTGCTGTAATCTCGATCAACAAAAACTGCATCAGGAATTGCCCATGTCTTCGCAGGAATTAAGAAAAAGTCCGGCATCATATCGTTTCTAAAGATGAGCAGAGCCATATACAAATTAGGATTACAGATATTAAACTTACTCTTTTGAGCAAATACATACCCTGTTCCCCTCAGTGATTTGACTTGAATTTCCGAAAAGATGCCCGCTTTATTCTTCACAACAAAGTCGATTCCCCGATCATCAACCTCAGATGAAAACACCTCAAGTCCATAAGAGGCAAACTCCATCTTAGCAAAATACTCAGCATATCGTCCAAGTTGCAATGAATTGAGAAGTGCCCAGTTTTTATTTGGCATTTTAAGATTCCCTCCTGGTTATGGTCATAAGACAATCCATTGCCAAAGGCTACTCTGTTCTCACATGTCCGTTTTCGTCGACCCAATAAATTCGGAACGACATAGCATCTTTAAGCCACTTTATTCTCGGCAGCAAATTCTTAAAGGTGCTGAATCCGTCTGGAAGTGCAATACCCAATGTTGCGTCGGAATTTTCACCGTGGTATAAGATCAGGTCAAAAACAGCCCCGGAAAACCAATGACGAGCTTGTATATGTTTAATTTTTTCGGGGTACCCTTTCACACTAATCCAAAGCTCTTTTCCGTCTTGGCTTTTTGCGATGATGTCCTTTCCTGAAGTTCTAGCTTCTGTATCAGCAACGCTGCGAATTGTGTAGCCATTAAGAACGAGGTGATTAACAACCTTGCTTTGAATATGACCTTCCCAATACCAGGGCCTTACAGTAACTTCTACGGGCGGTTTTGGGATTTCATGTGCTATTATGTTGGCTGACAAGTCTGATAAATGATTGGTTGTTTTTGCTTTATGACAATGATCGCAAATACCATGATGGCGATGTATTTCCGAATTATTGAAAAGCGAACGGCAAATTGTATAGACTGTTTGTCTTGGAAATACATTCGCAGAGACGGACAAGCAGTCATCGCACAATTCAGCATGTAATAATGAAAACATCACTTTTTGTTTATTGGACATATACAATCCTCCAGATTGTTTTGACTGTTATAATTGTATCACAGACATTTTGTAATAATTGTCCAGATATTTAATTCCCCAATTTGGAGGTGTATTACTATAATTACTTTTGATCGAGCTAAGGCATCTGTAGGATTATCAAATTTCGTGGAATATTACGAGGATTACCTTCATTACTACGAACATCAGTCCACAGAAAACAAGAAACGTTTGGCGCAAAAATTACGTCTCAATTACAGGCCAAAACACAAGAATTGTTTACACCGTAGCGATCTTCTCCAATGAATGGAATGAAGACATGCTAAAGGCAGCTATTGAGTCCAACCATCCCAGTAAAACAAGTGAAATTAAAAGTCAGGCAAAACTGCTACTAGACAAACTTGTCATCAAATGAATTTAGATAACCTCTGATTTCTCCCAGAATCACTCTGGTAAGAAAGATTACCTCTTTTACCGAAAAAATAGCGGAAGGGACTTTCTCTATTCATCTGAAAGCCTCTTCCCTGAGTTGGGTTATCAGTTTGAACACATATATAGGTAATATGGATTAAAGTGGACACTCACTAAGACTTAATAAGTTATCAGGGCTTTCTCCATCCGCTTCCGTTTTTAAATACTTGTTTCCATATCTGCTAACCGCGACAATTACGTTTACAGTTCGACCACCTTTGCTGACATAGAATGTCCATTTCCCATTTTCAATTCCTTGTATAGCATCTTCTTGAGTAAGCTTCCATCTAGTCCCGTTACTGTTCTTTCCTCCTATACTTTTAATCCTCTCGTGAGGATTGTAACGATCGTTTTTGTTAACACATAAAACTTCGTGTCCACTCGCCATTTCTTTTCATCCTTTCTATTCTTTTGTTACACCCTTAAATGGAGTGCTGCTGCTGGTCTTTTGATCCATAATTCGTCCAGTATTGCTGTCTCGCTTCACCCAGTTTCCATTTGGAGCTTGGAATTGACTTCTTCCTTTTACTGCTCCAACTCTGCCGTTTCCTTTCGCACCGTTTTTTGCCATTAGATTCACCTCCTTTCATAAATGTTGCGTTGATATTCAACTCAACAATCTTCTTAAAAAAATAGATGCCTTAGAAATCAAAGGCTATCTGTCCATTAAAGTCGCTTTCGGAATTATATACTTGTCCATCACGGACATAAAGCAAATCTAACTGTTTTAGTCTATAACAGAGGGCACTAATTGAAACATTAAGCAGTTGCGCAAGCCAGTATAAGCTGGGCATAGCGATCTTTCCAGTGGACTTTAAATTTGCAATGGCTTTCTGCATTACAGGCTTAGGCATAAGGATAGCTCCTGCAAACATGTCTGCTTGGATCTCTACCGGAGGCTTCACAGAAGAACTTCTACAATAAAAGACCTTGCTATCGCCTTCAAGACTGAGAACTGTCTGTTGATTTTCTTTATCATCTACATGCAATACCCAATGTCCCAATTCATGCGCCATCGTAAATTTCATGGTCCCTATCTTTTCGCTGAACAAATCCTTCTGAGTATCATTCATAATAATCTTCTTCTGGCTAGGAATGATAGCTGCCATAACTACACCTGAAGAGTCAAAATGATCAATCGGCTCCCAGCTAAAATCCAATCCATAATGAAATTCTATAATCTCTTCAATAGGTATAGCCATAGGAGTAGATTGCTCATCACAATTAATACCAAAGTCGTACAAGACATGAAGAGCAATATTCTCTAATTGTTCAGGAGAAAGATAGGGGAATTTAGACATCTTGTTACTCCTCATTGTCCTTAGTTTCATCAATTATTCGCTTAATTTCTTTCCATTGAGTCTGCGAGAATTTAGATGCGCTTCTTAGAAACACAGGTACATCTTCAATTTCTGTGATCACCTTTTGAAAATCAGCAGGGATTTTGTTAGCTGCTATAAGCAGCTTGTCAGAATCAACGTTAAAAATTTCAGCGATTTTAATAATTTTGTCTTCTGCTGGAGGAACCATTGTCCCACTTTCAATCTTACTAATGTAAGTAAAATCAATTCCTACCATATCCGCGAGTTTTCGTTGGCTGATTCTATGCTCCTTCCGGAGTTCTTTAAGCAATTCTCCAAACTCACTCAATGTTTCACTACCCTTCTACAAACACATGATATAGTATGTTGATTTAAAAGTCAACACTATATAAGCGAAAATTTCTTTTATCTGTTATTTAGTATTATACCCTGTATTGAAGGAAAGATAATAAGAATTTCTTGTAAAAAGCGAAAACTATACAGTCTGTCAAGTGATCATTTGGAGACATACGGCTCCAACAGCTCTATAAAAGGACTGACAATTAGAGGTGGATAATTTGTGATAAACCTTGTTAGTTGCGAAGACATTCAGAATTGTAATATGATTTGTTCGGAGATATAAGGCCCTACCAGCTTGTGGACTGGATGGTTCAGGGCCTTTTCGAACTGATTATATCAGATGAAACAGGGGGATGGCACAGTGGATATTGACATGGAGGACATGACTGCATACATTGTGCAGAAGACAGGTCAAACCGAGGGCATCATCGACAGTATCTTAGAATGTGAAATGGAGTTCCTGGAGAGCAAAGGACTCGTTGGCTCTGGACCAGATGATCCTTCTCTTACGAAGGAGCCTGTCTTTGTAGATACCGATGAGTTAGAAGATTTCATTGTCAAAAAGCAGGGCTTCTTGAGTAGGGACGTAGTTGCCGCTGTTCTAGAAGCTGTAGACGAATTTATGATAGCGACGGGGAATATGGATGAATAATAAGCTTCAATTTCCCTGGTACTAACGTTTCCCTTGATTAGATGACAATACATAGCTGCTGCTTAAAGTTTGGGGCTTTCCCGTCAATAGGGAAAGCCCCTTCCGCCGTTTGCACGGCAGAAGGGGCTACACTTAAAAAATGCTTTTCAGTCTCCGAACTGAAGCAAAGTTCCACATCATTGACCCTTCGTTTGTCATCCAGATGGATCTTCTTGATAATTAGGTGCAGGAGCGTCTTGCGCTGCTCGAATGGCGACTTGCGGAGCAGTTCATCAAACCGCTTGATTAATGACCGTACAAGCTCGTAAGGCACCGGTTCAGCCACATCGCCCCGCAGTTCCAGCTCCAGTCTTGCCTTTTGGGTAAGCTCATTGTCCATTTCGCCGTTGATGACCTTGAGCCGCTCGGAGAAAAGGTTGTAGTTGATCTCATCGCGTTCATACAGATCAAGATACTTTCTCCTTTTATCCTCTAAATTGGCTATGCGGACATTAAACCTCGATAGCTCGTCTCGGAGCGGCTTGATCCTTCCAGACCTCTTCTCGTTCACGTTCTTGACGATGGCCTTCAAGATATCCGGCTGTTCAAGAACACTCTGAATCCGGTCCGTGACCGCTTTCTCCGCCTCAGCCTTACGGATGCTGTTCGCGTGACAGACGGAGCTGCCCTGGCTTCGAAAGCGTCCGCAAGAGTAGTACATGCGTGTAACCTTCGTTCCATCTTTTGAACGATTCACTGTACGGCTGGCGGTCATCGCCGCCCCGCATTCGGGGCAGCGGATGATTCCGGTCAGCAAGTACTCGCCCTCAAAGCGCTTTTTCGGCATGTCGCCCTTTTTCTTCCGCAGAAGCTGCACCTTATCCCACAGGTTCTGGTCGATAATCGGCGGGTGCTGCCCGTCTTCCAAAATCGGATGATCGTTTTTGCCGCGACGCCGTTTCTCCCCCCAGTTCTGGTACTGGTTGTAGCGAATTTTGCCTACAAATATCGGATTGTCCAGCAGATTAGCTATGGCGCAGGTAGAAAAAGGCTTTTTTGTACCGGTACGATACCCCTCCCAATTAAGCTCATTGGCAATGGCCTTGAGTCCTTGACCGGATGCATACATTTCAAATATTTTTCGGATCAGTACCGCTTCTTCCTTGATAATGACCAGCTTGGTGTCTCGGTTTCGTCCGTCGGCGGAACCTTCAACACGGTAGCCAATAGGCACTTTTCCATTGTGTTTGCCTGACTTGGCACGCTGCCGGTGCCCCATCCTTACGTTATCGACAATGGTTTCCCGCTCCAGTTCGCTAATGGCACCCATCAAATGGAGACTAAAACGTCCCATTGCCGTTTGCGTCTCAAAATTCTCGGAGAAGGAATGGAAGGCAACATTGTGCTTTTTCAAAAATTCTACGATTTGCAGTAGGTCAATGTTTTTGCGCGCTAACCTATTGATCTTCCATACGGCTACCTCATCGATCAAGCCTGCCTTTACATCTTGGAGCAACCGCTGAAGCTCATAACGTCCCTCCGTGCTTTTTCCGCTAATACCACGATCGACATATTCGCCGACAATTTGTTTTTTGTATAAGGTGCAGTAACTTCGCAGCGTATCGAGCTGGGCATCTATGGAGTACCCATGCTCGGCTTGCTCTTCGGTCGATACCCGCGCGTAGATAGCTACCCGGATTGTTTCTTCCATTCTGGCGGTTCGCCTCCTTCGTTTGATAAGGGAGAGATACTGAGGTGAAACAGCCCCGCATTCCCATGAATAACGGCCTGCCGCATATCCCGATCCGGTGGAATGGTTATACTCTGAATGAGGCTACGGTACAGCGCCATCTTCTGAGGAGGAGCCGCATTTCTGATAATTGCCTCAAGGTTCTCCACGGCTTGCCGTACTTGTTCCAGCGGGTAGATTTGCTTGGAAAAGCCGGAGACTGTACGTTCCAGTTCGGCTCGTTCCATTTGCAACTTTTCAGCTTCCCTCTTTATGTCTTCCAGTTTTTGTTTTAACTCGGTTGCAGCAATATGATTTTCTTCAAAAAGCTCATAGCAGCGAAGCTTCCGCTTTGGGAGGGTGGATTCTTCTCCGGCAATTCGCTTCAGCCGTTCCCGAAGAGGGGCTACCTCATTTTCATATTTTTTCTGAACCTTTACCATGAGTTTCTCAATAAGGATGGGATTGCTCAGAAAAAGGGCAAGACGGTTGCCTACGCGCTGTTCGACTTCATCTGCACGAATGTGATACGCGCGGCAGGCGGCGGAACCATGGGAAGCGTAATCGCTACAAATATAGTAGTGGGAAATGGTAGATGATATGCTCTTACGCTTCCTATGGACATGGCTTGGAATCATGCCCTTCCCGCAGGAAGGACACTTGAGCAGCCCTGACAGCGGAAACAAGCGAGCGTGTAAAGTGTCAACGGGTTTAGAACCTGCAGGCAACAATTCCTGAACCTGATTCCACAGTTCCATTTCAATGATAGGCTCATGAGTACCCGTTACAATACTCCGGCTGCGGCTTTTGGCTGTACCTTCCTGTGAACTATATGTGATTAGGCCAATGTAATTGCGATTGGTCAGAATTGATCGGATTGTGGCGGGACTGAAGGCTTTACCGCGCTTTGTTGCAAAGCCTTCCCGGTTTAACCGATGAGCGATGCTTCTATATCCTTGTCCGTCCACATACGATTGAAAAATGTATCGAACCAGTTCGGCTTCTTCGGGTACAATTTCTGTGTAAGAGAGCGCCGGATTGGTAGGATCAGGCAACCAGCGGTAGCCGAGTACCTGGTTGCCTGCATTTCATTTGCCTTGTCGGCTGCGCTCCTGCATCCCAAGCCGTACATTCTGAACAATCTGTTCCCGCTCAAACTCAGCCAGTGCGCTCATGACTTGAAAGGCACAGCGCCCCATTGGCGTATCGGTTTCCAGTTTTTCTTTTAAGCTGTATAAACCAATCTTGTGCTGCTCCAGAATTTCCACCAGCGACAGCAGATCGTGCATATTGCGGGAGAGGCGATTGAGACGAAGGCACATTACACGGTTAAAACATCCCTTTCGGGCATCGGCGAGCATCTCCTGTAAGGCTGTTCTGCCCTCTATCGATTTTCCGGATCGTCCGGCATCTACATAAATTTTGAACGGTGTTGCACCTATCAACCGGCAATGAGTGAGCAAGGCCTCGCGCTGGGCATCAAGACTGAACCCTTCCTTTGCCTGAATTTCCGTAGATACACGAATGTAGAGTGCCGCAATAACCTCGTTTTTCACGATAGTCACCCCTATATTTTATGAATTATGAACGTTTTACGATACCAGCCGAAAGTCTGTCGTCCCGAGAAGTTCTGCGGTCATTTCCCACTCCAGCCGTGCTTCCTCTTCTCTTTCCATGTGCGCCAGCACAGCGGTCCTCACTTGCGGCGAAGCCTGCGATTTTAAATAGCGGACAATCATGTCGGTAAGAATGTCCATTGCAAGACTCCAATCGGTTGGGTCCGATACCTGGATATCCATAGTCAACACTCCTTTACTTTTTCTTCTTTCGATACTCGATGATCTCAAAGATAAACAACGTCACAGCATTCACCAAACCGATCACGGCACGCTTCAAGGTCGATCACTTCCGAACACGTAGGCCATTACATCAGCCCCCGTTCCTTCATGCTCACGAAGGTACCATCTCCGACAATAATATGGTCTAGCAGGTCGATAGAGAGTAACTGCCCGGATTCAAAGAGGTGCCTGGAGACTTCGATATCTTCTTTACTCGGCGATGGGTCACCTGATGGGTGGTTATGGAAACACATCAGCGATGCAGCATTGGAAAGCATACAGATTTTATAGACTTCACGGGGATGGACAAGAGAAGCATTCAGAGTGCCTACCGAAACGATTTGAAAGGCATTCGGTTGATTCTTGGTATCCAGTGTTAGAACTGCAAAAATCTCTCGATCATATTCACAATTCCCAATGAGCTGCCTGAAGAGTGCTGCGGCATCCTCCGGCCTGCGGATGACCCTTTGAGGGTAAAGAAGGGACGTTTTCTCTCGGACTATTTTAAGGGTCACATACTCAATTCGCTTGGAGGCCTCTCTCCTACTCATGGTTGGGTGCCTCTTCACAACGTTCGGCAAGCCAGCTCATCGTCTCGTTATCCAAGCCAATCGCTGGGATGATGTACTGAGCAAGCCAGTTGTTGTCCAGCAGAACCCCGGCTCGAAAGGCGATAGCGCCAGGCAAATCAAAGCGTTCCACGTACTCTAAACTCATGGGTTGACCGTTTAACAGTGCAAATACATTGTCCCCTGGTTCACACAAAATGAGCGGGTGGGAGAGCAGATGCTCCAACTCCTCACCCGGCTCAGCCTCTGCTTGCAGCCCCTCCAAAAGGTCAGACACAAATCTTTTCAGTGTCTGAGGAAACGATTCGTGGTTCAACTCGGCCAGGTCTTGCTTCGATTGAATGATGATCATGATCTTGCCCCTCTCTAGTGATAGATATGGATTCAAGATCATGATATTTAGTTCAAAGACCGGTCACTTCGGGTCGGGACGGGCTTGTCAGCCCACCCCGCCCTGCAAATCCCCACGCTCCCCCTTTGACCCGCCGGAAAAAATGGGGACTGGAGACCGGCGTTGATAAAGGGCAATCT
>NZ_CCDG010000018.1 GCF_000723885.1 Paenibacillus camerounensis
CGGAAAAAATGGGGCCTGGAGACCGGCGTTGACAAAGGGAAATCTTAAAGAAAAGTCAGGGGGTGGTGGGGTTTTTCTTTGATTGTTGTTGACTTTGTTGGCCTCCTGTCAGCCCCCTGGGTCGGAGGTTTGTGGGGAGGTTCCCCCTTTGAGGGGGAGTTGCGGCTTCACGTCTCAAACCAATCGGAAACAGGCCTCGGCTTCTGAGCGGCAGCCGCTTTTCGGACATTCTCCCGAGCTTCACTCTCGGGATCAGACTCCCAAACGGCGCTGCGCTTGATCCAGACGGTGTTGACCCGTTGTCCGTCGATGGCTTTCCTTCGAGTGAACTTGACCTTTTCCTTGCCATGGTCCCGGGTGATCTCCGGCTCCAGCAGCCCGTCAAAGTGGAGTTGCCGCCAGAGGTCCTTCATCTTGAGTGGAATCTGCTCCTGCTGTTTGGACAAAAATGTGCTGACTTCGTTGTACAACACACTCGGCAAAAAGTAGAAGCGTTCGTTGTCCTGCCAGCCTACATGCTTTCCCTTTGGAGCAAGATCTTCGCATGACTTGCGCTCCGCTACGTTTGCAGGAAGAGTGTAGAGCGAACCGTTTTGCAGCAGTTCGCCAACAATGGACAGAAACTGTTCGCCCGGCCTTGCGCCCAACACCTGCTCACTCTGTTCTTCGGACAGAGAAAGCAAGGTGGTCCAGCCTTCGTCCAGCCGCAATTGTCGCTCCGACTCCGTCAGAACGCCCTCAAGGGCGGCAAACTTCAAAAGGTTGTCCCAGCCCAGGAACAGCCAGGCGGCGTTTTCTGCCAACCTCCCGTGGCTTTGACCAGGCAGAGCAAGGTCACGCCTTTCCCGGAACGTTTGCCGGAGTCCTTCTGCAAATCCGGGTTTCGACATCTGCTCTCCTACCCAAGCCACGTACCCGGTCATCGTCGAAGCTAAAAGGTCACTCTGTCGCTGGGCCTCACTCAGCCTGACGAGGTCAATGTCGCTAGGTCGAAGCTCCACTCCCTGAACGCGTGCGCTGCTGGAGTGCCCGTCAATCTGCTGCTCTCCGGTGACGAGCGCGATTCCCTTGGCGGCGTAGTCGGCCCGAAGGGAGGCGTCTGTCTTCATCCGTCCGCGCCCTACCCGGTCGCCGTAGCTGCGAATCAGGAACTGCGCGATCTGCTCCATCTTCCGGGCCTCACCGGAGCTGGCGCTCGGGTGGAAGTCGTCGATCCAGAGCAGGCAATCCTTGCAGTCGAAGGCGCGTTTCTCCAGGGAATTGGCCGTGTCCTTGAAGCTGGCCGGAGGCCCCTTGGGGCTGAACTGGCCGAAGTGGCTCAGAAACAGCGCAGAAAGTGTGGACTTCCGGGTCCCAGTCACGCCGTACAGCCACAGCAAGAAGGCCGGTTCGATCCCGACTTGTCGAAGGGCTTCGCAGAGCGGACTCAAGAACACGGCAGACAGCAACGGAAGCGTGACTTCCGGCTTGGCGACATTCAGAAGGTTCAGGCTGGCGCGGATCGGCTGCTCAAGGGAAGCGCCCGGCTCGGGGAGAACGTACTTCTCCAGCCGCTTGTCCAACTTTACCTCGACATTTTCCTCTCCCACGCAGCCCCCGCCGTGCAGGTATCTCCAGCCTTCAGGAAACCGCCGGAAGCCGAGGTGAGCGTACACGGTTTTCTTCAGCGCGTCTTTGCTGAGGAGCTGGATGAGGTGGCGCATCTTCGCCTTGGCTGCGAATTCCGGCTCCAGATTGGCGCTTAACCCCCAGCGAAAAATCCAGTTCAAGGACTCAAACTCCTCCATCTTGACCTCAAGGGGCGGAAGAGGCCTCCAAGTATCCAGGGAGACGCCTTCAATCGTAAAAAATTGCCGCGCCTCCGCGCCGTCGTCCGCAAGAACCGTCGCCGAGGCGTAGGCGACAAAGTTGGCAATGGGGTGGAAAGTCTCTTCGCCCTTCTTGGCGTAAGTGCTCTCTCCCACCTTGCCGTCCTTGATCTGGTACTGTCCCTCCGCCAGCCTTTTGTCGATGTGCTCCGGCAGGGCAGGCTTTGGCTTCTTGGACCTCACCCAATCAGCCGGGGAGTTGGACATCTGCCCGTCCTTTAGGCGGACGGAACCGAAGCAGGCTTTCACCTGATCGGTTGAACAGCCGAAAGCGCTACAGCGCGGATGACCGAAGGCTTCGGCCCTGGCGTCCGCCTCCATCTTCTCCAGCCTGGACTCGCTGTGTGCATCGTGCTTTTCCGACGCTTCCGAGAAGAAACGGGCTTCTTCCTGCTTACCCAAGCGTGTGAGCAGGGAAGTGGTCTTGAACCAGGCGTCCTCGCTGCATCCGCCGTCCGCCTGTTCTCCGGTGATTTGGAGAAGACAGGGACAACCCTTAGCCAGCCGTTCCAGCGTTGGAGCCTGACTGATGAGTCCGGCAGGGCTGAAAGAAGGGGAAGAAAAGCTGAATGAGGCGCTTGGAGCAAGTTTTCCGGTTAGAGGTTGGGAAAGGTCCACATTTTCGGAAAAAGCTTCTTGAGCGTTTTCCTGCGATGGATCTGCCTCATCTTCCTGAGCTTCGTCGTCAAACAGCCCAGCTGCGGCCCAAGAAGTGTTCATCTCCCTAAGCATCCATTCGGGTGCCGGGGCCAGCGGCAAGTCGTCAGGACTGCCGCCTTCCTCCCACTCGTAGACACCGCCGTTGGCGTGAACGGAGCCGGGAATGACCGTGTACTGGCCGTCTCCCAGCAGTTCCAACGCCTCGTGCTCATCGTCTGCGGAGGAAAAGGATGCCTTTTTAAAGACAGCGTCGTAAGGCGTTAGGTAGAGGTAGCGATAACCTCCGCCCGGTGTGGAATATCTCCAGGTAGGAGGCAGGTCGCCGCCAGAGAGTTCCTCCAGCTTGGCTCTCCCGAACTCCCCGTCCACATCAATAGCAATGACACGAGAACGTTTGCCGAGTACCAAACCGGCGTTCCAGTTCGGACGTTTGGCAAACCAATTCCTGATCTGCTCCAAATCCGTAGTGGCCCGATTTCTCCAGTCCGAAATTAAGGTTAGTTTGCCAGGGCGCTTACAGCTCTTTCGGTGATTTTTGCTCATGCCAGAATGACTGTGTGAGCAGAGAGGCAAAACAGGCATACCCAGTCTGCCCAACCGTAGAGCCTCATTTAATATTTTCAATGGGTATTTTGGATTAGTGTTGTCCGCTTGCTTTTCAATAGTCAAGGTGCATGTCCTCCTGTCAGTGGTAATGCGGACGGTTCACCCGCAGAAGCGAACCGTCCGTCGTGTTACTCGTACTGTTCTTCGCCGTCCGCCTCTTCCGGGTTAGAACCTTCGGAATCATCGTCAAAGTCGTCGGGGATCAATTCCGTTTGGACAAGGTTGGTGAAGGACCTGCCGTTTTTGGCGCTGTTGATCTTGACGGTTAGGAGCAGTTCGCGTCCCTCCAGGCCGATGACGTCGAGTGCTTCTTTCGGTCCTGGCAGCAAATCGGTCACCTCGAGCAACTGGCGGAAGGGCGAGCCTTCCTTCCAATCCGGTTGAATCAGGAAGGATTCAACCAGAGATTCGCCTTCAGTGTTGAAGAACTCCGCCTCGAGCCGCAGGCGTTCGGTTCCGGTTGAGCTGATGACAGAAGCAGCCATGATCTTGGCCTTGTACTGGTCATCGGTCAATGTGTCGAATCCTGGGCGGCGGAGCAGAAGCGGTTCTTCATTGGGGCGAGTTAGTGCTGAGCGAAGAGGCTCTCTGTTCTTGTTACTGGCAGTGGTTTCTTCTTTAGAGGTACTGTTTGGAATTCTTTTGATTGGTGGCAATAGTATCAGTCTCCCTTAACTTAGTAATGGTTGCTACAAACTACACACTAAGTATCACAGAAACTGAGGGCCAAAATATTTACAGAAATTAACCCGTTTTCTGTAAAATAAACGACTAAAATTAAGGTGGTAGAGAGCAGCATAGAAAAAACCATTCATGGTTACCGTCTAGGTAACCATGAATGGTTCTATTCAAAGTCTTTTGAAGATTTCATTTCCGTAATCAGTCTTTGTCCAACTGCATTCTCAGTTAACTTATTAATGGTACTCATGTTAGCCTTAGGTCCCAACAAAGCCACATTGAAACCCTCTTGCTCTATCAATTCGTTTAAGTCGCCAAAGATAGCTTGATGAGTCATCAATCGACTAATTTGTTCACGCCACTCGCTTAAAGCTGATTCTAATATCATCTGGTAGTCACGGATCATTACCAATTGAAATTCTAAGCTCATCATTTGCTCTGTAGAAAAAATATCTTCGGCAAGCTGACTATGAGCTTTATTTTGAAGGTCAATGATTTTCTCTTGTAAGAGTACATTACTGATAAGTTGAATACTTTGATCAGAAGGCTTATCCAGAGTTAAGGCTTGTTTATAGAATAATATTAACTCTTCGGATTCCTCTAAAGTTAGCTGGATTTCTTTTCTTATCTTTTCATACAAATGTCTATACTTTCCGTTATGGTAAAAGGCTTTAATGACAGTAATAAAAGCTATTTTTTGAAAAGAGTCAATCTTAGTATTTGCATTTGTTATACCTAAGAGTTTATTCATAGTTTGAATTATTCTTCTAACTTCTTGATCAGCCGCTTGAAAAGCATCGGTTCCTTTTTTAACTCCGGTTATGTCCTGAGTCAATCCCGCAATCGTAAAAAAAGACGGTTTCTTTTTTTTCTTATTCTTATTCTTTTTCTTATTCTTATTCTTTTTCTTATTCTTGTCCTTGCTGTAATGGGCAGGGCGATTATATGGTTTCTTAATATTTGACAAATTTCTCACCAACCATTTAAGATTCAATGCTTACCTATTATATTGAACGAGACAAGAAAATCAAAGAAAAAAACAATGTGGGATATAACAAAAAGCACCGTCTCCTAGAAGACGATGCTTTTTCTAAATAGGTTTGGATGAGATTTAATCATTTTTAAAAACAATAAACTTTGTTGTTTCGCCTCTGTCAGTCACCACCCGAATGAAGAAAGACCCGGAAGTTGGTTGGAACTCTGAACCCGCATCTAAAAATGAAGAAAGGGGAATCATCAATCCCTCGTATCCATTGTTAGAAATAATGGTTTTGGCAGTTGGCGTAAACGTGTAATCCTGAATTTGCACGCTCTTTATCTCCATGCCGGTCAAGTAAGGATCGAAGATTTTCAGTCCATCGGCACTGAGGGTCAACTGCAGACTGTCCATTTTTTTCTGCGCTTCTGCCTGCAGTTCAGGGATCACGACCGAACCACCCTGAGAACGAGTAGAGCGGATGTCATATTCCTGGGACGAACTGAGTAAATTTCCGGCAACTAGGAGAGTCATTGGTTCCGTTTGTTTGCGTCCTAAGGTATCCATCGTGTCCACGCTTCCGCTACCTACTGGAATGCCATTCACAGTAATGCTATCACCAGCCTTGAGAGCAGCCGTTCCAAAGTAGAAAATTTGGAAGTACACGCTATCCTCCCAACTCTCCGTCATTTCTCGGTACTTTCCGCCTGCGTGGGCGACGACTCCAGTTACCGTTTTGCCGTTGCTCAATTTGATTTGACGGATGCTGTCGATCTCCAAGAACGTAAAATTGACAATTGTAGAGCTGTACTTATTCCAATCCCGGGCAATTTCGTTAACCGGTATGGACTTGGCTATCTTATCGAGTGATAGAGGGTTAGCAGCCGAACCGAAGAATGCAGACTGATTATTGGAGAGCGTCTGTTTAGTATTTGCATTGAGCTTAATTCCACCCGCGTACTGATCGAGAGCCAGCGACAGCGTGGCGATCCCGTCGGTGGAGGCGGAAGTTATTGAGGCATTGCCGCTTGTAAGGACCACAGTGTTATTTTTGAAGCTTACGCTGTACCCAAAGGCTTCGGCCACCGCCCGAGCTGGAAGATACACTTTGTTTTGAATGGACCGAGCAGGTACCTCCAACTCTTTGTACAGCATCCCGTTCTTGTAAACCTGCTTTTTGCCGATAGTCACGTTTACCGTGGTATTTCCCTTGACTGCTGTGATGGTCTGCGCCTTGGCATCCCACTTGATTTGGCCGACACCCAGGGCGTTGAGCAGCTCTCGCAGCCCGAAGAAAGTGATGCCTTGTTGAATGAAGGATGGGCTTGTGACTGCCGTTCCGTTGACGCTGAGCTTGACTGAAGCTGCAGAGGCGGTACCGCTGAGAAGAGTTAGAGCAGTGATCGAGGCGATAAACAATGACTTGATTTTTTTCATGAATTTGATTGCTCCTTTAGTATAAGGGTGGTTATAACCACAAGCAGAATGGACTCCAAAATATTATTCAGCCTTCGCTAAAGAACTGAATTGAAAGACTCCCTGATCGACCTGAAAGGCGGTGTACGTCCATACGTTGTCAGTCGTTTTCTCAGTACCATCTGCTAAAAAGACCTTGATCTGCTCCCTTACCTTCATCGTGAGCGTGCCATTCCCCTCATCGTAGGATGTCGATAGAATCTCATATTCTTCTAGTTCCTCACGCGTACCCTTCTCGCTGAGTGTTTGAACAAGCTTTTGCTGTTGGGTGTAGAGGTTGCTGTCGTACAGCAAATGGATCTCCACCAAGGAGAAATCTCCGGTGTTGATAGCTTCGATCAAGGCGTTCAGGTATCCGGTGTAGTTGTCCTCGAAAATAAAATCGTCGGACTTGGCATTTCCGCCTTCAATAAATGAAGAGCTGCTGTCAGTGGTTGGCGGTTCTCCCACCGGAGCTACAGAAGAATCTGTCGCAGATGTGGAAGATAACCCTCCGTCAAATGAAGTGATTCGGTACACATCGTTTTGCCCAACGAAAAACTTAAGCTCGCTTACGTCCTCAGGTCGGACGACAAAGCCTACGCGAAGGGTACGCTTTCCGCCAGGCAAAACCGTTGAGGTTTGGATGTCACCTTTCTCCACGGTTTCTGCAGTGGGATCGCTCTCCAGCAGTTCTTTGTTGACTGTGAGCAGTGCAAAGGATCGGCCAGAGACTTCCAGTTGACTGTCAGTGCCGTTTTGCAGCGTGAGATCAAACACCAAGAATTCCTGATCGAATACATTCATTTTTAATTCTGCGCTGTTAATCTTAATGAGTAGTCCCTTATATTCCGTTTTCCACAAGTGCCCTGCAGGAGGATCAGCTACGGTAGTGGTATCATTTATGGGTGTTGGTCCATGAGTTGCTGCCGTTTGAGGTTTTGCAGTTATCTGAGCAGCCGATTCAGTGACATTCTTTGAGGAGCAACCAGAAATAAGGAGTGTCGCAATTAAGATGACAAAAGCAATTAAGTTTCTTTTCATGTAAAATCTCCTTGTTCAACAATTGTTGGAGAATTAGTATCGAGAAATACAATATACCAGACAAAATAGCACCAAACAATACGATTATAACACCAAACTCGTATCTTTGGTAGTTGGTTCCTTGGGGTAACTCTCTCTTACGCTTATCATGAGGTGATGCTCATGGTACATAAGGCGAAGAGCGACCAAAAAGAGGCAGAGGCGTTTGCGAAAAAAGTAGGAGAGAAGATCAGAGTGCTTCGTGTAGAACAGGGGCTATCCCAGGAGAAATTAGGAGAACTGGCGGAGCTGAACTCGAATTATATTGGGCAGATTGAACGTGGGGAAAAGAGCATTTCTGTCTTTACCCTGAAAAAGATTGCCGAAGGCTTGTCCCTGTCATTAGAGCAATTATTTCGCATAGTGGACCCTGCCGATCGAGAAGATGCATTAGGAGAAATGATTGAATTGATAGTTAAACGACCTGTTTATGAGCACGCCAAAGCGTTGACGGTGTTGAAGGCTGCTTTGGACTGGAAGGAAACTACGTAAATTGAGAACGTTGTTCTGTCCGTCTGAGTTCTAGGGATCCAGTTCTCTTTATTGTAGGTGTTAAACTTTTATTAGGTACTTTGAATTGATGCTTAGGGATTCTTCAGCATGTTTGAGATATAATTTCATATCCCTGGTAGATTGATTGGCCTGTTCGGTAAAAAGCGGGCGCAGGAGGGGATTATCTAATTTAAAGTAGTCTCGCCCCCGCTGTTCTCCAAACAAAGCGATCATGGCGTAGTGGTAACTTGCCGAATTGCAAATACCTGCCGTACCAAGAGGAATGTAATCGGCAATTTCACCCACAGTGAACTTAAATGTGGGATCTTTTCCTGCTTCCAAAGAAAGAAGCAAGCAGGCGAACAGTACGTCGCAGTTGGCGCGCCCAACGATCTGCTCCATCCTAAAGCGCTCAGAAGTAAGCCCATCCCACGTAAAAGTGCGAATGGTGGGTTCTATGGTCCGAAAGTCCGGTGATACCTGCTTGTAAGCGTGCCTGTTACCGTAGGCCTTCAAGAAACGGTCGAGTTTGACCCGTGAATCTTCCTTATAAGGTAACTTGGGAATGATGGATCGGAAAAAGGATGTGTAATCCTCCAAATCAGTAAACTCTAGACTCCTGCTTGCTTCATTCTCAGAATGACTGGTTTCCTGAAGAAGTTCCCGCATGGCTTCCATCCGGTGCCGATCCACAAGTTCAAAATCATTAGAATGTTGAAGGTGGAGCAGAAACGCTGCTGCTGAAAAGCCAGTGCTCCAATCTGGAAGTTGTCCCTGCCAGAACCGAAACACCTCCTGTGGCTCTGATGACGCAACCGGCAAGAACTCCGGCCAGGCTTTGAGAATGACAGCAATCGTGCGCGAAATGGCTGAGGGCAGGCTTTGGCGTTGCCAACCTCCGAAGTGCCAGCCAAGGGCCTTTTTGATCGTCTCAGGCTGAACAGAGGCCGGATCGCAGAAAATTTTGTGCCACTCCAATAGCGGTTCTACCGGGTATCGGGCGTAAGGAAAACGTCCCAAATGTTCGTCGATTCGCTCCTGAACGATAGCGGCCACGGCACGCTTTTCTTTTTCGCTTAATGTAATCATGATATGCTCCTTTCGATTGTTTACTTCTTAAGAAATCCTTCAAGAAATGCCTCCATCAAGCAACTGGTAAACTACTTCCCAAAATACTCGGTGAACCGGTCTTCGGCGTATAGGTTTTTCGTATGTTCATCGTCTCTCGTTTCCATAATCCCTGCTTCAGCGGCCACTGCTTCTTTGGCCTCGTTCGATACCCACAACGGCGGAGCAATCTCTGCTATCCATTCTAAAGCTAATGCGTTCGGGCTTCCTTCAATGATGGGTGTCTCATCTGTCAGGGCCGATTCGCTGAGCAACTGAATGCTGTCTTCGGCCCATGCGATTTCCAATTCGGTCCCGTCCCAGTATGGGTTAATCGTGTTGTCATTTTCCCTGTAGGTCAGAGCGACTCTTAGTTTCCAGTGCGAATTCAAGACTGTTCCAACCTCTGTGCTTATCCTTGCTGAAACTGCCAAAAGGTACGTTGTTCCGTCGTAATTAAAGGTTCTGTCTAGAAATTCCAACAGTTTCTTCCTCCTGCTTTCATTTGTGTAAAAGTCCCCTTCCATGTCAATCTCCTCCTATTTAATGGCGTTCAATATATTAATATTTGTCTGTGATTGTTTGCTTTGCGAAAAGAAACCTCTACCCATAAACAGGTAGAGGCTGACCGTGAAAGCAGTTAGGAAGGCGAAATATCCTCAGATAGTAACTTTGTCCAGCAACGCTTCCTGAGAAGTGAAGGTTTTGGTGACCGATACCTGCAGTGAACGTTCACTAATTTGGAAGAAGGCTATCCGTTGGCCTTCCACCGTCTGCATGTAGGAAATTTCGCTGAACGAGATACTGGTTCTTCCGCTGAAGTCCAGGTCAAAAATCTCCGTCACTTCTCTTACCAACGGTGCGCAATAGATGACGGCTTTGTTGCCCATCTTTTTTACTTCAAATCTGGTTTGGTTATCGGGTAGGTATGCTGCTAAGGCTATTCCATCCTCACCAATCGCGATCTGAATTGTCTCTGGCGATCCTAATTGTGCCATCACAATTGGAGAAATGGCAATCCGCATGCCGTTTCTCTTTGTGTTGACAACGGTAAGCAGCACAGGAGATTCCTTTTTTGATCCGCGTTGCCCTTTTTGTGTTGCAGGGGCTTCGAATCTTGCGCTTTCGTAAATTGGAAGCATGTCGGCAATCTGGTTTTCTTCGTTTGGAATGGTATCCATTGTCATCCTCCTTTACCTGTTCGCATTTTATTTACAAAATGATGAGCTTCAATTCGGAGTAAGTACCTCCATCACGTTGTCATTTTGCATTTTCATTATCTCTGTATAGGACAACGAAAAAAATTACAAGAAACAGGCCGGATTATGTAAGAAAGTAGGCAAAAAGACTAGAGGCCCGCAGTGTTTCAAATACAGAGGTTGTTATCTTTTTTCTCTGCTCTTCTCACCATTACTTCTATTAAAATGAAGATACTGCAAATACCTCTATTCAAAATGAAGAATAGAGGTATTTGCTATTAAATTTACGAGAGATGATGTAAAGATCTTTGCTTCAATAATTATAATATCTCAATCAACATCTTTAATTGTACAAGGGCTTGGAGCTCCCCTCCACATGGAAGAACTCTGATATTAAATGATTAAGTGTTACTAGCTCAGGTATAATCATTTTACGCACTTTTGATCTCCGTGATGTTAGCTTGTTTTCAATATTCAGCTCATCCGCAGTAATATTCATTAGAATTTTTTGTTCAATTTCCTCTACTTGCTTAACAATAGCCAGCTGTAATTCTGTTTGCTTATACTTAGGAATAAACATCAAAGGCAGTTTATGAACATGTCGCTCGGTAAAGCCACCTTCTGCTTGAAAATCCTTTATTGCCGCATTAATATAATCAGAATTAATAAAAGCTACGACATAACGGGCCTCATCAAGATTATCAAACGGAGCAACATACGTTGTTTGATCGGCAATAAACTTAGCCGGATTTGTCTTGTCATTTAATTGGATGGCAGCACATGGCTGACTACCACCTGCACCCATATGCACTAACACTTCATTCTTATAAAACATTTGTTGTGAAAGCTTTCCGCGCACATCAATACCCTTTCGAAAGCTGTTATTTCTAAATTCCGGGAGATCATCAAACTGAGCAAACCACTCTGCAGAATAATTCTCACCTGCCAGCAATAAATCCTCGGTATTTAACAATTCAATCTCTTCACTAATCTCAACTGGTAATGCTACAGTTAAATCATCAGATAGGATAAAGAATGGCAATAACATTTCTGAAATTACTGTTCGATGAAGGAATCTCTGATTAATAATCCCTTTGAAGACCCTACCTTTCAGCTTCTTGTTATTCTTATTATTTACCGCATACTTGGATGTGGATATCGTTACATTGATACCTGCATTTTTATTCAATGTCTCTACGAATACAGCTGTTCGAGGCATCAAATCGGCTCCCTGTCTAAACTTATCAAGGTATGGGCTAGTTATTGCTGAAGCGATCGTTGAATTTGTACTATACGCATTTTTCTTATTTAGCTCTACCAGATAGAGCTGGGCAAGTTGCACATTCTCATGTTCATCTAGTGATTGTAACTCCCGATAACTAAACCCTTTATTATCACTTAATATTTTTGTGCAGAATAAAACACAAGATTTCACTTTAAACTTAGAAAGACCGTTAGGGATTTCCCATAGTTCATCAAATTGAATGGGTACAATCTCACTAAAGGCAGCCTTGCGGAAACCGTAATGTTGGTCCCCATTCATAATTGTTCCTGGTAGAATAAATGCTGCCGTTCCATCCATCTTTAAATAGTTATCAATACAGATAAGCATAAAAATTGTTGCAATCTCTGTATGATGAGCTGTTTCACCTGTTGGTTTTATTTTGTACCTCTTCGCCATCAGCTCTAATTTACCTCCATATTTTACATTTGGTAAACTCGACATTGCCAACCAAGGTGGGTTTGATACGATGAAATCAAATTCATTACGCAGCCCTTTTGGAACACTTGTATTCAGCAACATAAACTGCCAAATCCCATCATTCACTTGGGATCGTTTTTTAAAGAAATACCTAATTAAAATATTTGTTGCCTCTTGAAGCGTCCTTAACAGAAATTCATCTATACCTTTAATATCTTCATCCAGAATATTATGAATATCGATTCTTCTCAAAATAGTATCCAAATTATTGTTCGTAAGAGCTGATAAAGCCAACTGGTCACATTTCTTATATAACTTCGCCAACGCACTATGACTCTTAGCAATTAGTTGAGGAATAGTAATAAAACCAAATTCATCATCTAATTTTACTTCGATTATCTCTTGATCGATTGCCTTTTCAATTAAAGAATCCGTATGATATATAGGAATTGTAATGACATCCATAGCTTCTGAAAGTAGCTCATTGTTTGTCATTAGCCAAATCCCCTTTGATAAAATAACTGCGATTGGGTCAACATCAAACCCTACAATGTTTTGCTGAATGGTTTTTATTTGTTGTACTTTTGGTACATTTTGCGTTTCTAGCAAGATTTGTAATTGCCGAATTGCTTCTCCAAATATAACTCCTGTCCCAACAGCTGGTTCTAAAATTTTGGAATCACTTCTTAATAATGGACGAATACGCTTAAATATATTCGTACTTAAACTATCCGGTGTGCTTGTTTGCCCATTCTCTTTGCGTGCATCTGCAGGAATGATTTCTTCGAAGATCAAATGGAAGAGGTTGATCTTGTCTACGTGATTGAAATCATATTCTTTAATATAGAAATATATTTCCTTTGCAATTGCCACAAATTCATCTATATATAACAAGCTTAACATCCATGAATAGTAATCAGACTCAACGTAATTACTTACTCTTAGTGAATTTTTCACTATGTCCCCAGTAATAATTTCTTTAATTAACGAATCATCAATTACTTTACCTGAATCCAGCCTTAAGCTTCGAGCCACAATCACACGACAAAGGATTACTAAATACAAATGCTGGCTATATGATTTCATTACACGTTCAGGTGGAGACTGGTAATTATACTGTTGGAAGAATGTCCATAAGTTTATTGCGTTTTGCACTATAGAATCACTATCATATGCCTTTACAACAATTTGCTGAATCTTACTCACATTCTGATTAAACTGTACACTGCCCTCACCAAAGTTAATATTTAAGACCCCTGGTGTAATTTGAAGTACATTATCAGTAATTAAATATTTTTCTAAAAAATCAACAAGATACGCTGCAGAGTTTTCCAAATCATTTGATGCATCAACTTCTTCGATTATTAATAATGTAACTTCATCTGCATTGTATCTATCCTTAATTTCAGTACAAGTGGCTTGATATGCTTTCCACCGTAACCCATCTGTAATAATTCCTATATGTTTATCATCGTATCCAAAAATATTCCATTTTCCGGAAATATAACGACGGATTTCTAAATGTGCTACATCAAATGCACCTGTTATAGTTGTATCTCGCTTCCACTCGATTGTTACATTTCCTAGATCGGTATCCTGAAATCCTATGACACTGTTACTTCTGGAAGACTTTTCAGTGCGTATCTGCCCCTCTGCCCCCATATAAATATTATTAACTTTCATTTTTGCTATAGGATTATCTTGAAAAATTTCTCCGATTTTCCCTACAAAAATTTCTTTACGTACACTTTCATTTCTATTTTCCATCTCTGCTTTTTTCATCCAGGTAAGCATGTCAATAGCTGCACTAATCTGTTTCTTTTTCATCATGACACCTCCGTGATTATCTCATCTAAATTTAAGTCCTCGTAATATAAGGATAGTCGATATGGAACTTCCTGTCAACTGAATTTGCAAAAAAAACTACGCTTGATTATTTCTCTAACTATTCTGAAATCGGGTAATAAAAGGTAAGACCTAACTTGGAGGATTCATCATGAAACCACAAAAGAGAGGCTTACCTGAAAATCGAATTGTTCCCGAACGAAAAATGTATTTTCGCCCGGAGGTCACTCATTGCCCAGATTGTGGGACCAAACTCAAGCGACATCACAACGCTTCGAATAAAATAGTTGCGACCCTCGAAGGCATTATTGAAGTCTGGAATATGGCGTACCATTGTCCAGATTTGGCCTGTGGTAAACCCAAACGGTATTTTCGTTCGGTTCAGGCAGACGCCTTGTGTCTCAAACACACCTCGTATGCCTACGATGTACTGGCTCTTGTCGGCGAGATGCGATTTAAGCAACATATGACTGTGACTGAAATCTCAGAAGCCCTAACGGAGCGAGGAATTCCCACCTCAGAACGTCATGCGATGCGTCTGTACGAATGGTATCTGACCTTGCTTCGTGCCTCCCTAACCGCAGATGTCAAAGAACAATTAGTGGATGTCGTCAAGGAATATAACGGACTCCTTCTCTCCATGGACGGTGTCCAGCCCGAGAAAGGAAATGAAACGTTGTATGTCGTGCGCGAAGGGTTTAGCGGGCGGATTCTAGCGGCAAAGAATTTGAAAAGTGGTTCAAAAACCGAATTAATGGCTCTTTTAAAACCTGTCAAAGACCTTGGATTTCCTGTCATTGGCCTGGTCAGCGATGGTCAACAATCTATTCGACTCGCGATGGGAGAAACCTGGCCGGATACACCTTACCAATACTGCCAATACCACTATCTCAAAGATATTGCCAAACCTGTCGTTGACCTGGATCGTAAACTCAAAACCGGGCTCAAAAAAAGCTTACGGGGTCTGCGGGAGATTGAGAAGCAAGTGGAAGACGACGATTCAATAGAAAGTGAAGTCACTCGGGATTACTTAGCCGCAACTCGCTCGCTTCTGCTGGAGGACGGAAATCCCCCACTTGATTTGCCAGGAATTCAGATTTATGAGAAAGCTAAGGCCGTGAAAGCTTCGCTCGAAAAGAGTGTAGCTAAAAAAGGGGGGCCATACTCCTAAAAAAGGTTCTCCTTTTGTTCCGCAAACTCCCTGAATTCACTTCAAAATACCACGCGGTAAAACGGTGGCAGGTTCCGATTCAGGAAACCGCAAGGTTGCTTGCTCCTACAACGGTCATGGAGGACCAGCGCAGTGAAACCGTAAGCTTTGCAATGCAATGTTTGCTGTCTTGGATACAAAAAACGTATACCCGAAAAGAGGATGCCGTGCTGGTATCCAATTTCCAAAGTTATACCCGTGGCTTTTGGAAAGGGCTTTTTACCTGCTATGATTCGCCCTGGGTGCCACGCACGAATAATGACCATGAGCGTTTTTTTCGACAAACGAAAACCAAACACCGACGAACTACGGGACGTCGCAGTTGGAACGAACACATTCTCCGCTGCGGTGAATTTGTGGTGCTCGTCGATGATGCTCTAAACCAACCGAATCTCGTGTCAAGGTTGCACCAAGTTTCTTATGAATCCTTTAACCAAGAACGCCAGAATTGGACAAAACGACTGGACGAAACGACGAAACGCAGACGCTTTCGCCGAGACCCATTAGCCTACCTTAAACAGATTGAAAACAAACTATGTTAGTGAATTAGTCAACCGTAGAAAAAAAAAGAAATAAGCATTTAGCTTATTTCTTCAATCGCTCTTTGGTTAAGAAATCTATTATAGTTTTCGCCTCCTGTAAGATCCCTTCAGTTCCTCTCTCTGTATCAAGGACAACTTCTAAAAGTAGCATATCTAACTCATCACAAATTTCTTTACTAACTAGTGAAGCATTTTTCAACTTTTCCCCTAATTTATACAATCGATATAACTGTCTCTCTGAAAATACTCGGAGGTTAGGCAAGACAATTTTTCGTAAGTGTGTGGCTTCAACCTTTAAAGCCCCTCCACCCATAACACTGCAATTCTTCTCAAGTTGTAAGCGAAGCAAGCTTGAATTTAATATTGCAAAATATATAAGTAGGTGCTTTTCATCTAGGCCATACAATGTCATCGTAATAAAATTAGCATCAATTACGTAAGGGTCTTGTATATCATTCATTATGAATGGCATCTCTTTATAGTTAATACGATTTACAAAAATATTACCGACATGTCTTTCACGAAGACCTAATGAGTACCAAAAAGCGGGTACGTTCTGAAGAGTCGGCTTATTATGATACCCTTGTAAAACAGGCATATCAGGAATATAAATAATCCCCTCGTTTTTTTGTACACGTAATTTGGCTGCCTCTTCTATATATTGGGCGGTACTCTCATCAAAAATGTGTAGCCCCGCTTCTTGCCAAGTTCGTAGCTCATCGGAGGTAAACTTAGTTTCTAAAGTCTCATAATCTTTAGCTAGAATCCCTTTATCACTTATAAAAATATAATGTTCTAGCTCATCATTTAGAACAAAATAGTGAGATAAATCCTTAATAGAACGCACTACCTTTTTGAGATATCTTTTACGTATAAATGCAAGTCTCAAATCCTTCTGGTTTAAATCCACACGCTGATACACTACAAGTAAATACTCTTCATGCAATTGATCATAGTTTACCGGAGTTTGAAAACTCAATGCCTTTAAATCATTTACACTCACAAGCTTTTTACAAAACAGATCCTCCCAAGAACAGTCTGCATAAGCATCTTCTTTAAGTTTTCCGACCAACAGACCATGATTCACAAGGTTCCGATAGTTCATTTTTTCAAAATAGAAAAAACTGTTATAACCCGTTCGAACCCCTTGGTTAACCTCAATTGGTAAGCGTTCAATACTAATCCATTTCTCAGGACTGTAGAGTTGATCTAGAGCACTCTCTTTCTGGAAAAGATCACTCCATTTCTTAATCGAAGATGAAACTTTTTTAATCGGAGCAGTGAGAAGTCTCCGTGCCTTCTTATCCTCCATTAATTCGCCTGCTAAATCAGATTGCTCAACGACATTAATTCTGATAAAGTCATCCTCCCAATTGTCATCAAGGGCTTCTAACCATTTTTTAAATTGTAATTCGATGCTGTATTCCCCATCATATTGATTTGAATTTTCTAAAATCCTTCTCATAATTTCATGTAGACTCACATTTAGATTGTCTATTTGCTTAAACTTGATAAACTTAACACGATTTTGTAGTTTGGGTACCTTCTTCTTTGTAATTACAATCGATGTGCTTACTTGTGCATCTTCAAATGCATTTATATTCGATAAATCCATGACGTATTCTAACTCAGTTAACTGCAGAAAAAACAATTTCAGTATGGCTCCATAATCACGATTAAACCATGAATTAGAGGTAATGAATCCTATTTTCCCATCTGTACGGCAAAGCGAATATGCCAACAACCACGTTGGAACTGTTAAATCGGATAAACCCGAATAACCATTAACAAGATTAAACCAAAACAGTTCATCTTCCTCAAATGAATGTTTATTCTTCCTCAACCATTCAAGCTGTTCAATAAAGTGTTCGTCATTATTTACACCTCCAAGGAGACCTGCTCGTATATAGTGACTAACAAATTGTCCTTGTAATTTAGTATCATCTAATGCGACTTTATAAAAACTAATATAGGCTTGTTTAAACTCATTAGGGATGAATTTAAATAATTTCCACAGATTTTGATAGCGGATGTATGCAGGATTACCGAAAACCACATCAAACGGAGCTATTTTTTCTTGTCTAAGATTTTCTGTGTATAAATCAGGTGCCTTATGTTCACGAATCATCGGATTAAAGGCATCCACATTCATAATCTTCACAATATGTTGATTGTTGCCTTCTACACTGTAAATTTTAAAAAGAAGGTTTGCGATCTCTGCAGTAACTGGGTTAATTTCAAATCCTATAAATTCTTTCGTTACACCGGAATCACCCTGCTCTAGTAGCTCCATCGCTGAAGTGATAAATAAACCTGTTCCGCACATTGGATCCAAAATTCTTTTACTTTCTTTTGATATAGTTAAAGCAGCAATCAGCTTACTTATTGTACCCTCTGTAAAAAACTTCCCCATATCTTTACGTTCTTTATTACTAATTACATCTTCGTAGATACTCACTAATGCCATTAAATCCAGTTGATGATGAAACTCATTTATAAAATCAAAATAAAGGTTTTTATGTGCTTCATGTACAATGTATTCATCATAAAATGATAATATTTTATAATAGAACATCATAGAATGATCACTAGACTGGTCTGAATCTACGTTGGATCGATGTAATATAAGAAGTTCACGAAAGCTATGCGTAGCAGGAAAGTCCTTTAACGAATACTTTTGAAGAAACAGCGTTTTCAGTGTAAATAAGTATAGTAGTTTTTCTATCTCCTTCTCCGTTTGCAGTATAAAATCGTGCTCATTGACTTTTATATCGTTTATTTCAATCCAGCTTTCCAGGATATCTGATACATTTCCATTTGCATATAAAGAAGCGATTTTTCGAGAGATTGTTTCAATTAATTCCGAACTAATCAATTTCCAATTGGCATATCTCTCTCTTCTGCTATGTTGGTCGTACAAAATCATACGCTTACTCCTTTGAAAACCTCGATTTCAGTTCTTTATAAAAATCCTTTGCATCATATTCAATCGTTAAATGATTCTTAATCATATAACTCAAATACAAGCTATACAGTAATTGCTTGTCCATTTCATCAACAGAAGAATTTGACTGCCCAATTATTTGAGCCAGGTAATCCCAAACTTTATTTTCAACAACAGCCATATCTTGTTGTTGAGCTTTATTTCCTAATTTAACCGCTCCGATGATAATGTCTTTACTTACTGCATTGTGGGCTTTTACCTGCTTAATGCTTCCTTGCTTCTTATCCAAGATAGATGTTTCTACAATTTTAAATCCCGCTTCTCTCATTGCTTCTAATGTTGCATCCCATACATCCTTTTTAGAATTGTGAAATACGACCGAGATATGTTTATTAGGCTTTAAGATGCGATACATTTCACTAAAAGATTGTTTCATTAACTCTTTATAATCAGCAAGTTCCTTTCCTTGTGCCTTACAAATAATAGCTTCATTTGTGTTATCTGTATAAACACCTAACCAAGCCTCTAAAATAAAATTCATTTCCGAGTAAATAATATCCTGACCAAATGGTGGATCTGTAAATATATAATCTATACTATTATCTGGAAGATCCAAATCTGTAATTGATTGTGTCGAAATACGTAAGTCATCTTTTTCAACATTGAATAATTCAATTGCCTTTAACAATGTCTTTAACTTTTGCTCCTTAATACCCTTTAGAATATTCTTTTCTAGGGAGATAGAACCCATATACAGTTGGCCGTTCTGATAGCCAGTAACCACTAAGTCGTCTATATTACTTTTAAAAACCACTCTTGTCATTAACGTCGAATTTGATAAGTTATAGCTAGAAATAAGGAATAATAATTGATTTCTAAATTCTATAGGTGCAGTCCATGCTTTCTCCCACAGAGTTCCTAAAACAATTAAGTTTCTTTTTGTGTAGAAATGATGTACATGTGTAATCCCTTTATGATAGCCACTTCGATACATTTCTCCCCAGTTACCATCCTTAAACATCATTTTGACATTTGGTATAGTTGTAGGTACTGCCATATCCTCAATTTTTTGAATCAACTTATAGTCTGCTTCTATGCATTCTCGGTAATATTTGTTTTTTTCAACTTGGACGTATACTCGTTTTGGTATCCGTTTTACCCTCATTGCCGGTTTTTTCAGCACATCATCATAAACTTCCTCGGTAACCCGCTCACACTCAGTTTTTATCACTATATTTTTACAATTTGGACAAGTAAATCGATCATGAAATGTCTTCTTCTGAAAATCTACACCAACATCCCAATAGTCAATATGATCCCCACAGTGATGGCACTTATAAACTTCTGACCAAATAATTTGTCTAATAGTTTCTTCGGTTCCATTGTTCACAACCTTATACATCCAGCCAATTTCTTTTTCTGTCTCTTCCAACAAATTCATTGCTTGTTTTTCGAGACTTTTTATATTTACTGGAATAGCGACACTTGATGAAATAAATGTTGCAATGGGGCTTAAATCAGTAATAACAGCCTTCCTTTTTCCTAAATGAACATTAATTTTCTTTTCTGCAAATTCCTTTTCTAAATCTTCATCTAATTTTTCACAAGACAGTGCTGCTAGACCTGTTGAACCAGTTCCAGAAAATCCGTCAAACACAACATCACCGGGCTTTGTGTAATATAAAATGTATCTAATAATTGACTTATAATCTATTTTTGTCGGATATGAATGCATATTATAAACTGGACCACTTCTTTTAGACTCTATTGGCTTATCGTAAGGTGACCAATTCGGACAATCACTACTGACTACTGAACGATCCTCATTTCCGTTGGCATATAATATTTCATTTATATATTTATTTTTATCTGTAGAATAAAAAGGTGGTCTACTTAATTTTTCCATTTCTCTCTCTCCTGTTAGCGTAATTGCAAGTGTAGCAACAACAATTATCGCAACTCTACTTGATTAATATAGTATAACACAAAACGTACGTTCCCATAAAAAACCAGAAAATCCTCAGAAACAAACTGCAACTGAGGTTCTTAAATCTCAGCTAGTCAAACATTCACTATACCCGTCATGTTTGAACTCAAGCAAGTGTAAATTTCGCCCTACTTATGATACGGTTCCCCCCGATTTATCTTCACCGCGCGATAAATCTGCTCCACCAGCACCAGCCGCATGAGCTGATGGGGCAGCGTCATGCGGCCGAAGCTCATGCGCTGCTGGGCGCGGCGCATCACGTCATCGGAGAGGCCATGGCTGCCTCCGATGACGAATACGACATGGCTCGTCCCGTAGGTGCCGAGCCGGTCGATTTCCGCGGCAAGCTCCTCGGAGCTCCAGAGCTTGCCGTCAATCGCGAGCGCAATGACATGCGCATCGCTCTTAATGTGCGCGAGGATCCGCTCGCCCTCGCGCGTTTTGACCTGGACAACCTCAGCATCGCTGAGATTGTCCGGTGCCTTTTCATCCGCCACCTCAATTACCTGGAACTTGAGGTATGGCGTCAGCCGCTTGGCATACTCTGCAATGCCGCTGACTAAATATTTTTCCTTCAATTTGCCTACGCCAATAATTTGAATGAACATAATATCCTCCATATTGCCTGCCTGAAAGCCGGCTGCTGCTCGTTAATTTGAATTTATAATATAAGAAGGCAGCTTTGAACGGCCTGCTCCGCTTTAGTTCGTCCGGTAATAAGTACATAAATACAGCAATACCACTACGGCCAAGACTGCAAAAGCAATCATGCCGGTTATCAACACCCCGCCGGATGACTCTTGTGCCTGTTCTTGTGCTCTTCGTTTGTCTGCCTCTTTGCCAGGAGCATTCATATTGCCAGGTTGCATAGATACATTACACCGGCTCCTCTATGACCAAGCTTACCATATCCTAACGCAGCTGTTTAATAGTACGAACACTTTATATGTATGAATGGCTAAGCGGTGTTTAGCAGATCTGTGTCTGGCTGCCGCTTAAGCGAGGGGTCTGCAGCATTTAGTTGGATTTTCGCCATGTAATTCTATCGTTTTCTAAAATTTATACTCATTAGGTGGATAATCGCCACTTATTTTAACCCAAAACCCCCGGCCGGAGTAAAATATGAGAAATTAAGTTTCGTTTTTCCACCTAATGCCCTCTAACTTGCAGTCAGACTAGTAAATAGTTTGCCTTTTTCCACTTAGATTAGTCATGGGTGCCTGTAAGGTTACTTTCTTTCACTCATTAAGCAGATGGTTACCTGACTGCACACTCTCAGCTCCCCTTCTGCCCAAAAGCCCCAATACCCCGTATCCTCCAATCACATTGTACAGCTCATCCCGCCATCTCCCCGCCAAGTATCCAAACGCAAAAAGACCCTGCTGCCGCAGAGTCCTATATCGTATTTTACTCTTCACACTTTACTTTTGACTCTTCACTCTCTACTCTTCACCCTTCACTCTTCTCCACAAACGCTGCTGCCTCACCGGCCTCATACGCCTCTATTATCGAATCCAGCACCCCCGGAAACCGTACATTCAAGTCCTCTTCCCGCAGTGACAAAATACGCTGGGTGCCCTGTGCCCGTGTGTGCACAACACCTGATTCGCGCAGGGTCCGGGCGTGATGGGACAAGGTGGACTTGGCGATCGGTACCTTAAAGCTGTTGCAGGCCTGCTCGCCGTGCTTGCGGATTTCCGACACAACATATAAACGGATCGGATCGCTAAGCGCATACAAAACAGAAGCAAGCTGTATGTCCTTACGGTCCGGATGATGGAGCAGCTTCATATATAAGACCCCTTTATGATTACTTAAAATGCACTTAATTTCTTAAATTCTCATAAATATCTTTCAATTTCTCATACTCATATCCTTCAACGCCCTGACACTTCTGCATCTTCCTAATTGCATTTTACATCTTTGCATGCTATATTTCAATTGTTCGTAAGTAATCGAACTATTAAACAAAAGAACCAAAGGAGTGGCATACCCACCATGAACTCATTACATACATCCGAGGATACTGCCGGCAATACCAGCAGTCCCTGCAATAGCCCTCTCAACCCTGCTACCGCAGAACCCTCCCTGCCCCGAGAAGGCCTGCTGACCCTGCTGTTCAGCGTCGCCGTCGTACTCGTCATTATGAATACAGCGATGTTCAATCTGGCGCTGCCGGATGTGACTGAGACGTTCGGCATTACAGCGGCATCCGCATCCTGGATTGTAACCGGGTATTCCATTATGTTCTCAATCGCATCCATCACGTACAGCCGGCTGTCTGATTTCCTGCCGATCCGCCGGCTGCTGATTATCGGCCTGCTGACGCTGGGGCTTTCCGCAGTAGCTGGCTTCTTCAGCACTAACTTTATCTTCCTGCTGATCGTACGGATTCTACAGGCATCCGGTGCAGGAGCCGTTATGTCGCTGTCACTCGTCCTGTTCACCCGCTATGTTCCGCAGGCCCGCCGCGGCAAAGCCATGGCAACCATTATGTCCGCCGTTTCACTCGGGCTGGGGCTTGGTCCGGTAGCGGGCGGCTCGATCGTTGAGTATCTGGGCTGGCACTGGCTATTCGCGGTTACGGCAGCAATTCTGCTGCTGGTGCCGCTGTTTATGGTGCTGCTTCCTAAGGAAGTGCCTGCCCGCGGCTCGTTCGATATCCTGGGCGGAGTGTTCCTCGGGATCGGTACCACCGGGCTGCTGCTGTTCCTGACCAGCGGCCTGTGGGTTGCCCTGATTGCCGGATTTGCCGCAATCGCCCTGTTCGTTGGCCGCATCCGCAGCACACCTGATCCATTCGTGATGCCCGCGCTGTTCGCTAACCGCTCATATCTTGTACTTGCTCTGGTCGGAGTCGCCTCCTACCTGTGCAGCTTTGCCACTCTGTTCCTGCTGCCGCAGATTTTGACCCACCGCTTCGGGTTCAGCGCCAGCCATGCCGGGCTGGTGATCTTCCCGGGCTCACTGCTGGCGATCTTCGTCTCCCGCGCCGTCGGGCGGGTCATTGACCGCTACGGCAATGCCGGAATTCTGCGCTACGCACCGCTGCTGGTACTGCTGGCTACCGTGCTCTTCGCCCTCCTGGCCGGTCAGTCCTGGGTTGCTGTTATGCTCGTTTACATGATTATGAGCCTATCCTTCACCGTACTGTCGAGCAGCGTATCCAATGAAATCTCGCGCATCCTGCCATCCTCGCAGATCGGCTCGGGTATGGGATTGTTCCAGCTGCTGCAGTTCTTCAGCGGAGCATTCAGTGTGGCTATGGCTGCCAGTGCCTTGGAGTGGCAAAAAGGTCTGCCGCTCTCTACAGCCTACTCCAACATCTACTGGGGACTCTCTGCTGCTGCAATCATTGCAATTGCCTCAGCATTCGTCTACCACCGCAGCAGCCGGGGCGGCCGGCTTACCCAAATACCAGACGCGGCAGACGCCTAAAGGCCTGCTGCCCTTCCGATGATATGCCGACTGCTTTGTCCCATATCCCCGTACACCAAAACACCCTACAGTCCGCTTTCACGGCTGCAGGGTGTTCTTTTGAATACATGACGGCAGTCCTCAGACCACCAGATATTCCGCATTTTTCTCACATTCCGCACATTTCGCCGGCGGGTCCCAGTCCGAGAATTCCGTCTCCTTCAGATCCACAACATCCGGTGCATCCTCGTACTCGTCCACAAATCTGTCGATGGCCAGCTCAACATGTTCTTTACATACTACATACATTCAATCAAGCATCCCTTTCTGTGCCGCTGCGGTGTATACTTCTACTATTGTTCTACCACACTTCCACGTAAAAAGGAACCTTCCGCCGCGCAAAAGCCAGTCTTACTCGGCTTCCATAAATTTCTCAACATCTCCGGCAATCACCTGGATCGCATCCTGCCAAAAGGCCAGAGAATGTACGTCAATATCCATCAGCCTGGCAGCCTCGGCAATATTCCGTGTGCTGGAGGCTGAGAGAAACTGCTCATACCGTCTGACGAACGCCTGGCCCTGCTTTTTATACTGCGCATATAGCCCCTTGGAGAGCAGCAGGCCGAACGAGTACGGGAAGTTAAGAAATTCATTGCCTGCCATATAATATCCGGCCTTGCTGATCCACTGGTAGGGATGGATTGACTCCGGCAATATACTTTCGCCATAGGCAGCCTCCATCGACTCCAGCATCAGCCCGTTCAGCTCATCTACCGAAAGATTACCCGATTGTCTGCGCTCATACAGTCTGTTCTCGAAGCAGTAACGTGCATAGAAATCGATAATATAATACCCGGCATCCGCCAGGCTCCGCTCCAGAATAGCTTCTGCTTCAGCAGCAGGAGCGCTCTGCAGCAGCTCACCGCTGATTAGGCTCTCGCAAAAAATCGACGCCGTCTCGGCAACCGGCACCGGATAATCCGTATTGACCATACTCTGCCCGGCAAGCCGGCTGCTGTGGTAAGCATGTCCGATCTCATGCGCAAGCACGCTCACATCTATATAATTGCCTTGGAAGCTGGTAATCATCCGGCTCTCCCCGATCGGGAAGATATCAACGCACATCCCGAAGCTGCCTTTACCGCTGCGCGGCTCGGCATCGATCCAGCGCCGGGCGAACACCTTTTGTGCAAAAGCGCCCAGCTCCGGGCTGAAGCTGCTGAAGCCGGAGACAATCATCGCCTGCGCCTGCGTATAGGTGATCACACCTGACGATTCCCTGCCGGCAGGCGCGAATACATCATAGAACGGGAGCGCACCGGAGTATCCCAGCAGCTCTGCCTTCTTTTTATAATAGCGGTGGAACACCGGCAGACTGTCCCGGATAGCCTGCAGCATCACTTCAAGCGTAGCTTCATCCATCCGCGAAGACTCCAGCACCTTATGCAGCGGTGATGTATATCCACGCAGCTCATAGACTGCCGCCGCTTCACCGGACACGGCATTAATACAGGCGGCACTCAGCGCAGCTACACTCCGGCAGGCTTCACCCTCGGCTGCTGCCGCAGCTTTGCGTACGGCTGCGTCCGCATCATAGGCCAGATTCCGCAGCTCAGCCAGCGACACACTCCGGCTCTTTCCGTCCAGCTGGAGCTCCGTCCGCAGCGTAGACAGCGTCTGCATATACAGCCGCTCCCACGCCTTCGAGCCGTTAGCCTGCATCCGGGCAATGACGGCCTCGCCTTCTGCACTCAGCAGATGCTGCGACTTCGCCTGCAGCTCGCGCAGATAAAAGCTATGCTCCGCAAGGTAAGCATTACCTCCCAGGCTCGCCTCCAGATCCTCCGAGCTGACCCGGGCCAGCCACTTGCTGAAGCTCACCCGGGCTTCCTCCGCCCCGATGCTGAGCTCCTCCAGCTCATCCATCAGATTGATGGCCTCCGCATTGCTGCTGTCAGCACTGAAGATCAGCTCCGCATAGCTGAACAAGCGGAGGTAAATGCTTTTATAAGCGTTATATTGTTTAAGGAACTGCTCCATTACTTCAGAGGCAGCCTGTCCATCCTTTAGCTGTGAACCTGCCCATGCTGCAAGCCCCCCGGCCATTGTCTCCACAAGCCCGCGGTCCTGCCGGAAACAATCTGACTGAAATCCGGGATATATGCTATTCAAATCCCATGTTAACTGCATTTTTTAACCTCTCCTTATATTAGCTGCAGTAACCGTTGCTTCTTACATGCTCCCACCTCATTCTTCCTATTTTCACGGGTTAAATTGCTTTAAGTATAACACGCTTGCCAAATTGCTAGTCTATGGAAATAATAGATTTAGTTATATTAGTCCGAAAGGAGCACCACCCATGGTTAACCAGACGATTACCGAAGGGGTTATCCGCACACGCACCAAGCTGCGCAAAGACCTGCTGATTTCCATTTTAGATGAATTTGACGGCAGTATCATGGCCTTGAGCCACGTTGACCGTGCAGAGAAATACAGCAAAATGGCGCAGAGCGCCTTTTCTTTTTACCGCGGCAGTGCCTATCTGTTTTATTTTGATACGACCAGGCAGTATTTCCCGTACCACAGCGCACCGGAGCGTCCAACCTGGATTCAGGGAGATTTACATTTTGAGAACTTCGGCGCTTTTCGCAGTGAGGATGGGAATATTGTCTATGATGTGAATGATTTTGACGAGGGCTGTGTTGGCTCTTATCTGTATGATGTGCTGCGTATGGCAGTCAGTATTGCCCTTGCCGGCAGGCAGTTAGGTTATAGCGGGGCGGAGCAGCAGAGCTTCGTTTCAGATTATGCACAAGCGTATGCGCGGCAGATCCGCCGCTTCTGTCAAGGTAAGGATGATCCTGCTGATTATGCAGTAGACGAGAATAACGCTAAGGGCCCGGTCAAAAAACTGCTGCGCAAGCTGGAAAAACGCCGTCAGAGCCACTTTCTGGAGAAGGTTACCGCCCATATGCAGAGCAGCAGAGTATTCCTTGAGAACGCTGAGCTGCTGATTCCGGAGGCTGAAGAGCAGGCGCAGCTGGAGCAGTCCTGGAGCTTCTATACACAGACGGTGGCAGCGCGTAAGCTGCAGGACGGGCATTTCCGGATCAAGGACATTGCCGTCAAGCATGGTTCAGGGACAGCATCGATCGGTCTCGACCGCTATTATATTCTGATTGAGGGCGGCATGGAGCAGGAAGGTGCAGATGATCCCGTGCTGGAGGTAAAAGAGGTCCGTGCTCCCGTCCCGGCCTACTTCATGCCGTATTCGGAATCCTTCTGGCAGGCCTTCGCCCATCAGGGCAAACGGGTGACCGCTACCCAGCAGGCGATGCATCACAAGGCTGACCCTTATCTCGGATTCCTGACTATGAACGGCCGCGAATTCTACGTCAGAGAACGTTCTCCCTACAAAAAAAGACTGAAGCTGGAGGACATCACGGATGCCGGTGAACTGACCAAGGTACTTGAGCTGATGGGCAGCCTGACTGCCAAAATGCACGCCCGCGCCGATGCGGATGTCGACAAGGGAATCCTCGACTATCATAGCGAGCATGAGATTTCCAGAGCCATGGGCCCTGATCAGGAAGGCTTCGCCCGTTATATTGCCGAATGGGCCTTCGGCTATGCTAATCAGGTGGAGAAGGACTATGCTATGTTCAAGGATTGGGTAACCGCAGAATTTGGTCTGTAGAATCATGCACCAAAAGAAGCTCGCCTCCCCAATCCGGGAAGGATGAGCTTCTTTTGGTATCATGCTATGCCTGTTCCGGGGCGTCTGCATCCATGAACTGAATCGGCCGGTCCAGCTCGTACAGCTTGCGGTAACGCGGCTCACGCTCCATTAACTGGGCATGAGTGCCGCGCATCTCTACCCGGCCGTCTTCCATAAAGATAACCTCATCCATCTGCTCTGCACCGACCAGATGATGCGTAACCCAGATCAGCGTTTTGCCGGCCATCGCCTCGAACATGGTCGCCAGCAGCTCGCGCTCTATCCGCGGATCAAGACCTACCGTCGGCTCATCGAGCACGACAACCGGCGTATTCTGCAGCAGAATCCGGGCCAGAGCCATCCGCTGGCGTTCCCCGCCCGAGAAGCGTTGCCCGGCTTCCCGTACCGGAGTGTTATATCCTTCCGGCAGCGAAGAGATCAGCGTATCCAGCTTCGCCAGCGCTGCCGCCTTGCGGATACTCTCCTCAGAGGCCTCAGGATCACCGAGCCGGATATTATTCGCCACCGTAGTGTCGAACAGGTGCGGGCTCTGGTTCAGCACGGCAATCAGCTGCGGAATCTGCTCACCGTAGGCCGAAGCATCCGCTCCGTTAATGGTCACTGAACCGGCGGCAGGGGCAATAACTCCCTGAACCATCTTCAGCAGTGTCGATTTACCTGCCCCGCTGCGGCCGATAACCGCAATTTTTCGGCCCTGCGGAAGGTCAAGGCTCAGATTCTGCACCGACCAGGCAGCATCTGCAGTGTAGCGGTAGCCGGCAGATTTCAATTCAATACGAGCCTGTCCGTCAGCCAGAATTCCCCGGACCTGTGCTGCGGCCTTGGCATTTACAGCCTCATAAGCTTCCCTGGTTATTACAGCTCCTTGCGCCTCTTCTACACCATTTAAGCGATCCAGAGAATTCCGGTACTGCGGGATTTTTTCGACAGCCTCAGACACCGGCAGAAAGGCATCGGCAACCGGAAAGACTACCAGCACGAACGCCGCAATCAGGGTACCGGCGATGGCGCCGTCTGCAAATTCTCCAGCCGACCAGTACAGCATCGACAGTACGGCAACACCTACTACAGCCTGCCCGATGAACATCCGCAGACGTGCCCAGCTGCGCAGCGCCCCGTCTGTGCGGGCAACTTCCCGCTCATCTGCCTCATAGGTGGCCACGAACTGGGCCTGCCGTCCGCTGATCATCCAGTCGCCCATGCCGAGCACGGCATCGGTCAGCTTCTGGTAGAGCCGGTTGCGCTCCTGCTTGACCTGTCGCTGGCGTCTTTGGGTGAACAGCAGCGAGATCAGCGGCAGGACAACAACCAGTACCAGCATATACAACCCAATTATAAGAGCAAACGCCAGATTGAAGGTACCCAGGGTAATGATTGCTGCTGCATAAATCAGCAGAGCAATAATACTCGGGAACACGGTGCGAAGATACACGTTCTGCAGGTATTCAATATCATCAGCCAGCATACCGAGAATATCACCTGTCCGGAAGCGCGAGGACAGAAATAACGCCTGCGGCTCCAGGATGTTGTACAGCCTGATACGCATCTTGGACAGAATGCGCAGAATGGTATCATGTCCGACCAGACGCTCCACATAGTGAATGACTGCACGGCTTGTCCCGAAGGTACGTACACCGACAATCGGCACGTAGACCATCAGAATATTTTCCGGCGGGATGGATGACTTGGAGATCAGGAATCCCGAGGTGTACATCAGAGACGAAGCTGAGAAGATCGTCAGTGACCCCAGAATGATAATCAGCAGAAACCGCCAGAAGTAGCTGGAAGCATAGGGAGCAAACCATCCTTCACGTTTCAATGGATTCCCTCCAGTTGGCTTTGAATAAGCCCGTAATAAGCACCCCGGCGCTGAATCAGCTCACGGTGTGTGCCGGCTTCAGCCACCTTGCCTTGCTGCATAACGATAATCAGATCCATATCCATCATCCAGTGCAGCCGGTGGGTCGCCAGGAATACCAGCTTCCCCTCAAACAGCGGAAGCATGGTTTCCTTAAGCTCATATTCCGTCTCAATATCAAGATGGGCTGTAGGCTCATCAAGCAGCATGACCGGACGGCTGCTGAGCAGTGCCCGGGCCAGTGCAATGCGCTGCTCCTGACCCCCGCTGACCGACCGTCCGCCGCTGCCGATCATTTCGTTTAATCCGTCCGGTAATGACGAGACAAGCTGTGATAGCCCAGCAGCTTTAACAACTGCAGCTATATCCTCAAGCGTTGCCTCCGGGTAATAGAACCGCACATTATCAGCCAGCGTTCCGCTGAAGATGTAAGGCCTCTGCGGAATATACGCAGTCTGTTTGCGCCACTCCTCGTCCGTAAGCGCACTGACACGGCTTCCGTTAATAACCAGACTGCCTGAGGTCGGGTGCAGGAACCCGCCCAGAATATCGACCAGTGTCGACTTGCCGGCACCGCTCTCCCCGATAATACCGATCTTGGCAGCGCCGGTAAATGCAAGGTTCACCTCTGCCAGTGATGAAATGCCGCCTGCTTCATACTGGACACCAACCCCTTCGAGGGCCAGTGTACTGTCAGGCTTCCAGTTGAATACCCCCGCCTGGAGCGGCTTGTTTGTGGTATGCCCTTCAGCCGTGAGCGGCTCAGCCTTTACCGTCTCTCGGTCAATGATGTCCTTCATCGCTTCACCAGCCTCCTTGCCGTCCAGCGTAGCATGGAAGTCAGCGCCCACCAGCCGGACCGGCAGGAAATATTCCGGTGCCAGAATTAGAATAGTCAGCCCGGTAACCAGGGTCATCTCTTCATTAATCAGCCGCAGGCCGAGGCTTACAGCGACTGAAGCGACAGATAACATAGTGAAGAAGTCAAGCGCAAACGATGACAGAAACGCGACACGAAGCGTGCGCATCGTTGCAGAGCGGTACCGGTCGCTGACTGTAGCAATACTTCCGCTGTGACTGCGGCTGCGCCCGAGGAACTTCAACGTCTCAAGCCCGCGCAGAGAATCGACGAAATGATTGGACAGGGTCCGGTAGGACTTCAGCTGGCGGTCCATCTGCTTGCGCGCCGTCATCCCAATCAGAATCATAAAGATAATAATAATCGGCATTGTTAAGGTTAGAATGATCCCGCTTGATGTATCAAGCATGAAGATATAAGCCAGCAGCAGCCATGGTGTAACACCCATGCCTACCATTCTTGGAATGATCAGCTCCAGATAGGTGCGGAACTTGGTCACACCCTCCAGCACGATCGTAACCAGCGCACCTGTTCCCCGGTCGCCCGCCAGCCTTGGTCCCAGCTGGAACAGCTTATCCATCATTTGTCTCCGCATGCTGCTGCCGGTAGTCTCCGCGAAGCGGTAGGAGACACGGCTCATCAGCATGGCGCAGGCATGGCGCACAAGAAACGCAAGAAGGAACAAGAGCATTCTTGCCCCTTGTTCCTTCAGCGGTTCTCCCGCAAACAGCGCCGAGACAGCTTCAGCCAGCGACTTAGCCAGCAGAAGAATGGACAGGCTTTGCACCAGGGTAAGGAAGCCTACGATCAGAAAGACCGGCTTAACTCCTTTATACCCAAGCAAATTTTTATCCATTAGTATTCAAGATGCTCCTTCTCGTGAACCCGTTTGTGGAAAATAAAGTAACTCCAGATCTGATAACCAAGCACGAACGGCAGTAGGGTCAGCGCCACAATGGTCATCACCTTCAGCGAATACTGGCCGGATGCGGCATTGGTAATTGTCAGGCTGAATGCTTCGTCAATAGAGCTGATCATTACACGCGGGAACAGTCCTACGAAGACGGATAGAACAGACAGTGCCATTACAGCACCCGTCATTCCGAACGCCCAGCCGTCCTTCTGCTTGCTCATGAAATAACCGGACAATACAAAAGCCGCAACTCCTGCAACTACAAGAATCATCAGCAAGGCTCCGCGCTGCTCAAAGATATCGGTCATGAAATAAGTCATAACAACAAAAGCAGTCAGCAGTGCTGCCAGCGGAATCAGCAGTGTCCGGCCCAGCTTGCGGGCCCGCACCTGCAGATCGCCAACCGTGCGGAGGGTGGTGAACATCAGTCCGTGCACCAGGCAGAGCATAACGACGGTAAGTCCTGCTACTACTGTATAAGGATTAACGATATCGAAGAATCCGGCATACATCTGCATGTCGCCGTCAATCGGCAGCCCTTTGATGAAGCTCGCGAAGACCACCGCCAGCAGGAACGGCGGCAGGAAGCTGCCGAAGAAGATGCAGACATCCCAGGTTTTTTTCCAGACTTGCGAATCGCGTTTGCCTCTGAATTCAAAGGCGACACCGCGGGCGATCAGCGCCAGCAGCGCGAAGACAAACGGGATATAGAATCCGCTGAACAGTGTTGCATACCAGTTCGGGAAGGCGGCGAACATGGCTCCGGCTCCTGTCAGCAGCCATACTTCATTCGCATCCCAGAACGGGCCGATTGAGTTAATCAGCAGCCGGCGTTCTGTATCATTTTTGGCCAGAATCTGCGTTTCCATGCCTACGCCGAAGTCAAAGCCCTCAAGGAAGAAGAAACCGATAAAAAGAACCGCAATCAGCACAAACCATAATTCATTAAGAGAAAGCATGCGTGGTTCCCTCCTTGCTATACGGGTCATGGTCAACGCCGTGATCGTTATCCATGTTATAAGGGCCCTTTTTAATTACTTTAATGAACAACCCAACCAGAACAATACCCAGAATGGCATAAATAGCGTTAAACGTAATCACCGAGAACAGAACGGAGCCTGCAGAAACGTTAGGTGATACACTGTCTTCTGTCGTCATCAGCCCGAATACGGTCCAAGGCTGACGTCCGATTTCTGTCATAATCCAGCCTGCTGTATTGGCGATAGGCGGAAGCAGCAGCCCCCAGAACATGAAACGCAGGAACCAGGTGTTCGGACGCTCCATCTTTTTACGCCACATCAGGTACATCGCATACAGGCCAAACACTACCATTAATGAGCCGGCGGCAACCATAATCCGGAAGCTCCAGAATGTAGTCCGTACAGGCGGAATATAATTGCCCGGTCCATACGCCTCTTCATATTCAGCCTGCAGCGTATTCATCCCTTTAACGTCACCGGAGAATTTACTGTAGGACAGGAAGCTGAGCATGTATGGAATTTTGATTTCGCCCGAGTTCACTTTATTGACCGGATCTATAAAAGCAGAAACTGTCCACGCGGCAGGATCACCGCTGTCCTCCCAAAGGCCTTCGGAGGCCGCCATCTTCATGGGCTGTGTCTCTACCAGATACTGTGCCTGGGCATGACCGGCAACAGCAACACCTACAGAGGATACAATCCCGACAATCGCTGCAATTTCAAACGATCTTCTGAAGAACGGCACATCCTGCTTCTTCAGCATTTTATAAGCACTGATCCCTGTTACCAGGAACGCACCTGTTGCATATGCAGCCAGCAGGGTATGCGGCAATTCAACAAGCAGCTGTCCGTTAGTAATCAGAGCCAGAAAATCATTCATCTCAGCCCGGCCGTTATTAATCTCGAACCCGACAGGGTGCTGCATAAACGAGTTAGCTGTGAGAATCCAGAACGCCGACAGTGTTGTTCCCAGTGCCACCATCCAGATGGACAGCAGGTGAATCTTCTTGGACACCTTGTCCCAGCCGAAGATCCAGATTCCGATAAAGGTTGATTCCAGGAAGAAGGCAAGCAGTGCTTCAATTGCCAGCGGAGCTCCGAACACATCACCTACAAAGCGGGAATAGTCAGACCAGTTCATTCCGAACTGGAACTCCTGTAGAATTCCTGTTACTACACCTACTGCAAAGTTTATAAGGAAGAGCTTCCCCCAGAACTGTGCCATTCTTTTGTACTCTTCGTTGCCTTTTCTCACATACATCGTCTCCATGATCGCAATCATCAGAGCCAGGCCAATCGATACCGGTACAAAGAAATAATGAAAGATCGTCGTCGACGCAAATTGTATACGCGACAGCATTACTATATCCATATTTCTCCCCTTCCTTCTCCCCATTCAATACGTCTATTCTGTCAAAAATGAAGGGATTAAAGTGTGACATATATCACATTAAAGGTCGGGTTTTACGCAAAACTTCAATAAATTTGTGACAAATATCACAATATTCCGCTTAGAAAGCAAAAAAAATAAGACGGTTTCACCGTCTTGGATTTGTTCATCATTCTATTGTAGGTTGCCTTATAAAAGGTGATGGTTAGGTAATGGAAATACCCTTCTTCAGTGATTTCAGATCGCCGTTGGAGTTCACCAGCTGCGGCAGCATCTTCATATTACGTGCCATCGGAGCATGACAGAGGGGGCAAGAAGGCGCATGTTCAAATGCGAAATTGTCCCTCATCCATCCATTACAGTCATCATTGGTGCAGGCCCAGATTGCGGTATTCTCTTCCGGTATTTCCTCGACAGGCTTCTTCCGGTAGTTCATTGCCATTCCTCCCTTCCTAATATGCCACATGCCTAGACAACAAGTAAAAAAGCATCTGACGATGCTCTTACAGGTTGCTGACTGACAAATCCTTTGTTACAGAACGTGTGCCCAGCATTATTCTGCTTAGATCAGGTGACTAGACAAGGATGAACTTACATCTGATCTTATAAAAAAAGACCGCCCCGACTTACATAAGCAGGGACGGCGCTTCTATTATTACAGTTTTACAACGTTTTCGGCTTGTGGTCCACGGTTGCCTTGAACAACGTTGAATTCAACGCGTTGGCCTTCGTCCAAAGTTTTGAATCCTTCGCCAGTGATAGCGGAGAAGTGTACGAATACGTCGCTTCCGCCTTCAACTTCGATGAATCCGAATCCTTTTTCTGCGTTGAACCATTTAACTGTACCTGTTTGCATGTGTGTTACCTCCACAAATTTAAATTAATATGTTCTTTTTATCTTCAAACAAAGAAAAAATTCACACATTGAAAAGGGTTGTATTCCATTTGACAGCCCTTTTCAATACGAGAATTAGGTATCAGATGTATTAATATTTTCATGTTACCACACCCGCGAAACAAAGGCAAGCTGTTGTATCCGATTTTCTCCGTATTTTCCCTTATAAGGTACACTTTCCAATGTAAGGGCTCCCAGAAGGGTTAAATTCTAACTTTTTCAATCAGTATAGACCTTATTACCCCGAATATTTAGCTTTGAAACGAAAGAAACGGTGCCGCCCCCAAAAAAAGTTTTGCTTAGGACGGCCGGGCCGCTTCGCTCTTTCATGACTGCCTCTTCATTATATACAGGCCTTGCTGATTTTATTCCTCCGGTTTCTCAAGAAGTTTCACAGTAGCCTGTTTCACTTCCCCGTTCCGGTAATAAGTAATCTTGAGCTCGTCACCGATCTTTGTCTGCTCATACAGATACCTGCGCAGCGACAGTGTCGAAGTGATAGCCTGATCATCAAACTTGGTAATCACGTCATTGAACTGGAGCCCCGCCGCCTCAGCCGGACCGACGGCATCAAGAACTACTACCCCTTCTTTGACCGAAGCAGGCAGATTAAGCTCCTTCACCTGATCTTCAGCAAGCGGAACATAAGGATTGTTCAAATCAACAGAATAGACGCCCAAGTAGGAACGGGATATCTTGCCCTTCGTTGCCAGCTCATCAGCTGTCTGGATCACATGATTGGCCGGAATGGCAAATCCCAGCCCTTCCACGCCTGTATCGGAGATCTTCATTGTATTGATTCCAATGACCTTGCCGTTGAGATCAACAAGTGCCCCTCCGCTGTTGCCTTCGTTAATTGCAGCGTCAGTCTGGATGACCTCCTGCTCCCAGTCATAGACCCCGTCCTGATTGAGAGATACCGGAATTGTACGCTCGGTATAGCTGACAATCCCGGAGGTCAAGGTATCCCCGAGCCCCAGCGGGTTGCCGATTGCAATAACGGTTTCCCCGAGCCGCAGCTTGGAGGAATCGCCGATCTGGGCTACGGTTGTGACATCCTTGGCATCCATCGACAGCACGGCAATATCCGTAACCTTATCTGCACCGACCAGGGATGCTTTGTGGGTCACACCGTCCACGGTAACCACTTCAAGCTTACCCGAGCCTTCAATAACATGGTTATTGGTAATAATAAAGGCCTTATCATCGTCTTTTTTATAGATAACTCCCGATCCGAGTGCGGATTCATCGAGTATATTTAGTTCCTCGTTATCTTCTTTATGGTTAATAATGCTCACGACTGCAGGACGCACCAGTGCGGCAGCCTGAACAATCCGTTCAAACGGATCACCGCTGCTTGCAGTAACGTTCTGTACTACCTGCGGGACATAAGCTTCCTTCTCGTCAGTGAACTGGCCTGTAACAAAGCTGAACAGAAGCACGGCAACTACTGCACTGACTGCTGAGCTGATTACGGACACCTGCCATGTCGCCATCGTACGGCGGGATTTGTGCACCGTCCATTTACGGCTGGTGAGAACCTTGCTCTCCTCCAGCTCTCTCCGTTTGCGGCGCGGCACTTTCGTTGAATAGAAATCATCATCAAACAATCCCACGGGTACATCCTCTCCCCTCTATTGCTACTGCATTCAAGACTGAACGCCAAGCAACTGCGACCGAGCTTCTCGCTTCTCTCTTAGACTCCGGAAAGAGCTAAAAGGTTTCACTTTATTTATATACCGCCAAAGATACGGTTTATAAGCGCATGGACACCCTGTTTCTTGCAACATACCACCAAAAATACCGCTAGTCTCAGGAATATTTTGCAGCTTAAAAGACTACAATAATAGAAGTACTGCATGAACGCAGCTCTATCTGTCTGCGCTTTATAATTGTATCATAAGCAGGCTTGCCGCCCGCATTTTTTCTGAAGCAATTTTCTAGAAATATTTAACTGTTGTTACCAGGAAATCCGGAAAGGAGTAGAATGTATGGAATCTTTTTCAACTAGTATGGATCTTGTCCAATTTATCGGTAAGCTCGGTGATTTGAAGGACGAGCACTATCATATACTGCTGGTGCAGAGCGCACTTATTGAACTCATGATCGACAAGGGCTTATTCTCACGGCAGGAGCTTGACCGTAAAATGGCTGAGCTTGACCGGCTTATGGCTGGCTCACCTTATCCCATGGCGTAGGCCTGTCATAGTAGGTGTCGCATAGCTTAAATTCGCTGTCCTTGTAAAAGCAGCCCCGGTCCTCCATCGCCCCGCGCACCGACATTCTGGCCAGGTCTATCATATTATGATCCAGGCTGAGATGTGCCAGATATGTCCGTTTGGTCCGTCCGGTCAGAATCTCACTCAGAGCTGCACCGGCCGCCTCATTGGACAGATGGCCCATATCACCGAGAATCCGCCGCTTCGTATTCCACGGGTAACGCCCCATCCGCAGCATCTCGATATCATGATTGGCTTCAAGCACCAGCACGTCTGAGCCCTCGAGCGCCATCCTCACCTTATCGCTGACATACCCAAGGTCTGTTGCTACGCACAGCTTCTCATTCCCGTCATAAAAGTTATAGCCTACCGGCTCCGCTGCATCATGAGAGATTGCAAAGGACTCTACTCTCATACTGCCAAAATCACGGTGCGTACCGGTCTCCAGAATAATCCGGTTATGCTCGGCAATGTTGCCGATTCCCTTTTCTATTGCTCCCCAGGTCTTGGTATTGGCGTAGATCGGCAGATCATATTTACGCGCTACCGCCCCCAGCCCTTTGATATGGTCAGAATGCTCGTGTGTGACTAATATTCCGTCTATATCCCTGCCTGTAAGCTCACGCACCGCCAGCAGCTCATCGATCCGCTTGGCGCTGAACCCCGCATCTATCATCAGTGTTGTTTCCCCGTTGCGTACCACTGTCGCATTGCCGGTAGAACCGCTGGACAGCACTGTAAATGAAATTCCCATCTCTCCTGCTCCCTCTACTCTGTTGTCTTCGGACTGATTATGTCCGCGCTGATGGCGTCTACGTAGTACGCACTGCCATCCTCCAGCCAGAACCTCCACATGGGCGAAGCCACCTGGCTCTCGGAATTGAATACTTCCCCGTAATAGCCCAGTTCAATCTCCTTCACTACCGCATCCGCCGGAAAATATTTCTCGATCAGGCTGCTTAGCGCCTGGGATGCGGGAAGCACCTTCTGCACATCCCCATTCCCGCTTTCGCCAGAAGGCGGTGCTACAATTTCAATCTTCGAATAGCGGTAAGCAACGATTTTTTGGTTGCTGTTAATCAGCTCCAGCCTTACCCGGAACAAGGAGTACTTCTGATCTACCAGCGGATGAAGGACGAATTTGCCAACCTCGCTCTCCTGGGAGTCAAAACGGTAATTCGCAATATCCGGAATCTGTCCCTGCAGCGCACTGCTGAGCTCTGAGAACGAGGAATACATCAGCCCGCTGTCCACCGGCTCAGTCAGCAGTACCGGCGGAGCGTCCTGCTCTTCGCCGGAGTAGATATAGGTGATATCAGGCAGCTGCGGCGTAGCCGCCGGAATCGGGCTGAGCACCCGGATGCCCTTCTGCTCCATAACCGCCTGCGTCTCTGCCGAGAGGGAAGTAAAGTCCAGGCTGGCGCTGGCCTGATCGCGCAGATCCATCCACAGCTGATAGCACAGCAGCAGATTCAATACCAGAAAAGCGAATATCAGCACACTTTTTGCTCTGCCCCAGTCCATACTTTCCCTCCTTGTTGTTTCGCGAGACTCTATTATACCGCCTAGCTGACCGTAAGCACACTTCCATCATTTAGGGTTACCCGCCATACCGGCGTAAGGCGCAGGGTGTCCCTCTGCAATACCGGAATATAGGCCGGAATAAGATCCTTAACTGCAGATCCGGAGCTGATCTGGGCAAGCTTGGCTTTCAGCTCATCTCCGCCGGGAAGCTCTACGATTCGTTTTACTGCCTGCTCATCCTCCATATACATCAGCGAGCGCTCATAGGAGGAGACTGTACCCTGCTGCAGCTCCAGGTTAATAACCCCGTACTGCAGCTGCGGCCGGCTCATAATCGGGTAAGAGCCGTAATACTGCTGGAAGGATACCTTGCGTTCCTGCTTCTCCTCTTCCGTGGAGGCCAGCCGGTAGGTCCCGTTCCAGCCTCCATGCTCATTAACAAATTCAACGGCCTCCAGCGCATCCTTGGCAGGCGTGCTCTCTCCGGCCGGCAGGGCCGCAGGGTCGCTGTAGCTCATCCAATTCAGCTCCTGATCCACCTGGAGGCTGCGCTTGCTGTCGGTATAGATTTTGGAGCCGTCTTTTTCCGGAATATACCGGGTGCTTCCTGCGTCAAAGAAAAGATTGCTCTGCATCTGTTCAATGGTATACATTCCCGAAGGGATTTCAGCCTCAACCGCGTCCAGCTTCTCTTCAGGCACATAGTAATTGCCGTTCACCACCGTATATGGCGTCCAGTTCACACCGAAATCAACATGCTGCTGCACGTCCTGTACGGTAAGATCCGCTTTGGCCGCCTCATACACAATGTCTCCTCTGGTGCTGAAAAAAACGGCATGCGCCTTGGAGTCATTTTTGACATTATAAATCCAGACCCGGTCGATGCTCTCTCCCTCGAACAGCGAATCCGGTGACAGCTGCATCACCCGCTGCAGCAGGGTTACCGGAATGCCTGCACCGAAGCTGAGCTCAATGCCGGCATTCTCGCTGCGGATTTTGTCCCAGTCGAAGTCCTCTACCGGGCGCCGCTGAAAGCTTTCAAAGCTGCGTCCCTTGAGACGGTTAAAGATCAGCTCATAAAAGGTCGAGTCCGGATAGAACAGCGTGTGCCTGCCCCCGCCCATATGAATAATCATCCGGTCAGGATAGAGCAGGTTCTCGACTTTTTCCTTAGGGCCCATATTATCTGTTTTTACATAAAGGTCCTCAGACTTTACCGCAGAATCGCTGCCCGGCAGCCGGTAGATCAGATAATAGCTTTCTATCAGGCTTCCGGCTACCAGAATGGCAAGAATCCAAGTCTTTAGTTTCTCTTTCATCCTTCACTCCCTCCTTGCTGATGCAGCAGAGGCAGCGTAAATGTCACTAAAGAGCCCTCGTTAAGCTCCGACTGCAGGGAAATAGAGCCGCCATGCGCTTTGACAATTTCCCGGGCAATGGACAGTCCGAGACCTGTGCCCCCCATGTTGCGTGAACGGGCCTTGTCCACCCGGTAGAAGCGTTCAAAGATACGCTCTATATCCTTCTTCGGAATCCCGATCCCCGAATCACGGACGGAGACGGCCAGCATTCCTTCTTCACTTTTGACAGCCTGCAGGCTGATTGTGCCGCCCTCCGGCGTATATTTCAGCGCATTGGAGACCAGATTGCCCAGCACCTGATCTATCTGGTCACGGTCCAGCCAGGCCATGGCGACCTCCTTATGCACAATTGTATTGATATGAATCCGCTTCTGGCGGATCTGAAACGAGAAGCGGTCAGCAACATCCTCCAGCATCTCAGAGATATCAGTCTGCTGGATACGCAGGCTTGATTCCTTCGAGTCGAGCCGCGACAGATGCAGCAGATCGGTGACCAGCCGGATCATCCGCTCGGTCTCATTGCGGATGACGCCGACGAACCGTACAGCCAGCTGCTGGTCATCCAGCGCCCCGTCATCCAGTGCCTCCACGTAGCTCTTAATCGTCGTAAGCGGAGTCCGCAGCTCATGCGAGACGTTGGCTACGAACTCGCGCCGCGATTCCTCCAGATTCTCCTGCTCGGTAACATCCTGCAGTACAGCAATCGTTCCGGAAATCCCGCCGCCCTCCCGGCGGTGGATCGGAGTAAACGTCACCCGTACTATGTTCGGATCTCCGCCGCCCATCGGCGACAGATGAATGAGCGCCGACTGGGCGTTGCCCTCCGCCAGTGAGCCTGTCTGCTCATGATCCAGACCGAGCAGCTCGTCAAGCGGTGCGCCCTCCGGCAACGGTCCTTCCGCACCCAGCATATCAGCAGCACGGGTGTTCATCAGAATAACCATGCCGCTCTCGTCGGTAGCTACTACACCGTCACTCATATTGGTCAGAATAGAGGCAAGCTTCTCCTTCTCTTCCTCATTCTGCGACAAGGCCTCCCTTAACCGGCCTGTCATGTAGTTGAAGGCCTGGCTCAGCTGTCCGATCTCATCATTGCCGAATTCCGGCATCTTGCGGTGAAACTTGCCTTCGGCAAGCGCAGTCGCATGCCGGGTCATCTCCTTGATCGGATGGGTAATGGTATGGGCCAGAATGACGCATAACACCGCCGTCAGCGCCAGGGCAAGCAGCAGCCCCGAAAGAAATACGCTGTTGATCCGGCTCATAGTGGCATAGAGATCCTTCATATCAGCGGCAATATAGATCGCTCCAACTACCTTATCACCGGAGAGCACAGGCTTCGCTACTACTTTCTTGCGCACATTGTCATCGGCAATAATATATTCCTCGTTGTCACTAATACCCTGCAGTGCGCGGCTGACCACGGTCTGGGTATTGCGCTGCCCGACATAATCATTCTGGGAAGGAACCGAAGTTGTAATGATCTTTCCGCTCGCATCCAGCACCTGAATCTCCGCGCCGTTAATATAGAGATTGTTGACCATGCCGCGCAGGCTCTCTACTGCGGTCTCTTCATCTGCCGTTCCGGTTTCGCTGCCAAGCTTGTCTGCGGTCAGTATAGACAGCATCTCAGCCCGCGCCTTCAGATCCTTGGTGAAATTATCGGTCAGGGAATTCTTCATCGAGCTGACAAAATAAACCCCGATCAGCTGCATCGCCACCAGGATCAGCAGGACATAGATGATAGTCAGCCTGGCCTGAATCGTCCGGAAAAAGGACAGCCCTTTCTTCATCACAGGCCCCCGCTTTTGGGGCTGTGCATCAAATAGCCGAGCCCGCGCCGGGTGAAGATATATTCCGGCTTACTTGGATTCTCCTCAATTTTCTCTCTCAGCCGCCGGATCGTGACATCCACGGTCCGCACGTCACCGAAATATTCAAATCCCCATACCGCCTGCAGAAGATGCTCCCGTGTCATCACTTTGCCCGCGTGACGGATCATATAATAGAGCAGCTCATATTCACGGTGGGTCAGATCCAGCGGCTCGCCGTCCTTATAAACCATGTACATATCGGTATCGACGAATAACCCGAAATGATGAACGCCCTGCTTGCTCTCCGCTGTATCGCTCAACGGACCTGAAGATACCGGCTTATGCTGCCGCCGCATCTGCGCCTTGACTCTGGCCAGCAGCTCACGCGTGCTGAAGGGCTTGGTCACATAATCATCGGCACCAAGCTCCAGACCCAGCACCTTATCAATCTCCCCGTCCTTGGCGGTCAGCATGATGATCGGAATATCGAGATGGGCCTGGCGTACCTCACGGCATACATCCATTCCGTCCTTGCCGGGAAGCATCAGATCGAGCAGCATCAGATCAGGGCGTTTGGATAGCGCAAGCTCCACTGCACTGTTGCCGTCAAAAGCGCAGATTACCTCATAGCCTTCTTTTTCTAAATTGAACTTCAAAATATCAGCAATAGGCTGTTCATCGTCAACTACCAGGATCGTTCCCATCTGCATATGCTCAGCTTCACCTTTCTCGCCATACTTTTCATTGATTCCTTTATTTTAACATACCTGTCCTGGCGCCACACCCTGCCTCGGCTAAATATAAAGCCGCCCGAAAAGGTTTCGGACGGCTGGACAGTAAGAATGAATTATTTCAGATATTTCAACGGATTAACAGCAGTACCGTTCTTTCGGATTTCAAAATGCAGGTGGGTACCGGTCGAACGCCCTGTATTGCCCATAATCCCGATTTTGCCTCCCTGCTCAAGCCGCTGTCCCACAGATACAGCAATGCTGCGCAGATGCCCGTAATAGGTTACGTACCCGTTCTTGTGATCAACAATAACGACATTGCCGTATCCGCTCTGCACACCGGCAAAGGTTACTGTACCGGCATCAGCAGCTTTAATCGTGCGGTTGCCGGATACAAGATCGACGCCTTTATGGGCACGTCCCCAACGTTCGCCGAAGCTGCTGGATAATGTTGCACCGCTGACCGGCCAGGCAAACATTCCTGTTCCCTCACCGACAACCTTGGTACCCTGATAGACGACCTCCGGCAGCGAAGCCTGCAGCACCGTCTGTCCCAGCCACTCTTCCTTAACCACCAGGCCGTTCTCCTTTGTTAACCGGTACTGCATTTCTTTAAGCCCGGTCTGGCCCGGACGTACAACCTTCCGCTTGCCTGCAGCCAGCTGATCGCTAGTACGCACAATAACCTCAGGCTCAGTAACCATCTGCTCAGTTACCTGTTCAACGGTTACAACGGTAAGCTCCGGCTGCGGCACGGTAAGCTGCAGCTCATCCCCGATCTGCAGGGTAAGCTCTTTGACCGAAGGGTTATTCTTGAAAATATCTGCCTGCGTAATACTGAAGCGTGTAGCAATTCCTGAAACTGTGTCACCTTCCTGAACGGTATAGACCAGCGGCTCTTCCTTGCCTTCAGTCAGTGCCTTAACCGCTTCCTCTACCGTGAGTACCTTATTAGGGTCCGCCTTAACGGGGACAATCGTTACGTCTTCCTCAATGGAAGCTGATTCTGCCTGTCCCGCACTAGTCGAAGCTGCTGCCTTACTGGTTGCTGCCGTTCTCTTCAGCTGTGCACCTGCTGGCTCTGACGCCTCCGGCAGATAATGAGCCTTCACACCCTCCAGGACGGCAGCTGCAGTCTCCTGATCCTTCACGATACCGATAGATTTGCCGTCGACAGTCAATTGTACGCCGATCGCGTAGGCCTTGAGCATGCCATCCAGCTTGTCCAGTGTGGCTGTACTATCCACCTCAGGCTTGTAAGCTGACTCCTCTTCGGTAGTAATACCGTCTGTCTGCAGGATCATGACCGAATCGGGATACTTGGTCTGATATTCCTCCTGTTTCTGATCAAACAGCTGATTCAGCTCGGCTTGCTGGCTGATCTTTCCGATCTCTTCGCCCTTCACCAGTACCTTGTAATAAGTTACCGTATGTCCGGCTACATACTTCTTCTCTGCCCCGATCAGGAAAGCAGACAAAAGCACAAGCCCGGCAGATGCCGTAATCCAGGAACGCCGTAATCTCCGCGGCTTGAGCTCCTGATGAAAGACATTAGCTTCGCCGGAGGCACGAATGCCCTGTTGACTCTCTGCACCAGATCCTGCGGAGGCTTCATCGCTGCCCCGCAGCTTCCCCATCCGGCGCATGAACTTAAATCCCTTCATGAAACTCTCCCTTTCAATCCGCCCATTCAGTCCGCTCATAGAAAGCGGCCAAGCTTGTTATGCGACCCCTTTTATATATTCTGCTGCATCCATTTCTCTATTTGCGTTAGTGTGAATGATCTATGTTGTCGGTTATAAATAATGCCTAAAAACTTAAGCTTTTTGTCCCTGAAAAGGTTACAAAAAATTAACCCCTTCTAGTCCTTTTTTACTGTAACATAGCCGGGAGAAAAATTTCAACTTTGTGTACATGGCAAAACCCGCGTTTATCGCGGGTTTTTATTGATAAAATGCGGTTTAAACATCTTCCCTGTGTCCAAAAAGTGACAATTTTCATTATTATGGATTGCTGTCCGTTTCCGGTGTAAGCATTTTCATTAGAAGCTCATATTCATCCTGATTTACGTATTTGGCAATAACCTCCTGTATTTCCTTAACCTCTGTTTCTGTTAAGCCATCCTCCATAGCTGTAGAGATTGCCTGCATCTCCTCCTGCGGCAGCTTGGTCATCAGGATATTAAAGATACCTACTTTATCCGCTTCCGGTATGTTATCCTTCATTTCATTCATGTCACCTGGAGTCATTACAAGCTGCCCGTCCCGTTTGCTTGTATCCGTATCCTCTTCAGCCGCCGGCTGTCCCATAACAGCTAATGCATCCTCAGGCACCTTCTCTTCTACAGGCTTGTCACTGTCCTGAGCAGGAGTACCTTCCCTGTTCTCTCCGCCGCCATCATCTGCAGCAGGCTCCTTAGTCTTGTCAGCGGTACCGCCGGAGTCCGTTTTTGTATTCATTCCGGTCAGACTTTTGACAAACCCGCCGATGCCCGGCGCCGGGCCGTCCAGCTTAATATCAAAGCTTGCCAGAACAGACTGAATATAGGTATTCACTACAAAAGCAGTGGTCAATACCGAAAGTGCACTGGCCAGTACAACGATTAGGCATACGCCGATTGCATATTTAACAATTCTCATCTTCATCTCTCCCTTGCACGCTGTCATTTCCAGTATTGACCATAAAATGCACCGGGAAACATGCACCAGAGGGTCAGTGAAGGCTTAACTGGAGATGCTGCACCTGCATAGAGCAGAGTCGATGTACGCAAAAAAGACCCCGTAGGGGTCTTTTCGTATATCAGCTTATTAAATGTAGATCGGCAGCACCTGATTAGTCTGCTCGCGGTTACGTCCCACGGAGAAAATAGCAATTGGAATACCTGTCAGCTCAGCCACACGTTCAACATAACGGCGGGTGCTCTCCGGCAGATCGTCCAGCGTCTTGGCTGCAGTAATATCTTCGCTCCAGCCCGGAAGCTCTTCGTATACCGCTTCACATTCAGCCAGCATCTTGAGGCTTGCCGGATAATGGGTAATGATCTCGCCGCGGAATTTATAGCCTGTGCAGATTTTGACGGTTTCCAGCCCGCTCAGCACGTCCAGAGAATTAAGCGACAGGCCGGTAATTCCGCTTACGCGGCGGGCATGACGTACAACTACACTGTCGAACCAGCCGACACGGCGCGGGCGTCCGGTTACTGTACCATACTCATGACCGGTCTCACGGATGTAATCCCCGGTCGCATCCCCAAGCTCTGTAGGGAACGGGCCGTCTCCGACACGGGTAGTATAAGCTTTGGCAACACCGATAACCTGTTTGATCTTCGACGGGCCTACACCGGAGCCGATGCACACACCGCCTGCAGACGGATTAGATGAGGTTACATACGGATACGTTCCCTGGTCGATATCAAGCATTACGCCCTGCGCGCCTTCGAACAATACTTTGGAATCTGCATCGATCGCATCATTCAGAACAACGGAGGTATCCGTTACATAACCGCGGAGAACCTCTGCATATTCCAGATACTTAGCCAGAATCTCATCCACATTCAGCGCTTCCGCCCCATAGACCTGGGTGATTACCTGGTTCTTCTCTTCCACCAGATGACGCAGTCTAAGCTCGAATTCCTCAGCGTCCATCAGATCAGCGATCCGGATGCCGTTGCGTGCAGCCTTGTCCATATAGGCTGGGCCGATTCCCTTGCGGGTTGTGCCGATTTTGTTCGGGCCTTTACGGTCTTCTTCCAGTGCATCCAGCAGCATATGGTATGGCATGATGACATGGGCGCGGTCACTGATGACCAGATTCTTGGTGTCGAAGCCGTTCTCATGAATATAATTAATTTCTTGGATTAGGGCTTCCGGATTAATAACCATCCCGTTACCGATTACGCAAGTTTTCTCTTTATAAAATACACCGGATGGGATCAGGCTCAGCTTAAATTTCTTACCGTCAATCAGAATCGTGTGACCGGCATTGTTGCCCCCCTGATAACGGGCGACCACATCTGCGCTCTCTGCCAGAAAGTCTGTGATCTTCCCTTTGCCTTCGTCTCCCCATTGTGTTCCCACGACGACTACCGTTGACATATTCATTCCTCCGTTGGTGCCAGCTTTAGCACCATTATTTATAATAATATGGGCTCTGTACAGCTTTCTTATGTACGCTGCCCTCCGGACGCTATGCGGGTTTAACCCGCTAAAGCACAATAACCAGTGTAACAGCGGTACTTTTTAAAGTCAAATAAAAACGAACGATCACACAATGAAATGTATGATCGTTCGGATATTGTGCTTAATTTGCCTAACCTGCAAACGGTTCGGCGTGTGCCCGCTCGTAGTTGACGAACTTGTTAAAGTTCTTCAGGAATACAAGCTCTACCGTGCCTACCGGGCCGTTACGCTGCTTGGCAATAATAATTTCGATAATATTCTTCTTCTCCGTGTCCTGGTTATAGTAGTCATCACGGTACAGGAAGGCTACGATATCGGCATCCTGCTCAATCGAACCGGATTCACGAAGGTCACTCATCATCGGACGCTTATCCTGACGCTGCTCCACACCGCGGCTGAGCTGGGAGAGGGCAATAACCGGAACATCCAGCTCACGGGCGATCTGCTTCAGGGTACGGGATATTTCAGAGACCTCCTGCTGGCGGTTCTCGCCTGCCTTACCGCGGCCCTGAATCAGCTGCAGGTAATCGATGACGATCATGCCAAGGCCTTTTTCCTTCTTCAGCCTGCGGCATTTCGCGCGGATGTCCGTAACTGTAATCCCGGGGGTATCATCAATGTAAATTTCCGACTCGCCCAGGGCCTGTATGCCCATCGTCAGCTTCGACCAGTCATCATCATTCTTGAACTCACCGGTACGCATAATATTCGCATCCAGATTAGCTTCAGCACAGATCATACGCTGGACCAGCTGCGCCGCCGACATTTCCAGACTGAAAATCGCAACAGTCTCTTTGGCCCGGACCGCTACATTCTGGCATATATTCAGTGCAAATGCCGTCTTGCCGACAGAAGGACGCGCAGCAACGATAATCAGGTCATTGCGCTGAAAGCCGTTGGTCATATGGTCAAGGTCAACGAAGCCGCTTGGAATCCCCGAGGTACCGCCTTTATTCTGATGGAGCAGCTCCACCCGGTCAAATACCTCCATTACTACATCGCGGATAGCAATGAAGCCGCTGCCGCTGCGCCGGTTGGAGATTTCCAGGATGCGCCGCTCGGCATCGCTCAGCATGATGCCTACATCCTCGCCGCCGGTATAGCCCTCGCTGACAATCTGAGTCGCTGTACGGATAAGCCGCCGCAGCATCGCCTTTTCTTCGATGATCTGTGCATAATAGTCCACATTGGCTGCAGTCGGCACTGCATGGGCCAGCTTAGCCAAATAGCTGACACCGCCGATATCCTCAAGCTCTCCCTTATCCTGAAGCCGGGAGGTCAGTGTAATCAGGTCAATCGGCTGGCTCTCTTCTCCGAGCTGCACCATCGCCTCAAAGATCATCTGATGCGGTTTGTCGTAGAAGTCTTCGGTGTTCACCCGCTCCATCGCGGTAATCAGCGCTTCATCATTCAGCAGAACAGCACCTAGTACAGCCTGCTCCGCTTCCAGGTTCTGCGGGGGAATCCGATCGAAAAAGAGATCTCCGCCCATTCTACTCCTCCGTTACCTGAACCGTGAGGTTAGCCTTTACTTCAGTATGCAGCTTCACATGAATCTGGAATTTGCCGACATGGCGGATCGGATCACTCAGCTCAATCTTGCGTTTATCAATAACGATGCCCTGTGTAGCCGCCAGTGTCTCAGCAATCTGCTTGCTGGTAATTGCCCCGAACAGACGGCCGCCTTCACCTGATTTCGCTTTCAGCGTCAAGGTCAGCTCGTCCAGCTTCTTGCCCAGCTGTACAGCTTCCTCTTTCTCCTGCTCCTTCTTGCGCAGCTCAGCAGCAGCCTGGTTCTCCAGTGTCTTTACATTACCGTCGGTAGCCGGACGCACGAGTCCGCGCGGCAGCAGGAAGTTTGTTGCATAGCCTTCTGATACCTCTTTAACCTGTCCCTTTTTGCCTTGACCCTTAACATCCTTTAAGAAAATGACCTTCATTCGAACAGCCCCTCTTTCGCTTCAATTTCAGCCAGCACTTCCAGCAGTCTGGCCTCTGCTTCCTTGCATGTTCCTTCAAGCTGCACAGCCGCGTTGGACAGATGCCCGCCGCCGCCCAGCTTTTCCATTACAACCTGCACATTCATTCTGCCGAGTGAACGGGCACTGATGCCGATCAGGCCGTCAGGCCGCTCGCTGATGACAAAGGATGCCACAACATTCGTCATGCCGAGCAGAGTATCTGCAGTCTGGGCAATAAGCAGCTGCGGAATTTTCATCCCGGGTGCAGTTACAACCAGCGCTATGTGATCATAGACCATCCGCGCATGCTTAATGATTTCGGCTTTGGAGATATACTCCTGAAGATCCTCCTTCAGCATACGCTGAATCAGAATCGTATCGGCACCGATCCGCCGCAGGAAGCCTGCCGCCTCAAAGGTACGCGATCCGGTATGGAGGGCAAAATGCTTCGTATCGACTGTAATTCCAGCCAGCAGCATCGTCGCCTCCAGCGGGGTTAGCTTAATTTTGTCGTGGATATACTGCAGCAGCTCTGTTACCAGCTCGCAGGTTGAAGAGGCGTAAGGCTCCAGATAGACCAGCACGGCATCATTGATAAATTCCTCACCCCGCCGGTGATGGTCCACCACAACGATCCGGCTGGCATACTGCACAAGCCGGGGCTCCATTGTCATAGAAGCCTTATGGGTATCCACAACGATAAGCAGCGTGTGCTCCGTCATAATCTGCAGTGCCTGCTCTGTGCTGATAAAGCTCCGGTGCAGCTCCTCGTCCCGCTTGATCTGCTCCATCATCCGGGTAATGGAAGGATTGGGCCCTTCCAAGACGATGCTTGCTTCCACATTGTACATCTGTGCTGCCTTAAGCAGCCCGATTGAAGCGCCTATAGCATCTATATCGGGCGTACGGTGGCCCATAATCAGCACCCGGTCGCTTTCCTGCATCAGGTCGCGCAGCGCATGGGCAATGACCCTGGCCCGGACTCTGGTCCGCTTCTCGGCAGCATTACTCTTGCCGCCGTAGAAGGACAGTCGCTGTCCGGCCTTCACGGCAGCCTGATCACCGCCGCGTCCCAGCGCCATGTCCAGGCTGGACTGCGCCAGCGCCCCCAGCTCACTGGCTGATTCGGAGCCGTACGCCAGTCCGATGCTCAGCGTCATCGGCACCTTAAGATCGGCTGTCATTTCACGCACCTCATCAAGGATGACAAAACGGCTCTCCTCCAGCGCCTGCAGACTGCGGTGATTGAGCAGCATCAGATAACGCTCCGAAGACAGCCTCCGCAGATATACCTCAAACTGCTTGCTCCACTCTGTAATCTCGCTGGCCACCTTGGCAATCAGCGAGGTGCGCTGCTGGTCATCCATGCCCTGGGCTGCCTCATCAAGATTGTCCATCATGACAATGCCGATGGCCAGCTTCTCTTCCTCATAACGCTCGCGAAGCACAACAAGCTCCGTAATATCGTACAAGTACAGCATTCGTTCACTGGGAATAATTACGGCCTGGTAATACCGGTCGTCTACGCTGATTTCCTGCCGGATATCCTTCAGTGTCCCGATATCCCTGGCAGCTTCACGTTTCACCGGCCCGCCGCTGGCCAGCGAAGGCACGATATCCGGCAATAGCTCCTGCAGTTCCCCGCCTACCAGCGTTTTGCGGCTGAAGATGTCACTGGCATTGCGGTTATGCCATTCCACAGTACGGTCTTCACTGTACAGGATGATACCGAGCGGAAGCAGGCTGACCGCCTCACCCTCCACCCGCTTGATCCGGAAGGACAACCCGTTAATGTACTCCACCAGATTACGCCGGAACGAGAGCTCCGCCTGCAGCATCGAGAAGCACAGAGTGCCTGCCAGAAACAGGCTGGCTACACCCAGAACCCAGTTATAGATGCTGACGATGATAATAAGGACCAGCATCAGCAGGAACGCCCAAACGGTATGATAGCCGTGCCAGCGTCTTTGCAGAAATTTAGGCATGACCTCTCACCCTATCGTTTCGATTTCTTCACAAACTCCCGCAGCGGGAACGCAATGTCGATCACACCGATAATCCAAAGTCCCGGCACCCAGAGCACCAGCAGTGACAGCACGATCGCCACGACCTTGCTCCACTTGAGCTTATGGACGATAAAGAACATGAACCCGATCGTCTGAATGATGAATACAGCCTGCAGCAGCGGAAGCAGGTTCGCGCTGATCATCGGCATAAAACCGCTGTCTGAATTCCCGAAAATAAAGGTGATTACAACACCAATCAGATAATACCAGATAAACGATCTTGAAAGTTTCCAATCCCGTGCAGGCTTCAGCCTTGGAACCGCATATTCCATACTGTTCAGAATAGGACGGACGATGGAATGGGTAATAACCGCCATTACGAAGGAGCTTAGAATCAGCGTGATCGGAATGACCTGAATGGTCCGGAAGCTGATGTCACTTATATCCTTTGAGGTAAGGACAAACTCGCTTGCGAGCGGGTTGCCAGTGCCAAGGTCAGCAAACATGGCAGCAACCATTTCCACTGTGTCGGTTACGTAGCTGGACAGGTCAAAATTAAACAGGGCCGCCCCTACGACCAGAAGCAGCAAAAACTCTCCCAGAATCGTAATGGTGCCGGCAAGGATGGTTGACAGTGCCGAGGCGCGTTTCTTGTACCATCGCCCCATGACCAGCGCAGGAATCAGAAAATAGAGCGCTAACAGCACATAGATAGGTGTAATCAAGCCAACAATCAGCAAAACGGGCAGCAGATGCAGAATAAACTGTTTAGTGTTCAGGGTTGTGAACAGTACTACAGCCGGAATAGTCAGGAACAATGTAGTAATAATTAGCAGCGGAGTCGATAAGGATAGCAGCAGCAGTAAATATGCAACGCTCCATGCCACAGATGTCCAGCGGAATTTCAACAGTTTTCACCTCTTACGCATATGTTCTTCTAGTGCAGATATATCCTGGTACCATTCTTCAAGCTGATGTCCTTCCTGTTTATGCTTCTTCAGCTTATCCAGCAGGAGATCATCAAGCTCACGGTAAGGGAGTCCCAGCCGGCGCCCCAGTATATAAGAGCTCATAATCAGGCTGGCCAGACTGTCGCCGACCCTGGCGGTACTGCCTTCCCAGAGTGCCTTAAACAGCCGTGACACCTGGTCAATCACTTCGGTCTTCAACCACTCAATTACCTTGGCGCGTTTGGCCACATCCAGATCCTTAGGCACATTGGGCACGTCTCTCTACCTCCGGCAAAAAGCATTATTCTCCATTATAGCATAAATATTTCGCAGTCACACAAGGCCCCTGCCCCTTAAGGCTCACAGTCCCTCAGCCCTCCGGATAACATCACAAAGCGGGCCTTAACATTGAAGCTGATTGAGGCAAATGACGGGGGACCCGAAGCAGGTCTTCAAAAAAGGCCCGCATTCCGTTATACCGCCGGAAATACAGGCCTTGGTGTGCCGTCTGCTTCTAATCTGCTCCGCAGTCCATCATTTACAATGATTCCTGTGTCTGCGACTGCCTGGAAACAACCTTCTCGCAGTATTCAATAATCTGGCTCCGGCGGACAATACCGATGAACCGGTTCATATCATCGACCACCGGCACAAAATTCTGCACCTTGGCCAAATTAATCAGATCTTCCATATCTGCATCAATCGAGACCGGCAGATTATTCATCCGCAGCGGAACATCCTTAAGCAGAAATCTGGAAGCATTCTCAAAAGTGACCGTCCCGCCTGAATCCTTCATATACCAGAGCAGATCGCCTTCTGTTACTGTACCGGCATACTCTCCGTTCCTGTTCAGAATCGGTACTGCAGTATATCGGTGATATTCCATCCTCTCCAGAGTCTGGCGCAGCGTCGAATCCAGCGTAACGCAGGCCACCTCCTGCTTAGGAAGTAAAAAAAACGCAATATTCATCTCCTGATCCTCCTCAAAGAATTCCGAAGGAATTAACCCTGCTTCTAAGGGCACCCGTAATAATACGCTTTACCCGGCAAGTAGTTCCACCTCATTATACCACGAAGACAGTAAGCAGCAGCCAGTAACATTACACATGGCTGCTGCTTTTATCATTCTATGGAATTTACGGGCTGTTACTCTGCTGTTGCTGTAGCCTTCGGCTTTAGCGCATTTTCGGCTTTTCCAGGCTCAATCAGCTGGCTGACCGGTGTGCCGGCATTCATCCAGTTGTCGATCATTGCCTGTGCCTCACTAAGATCTTCTTCATCAACAATGTCATAATACACACCGTCAATTTTTTTGCCTTCGCCCATAACTGTAAAGCTGGAGATATCCATGTCCTTACCGCCCATGAACTTCTTGGCCAGGCTGATGATCAGCGAAGGCTCCATGTCCGTCTTGAAATTCTCGCCCATAATATCAAGCAGCTCAGGAATTTTACCAATCTGGCTGATTGATAACATTTTATTCGCAACGACATCAATAAAGACCTGCTGCCGCTTAGTCCGGTTGAAATCACTGTCCTCCCGGTAGCGGGTATAATTAAGCGCTTCTTCACCGTTATAGCTCGACTTGCCGCCTACAATGGTGAATTTTTCATGATCAGCACCTTTATTGACGATATCCTTTTTGATCGGAAGCGGAACTCCGTCAATAGCATCGACAGCATCCTTCAGTCCCTGAAAGTTAATTGTGGCATAGTACTGAATATCATGCCCAAGCAGGGCCTCCATTGTATCCTTTGCCATTTGCTGGCCGCCGAAAGCATACGCATGCGTAATTTTGTCCTTTTTGTTATCCCTGTGTCCGATGATCTCAGTATACGTATCACGCGGGATGGATATCAGCAGAAGCTTATAATCCTCCGGACGGACAACGGCATAGATCATCGTATCAGAACGGGCGGTTTCATTCCCGCGCTGGTCTGTACCGAGCAGCATCAGCGAGAACGGATCGCTTTTGAAGACGACGGGTTCAGGCTTAACTGCTGTTGTATTATCCTTAACGAGCGGTACATAAGATTCCTCTTCCAGCTTCGCCTCTACCTGATCCGACAGGAACAGGTCAAAAGCCAGCACCGCAAGCGGCTTCTGGAACAGAAAGCCTCCCAGCAGAATAACGGCAAGCGTTATAAGGGCAATATACCGTTTTTTTAATTTTTTAATGTTCATAAATGAATTCCTTCTTTATGGTGGAATATAATGATGGCTTGCAATCTATTTACAATGCCTGCCCGGGTCATACCGGGCACTCATGTCCGGACTTCTCTCAGCTGCTGTTACGTTCTGCCCCATTCGGTCTTAGCGTTCCCCCTTTCAGGAATTAGGGTCGTTCTAAAAATAGAATAAACCTGGAAATCGGCTTTGACACAGACAATATTTCTATTGTAATCACTTGGCACTCAAAAAGAAATAACAAAAAACGACATTTTTAACGGCAGCAGCCGGTTATTCCTAAAGTATATGACGCTGTAAATCCGGTTTTGATTCATTTTTCATAAAAAAAAGAACCATTCAGCCCGCTGCATTCCGCCGCCGCGACTTCAGGTTCTGCTCTATACTCAGTTAGTCTCCTTAATCCACCATTTTTCCGGCTCATTGATATTGCTGATCGAATTGACCTTCACGCCCTGCAGACGCTTGTTGACTGCTGTAATATTCGTCCGCTCCGCAAAAAAGATCATCGGGACCTCTTCATTAATCAGCTGCTGCCATTCATAATAAATCTGCTTCCGGTATTCCTTGTCGTACGCCTTGGCTTCTACCCCTTCACGGATCAGCTCATCGCTCTGCTCAGAGAACCACCGGGAATAATTCCACAGGTCGGATTGCCGCCACAGCCCCGAAGGATCAGGATCACTGCCCAGCCCCCAGACCCCGTTAAATAGTTCAACTGTAGGATCATCGTTCTCCACCGCCTCATAAAAGAGGTTCAGCTCCTTCAGCTGGCCGCCGTTAAGCCGTACATCAAGCCCGACATTCCGCCAGTCCTGCATAATGGACTTCGTCCGTTCCTCAGCGGTTTTGCTGCCGCTCATCGCGTCATAATGAATGATAAGCGGCTGCCCCTCCGGGTCCTCACGCCAGCCGTCACCATTAATATCAACATACCCGGCCTCCTCGAGCAGCGCTTCTGCCTTCTGCGGGTCAAACGGATAGGTGTTGATCTCGGTATCAGGTATCTTCGCCCAGCTTGTACTGGGAACCGGCGTTTCAATCAGCTCACCCAGCCCGTATGAGAAGCGGTTGATGATGCCTTCTCTGTCCAGCGCATAATACATGGCCTGCCGCAGCCGCTTATCAGCGAACTTCGGGTTGTCCATTACATTCTGCTGTGCCGCTTCATCCCAGCGCCCGAATTTGAAGCCTATGTATTCGTATGACAATTCCGCCGACTGCACCAGCGTTATGTTATCAAGCTCTTTTAGCGCAGTGTAAGCATCCCTTGGCACTGTCCCGATATCCAGGCTGCCCGCTTCAAGTAACCCTGTCATTTCACCGTCGCCCACAACGGTATAATTCACTCCGTCCAGCAGCGCTTTGCCTTTGTAATAGTGATCGAACCGCTTCATCCGGACAAGCTGCCCGGGCTGAATCTCTTCCACCTCGAAGGGTCCAATGCCGATCGGCCGCATACGTACCTGTTCACTGTCTGCCATATCCTTAACCGCGACGCCTTCATAATACTTCTTATTCATCGGGTACGGCCACAAATTGTCAATCGTATTCACCCGCGCAGCGTTAACAGTAATCTTCAAGGTATAAGGGTCTACAACCTTAACTCCGGTTAATTCATCCGTTTCCCCCCGGTGATAGGCATCAGCGCCTTTTATCATCTCCACACTGTAATATCTGGGACCCGTGTAGTCAGGGCTCGCAATAGTCTCAAGCGCAAACTTCCAGTCCTCAACCGTCAGCTCGTCACCGTTATGCCAGCGTACGCCCGGCCTGATTTTGAAGGTAAACACGGTGTGATCATCTGATTCCTTCCAGGAGGCAATATTGGGTACGGTAGTCAGATCATCCTTTACTGTGAACATTGCTTCAGTAATAAAATCAAGCACATTGGAATCATCCTCCCCTTCAAAAAAAGCCGGATCAAACATCCCCTGAAACGGAGACGTATAAGCATAAGTAACGATTCCGCCCGGAGCAGCCTTTTCCTCAACCTTATTGTAGCGTACCGCGTAGGAATCGCTGCTTTTGCCTCCTGCACCGTTGCATGCCGTTAGAATAAAAGTCACCGCCAGCAGCAGTGTGCCGATTTTGGTTTTATACATGTAGTTCTTCCTTTCTGAGGTACAACCCACTAATGAAAGCGTTTTCTAATCTCTATTGTTATAAAAACCGTTGTTTACCAAGCTCATAAACATTCCATATTAAGTTATATATCATATAATGCGTAAATTTTTAAATCCTGAATTTGATCAGCTACAACATAGAGAATAACGAATAATCAGCAGAATGGGAAGGCAATAATTGGAGATGACCGTTATGAAATTATTCCCTGCATCCAAAAAGACCTGCCTTTTCAGGCAGGTCTCCGTGTTTTTTGGGGAGCTATACCTCCTCTTCAGGATGGATAATGCTTAGCCCTTCGACATGCTTTTTCCGCATCAGCTTGCGCTTTTTCCGGTTCTCCTTACTCTCAAAAATAATGTCGAAATCATAATCCTCCGGATACAGCTCCTCCTTCGATAAATACGGCTTCAGACGCTTATGATTAATCCGCAGTTTTTCCTTCTGGACCATTACGCCGACGATCCCCATGCTGTCCTGCCTGGCATATACAATTCCTGTCCGGTTGATTGAGCTGACATATACCGCATCTCCAATCTCAAAGCTGGAGCCTAGTGCCTTGCTGTCTTTAGACGAAGCCTCCTGCAGCTGATCTCCTTGAACAGGCTCCTCTTTGCTGTCCAGAGGGGGTTTATGGCGGTTATGCGCCTTAATAGCCCTCGCTCTCTCCGGAACCTCTGGCCTGCGCTGCTGTGCTGTAAGCTCGTGAGAACGCCGGATTACCTCCGGGGGAATACCCAGCTTTTCGGCAATCTGCAGGGCATAGCTTTCGCCTGCCTCGCCGATGGTGAGCTTGTAGAGCGGCTGAAGCGTGTGCTTATCGAACTCCATCCGCGCGTTTTCGAACCCGGGTGCTGCTGCTGCAAATGATTTTAACTCGTTAAAATGGGTGGTAACAACGATATTGGCGCCTTTGCGGCTCAGTTCCTCCAGAATAGCAATAGAAAGCGCGAAGCCCTCACCGGGATCTGTACCTGCAGCCAGCTCATCAATCAGCAGCAGCACGCCTCTTCCCGCAAAGCGCAGCATGCCTTCAATACTCTTCATCTGGGCGGAGAAGGTGCTCAGCGACTGTGTCAGGCTCTGTCCGTCTCCAATCACACTGACAATATCAGAGAAGACGGTAAATTCACTTTGCTCCTCGACAGGGATCAGCAGGCCGGACTGAACCATGGCACTCAGGAGCCCGAGTGTCTTGAGAACCACTGTCTTTCCCCCTGTATTCGGGCCGGTGACAATCAGTGACTTGTAGCTTTGGCCAAAATTAAGGCTGACCGGTACCATATCCTTCAGCTTAGGATGCCTGCCCCCGTTCATGCGCAGCACCCCCCGGTCATTAAGGGCTACATTACGTGCATTCAAAGAGCGTGCATACTTGGCCTTGGCAAAAATAAAATCATAGACTCCCGTCACCTCAATATTGAGGCGGAGCGATTCCTGCTCCCGCTCCACAAGTCCGCTCAGCATGCTCAGGATAATGCCCTCCTCCCTTGCCTCATCTGCTGCCAGCAGCTCCAGCTCGCCCTGCAGTGCGGCAATTTCATACGGCTCCACGAATACCGTCTGCCCGCTTGTCGACTGGTCCAATACAGCTCCCTTCACCTGCTTGTGATACTCCCGCTTTACCGGAATTACATACCGTCCGCCACGCATACTGACCAGATTCTCCTGAAGAATAGACTGATGCCTCGACATAATGCTGTCCAGCTTGCGCTGCAGCCGGTCCTTGGCTACCGCTAATTGCTTGCGTACCCGTTCCAGCCCTCTGCTGGCCTGAGTCTCGATCACGCCGAACCGGATGCAGCGCCCGATCTCTTCCCGGAGCCCCGGCAGCTCCTGCAGTGAAGACCCGTAAGCGGCAATCCGCGGCGCACTCTGCTCTTTGGAGGCCATGTATTTGCGCAGCTGCCCGCAACTGTTCAGGAAGACGCCAACCGCCGACAAATCCTGCTCGCTGAACAAATATCCCGTACCTATCAGAGACATAACCCATTCAATCCCTTCCAGTGATGGCAGAGGAACACTGGCACCGCGCTCAAGCAGCTCCTTAGCCTCCTCTGTCTCCTCCAGTGCACGGTGTATTGCCGTCATATAAATCATAGGCTCAAGCTCTTCTGCCAGCCTTTTACCTTCGTAAGAGACTGTATACCGTACAACCTCCTGTTTTATTTCTTCATAACCAAGTGTGCGCAGGCTCTCAAGATTCACTGATAATCCTCCTCTAAAATAATCATTTGATTAGGCGGTGCGCCTGTTTCCGGGTAACAAAAAAAGGGCAAAGACTGCACTATGCAGTCCTTGCCCTTCACTAAAACAGAAATGTCCCTTGTGTACTCCAGCCTCCGGCTGCACCCCATACATGCCCGGAAAACAGAAAAAACCATGCTCAAGAGCACGGTTTATCACAAAGGAACATTTGCCGTTCAAGAGGCAATGTTGACGCTTCGCGTGTTCTTAACTAAATCATCCACTTCAAACAAGAGATAGGCATGAATTGCACATACCTAAACAGAGCAAGCCCTCAGCCTATGCTGGTCCTGCTGCCGCTTATCTTAAAGTGATATGAAATTGCTAGTTAAGAACGCTCACCGACATCAAAATTTCCCCTTTGTTATAGGATACCTGTAATTTACTACATTTTGTTAGGTACGTCAATTACCGGAGAAATAATTAAACACCCAGGTGATTCCATTCTTACAGTCAGATACTTGTCCATGCAGCGCGCCGAAAAAGGTTTTTTGCAGCTCCACCTGGACTTTACCGCCGTCTGAGACCAGTCTTTCGTAGATGCCGTTCAGCTCCTCCTCGCTCTCAAGAGCCATAATAATGCTGACATTCGCAGTCTTGGCACCGCGGCCGTAATCATCGGAGAAATGGATCAGGCTCTGGCCCAGCTGCAGATCAGCATGCAACAGCTTACCGTTATGCTCATTCAGCACTTTAATTTCTCCGCCGAATATACTCTGGTAATACTCAACTGACTCCCGTACATTTTCAATGATTACATAAGGGCTTGCACTGATCATAATCATGCCTCCAAAGATTTTCTTTTTATTATATACAATTGCAGCGGCCGCTACTAAGCGAGAGTTTATCTGCTCAAGAATACAGCAAAAAAGCAGCCGGCTATGCCGGCTGCTTCATAAACGTCCTATTCCGTTGTGTAAGGCAGCAGCGCGATTTGACGCGAGCGTTTTACAGCAATAGTCAGAGCGCGTTGGTATTTTGCACTTGTACCTGTTACACGACGCGGCAAAATCTTTCCGCGTTCGCTGATGAACTTCTTGAGAAGCTCAGTGTCTTTATAGTCAATGTGAGTAATTTTGTTCACAGTGAAGTAGCACACTTTTTTGCGCTTGTTGCGTCCACCACGACGTGCCGGTCTTTTGTCGTTGTCTCCGCCTTCTCTTTGTTTGAAAGCCATGTTCTTTTCAGTCCTTCCTTATTAAAATGGCAAATCATCGTCCGATATATCGATCGGTTTTCCATCGCCCGAAAAAGGATCTTGATTATTGTTGCTGCGCGAGAAATTATTGTTATTTCCGCGTGCACTGTTACCGCCGTTACCGCCGCCATAGGCAGGCTCTTCAGGCATACTACCGCCGCTTGATGCATTTCCGCCTTCACGGTTTTGCGAGGATTCCAGGAAACGGACATTATCAGCAATAACTTCAGTAACGTATACACGTTTGCCTTCGTTATTCTCGTAATTCCGTACTTGGATGCGTCCTTCTACGGCTGCCAGACGTCCTTTGCGCAAATAATTGGCACAGGTCTCAGCCAGCTGTCTCCAGGTTACTACCGGGATGAAGTCCGCTTCGCGTTCACCGTTCTGGCCCGTAAAGTTACGGTCTACGGCAAGCGTAAACTGTGTTACGGCAACACCAGCAGGAGTATAACGAAGTTCCGGGTCACGGGTCAACCGACCGATCAGAATGATACGGTTCAACAATTCAATCCCCTCCTTATAACGCGATTTGTTACAAAGCTTGTCTCGATCTTAGGCAACGTCGTTCGTAATGAGATAACGAATAACTTCGTCAGAAATCTTCATGATACGCTCAAGCTCAGTAACTACTGCAGGTTCTGCAGTGAAGTTAACCAAAACATAAACGCCATCACGGAATTTCTTGATCTCATACGCAAGACGGCGTTTACCCTGCACATCGTGTTTTGTAATTTCCCCGCCGTTGGAGATGATGCCTTGGAATTTTTCGACTGCTGCTTGAACGGCTTCTTGTTCAATATCAGGACGAATAATGTACATCACTTCGTATTTGCGCATAAATTTCACCTCCTTATGGTCTTCGGCCCCTGATCACGTCAGGAGCAAGGAGCGAGCACAAACATAGACTCGCACCAAATCAGTTTAGCAAATTACACAGCTGATTGCAAGCTATTTCATACATAGCAACATAAAGGTACTTTTTAGCTACATGAAGCCCGGCGGTGCTGCACACAATACATGCGTAATGATCACTCTACAAGAAGGAGGATTATCATAATGGGCGAGCGTACAGAATACGAAAAAGGCGACCGGGCGCCAAATCCGGGTGTCTATACAGAGGTAGGCGAGGCGCGCAGCTTCCATACCGAAATCCAGAATCCGAAGCGGATTACAATGGAGAAGGGTGATATTTTCCCTGAGACCAGCAACAAGGACCGTAAGTGGAAAAAGGCCGAGAAGGCGCGTGTCCATTAATTTAGTGAGGACATGTATAAAAAGCTGACTCAAGCACATAATAAGCTCAGGCAGTACAAAAGAGAGGTGTGGTTCCGTTGTACGTCGATGACGAACACAATCACTGGGATTCTGATACAGCAACTATTGTAACCCGGGAACCGTAAGGCTGGCCCTTAACAGGAAACTGCTTCACCATTCCCTAAGAATGGTAACCGTTTCTTATCTTTTGAAGAGGGCATCAGCTTTTGCATTACCCATGCACTTTAGCGGCTTTAGACAGACTAATTCCGAACATCATTGATGTACTGCCTCTGGAGAGAGATCCGCAAGGATCTCTCTTTTTGTATTGTTGTGGCAGTTCTTCTGCTTAAGCCTATCTGTTCCTGAATACTTCACAAGTAACGCACAAAAAACCTCCGCAGCAACGGAGGCCTGATTAACGTTATTGGTAAAAAGCTGTGGTGGCGGAGAGGGTGGGATTCGAACCCACGCACGCTTTGACACGCCTAACTGATTTCGAGTCAGCCCCCTTGGGCCTCTTGGGTACCTCTCCGCAGCAAGACCTATTGTATCATGGCGTTTTTACTTTTGCAAGTTTAATTATGGGTCCCCTCTGTCCCAGCTCCGGCACTCTTTGAGCGGAGCACCTTCTTGAGGTTCTTCTCGAACTTAGTACGGGGGATTAACACGCTATGCTGGCAGCCTGTGCATTTAATGCGGATATCCATCCCCATCCTGATGATCTCCATCTCATTAGTTCCGCAGGGATGAGGCTTTTTCATCAGCACAATATCTCCCAGTTCAAAAACCTTCCGTTCCATCAGTTATCCCCCTCTTCTCCCTCTTGGGCTGCAGCAATCTGCCGCCTTGGAATAGCTCCCGCCGTCTCCTGGGCTTCTCTGGCGGTCTTTATAAGCTCCGCCTCAATTGCCGCCTGTGCTGCCTGTCCCTCTTGTTCCAGCGCCTTACGCGCAGCTTCAGCCTCTTCCAGTGCAGTCTGCTTCTCCAACGCCTGTTTGATATCGCTATGGATCTGCCGCTGGGCTGCATCCCGGGCATTTGGCTGGCAGTTGGCAGCTATACGGATGACAAACTCCGATGTGCTCATCGACTGGACACCGAGTATAGTCGGATATGCAATAATGTTGTCACTCCGCTCTTCAATCCCCTTTAATGCTTCGCCGATCAGGGCAAGTGTGTTCTCCAGGCCCCGTTCAATCTTCACCGGCACATCTACAACAGCCATTGCATTAGCCAGCGAGTAGTTCGTTACATTGATAATCGATCCGTTAGGAATAATGTGTACCTCGCCTGTGAAGCTGAGCAGTCTGGTCGTTCTAAGCCCGATCATTTCCACAGTTCCTTTATAAGTACCGGTCTGAATGACATCGCCAACTGCGAACTGATCCTCAAAAATAATAAAGAACCCTGTGATAACATCTTTGACCAAACTCTGTGCTCCAAAACCGATGGCCAGGCCAACAACACCCGCTCCTGCCAGCAAAGGGCCGAGATCGAAATTAAACTCGGAAAGAATCAGCATAATCATGACAAAATTACAGATCACGGTGACTACATTTTTCAGCAGGCCGCCCACTGTAGAAAAGCGACGGCTGTTGGCCAGAATACGGCTTCCGGTCATTTCTTTTTCCATCGACCGGTCAATGACCTTACACACCAATTTAATAATCAGCCTGGTTAAGAGAAAGATTGCAAGGATTCTCAATCCCGAAAATAAAACACTTGCCCACATATCTGCATCTGTTACCCAGTTCCATACTTTGTCCTTGAACCGGACAGCTTCTTCCAGAGCCTCTATCCCCGTAGCCTCCAACATCCACACTTGCATCCGTTTGTTCCTCCCTCACTAAGCGCTTATCTCTATATACCCGCTTCCCTCTTCATTCTTACTGAAGATCCCCCGAATTTCAACGTTTTGCCCGGTGATGATCTCCTTCACCCCTGAGAGGTCCTCATGAAAGAATTGAATGGACATTGCGCAGCCTGCCGTAATTTCCTTAGGAGTCGGGAAGATATCAATTTCGATTTCGGCATATTCCAGCAGCATTTCAGCACGCAGCGCCTGCTGGGTGGAGTCAAATGCAATCAGAAGCTCTTCCTTCATCTCCTTACCTCCCTCTGGGCTTAAGGTCCTATCTCTCGCACCTGTAGTATAAAAAATTTTTTTCATCCATATACTAGGATCATCAACGCTCTCCCGCGGACAATGACTTTACGCTATCAGCACTCTTTGAAACAACAGCAATGCCTGCTGATATTTTTGCAGATGCTCCGCTTTTAAGAAAGGAAGATTAATTATGAATTTATCATCTCAAGCTGCGCCGCTTAAAGAGCCGTCCTGCCTTAAAGTATCACATGCTGATCCCAATATTTACTCGACGATTACCCATCGTTTGCTGTTTCACTTTTCACGGACCCGTCCGGATACACCTATTGTGATTGTCTGCGTCGGGACTGACCGTTCGACCGGTGACTCACTTGGCCCTCTGGTGGGTTCAGCCTTATCCCGTTACCATAGTCCATTATTCCATCTCTATGGTACTTTGGATGAGCCGGTGCATGCCGTTAACCTTGAAGAAACACTCACCCTCATTTATAACAAGCATAATGACCCTTTTATTATCGGAATTGATGCCTGTCTGGGTCATTCCGCCAGTGTCGGCTGCATTCAGGTCGTTGACGGTCCCCTGCGCCCCGGCGCCGGTGTCAACAAGCAGTTACCTCCTGTTGGAGACATTCATCTGACCGGAATTGTCAATGTCGGCGGATTCATGGAATACTTTGTGCTGCAGAATACCCGGCTCAGCCTAGTAATGCGTTTAGCCGATATTATTGCCGTCAGCCTTTTTTCTTCACTGAAGCAGTGGCATCTTCATGCTAACTCTGCTGCTGCGCTTGAGCAATGACTTCCTTTTCTTCCGGCGACAGCGGGTACTGTGAGGCTCCGTTTTCAAGGGGTTTAGAATATATATAGGAATTTTCCCGGTTATGCAGGCTAGTTAAAACCACACCATTGCTGTTGTCGTCAACTATGGCTATGGAGAAGCTCAGGTCACTCCCTCTTTCTCCAAAGGCATTGTAACGCTTTACTGCAACTTTTGATTTCATACCGCGCATTTTATTCTGTGCCGCTTCAATCAGCGCCTTATGCTCACGCTGGCCTTCATCCAAACGCTCACCCTGATTTTTCAGATCAATCAGCAGGCTTTCAAGATCCTCTACACCGTTTCCGCTCATCATCATTTCATATTTACGCCGCATACGGCGCAGCTTGCTGCCTTGTACGATCTGCACAATAACTAGAATTACGATTATAATTACAGCCGCGAACATAACCAGTGAAATCTGTTCATTAATCATCTGATTCAACTCTAACATGTATGGACCATCCTTTTATCTTTATCTGCTGCTGCAGGCACCGCCGTATAATTCCTCCATGGCGTCCAGCATTCTTTTTATATCATGCTCAGTTGAGCTGACGCCTACACTTACTCTGACCGCCCCGCTCTCCAGGGTTGCTGCTGCTTTATGAGCCAACGGTGTACAATGCATTCCGGCCCGCACTGCAATATTATATTCACGGTCCAGACGATGGGCAATTGCCGCTGACTCCTGTCCCTCAACTGTAAAAGAAACGATCCCGCTGCGCGGAGCCCCGGGTTTTGGACCAAGCATCCTCAGACCGGAAATGCCAGATAACCCCTCCATCAGCTGCTGCGTCAAAAGCCACTCATCATGATGAATCTTGGCTATGCCTATTGATTTGATTTTACGCACACCGGCCAGCAGTCCGGCTATACCTACTGCGTTCTGAGTACCTGCCTCATAGCGGTCAGGACGGACATCCGGCTGTTCGCTGCTTTCAGACTGACTCCCGGTACCTCCGTGCATCAGCGGCTCAAGCTCAAGCTCAGGAGAAATGTAAATACCGCCTGTTCCCTGCGGGCCCAGCAACCCCTTGTGCCCCGGAAAAGCAAGCAGGTCGATATTCATTTCCCGCACATTAATATCCAGCACTCCTGCACTCTGGGCTGCATCAACCAGATAAACTGCATTATGCGCTTTGGCAATCATGCCGATTTCGCTGACGGGAAGGATGCTTCCCAGCAGATTAGAGCTGTGATTACAAATCACCATTTTGGTCGATGGCCTAAACAGCTGTTTCAATGCCGTCAGACTAATTTGCCCCTCTTCATCCACTTGCAGATAATCAATCTTTATCCCCATCGTCCGCCGCAGATACTCAAGCGGGCGGCGAACCGAATTATGTTCAGTCATTGTAGATATAACATGATCCCCTGCACGAAGTGTCCCCTTAATTGCCATATTGAGACCCATTGTCGTGTTATGAGTAAATGCAATATCCTGGGCGTTACTTATACCAAATAGTTCAGCAAGTTCACAGCGTGCCCTCACAAGCACTCTTCCGGTTCCTATAGCAAGCGAGTGGTTCCCCCTTCCGGCATTAGCACCCGAATGTTCCAGCGCCTCCATCATCGCTGCAGCCACCTCTGGCGGCTTTGGCCAGGAGGTGGCTGCGTGATCCAAATAGACTAGCGTCTCCATTCTCTAACCTCACTTTTTAAGTGTAAAAAACATACCCCTCCATATCCGTATTAGGGATACCTCAGGATATGTTTTATCGCACAAGGTTGAAGATCAGTTTCCAAGCAACTCCAGCAATCTTTCCAGATCCTGAGCACTGTAGTAATTAATTTCGATCTTGCCTTTATCTTTGCCTTGTTTTATTTTCACTGTTGTTTTGAATTTTTCGCGTAATCCTTCCTCAACGTTGTCAATATACGGATCACGTTTTATTACTTTTGCTTTTTCACCCGCAGCCGGCTTTCGGTCAAGGTTTTTTACTACCTCTTCCAGTTGCCTTACACTCCACTGCTGTTCTACACATTGCTCTGCAAGCTGCTTTACTATTCCAGGATCTTTAAGACCAACAATTGCACGGGCATGACCCATAGAAATTGTTCCACGTGAAACATAATCCTTCACTTCTTCCGGCAAGGTTAACAACCGCAAAAAGTTGGCAATATGAGATCTGGATTTCCCTACCTTTAGCGAAAGCTCTTCTTGGGTTAATGAAAATTGATCCATTAAACCTTGATAGGCTACGGCAATCTCCATGGCGTTAAGATTTTCACGCTGCAGGTTCTCAATAAGAGCAATCTCCATTACCTGCTGATCACTTAAACTTCTTACAACAGCGGGAATAGTTGCTTTTCCACAATATTGCGATGCCCGGAATCTGCGTTCGCCGGCAATAATTTCATAACCCTTTAACACACTGCGGACAATAATCGGCTGGATGACTCCATGCTGTCTAATTGACTCTGCCAGCTCTTGAATCGCATCCTCATTGAAATCCTTACGCGGCTGGTATGGATTGGCCCGCAATTGGCCTAAAGGAATCTCGACAACCTTATCATCTTCATTAATAGATAAGGATGGAATCAGTGCATCTAGACCTTTCCCTAAACGCTTACTCATAAGAGATCACTTCCTTTGCCAGCTCTAAATACACTTCCGCTCCCTTTGAACGTGAATCATACGTAATAATGGACTGCCCGTGTGAAGGTGCTTCACTGAGGCGGATGTTACGCGGAATGATTGTGCGGTATACTTTTTCCTGAAAATACTTCTTAACCTCTTCAATAACCTGAATCCCTAAGTTTGTCCGCGCATCCAGCATAGTCAGCAGAACACCTTCAATACTCAAGTTCGGATTTAGATTTTTTTGAACCAGCCGCACCGTGTTAAGCAATTGGCTTAACCCCTCAAGTGCATAGTATTCACATTGTATAGGAATAATCACCGAGTCAGCTGCGGTCAATGAGTTAATCGTTAAAATACCAAGCGACGGCGGGCAGTCAATAATGATGTAATCGTAGTTGCTTTTAACTGCGTTGAGTGCCTTCTTCAGCTTTAATTCTCTGGAAATTGTCGATACTAACTCAATCTCGGCACCCGCCAGTTGAATGGTTGCCGGGATAATATCCAGCCCGTCAATCTGGGTATGCTGAATAGTATCCTGTGGATTCACTTCATTAATAAGAATATCGTAAATGCAATTTGCTACATCCGCTTTGTTGACGCCAACGCCGCTTGTAGTGTTGCCTTGCGGGTCAATATCGACAAGAAGCACTCTCTTCCCCAGTGTAGCCATGCCGGCACCCAGGTTGACAGAGGTTGTCGTTTTTCCGACTCCGCCTTTTTGATTTGCTATGGCAATAATCTTGGACACTTATTTCACCTCGAATTGTTAGAAAGAATCATCTTGTAGTTCGTGAAGTTTAACGTTTTGAACGGCATCAATTTTGCGAGAAAATAGACAAATATACAAGTAAAGTTCAATTAACAGCCTACAGCGGTATATTCCGCCTATAGTCACAGAAAAGGCGGCCAATCACCTCAGGGCCGCCTTCAGCTTTTGAAACAATTTATCGTTTAGGGATCTGAATCACAATCTCATAATGGTCACCGCGGTCATTCTCCGAAGTCTTAATCTCCATTCCTGAGCCTGTTACCATATCAATCGATTGACGAATTGTATTAAGCGCTAGACGAACATCCTTGGTATAGGAAACCCGCTTTGATTTTTTGGTATTCTGGCTAAGTGCCTTGTAAAAGGCAATACGTGCTTCTGTCTGCTTAACATTCAGTTCCTTGGATATGATCTCTGCAAGTACCTTCAGTTGCATCTCGACACTATCCAAAGAAAGCAGTGAACGTGCATGCCGCTCAGTAATCTTCCGCTCCATAAGCGCGGTCTTCACTTCTTCCGGCAGCTGCAAAAGACGGATCTTATTAGCAATTGTAGATTGGCTTTTACCTAGACGCTGTGCCAGGCTTTCCTGGGTCAATTGATGAAGATCGATAAGCTTCTGATAGGCAATGGCTTCCTCAATAGAAGTCAGCCCCTCCCGTTGCAGGTTTTCAATCAAAGCGATAGAGGCAGCCTGAGAATCATTGAACTCGCGGACAATAGCCGGAACCGTATCCATACCGAGCTTCTTAACTGCACGCCAGCGGCGTTCCCCCGCAATAAGCTCATACTGGGAATCACGTACACGTACAACAATCGGCTGAATAACTCCGTGAGTTTTGATGGTCTGACATAGTTCATCTATCTTCTCATCATCAAAAATCGTCCGGGGCTGATAAGGACTGCTGATAACCTCATGAACCGGGATTTGTTTGACCTCTTCTCCGCTGCTCCGCTCATTAAATCCAAAAAGCTTGGTGAATTGTTCTTTCATTCCGTTCATAACCACCTAGTTTCAATATAGTACGAGCCTCTTAACCTGGCCTGGCAAAAAGCTTATCGTACAGCCTTCACTACTAAACGATACTATATCATTCTATCACTTTTCCGCATATAATCCTATTCTCCATAAAGACCTATTTTTCCTGCCATTTAAAATAAATGAAATACAATTTTGGTTCATCCATAAAAAAAAGCCCTTAGTAATTAAGGGCCTTTGTTAGCTCTGCTATTAAAATGGATAAAAATGTTTCACGTGAAACAATCAAATAAGCGGCGACTTGGCAGGCACTCCTGCTTTACGCGGATACTTGGCCGGTGTAGCACCTGTCTTGCGGATCATAACAATGTGCCTTGCAGATTCCTCTACCGGCAGACTGAACGATTCCACTTTTTTTAGCTCAGCACGTAATTCTTTAAGGCTGCGTCCGGCTTCAGATAATTCTTCGCCGGGATCATTTCCCTTCATAGCGGCAAAGATACCCTCTTTCCGGGTAAAGGGAAGGCAAAATTCGTTCAACAGTGACAGGCGGGCAACCGCCCGGGCAGTAACTACATCATACGCGTCCCGATGTACAAACTGTCTGGAAATATCTTCTGCACGGCCATGAATCAGCTGTACTCCAGTTAACCCCAATGTATCGCAGATATGCTGAAGGAAGGAAATCCTTTTGCTGAGTGAATCAACGATGGTCAGTTTCATATGCGGGAAACAAATTTTTAATGGTATGCCCGGAAATCCTGCACCTGATCCGATATCAGCGAGACTGTTGACTTCATTCATATTCATATAAAAGGCAAGCGATAATGAGTCATAAAAATGCTTTGTATACACCTGATCGCGCTCGGTAATACCTGTCAGGTTCATTTTTTCATTCCAGGAGACCAGTTCCCGGTAGTAGAGCTCAAACTGCTCCAGCTGGCGGGGGGAGAGCTCAATTCCCTTCTCCTGTAATAGTGCAACATACTGTATTATTGTGCTGTCCATAATTTATCCTTTCGCCGCCGTTACCCGGTTGTAATGCTCTAAGTGTACCAGCAGAATCGAAATATCAGCCGGTGTAACTCCGGCAATCCGTGACGCCTGGCCAATTGAAATCGGAGCAATCTTGGTCAGCTTCTGGCGGGCTTCCATTGCAAGCCCATGAATGACATTGTAATCTATATCATCAGGTATCTTTTTCTTTTCCATTTTTTGCAGCTTCTCTACGTGAGCCAGCTGCTTCTCGATATAACCGGCATATTTAATCTGAATCTCAACCTGCTCTTTCATCTCTTCGTCCAGTACTTCTGGTGAAGGTGAAATCTGATCAACCAAGCTGTAAGCAACCTCCGGACGGCGCATCAGTACAAGCAGATTGGAGCCGTCAACAATAGGAGCTGACTCATAAGCTGCCAGAACTTCATTAACCTCTACAGGCTTCACCTTCGTTTCCTGAAGGCGGACAATTTCACGGTCGACTGTTTCTTTTTTATGCATAAAGGCATCATAGCGCTGCTGCGGAATAAGTCCGATATCATATCCGATAGGAGTAAGGCGCAGGTCGGCATTATCATGACGGAGAAGCAGACGGTACTCGGCGCGTGAGGTAAGCAGACGGTAGGGCTCATTCGTACCCTTAGTCACCAGGTCGTCGATTAATACTCCGATATACCCCTGGGAACGGTCAAGCACTACAGGTTCTCTATCCTGTACTTTACGGGCAGCATTAATGCCGGCCATTACACCTTGCCCTGCAGCTTCCTCATATCCTGATGTACCGTTAATTTGCCCTGCGGTAAAGAGCCCTGGCAGACGCTTTGTCTCAAGTGAAGGCCACAGCTGGGTAGGTACCATGGCATCATATTCAATCGCATAACCATTGCGCATCATTTCAACCTTTTCCATTCCGGGAATAGAACGAAGCACAGCTAGCTGCACGTCCTCAGGCAGGCTGGTAGAAAGTCCCTGTACATAATACTCGGAAGTGTTTTTTCCTTCCGGTTCAAGAAAAATCTGGTGCTGCGACTTGTCACTGAACCGAACCACCTTATCTTCAATGGAAGGACAATAACGCGGGCCTGTTCCTTCAATAATACCGGTAAACATCGGGGCACGATGAAGATTGTCATTAATGATCTGGTGCGTAGCCGGCTGTGTGTAAGTCAGCCAGCAAGGCAGCTGTTCGTTATCCGATGACTTGGTCTCAAAAGAGAAAAACTTAGGCTTATCATCGCCCGGCTGAATCTCTGTTTTGGAGAAATCAATGGTATCCCTGTGTACACGCGGCGGCGTACCTGTCTTAAAGCGGACCAGCTCAAAGCCCAGTTCACGCAGGTTTTCCGACAGGCGCACTGAAGGCTGCTGGTTGTTAGGACCGCTCTCATATGTCAGTTCACCCATAATCACTTTTCCGCGCAGGTAGGTTCCGGTCGTCAGTATAACTGTTTTGCTGCGGTAGACTGTACCGGTCTTGGTTATAACCCCGGTACATTTGCCATCCTCCACAATAAGCTCCTCTACCATTCCCTGGCGGAGCGTCAGATTAGGCGTCTTTTCCATGGTTTCTTTCATAGCATGCTGATAAAGAAATTTATCCGCCTGTGCGCGCAATGCGTGAACTGCCGGACCTTTGCCTGTATTAAGCATACGCAGCTGAATAAAGGTTTTATCAATATTGCGTCCCATTTCGCCGCCCAGCGCATCAATTTCACGCACGACATGTCCCTTAGCAGGGCCGCCGATCGAAGGATTACACGGCATAAATGCCACCATATCCAGGTTAATCGTAATCATCAAAGTATTGCAGCCCATCCGGGCCGCAGCCAGTGCAGCTTCGCAGCCGGCATGTCCGGCGCCTATGACCACTACGTCATAGCTGCCTCCTTCATAACCCATTTCTATTCCTCCTGACTGCTTATCTTAAAGCAGCTATTATATAATGTTAATCCGATTATTTGCCAAGACAGAATTGCGAAAAAATCTGGTCGAGCAGAGAATCGGCAGCCGTATCTCCGATAATCTCCCCAAGCTGTTCCCATGCCAGGCGCACATCAATCTGAATCATATCAATTGGCACCAGCATGTCTGCAGCCTCATAAGCATCCAGCAGTGATCTATGCGCCTTTTTAAGGAGGGCAATATGCCGTACATTGCTTACATAAGTCAGATCGCCGGATTCCAGCTTGCCGCCGAAGAAGAGCTCCGAAATAGCTTCCTCCAGCTTGTCGAGTCCCTCTTCCTCCAGTACAGACATCGGCACAATGCTCGACTCTTCAAAAAAGGTACGCAGTTTAACTTTGTCGAGGTGCGGCGGTAAGTCCATTTTATTCATGATGACCAAAGCTTGTCTACCGTGTATTTGTTCCATCAGTGCCAGTTCGTCCTCATGCAGCTCTTCGTTTGCATTCAGAACAAGCAAAATCAGGTCGGCATCGCTAAATGCAGCTTTGGACCGTTCCACGCCGATCCGTTCAACAACATCCATTGTTTCACGGATACCGGCGGTATCAAGCAGCTTCAGCGGAATATTATTAATGGTTACATACTCTTCTATAACATCACGCGTTGTTCCCGGAATATCAGTTACTATCGCTTTATTGTCACGGGCAAGCGCATTAAGCAAAGAGGACTTGCCGACATTGGGCCGGCCTACAATTGCCGTCGTAATACCTTCGCGCAGAATTTTACCTTCATTGGCAGTCTTCAGCAGCTTATCAATGCCTGCCATAACCTCACTGCTCTTTTCTTTAATGAATTCTGCAGTCAATGCTTCAACATCATGCTCAGGATAATCAATGTTCACTTCGATATGCGCCAGCGTTTCAATCAGGGTATGCCGCAGTGACTTAATCCGCTCCGATAAAGAACCGCTCACCTGCTTCAGGGCAACTGAGAAAGCCCGGTCGGACTTGGAACGGATCAGATCGATAACCGCTTCCGCCTGAGAAAGATCGATCCGCCCGCCCAAAAAGGCACGCTTGGTGAATTCCCCCGGCTCAGCCAGACGGATATCCTGCTGCAGCAGCAGATCCATAACTCTTCTGACAGAGATAACCCCGCCATGGGCACTGATCTCTACTACATCCTCTGTAGTAAAAGAGCGCGGCCCCTTCATTACGGTTACCAGCACCTCTTCCATCCGTTCCCCGTCTGCGGGATTTATTATATGACCGTAGTGGACGGTATGGGAAGCAACCTCTGTAAGCGGCTTGGCACCGCGGAATAAAGAGGCAACCTCTGAGATCGCCTCCGGTCCGCTTACCCGGACAATCGCAATTCCTCCCTCACCCAGCGCCGTCGATACGGCAGCAATAGTATCACTAAGCATACTGTTTCTCACCTCAATATAATGTTTAATATCTCAAGAAAGAACTTATTGTCTTTAAAAAAAGCAATGACCCCTCACATTGGACAAGGAGTCATTGCAGCCTATTTAATCTCTACTTCAATGTTATAACGACACGCCGGTTGGGTTCTTCACCCTTACTGAGTGTACTGACCTGACGATGATCCTGCAGCCTGGAGTGAATAATCTTACGCTCCTGCGGTGACATCGGTTCCAGTACAACCTCTTTACGGGTCCGGATTACCCGGCCGGCCAGACGGTCGGCCAGCTCCTCAAGCGTCTTCTTGCGGCGATCACGGAAATTCTCCGCATCAAGCACCAGACGGACGAAGCTGTCAGAATAACGGTTGGCCACAATATTAGCCAAATACTGCAGAGCATCGAGAGTTTGTCCTCTTCTGCCAATCAGAAGTCCCAGATCCGGACCGGAAATTTGCAGAATGGTCGATTCCTTGGTATGAACGATTTCTACTTCCACCGTAAGCCCCATGCTCTTGGCGACATCGACAATGAAATGAACGGCCTGTTGGTAAGCTTCCTCTGCCGGTTGTCCGGAATCTTGGCGCGGCACACCGCCGCCAGCCTCCTGCTTGCTCTCTCGTGTTGACTGCTGAGGCAGTGACGGAGCACTCGCCGCTGATGCCGGTGCGGCTTCAGGAATCAAGGTAAGCTCCACCTTGGCGCCCTTCGCACCGATCAATCCCAGGAATCCTTTTGACGGCTGTTCTAGTACGCTGACCGTTACCCGGTCCTTTTGAACTCCAAGCTGGCTAAGGCCACGTTCTACAGCTTCTTCAATGGTTTTCCCTGTTGCGACGACTTTGCTCATTTTGACTTTTTGGCTCCCTTCGCTTTGCCGCTATTGCCTTTTGCAGCGGGAGTAACATCCTTGCGAGTGCTTGAATCCTTGCCCTTCACAAGATTGACTTCTTTGCTGGTACCGGCACCTGCGACAGCCAATTTGGTCTTATCGTTGTTGCGGTATAAGAAGTAGTTCTGAATGATAGTGTACACGTTACTGTAAACCCAGTATAGTGGCAGTGCCGCCGGGAAATTGTAAGACATGATGAATATCAGAACCGGGTATACCATCATCATGAACTGCATAGGACCCTGCTGCTGAACCGGATTCATCTTCGTCATCATCCGGGTCTGAAGGAACGTTGTAGCCGCAGCTAGCAGCGGCAGAATGAACAGCTTATCCGGTTCCCCTAGCTGAAGCCACAGGAACGAATGCTCACGCAGATCCGGATTATAATAAATCGAGTTGTACAGGGCAATAAAAATCGGCATTTGCACGATCAGCGGCAGACAGCCGGCCATCGGATTAACTTTGTTCTCCTGGAAGAGACGCATAGTTTCCTGCTGCACCTTTTCAGGCTGATCTTTATATTTTTTCTGGATTTTCTGGAGCTCCGGTTGAATGGCCTGCATCGCACGCGAGCTTTTTACCTGTTTCATGGTGAGCGGCAGGATCAGCGTGCGGACGATGATTACCATTACAAGTACGGCTAGTCCATATTGTCCATTAAACCACTTGGCGAACGTATCGAGGGCGATGGCGAAATAATATACTACGTTACTCTGCCAAAAGCCTCCATTCTTCAAATCCTCCGTCGTATGCGTAACCGCTGATGATGGAGCGCATCCTGACAGAACAGCAATCATCAGTACCATTAACCCGAGGAGAAGAAACATTTTTCCCCGTTTAGTCTTCATTAGAGACACCTCAAAACCCCTCTCTTAAACATTCCACTGCACCGTAAATCATACCATAATTATGAAGACAAATAAACAAGCCTGTTCCGGGCCTGTTATTTGCGTGAAGCCTTGAGCAGCTTGGCTTTGCGGAGTACATGCAGCGCGCTTTTTTCGAGCTCCGCATAATCCTTATCCAGCGCTCCCTTTCTAACGATGAACACGATATCCAGCCCGCCGGCAATTTCCGGCTCATGATGGCGGACAATCTCCTTTACCAGCCGTCTCATACGGTTGCGGACGACGGCATTTCCGACTTTTTTACTGACCGATACACCAAGCCGGAACCGCTCGACCTCTTTTTTGCTGAACCAGTACACGACAAACTGATGATTCGCAAATGACTTCCCATGGCGGTATACGCGGCTGAAGTCCGCACGGTTTCTTAATCGTAGACTTTTGTGCACGGGAATCTCCTATTCAAATACCGGATACTCAGGCAAGCTCCGGAAAATGATCTTCTACTTAGTATAGTCATCCGGCTGCCGTCATAAACGGCTTCCCCCGGATCAGGCATGTTCTTCCCCCAGTTATGCATATACATAAAAAAACCCCGCAAAGTATAGCAAACAGCCTTTGCAGAGCCTCATCCAAATCCATATGCATCCGGCAGAAACAGCCCTGGTCCTATAAAAACACCGGTATCTGTTTCTGCCCTATATAAGGAAGCAAAATTTTCAGGACAGTCTGACGGCTTCCTTATATTTAAAAAAGGACCACCGCAGTGGTCCCTAAGTGCCTAACTTACGCACTCAAAACTTTTCTGCCTTTCAGGCGGCGGGCTGCCAGCACTTTACGGCCGTTTTTCGTGCTCATTCTTTTGCGGAAACCATGCACCTTTTTGCGTTTGCTCACATTCGGTTTGAACGTCGGTCTCATGTATTGCACCTCCCTTACAGGATCTTAATTACTGTCTTATTAGCAGAAACGGTCTAAGCCGTCCTTTTGAGTAGGGACAGTATCTACAAGTATCATCAATTCATTTGAAGACATATCCTCACAGAAAACACCTTTATATATTAAAGCATATTTTTGTCCCAAAAGTCAACCGTTTGTCTTTGCTTCCTTCCCCTCTCCAAAAAACGCTTATCCACAGTCCTTCCTCGTCTAAAAAGGTATCCACAAGCTTATTCAGTTATCCACCTGTGATTAAATAAAATATCCACTGCCCGAATCTTGAGTACAACCTGTGTATAAAAAAAATAGACCGCTGACAGAAACTGTCGAACGGTAAACAAATTATCAACAATATCTAGTGTTGTTCTTAAAAATTATACACAAGTGATTGAATTTGTGGATAAAATGGCTCGGCTCATTGAAAAATAAGGGACGTTTTGCTATGATGGTATTACTTTTGAATGTGAATAGATTTGTTTGTTCTATAAATTATCAACAAGCTGTGGATAAAGTTGTGAACAATTCAAGTTTATCCATATTTTTTTGTCTCTATATATTGCTTACTGGGGATAAGATTCAGCACGAACCCATTTTCTTCGACATTTCCACTTCATGGCTGACGCCACATTTGGAAGATTTAAAGGAGTGACAGTCTGTGGACAGCCATACTTCCGAATTATGGCAGCAAATTTTATCGATTATTCAAACTAAACTAAGCAAACCGAGTTTTGATACCTGGTTCAAAGCGACGAAGGCTATTTCGTTCAGCTCCCAGGCTATGATTATCTCGGCGCCTACAACATTTGCCGTAGAATGGCTGGAAAGTCGTTATACTAAGCTGGTAGGAGCAACAGTTTATGAAGTAACAGGACAACAGGTAGACGTGAAATTTGTTATTGAGGAGAACAAGCCTGCAGAGCCTGTAATTCAACAGGCAGCACCTTCGCCGGCAGTATCGCGCGAGGAGGCACAGACTCACCTGCTCAATCCGAAATATACGTTTGACACGTTCGTAATCGGTTCCGGCAACCGTTTTGCGCATGCAGCCTCACTGGCTGTGGCCGAAGCGCCTGCCAAGGCTTATAATCCCCTGTTCCTGTATGGCGGCGTCGGTCTGGGGAAGACGCATTTAATGCATGCCATCGGGCACTATGTGCTGGAGCATAACCCTAACAACAAGGTAATTTACATCTCATCCGAGAAATTCACGAATGAATTTATCAATTCTATCCGTGATAACCGCGGTGAGAGCTTCCGCAACAAATACCGCAACGTAGACATTTTGCTTATTGACGATATTCAGTTCCTGGCCGGCAAAGAATCAACGCAGGAGGAATTTTTCCATACGTTTAACGCCCTGCATGAGGAACGCAAGCAGATTATCATCTCCAGTGACCGTCCGCCTAAGGAGATCCCGACGCTGGAAGAACGTCTGCGCTCCCGGTTTGAGTGGGGTCTGATCACTGACATTCAGCCGCCGGATCTGGAGACACGGATCGCCATTCTGCGCAAAAAAGCCAAGGCGGAGAACCTCGACATTCCCAATGAAGCTATGATGTACATCGCTAACCAGATTGATACGAACATCCGAGAGCTGGAGGGCGCGCTGATCCGGGTTGTTGCCTACTCCTCCTTAACCAACCAGGATGTGACAACTCATCTGGCAGCCGAGGCACTGAAGGATATTATCCCTTCCAGCCGGCCCAAAATGATTACCATCAATGATATTCAGCAAAGGGTCGGAGAATACTACAATCTTCGCATGGAGGATTTTAAGGCTCGAAAACGTACGAAGGCAGTCGCTTTCCCGCGGCAGATTGCAATGTATCTGTCCCGCGAGCTGACGGATTATTCGCTGCCCAAGATCGGAGAGGCCTTCGGGGGACGCGACCATACAACCGTTATCCATGCGCATGAGAAAATTACACAGTCATTAAAGGTCGATCAGGAGTTGTACAAAGTGGTAAATAATCTAGCAGAGAAAATTAAAAATCCTTCTTAAGGAACAAAGAGCCTATGCACAATCTATACACATGTGAATAGGCTTAATTTTATGCTGTTTTCTAGACTTATCCACATAACCGGAGCCCCTACTACTAATACTAATAAAGATCTATAATAATTAATCTTCTAAAAGCTTCAGGTTCAGAAGAAAAATACACGCAGTTCAAACCCCCAACTTTCCAGCTAGGAGTGAAATCATGAAAATCAGCATTCTTAAAAATGAGCTCAATGAATCGATTGGACATGTATCCAAAGCTATATCCAGCAGAACCACCATTCCAATCCTCACCGGTATTAAGTTTGAGGTCAGCCATCAGGGCGTTACACTAACGGCCAGCGATACAGATATTTCGATTCAATCCTTCATTCCGGCCGAAAATGACAGCCATACAGTCGTTAAGGTCGAGCAGCCGGGAAGCGTAGTACTTCCGGCAAAGTTTTTTGTCGAAATCATCAAGAAGCTTCCCTCCAAGGAAATTCACATGGAAGTGAAGGAAGGCTTCCAGACCTATATCTCTTCCGGTTCCACCGAGATTCAGATTGTAGGTCTTGATCCGGAGGAATTCCCGGTTCTGCCTAGCATTGAAGAGAACGAGACGGTTTCCCTGCCAGGGGATCTGCTCAAAAATATGATCAAACAGACGGCTTTTTCTATTTCTACCCAAGAAACAACACCGATTCTTACAGGTATTCTGTGGAATCTGACCGATAATGAATTTAAATTTACAGCAACTGACCGCCACCGCCTGGCTACAAGAGCTGCACATCTGGAGGGTACCGAAAGCGTACAGTTCTCAAATGTGGTCATCGCCGGTAAAACGCTGAACGAGCTGAGCAAAATTATTCCAGACCAGAACATGCTGGTGGATATCGTCGTGGCAGACAACCAGGTCCTGTTCAAAATTGATAAGGTACTGTTCTATTCCCGTATTCTGGACGGCATTTATCCGGATACTTCTAGAATTATTCCGACAGCCTACAAAACAGAACTGACTTTGGACACAAAAAAATTAAGTGAATCGATTGACCGCGCTTATTTGCTGTCCCGTGAGGAAAAAACGAATATTGTCCGGATGCAGACGCTCGATAACGGGGATGTCGAAATTTCCTCCAGCTCCTCAGAGCTTGGTAAAGTACGGGAAGAGCTGGAAGTCATTGATTTCAAAGGCGAACCGCTCAGAATCTCCTTTAACTCAAAATATATGCTGGATGTACTGAAGGTTGTCGAAAGTGAGCAGCTGGTGATTGCTTTTACCGGAATGATGAGCCCGATTATTCTCCGGCCGCTGGATGACAGCCGCAGCCTTTATGTCATTCTGCCTTACCGCACAACTAATTAATGCTGCTGTTCACGTCTGTGGATAAGTGGTGGAAAGGACAAAAAACATGAAAAAAATACTTATCCACAGTGGATATATTAAGCTCGACCAGTTTTTGAAGCTCTCTGATTGTGTATCCACAGGGGGAATGGCAAAGGCTCTGCTGCAGGAGGGACATGTGATTGTTAACGGGGAAGTGGAAGAACGGCGTGGAAGAAAGCTCTACCCTGGTGATAGAATAGAGGTTCAGGATAACGGCGTTTTCGAGGTTGAAGGCGGCGGAATACAAGAGTAGTACTTCGGGGAGGCCTAAGCTTCGTGTTTGTTAAAAATATCGGTCTGCAGCATTATCGCAACTATGAGCTGCTGCGTCTGGAAAGCCTGGGCGATGTCAACCTGATTCTCGGCCGGAATGCCCAGGGCAAGACAAACCTCATGGAGGCTCTGTTTGTACTGGCTATGACCAAAAGCCACCGCACTTCCAAGGACAAGGAGCTCATATCATTCGACGCTCCTGCCGGGGCAGCTCAGATTGTCGCTGAGGTGGAGCGCAAATACGGGGACCTCAAGCTGGAGCTTACTTTATCTGCTGGCGGCAAAAAAGCAAAAATAAACGGACTGGAGCAGCGGCGCTTAAGCGAATTCGTCGGCTCGCTGAATGTAGTCATGTTCGCTCCGGAGGATCTGGAGATTGTCAAAGGTACGCCGGGTATACGCCGCCGTTTTCTGGATATGGAAATCGGCCAGGTGCAGCCCAGCTACCTTTTTCACTTACAGCAGTATCAGAAGGTGCTGCTCCAACGGGGCAATTTGCTCAAGCAGCTGTGGGGCAAAGAAGCTGCCGGTAAAGAGCTTCTGGAAATATGGGATGCCCAACTTATAGAGCATGGTGTTAAAATCGTAAAAAAAAGGAAACAATTCATAAAGAAGCTGCAGATCTGGGCAGAAAGCATTCACCGGGGCATTACAAATGGCGGAGAAGAGCTCAAGCTGCTGTATGTTCCCTCGTTCGGTGAACGCGAAGAGGAAGATGAAGCTGTTTTATTGGACAAATTTATGTTAAAGTTATCACAAACGAGAGAACAGGAAATTAGGCGCGGCATGACGCTGACGGGTCCCCATAGGGATGACCTGTCCTTTTTTATCAACGGAAGAGAAGCTCAGGTCTACGGCTCCCAGGGACAGCAGCGTACGGCGGCTTTATCGCTCAAGCTGGCGGAAATTGAACTGATCCATGAGGAGATCGGAGAATATCCTGTGCTGCTTCTTGATGATGTTTTGTCCGAACTTGATCCCTATCGTCAGACCCAGCTTATCGAAACCTTTCAGAGTAAGGTGCAGACGTTTATTACTGCTACCGATGTGGAGAGTCTGAATGCCGACAAGCTGAAGGGCGCAAGCCTATACCATGTTCAAGATGGAAAAGTGGAGATTTAAAGAGCGGAGGCAGATCATGTATATTCATTTGGGCGGGGAGAAGGTTATAAGATCCTCAGAGCTGATAGCAATATTTGATATATCAATCGAAAAGTCCTCTAAGGTATCCAAACAGTTCATTCTTCATTCCGGACAGGACAAGAAATTGGAACGGATCGGTGAAGAGGAAGCCAAATCCATTGTCGTCACTAAAAATACGGTATACTACTCCCCCATTTCCTCCTCCACTCTCAAAAAAAGAGCCAAAATCTTGTTGGAAATATAAATCGTTGAGGTTATAAGAGATAATCTGAAAGAAGTAGGTGAAGGCATGTCAATGAATCAACCGACATATGATGAGAGCCAGATTCAGGTGCTTGAAGGGCTGGAAGCGGTCCGGAAGCGTCCCGGCATGTACATCGGCTCTACCAGCGCCAAGGGTCTGCATCATTTGGTCTGGGAGGTTGTCGATAACAGTATCGATGAGGCGCTGGCAGGTTTTTGCGACCGGATTCAAGTGATTATTCATGAAGATAACAGTATTACTGTAATTGATAACGGGCGGGGTATTCCTGTCGGCGAGAATGTGAAGCTGAAGAAATCCACGCTTGAAGTTGTAATGACTGTTCTGCATGCCGGAGGTAAATTCGGCGGCGGCGGATATAAGGTTTCCGGCGGTCTGCACGGCGTTGGTATCTCCGTTGTAAATGCATTGTCCGAGAAGGTAGTAGTGACCGTTAAGCGTGACGGCCATGCTTACCGGCAGGAATACAGACGCGGTGCTCCGCAGTACGATATCAAGATAATCGGTGATTCTGATGAGACTGGAACAACAACAACCTTTCTTCCGGACCCGGAGATCTTTACCGAAACCACGGTTTATGAATATACAACCCTGCTGACACGTATCCGCGAGCTTGCCTTCCTGAACAAGGGCATTGAGCTTTCGCTGCTGGATGAGCGGACCGGAGTATCCAATACGTTCAAATATGACGGCGGTATCGTGGAGTATGTAAAGTATCTGAACGAGAAAAAAGAAGCGCTGCATGAGGAACCGATCTACGTGGAGGGTTCACGGGATATGATTGCGGTTGAGGTAGCTCTGCAGTATAACGATTCGTATACAGAGAATATCTATTCTTTTGCCAATAACATCAATACACATGAAGGCGGAACGCATGAATCCGGCTTTAAGAGCGCGCTGACGCGGATTATTAACGATTATGCCCGCAAGACCGGCGTAATTAAGGACAGCAGCAACAACCTGACCGGAGACGATGTCCGCGAAGGGCTGACGGCGATTATTTCAGTTAAAATTCCTGAGCCGCAGTTTGAGGGCCAGACTAAGACTAAGCTTGGTAACAGTGAGGTCCGCGGCATTGTTGAATCCCTGTTCGGTGAAAAGCTGCAGGAATTCCTTGAAGAGAACCCGGCAGTTTCCCGGCGTGTCCTGGAGAAGTCGCTTCAGGCTTCCCGTGCACGTGAAGCAGCCCGCAAAGCCCGCGAGCTGACACGGCGTAAGAGTGCGCTTGAAGTCAGCGCTCTTCCGGGTAAGCTGGCTGACTGCTCGTCCAAGGATGCTTCGATCAGTGAGCTTTATATCGTCGAAGGAGACTCTGCCGGCGGATCAGCCAAGCAGGGACGAGACCGCCATTTCCAGGCGATTCTGCCGCTGCGCGGTAAGATCCTGAACGTTGAGAAGGCACGTCTGGACCGTATTTTGTCCAATGCCGAGATCCGGGCTATTATCACGGCGCTGGGTACAGGTATCAGTGATGACTTTGATATATCCAAAGCACGCTACCACAAAATCGTCATCATGACCGATGCTGATGTCGACGGTGCCCATATCCGTACCCTGCTGCTGACCTTCTTCTACCGGTACATGCGGAAAATTATCGAAGCGGGCTTTATCTATATCGCCCAGCCGCCGCTCTTTAAGATTGAGCGTAATAAGGTAATCCGCTATGCACAGTCGGAGAGAGAACGTGATGAGATCATTGCCGGCTTCGGCGAAAATGTGAAAGTAAACGTTCAGCGTTATAAAGGGCTTGGAGAGATGAATGCTACGCAGTTATGGGATACGACAATGGACCCTGAGAGCCGTACGATGCTGCAGGTCACCATTGAGGATGCTATCCTGGCTGACGGAATCTTCGATACGCTGATGGGCGATAACGTAGAGCCGCGCCGTGAATTCATCCAGGAGCATGCCCAGTCTGTCCGTAACCTTGATGTGTAATCATTAGTCCTGCTTGTGATAAGAACCTCCGGTAACTATTCGCAGATGAATAGTTACCGGAGGTTCTTTTTTAACGGGCAGCCATTGCCGGTGTATGATTATTGCAGGCGAAGCTTCCTGCGAGTACTTCCTGCAGGTTTTGTCTTCTTCAGACGCCCGTAGTAAATAGCATAGCGGCGGATTTTACGGTAAATGGATTTGTCGGGGAAGGTTTTAAATACCATAATTGCCGGGAGTGTATTGACCTCAAGCAGCCATGGATCATGATGCTGATCCAGAGCTACATCAAGCCCGATCTCTTTAAGTCCCGGATAGGCAGTCTCAAGCTGTGCACCTATTCTGACTCCTAATGATTTCAGCTGTTGAATCATACCGGCCATCTCACCCGGGCTCATATGCTCTTTAAACAAATCCTCCACAGAGAAAATGCTTCCGCCGTTATGGTAATTCGTCACCACCTTCTGCGGTGCAGCGACTCTTCCGAGCATGCCGGTTGTTTCCCAGCCGCCTGATGGCGTCTTTTGCGTAAGTACACGCAGATCAAACGGACGGTCATGGTGCTTGAGCAGATCAATGCCCTGCTGCACCAGATAGGGGCGCCCATTAAGCTTGGGGAGAATAGCAGCGTCAAGCAGGGCGGCTGAATTATAGACTTCCGTATCTTTTCCATAACGCAGTACATACATGATTTGCTCCAGATGATCGGGCTTTCCGTCTTCAGCTACAGAAGCTTCATCATCGGACTGATGCCTGCTTGGACTTAAATGCACAACACGCCGCTCCGCCCGCATAACACCTATGCCGTAAGTACCCCGGTCAGGCTTGATGTATACCGTACCATAGATATCAAGCAGCTCGGTCAGATGGTCCAGACTGTATTTTCGCGTTTCCGGAATGAAGATCGCCAGCTGGCGGTTTTGCAGGATGACTTTGGTTTTGGCCCATTTACTGGACACGCGTTGAATCCTCATTATTTTCCTCCCAGCCTATTTCTTAATTGCAGATTGCGCTCTTAATTGTCAGGACAAGTTAACTAAATAATGTTATAATATTAGGATATGGGGCTATACCTCTATGACCATAAATAGGGTCAAGAACCCGTTCCACTTGTCTGTACAGTCTATGTACTGGAGGCATTGGCGGAAAGGGCATATACCCCTGCCCGTGCTAAAAAGAAATGAATAATAGCAGATATAAGGCTACCCCCGTTTAATTGTGCTGTTTTTGTGAAAGTAATATAATTAAGGGTAGCGGTTTTTAACTGAAGGAGGTCCAGCAACTCATGGCTGAACAAAATAACCCGCAAATCAAAGACCGGGACATTGGCGAGGAAATGCGCGAATCCTTTATGGATTATGCGATGAGCATCATTGTCAGCCGGGCTTTGCCGGATGTGCGGGACGGACTCAAGCCTGTTCACCGGCGCATTCTGTTTGCAATGTCTGAACTCGGAATGTCTCCGGATAAACCTCATAAGAAGTCAGCGAGAATCGTCGGCGAGGTTATCGGTAAGTATCACCCGCACGGTGACTCTGCCGTATATGAGACCATGGTACGTATGGCTCAGGATTTCTCGATGCGTTATATGCTTGTAGACGGACATGGCAACTTTGGTTCGATCGACGGTGATATGGCAGCAGCAATGCGTTACACAGAAGCCCGTTTATCCAAAATTGCCGGCGAAATGCTGCGTGACCTTAACAAGGAAACGGTTGATTTTGCGCCTAACTATGACGGTGAAGAGCATGAGCCCACAGTATTGCCTGCCCGCTATCCGAACCTTCTTGTTAACGGGGTATCAGGGATTGCAGTAGGTATGGCAACTAATATTCCTCCTCATAATCTGGGAGAGGTTATTGACGGTGTACAGGCTATGATCAAGAATCCGGACATTACACCTATGGAGCTTATGGAATATATCCAGGGCCCGGATTTTCCGACAGCCGGATACATTTTGGGACGTGAAGGCATCCGCCAAGCGTACCGTACGGGACGCGGATCAGTAACCATGCGTGCCAAGGCGACTATTGAGGAAAACGGCGGCAAAGCCCGGATCATTGTGCACGAGCTTCCTTACCAGGTTAACAAAGCCAGACTGGTAGAGAAGATTGCAGAGCTGGTACGCGAGAAACGGATTGAGGGTATTACGGATCTGCGCGATGAGTCAGACCGTACGGGTATGCGTGTCGTTATTGAGATGCGCCGCGACGTTAACCCTAACGTTGTGCTGAACAATCTTTACAAGCATACGGCTATGCAATCGACCTTCGGCATTAATATGCTGGCGATTGTAAACAACGAGCCTAAAATTCTCAATCTCCGTGATGTGCTCTACCACTATCTGCAGCATCAGATTGAAGTTATCCGCCGCCGGACAATTTTTGATCTGAAGAAGGCTGAAGCGCGTGCACATATCCTGGAAGGTCTGCGTATTGCGCTTGATAATCTGGATGAGATTATTGCTCTGATCAGAGGTTCACGCACTACCGATATTGCCCGTGAAGGTTTGATGGAAACATTTAACCTGAGTGTCGAGCAGGCACAGGCTATCCTCGATATGCGGATGCAGCGTCTGACCGGACTGGAACGTGAGAAGATTGAGAACGAATATAATGAGCTGCTGGCCAAGATTTCCGAGTACAAGGAAATTCTGGCTAACGAGCATCTGGTCCTGGAGATTATCGGCAACGAGCTGCAGGAAATTCGTGATAAATACTCCGATGAGCGTCGGACCGAAATTACGGTCGGGGAAGAAAGTATCCTTGATGAGGATCTGATCCCGCGTGAAGAGGTCGTTATTACGATTACACATACCGGCTATATCAAACGTCTGCCGGTCAGCACATACCGCAGCCAGAAGCGCGGCGGGCGTGGCGTAATCGGCATGGATACCAAGGATGCGGACTTTGTGGAGCATCTCTTCGTGAGCAACTCGCATAATTATCTGCTGTTCTTTACCGATAAGGGTAAGGTATACCGGATCAAAGCTTATGAGATTCCAGAGCTTGGACGTACTGCGCGGGGAACACCGATCATCAACCTGATTCAGATTGAACAGGGTGAAAAGATCAGTGCTGTAATTCAGGTACAGGAGACAGACAGCGACAAGTATCTGTTTTTTGCTACCAGCGAGGGTATTGTGAAAAAGACTCCGCTTGAGGATTACAACAATATCCGCAAAGGCGGACTTATCGCCATTAACCTTCGTGAGGAGGATTCACTGATTGAAGTGAAGCTGACTGACGGACAGCAGAATCTGATTATAGGTACTGCCCGCGGTATGTCGATCACCTTCTCCGAGAATGATGTCCGTTCTATGGGACGAAGCGCAACCGGCGTTAAGGGGATCAGCCTGGATGAAGATGACCACGTTATTGGTATGGATTGTGTAGATAAGGATCTTGAAGTGCTTATCGTAACGACCAAGGGTTACGGCAAACGTACACCTGCCGGGGATTACCGTTCCCAGACCCGCGGGGGTAAAGGAATCAAGACGATTAACCTAACCGATAAGAACGGTCCTGTCGTAGGTCTTAAGGTTGTTAAGAGCGATGAGGATCTGATGATCATCACTACCAGCGGTACACTGATCCGTACCAGTATGGACGGAATTTCAACTATGGGCCGGTATGCACAAGGTGTTAAGCTTATCAACATCCGTGAGGATGATGCTGTAGCTACACTATGCAGAGCGGATAAAGAGGAAGACGAGCTGCCGGATCTTGAGGACGGCGAAGAAGGACAAGGAACACAGGAAGTGGATGCAGAGACGTTGACTGATTCGGAGCCTTTGGCAGATGCTGAGGGTGAAGAGGATAGTCTGGAGTAGCATTTAAAAGCACGGGATTTCTGATTACAGAAGCCCGTGCTTTTTTAATTAATTTATCGAATTGACCGTACGCTATCTAGTCGCTTCTATGTATCCATAATATAATTAAAGAATTAATTAGTAGCTAAGCTGTACAGAAACAGAGGGGCTGAGTATATGCCAAGTGTAACCGTGGCAGAGGTAAAACCAGGTTCAAAGATTATTAAAGATGTTAACACACCTTTAGGAGGGCTGCTGTTTTCTAAAGGGAAGGTAATTTTGCCTCGGGATATTGAGATTCTGCAGGCCTTCCTTGTTCAGCAAGTGGAGATTGAAGGTGCACAGATCGAGAATAAAGCTCCCGAACAGCCCAAAACAACAGCTGTCAAGAACACACCCGTTAAAGCGGGAGCAACAATTAATGAGGCACAGCTGGCCAAAACCAATTCTTCGCTGCATGACGAATATGAAAAACTGCTGGCGCTTGTTAAGCAGATATACCGCTCTGTCGCCGCTGCACCACTGCCTATTCTGGAGTTGCGAAGCCAGTTAGAAGCCTTAATCAATGAGCTTAAGGATTATCATGTCCTAAAATTTGCCCCGCGGGTTATTCATGATGAGGACTATAATTACCATAACGCCGTGCTCTCAGCGCTCACTTCGTATCGGATTGCCCAATGGTGCGGCTATCCGCAAAAGGATTGGATGCAGGCTGCATTTGCCGGCTTACTGCATGATATAGGGAATGCCAAGGTCGATGCCGCACTGCTGCAGAAGCCGACGCCGCTTACTGGAGACGAATTAGAAGAAGTACGTAGGCATACAACCTATGGATATCAGCTGCTGCGCAATGTTACGGCGATTAATGAAGGAGTCAGACTTGCGGCACTTCAGCATCACGAAAAAATAGACGGATCAGGCTATCCGCTGCGTCTGGAAGGGACCCAGATCCATTTCTATGCGAAGATTGTGGCTGTAGCTGATATCTTCCATGCCATGACCCTAAGAAAAGCTTACAGAAAGGCACAGTCGCCTTATCTGGTGCTTGAACAGATTCTGGCTGAGAGCTTCGGTAAGCTTGATCCGGTAATTGTTCAGACCTTTATTCAAAAAACTACAGATCTCTATAACGGAACACGAATTAAGCTAAGTGACGGCCGACATGGAGAGATCATTTTTACCGACCGCAGTAATCCTACAAGACCTATGGTCCAGGTGGAGGGGAAAATTGTTAACCTGATGCTGGAGCGGGAGCTGCACATTATGGAGATAATCGCTTAAAGTTATGATAAAGGCATACGATTTATTAGAGCTGTCTTAGTCCGGAAGCAACTGCGGAAGTTGACTGGACTTAAGACAGCTTTTAAAATGTTCAAAATAATGCTTGCATTAAATATCTGTACATGATATATTCTATATCTGGCCGCGAAACGCTGAAAAGCGTCGAAGCTAAGCTCGAAAAAAGAAATTAAAAAAGAGCTTGCAACGAACGACCGGATGTGATATAGTATAAGAGTTGCTGCTGACGAGATAATCGCAAGCGACAACGAGCTTGATCTTTGAAAACTGAACAACGAGTGAGTATCTGGAGATCACTTCGGTGAGATCCAAAAGTAGAGAATGCAAATTCTCGTCAGATGTTTCAAAATGAGCAATCGCTCTTTTCGATAGTTTTCGGAAGGTTGTTTCCTCGAAGTCATTCGGGTGAAGTAGCCGCTCGGAAAAACCTAATTGGAGAGTTTGATCCTGG
>NZ_CCDG010000019.1 GCF_000723885.1 Paenibacillus camerounensis
CAGGAGCGGGGCAGATTCCAACAGGCACAGTCCTGATCAAGAACAAGTGGAAAAGCAATTATCTGTATGAGACCGGCGAAGGGATCATCCGGTACGGGATGACTAATCCGGCGGATACCTCTGCACACTGGAGAGTGGAAACAACGGACGACCTATCCCGGATCAAAAACGTCAAAACAGGCCACTACATCACGCTAGCCGGTAATGCCGGCAAAGAGGATTCCCTAAAAGCAGCAGCTAGTACAGGCGGAGGGAACGTATCCGAGCAGTGGCTGATCGATCTTTCGAACAGGAGCGGGTACATGGTTATCCGCAGTGCAACTGCGCCGGAGGGCAAGCTTGTTATCCATCAGGAGAATCAGCTTGGCTATGCCCAGGTCAGCGCGGATATTAATGTGACCTTTGAGAGTCCGCAGTGGGCTTTTGTTGATCTGAGCGCAGCACCTGCGGTGCGGCTGGAGAGCCGGATGCGTCCCGGTCAGGTGATGTATGAAGAGGAAGGCAAGGTACGCTATGGCAGAGCAGCACTTGGCAATGAGGCCGCGCAGTGGTTTCTGGAGCCTGGGGAGGCTGGCGGGACCTTAACCATTCGCAACCGTGCGACAGGGCATTACATCAAGCAGAACACGGAGCACTGGTCCGGTGTTGCGGCTGAGGCTATTGATCCCGCTGACAAGGGGTTAAGCGAATGGATTCAGGAGGCAGCCTTAGGCGATGATGGGGCAGGCTATATCACTCTGCGCAATTACGGGCTGACAGACGGGGGCAAAGAGCTGTGGCTGAATCCGCAGTACGGTGACGATAATGATGTACGCTCCAACAACTGGCCAGGCTGGGCAGGCAATCACAGTGCGCAGTGGACGATTGTACCGGTTACCGAACTGCAGCCTGTGCGGATAGCGGCTTATACCGATGAACAGACGGCGGCGGATTACCTCTATGAAGCTTCCGGCGGAGCATTGGCGCATGGAGCGATTGTACCGGAGGCGGCAAATGAGAACAGCTATTTATGGTATATCGAGGATTACGACGGCCATAAACGGTTGCGCAATGCGGCGAGCGGTCACTATATCACTTACACAGAGGGTTCGGTAAAAGCACTGGCACTCAGCGGCAGTCAGCCTTCCGACCGGTGGGTATTCAATGAATCGGATGATTACGATGATTATCAGACGATTGGGAATGTGCAGAGCCCGGGCGTCTATCTGGCGATGCTGGCAGGCGGCGGTGCCGGTGCCGGAACGGATGCCAGTACACTTGCGACGCAGTGGCAGCTGCTGGACCCAAGCACTCCAACAGATAACGCCGAGCATTATTACCGGATTCAGAACGGCTGGCAGTCTTTTTACTGGTACGAGAGCAAGGAAGGGCAGCTGAAATACGGCAATATGCAGGAGGACGGCTCTGACCAGTGGCTGGTGGAAAAGTATAACGGCCGCAAGCTGTTCAAGAACCGCAAGACCGGACACTACATCAATATAGCGCAGATGCCGGACGGACATATTCAGGTGAGCCCGCTGGCGGACAAAGCCAACGTGGATCAGACCTATATGTGGACCGGAAAAAATACAGGTGACAGCACATACGTTATTTCCAGTGTACTCGACAAGGAGCCGGGCAAACGGCCCGAGAAATATATCTCCCTGCAAAACCTGACCAAATATGCCGAATACGGTGTCATTAATCCGGATTGGGGCAGTCCCAAATGGAGATTTGTTCCGGTAACGGAGAAGAAGCAGGAGCTGTTCCGCTTCAAGCTTAACAGTGTGAACGGGGAAGATCAGTATTTGCAGGACGGTCCTGTTCCGGCTGTGCAGGAGAATGAGCGGAAGCTGGAGGAAGGAGGGGCTTCGGTTACGGAGGATGTGTATGCACATCAGTCAGGGCCGGAGGTGAAGAATACTGGTTCTGATGAAAAGAGTACGCTGACCGCAGAGACAGGGGATGAATCCGCCGGGCGGGCAACGCAGCTGGAACATGCTGAGGAGCAGGCAGCGGAGTCACACTATGGAGCGGACGTTGCTAAGGCTGCAGATGATTCAGATATGACAGTCGGCCAGGCGACATACGGTACGCTTGACCTGGAGGATGACAGCTTTGTATGGCAGCTGCAGGAAATCCCGGGTACAAACGGAGCGGTGAAGATTAAGAACAGGGGCACAGGCCGATATCTCTCGCTGCAAAATTTCGGGGAGGCGATCGAGCAGGAGTTACCTGAGCTGGCTGTTCCTACAGAGCAGACAGTCTATGATGTCTGGGCCAGCATCCGGTGGGTGGTGGATATGCAGCAATCAGGTGTTTCTACTATTAAAAGCGCCTGGGCCGGCCATTATCTGTACGGTGCAGCCGGTGCAGACGGCGAACCGGTCATCCGGATCAGTAAAGCGGCAGGTGCCTCCAGTATGGATAGCGCCCGGTTTACCGCCGAAGCGGTAACAGAAGCTCCGCCGGCGGTTCCTGTGTATCCGCTCAGATTCAAGAACGCGCAGACCGGCGATTATCTCTATGAAAATGAGTATGGTGTAGTGCTGTACGGCCAGCCTGCGGCGGATAACGGCTACTCGCACTGGACGATTTCTGGCGGAGCGGATGGTCAATTTATTGTAAACCGCGCTACCGGCCACTATCTGACCTTGAATGAAGATTATTCGTTCCTGGAAGGCAGCGCTGAGCCGGATAAGCATGGTGCCTCAGCCTGGAGAATAAGCCTGGCTGCAGATTACCGCAATTACCTGATCCGCAGCCTATATGGGGAATATGACGATGAGCTGATTCATGTGAGCAATAAAACCGGCTATGCCGAGCGCACCCTGCTGCTGGACAGCGAGGTTTCTGCACAATGGGCGCTTGAAGCGGCACCTGGAGAGTTCAACAGGCCGGCCGGTGAGGCGCGAAATAGCGATACCTCCACACCGGTGCAGGATAATACCAACATTGTGAGGATCGCCCCGCAATCACCGGCTGGGAAAGTACTGGCGGAGAAGAATGGCCAGCCGGTTTATGCGGACAGCACGGACTTTTCTGCTAAAGCTGAGTGGCTGGTACAGGATTATAACGGCCGCAAAAGGATTAAAAATGTGCAGACCGGCCACTATCTCTCACTTGATGAAAAAGGTACTGCTGTGCTGGGTTCCGGCGGCGGGGAGGCCTCGCAGTGGATTACGGAGGAGAAGCTCGGCTTCATGCGGATCAGCAGTGCAGGCCATAGTGCAGTGTTCGCCGTGGACGGCAATGAGCAATGGAGCTTCGTGCCGGTGCCTAAGGATATTGTGTATCCCGGCAAGGATGCCTTCCATGGCAATGGACTGCTGCGGTTTGCGGTAAATGCGGAGCAGGCCGGAGAGTACAGCGCGGTACTCCGTTATAAATATCCAGCTTCTACAGGTGCTGCGCTGAATGTAACGGTGAACGGGCTCCCGCAGGGTATAGCTGCGTTGACGGCTGGCAGCGGTAACTGGAACGAGGTACCTGTGGAGCTGGCGCTGAGAGCAGGTATGAATACCGTTACGATCAGCAGCGGCGATGGTGACTGGAGTAAGGTATCCGTTGACAGTCTCACCGTCAAGGACAGTGTGGCCAAAGCCTATCGCGGGGCAACTGTGCCTTATATCGGCTATGAGGCAGAGGATGCAGTTACGAACGGCGAGCTTATAGGTCCGTCCCGCAAATACCGCAGTGTCGCCTCGGAAGCCTCCGGGCGGCAGGCGGTGGTGCTTAAGGATACCGGCGATTATATCGAGTTCACCCTGGCTGAGGCAGCGAACGCTATCGTGCTGCGTTATTCCATCCCGGACAGTCCGGACGGGGCAGGAGCTGAGGAGACGCTGACGCTGGTGGTGAACGGCCAACGTCAGGAGCTGAGCCTGACCTCCAAATATGCCTGGGAATACGGCAGCTATCCGTGGTCGAATGATCCAAGGCAGGGCAGCGGGCACCGCTTTTTTGACGAGATTCATGCCCTGATCGGGGAGGCTCCGGCAGGGGCTGTAATCCGTCTGGAGAAAAGTGCGCAGGATCAGGCAGCCTCTTATGTCATTGATCTGGCAGAGCTGGAGCAGGTTGCCCCTGCACTTGAGATGCCGGCAGGCTATCTGTCTGTGACGGATTACGGCGCAGTCCCTGATGATGAAGGCGATGATACTGCCGGTTTCAAGGCTGCGCTGGCTGCGGCAGAAGCAGCCGGCAGCGGCGTCTGGTTCCCGGCAGGCAGCTTCAATGTCGGCGACGGCCTGCTTGACCTGTATCGTGCAGACATCCGCGGGGCAGGGATGTGGCATACGACGCTGAACGGGGCCAAGTTCTACGGTCACGGAGGTGAGATCAGCGTACATGATCTGCTGATTGAGGGCGGTATTAATGTGCGTGACGATGAGGCGGTTACGAACGCTTTTCACGGGGCGTTCGGGCAGGGCTCACTGATCCAGAATGTCTGGATCGAGCACACGAAGGCCGGACTGTGGCTGACCCAGCCGGGAGGCGAGAAGGCGCGGACAGACGGCCTGCACATGGTCGGCCTGCGCATCCGCAATCTGATGGCGGACGGCATTAACTTTGCCGTAGGCACAGGCAACAGCATGATGGAGCAGAGCGACATCCGCTATCCGGGTGATGACGGGATTGCCATGTGGTCTTTTACCGATGATAAGCTGAAAGACGTTAACGGCAGCGAGCGGACGCCGAGCTTCAATAATACAGCCCGCTTCAATACCGTTGCGCTGCCTTGGCTGGCTGATAATATCGTCGTCTTCGGCGGCCGGGACAACAAAATTCAAGATAATATTGTCAAAGACACCGTAACAAACGGTGCGGGTATTGCTGTATCGACCCGTTTCTCGGCGGAGCCCTTCCATGGAACTACAGTGGTAGAACGTAATACACTGCTTCGTACAGGCAGCTATGATTCCGGTTATGGCGTCAATTTAGGAGCCATCTGGCTGTATGCAGGCGAGAGCAATCTGAATGCCGATATCCAGATCGGCGGCAATACCATACTGGACAGTACCTTCTCCGGGCTGGTTGCGCACGGCAATATGAGGCTGGACGGTGTTGTGCTAACTGACAATGTGATTGACGGGGCAGGCACAAGCGGTGTGGAAGTGACGCCGGACCTGACCGGCAGTCTGCTGATCGACAATCTGATTATCCGCGGGGAGCGGATGAACCTGCTGGCTAATCCGGCAGCCGGGTTCACCATCCGCGAGAAGAATCAGGGTATCGCAGCTGCCGTTAAGCCGTTCACGGTGAAGCTGGCTGACGGGCAGAAGGGGCCTTTTACCCTGAAGCAGGGGACGGCTGCTGAACTGCAGGTACTGGATCAGAATGGTGCGGATCTTACCGCGCAGGCTGAATGGAGTTTCACGGAAGCAGGTATAGCCGGTCTTAAGGACGGCAGGCTGCAGGCTGTCGCAGCAGGGAATACCCTGCTGAGCGTGAGCGTGAACGGCAGCTCACGGGTGTATGACCTGGCTGTGCTGAAGCCGGACGATACGGAGTCCGGCAGCCCCGGCGGCACCGGAGGCTCCGGCGGCAGCGCAGGAACTGGCGCTGCTGCGGCGGACGGTGACGCCCGCCTGAGCGCTGCTGCTGCCGCAGGCCAGCGCGAGATCACTATCGCTGCCGGTGCCGGCGGCACGGCGCGCTTCAGTGCAGCCGCCCTGCGGAGCGCGGCTGCGGCAGTGCCCGGCGCCGTGCTCGTGGTCACGAGCGGCACCGCGGCGTACCGCTTTCCGCTGCACCGCGCGGAAAGGGTGCTTGAAGCGGCCGGCCTTGCGGACGGCACGCTGGAATTTGCGCTGGCTCCGCTTGGCGGCGCAGCGCTTGAGAAGCTGCTTGCCGACGCAGGCAAGCAGGCCCTTGCGGTGAAGGGTGTGCCGGCAGGCTTCACCCTGAGTGTACTCGGCGGCAGCGGCGCAGCCGCCGTGCCGGTCAGCGGCTTCGGCGCTGCTTACGCAGAGCGGACGCTGACCGTGGGCGAAGCGGTCAGTGCAGACCGCGCAGCAGCGCTGCTGTACGATGCACAGACCGGTACCTTCCGGTATGTGCCGGCCCTGTTTGAGACGGCCGGCGGGGTAACGAAGGTTACCGTAAAGAGCAACGTAGCCGGGGGCGTTATAGCCGTTGCGCTGCATCCGGTCAGCTTCAGCGATCTATCCGGCCACTGGGCCAAGACCGAGATTGAGCTGCTGGCAGGCAAGCTCATCCTGAACGGCACCGGCGCCGGTAATTTTGCGCCGCAGCAAACCGTCAGCCGGGCCGAATTCGCGGCCATGCTGGTGCGCTCGCTTGGCCTGCTGCCGGATGCTGCGGCTGATGCCGCAGCCTTCAGCGACGTGCCGGCCGGCGCCTGGTTCGCAGCCGATGCCCAGGCGGCTGCCGGTCTGGGCCTGGTGCAGGGCTACGCGGACGGAACCTTCCGTCCGGAGGCTCCGGTCACCAGGGAGCAGCTGGCGGTGATGGCCGCCAGAGCACTGAAGCTGATGCAGTCAGCTTCAGCCCTGCCTGAAGCCGTGCATGCTTCAGCAGCCGCCGAACCTGGAGCCACTACCGCAGCAAATGTTGCTACAGTAACTACCCAACCTGGACTTACCACCGCAGCAAATGTTGCTTCAGTAGCCGCCAAAACTAGAGCTACCACCGCAGCAAATGTTGCCACAGTAGCCGCCAAACCTGGGGCCACCATCGCAGCAAATGTTGCTACAGTAACTACCGAACTTGAAGGCGCCGTATCTGGCACGGCTCCAACTAGTAACGCATCGGCCTTAGCGAGCCAGGCCTTTGTCACTGGTGCTGCATCCGGTGCAGCACCAGTAACCCCCGGCAGCTTCTCCGACGCTGCCGACATCGCTTCCTGGGCGCAGGAAGCGGTGAACACCCTGACCGCCGGCGGAATCATGTTGGGACGGCCTTCCGGCAGCTTCGCACCGCAGGCCTTCACCAGCCGCGCCGAAGCGGCGGTCATACTGGCCCGGCTGCTGCGGGCTGGCAGGCTGCTGAACGACTAATCCTGTTCATCCTGCCTTAATGCAGCACCCAAAAAGCCGCCGCCTCAGGAAGCTCCATTCCTTGGGCGACGGCCTTTCTAATGTGGCAACATTAATGTTGCCCCTTTAATGTTGCACCTCTAATATTGCATCTCTAAAGTGTTGCTTCACTCTAATGTTAATTTTCTAATGTTGCACTCCAAAGCGGTATTGCTAATGTGGCTTCAATGAAATCCGCTTACAGCATTTCATTATCGTTAATTGGAAAAAAGTCACTTAATTCTCCGGAAACTATGGTGGGGAGAGGTTTAGTTGGATAAAGGCTGCTTAATTTTGCTGATTTATGGCTAATAGGGGTTTTCGGCTAGATTAACTGTCGATTTTCCACCTAATCATTAGAAATCAGCTGAAACCGCAAAATTAGTTGGCGAAAATCGAACTAATGAGTTCAGTCTACGACAAGTTCAGTCTACGACAAGTTCAGTCTACGACAAGTTCAGTCTCCAATAATCTCGGTCTCCAATGGTTCGGTCTCCAATGATGTGCTCTGCTGTGCGTTCATTTTGCAATAAGCTCGGTCTCCAATGATGTGCTCTGCTGTGCGTTCATTTTGCAACAAGCTTGGTCTCCAATGATGTGCTCTGCTATGCGTTCGTTCTGCAACAGGTTCGGTCCAAAGTGTTCTAGCTTCATACTTAGGAGCTCCGGGACACCTGCCCCTACTTAAGCTGCCCCATCCCCAAATTCACCCGGTAATTGCCAAACTCCAGCAGCTCGTCCAAAAAAGCATTCAGCTCCTCCTGCCCCTTCAGCCGCACACGTATCCAGTAGCAGCCTTCACCGCTGACGCGGTGCAGCTCAAGCACGCTGTCTTTATTTTTGGCAAACTGCTGAAAAGGGGGATGTGCGGCGTTGGAGCTCAAAAACACAGTGACAAAAGCATGGATTCCCAGTCCGATTTTAGCCGGATTCCAGCGCACGGTATAGCCCTCGATAATCTCAAGCTCCCGCATTCTGCGGATGCGCGCGCCTACGGCCTGTCCGGTCATATGCACCAGTGCCCCGATGTCCTTGTGGCTGAGTGTGGAGTCCTCGATAAGATATTGCAGAATGCGGTAATCGGTATCGTCGATCATATAGGAGGTCATATAGAGTGAATCCTTTCCGTGTGAAAGTAGAAATGCCCGATCTGTTTCGAAGCGCAATGTAATACAGAATGAAAAGCTTTTATAATGAATTGTAGCAGAAGACAGCCTGTAGAAAGAGGTGTACACATATGAAAATTCAACTGATCCGCAATGCCGCCCTATGGCTGCAGTATGGAGGGCTGACCTTCCTGATAGATCCTATGTTAAGCGAAAAGGGGGCCAATCCGCCAATCGTCAACACCGCCAATGAGCGCAGAAATCCGCTGGTGCCGCTGCCTGCTCCCGCAGGGCAATGGCTGAATCCGGATGTGGTGCTGGTAACCCACCTTCATCAGGATCATTGGGATGCGGCTGCGGTCTCGCTTTTGGCCCATGATCTGCCTGTGCTGTGCCAGGAAGGGGATCAGGAGAGGATCGGCGGGCAAGGCTTCATTAATGTTACAGCTGTGCCTGATACAGAGCCGCTGGCTTTCCAAGGTGTCGCTATAACGCGTGTAGGAGGACAGCACGGGACCGGAGAGACAGGGAAAATGATGGGCAAGGTGTCCGGGTTTATTTTTCAGGCAGTGAATGAACCTGTGCTGTACCTGGCGGGGGATACAATCTGGTGCGGAGAGGTTAAAACGGCTTTGGACACGCATCATCCTGAGGTGGTTATCTTAAATGCCGGAGGTGCGCGTTTTATGACCGGCGGCCCTATTACGATGGATGAGCAGGATGTTGTGGACGTCTGCCGCCATGGGCCGGATGCAGCTGTTATCGCAGTGCATATGGAAGCCATTAACCACTGTCTCGTAACCCGAGAGATGCTTAAGGCTCGTTTGGCTGAAGAAGGGCTGCTGGAGCGTGTGTTTATTCCCGCAGACGGGGAATTTTGCCGTAGTTTCTGAAGCGGCGGAAGTTATGTTTAACTGCAATAATCGGGGGAGATGGAAGTTCAGGTGTTTAAGTCCTGATTCCGCGGCTTCCAAATGTAACCGTTATAAAAATTCTATGCCGCCGCTTGACGCGAACCCGAAATCATGATAAATTATTCCTTGTTCATGTAATGTTCCCTGATAGCTCAGTTGGTAGAGCACTCGACTGTTAATCGAGTTGTCACAGGTTCGAGTCCTGTTCGGGGAGCCATTCTTGGAGAGATACCCAAGTGGCTATAAGGGGACCCTCTGCTAAGGGGTTAGACTGCGTAAGCGGTGCGAGGGTTCGAATCCCTCTCTCTCCGTCGTAATTACAGAAATGAAGCTCCCGGTTTTCCGGGGGCTTTTTTTTGTTGCTGCCGTGGGAATGAAATCTGGCTGTCAGAATTGTTTCCGCGAATGCCCAATAAGCTGCTCTTCGGACTATAAATAATATCTTCCGCACCCTCATCAGCAGCTCCGCATTACCCCATTTCTTTCTTCGGGAATACTGCGCATTAAATATTTTGCAAAAATAGTTATGTGGGCTCGGATGAAGGCGAAAGAGGGGGTTTGTCACAATTTGGTGTCGAATGTTAGCTTTTCTAGCCTAAAACTACATTATACTATTCGAACCTATGTAATTCTAGCGATGTAACTCGTTATTCCTTTAATTAGTTGAAGAATTGATGCTGTGAAGAGACAAATGTTATATTATTTGAGCGAAAATAAAGTATTGTATTAGAAAAGGGAAGAAAATTCAAAAGAACACTCCTCCTGAATCCTCTGTTTTACTCCGAAATCCTCTCGTTTTCATACCTTTTGTAGATTTTGTAACCTATAGTTTACATTACCTGTTAAGTAATATAACGCTAATTTTCGAAAATTATATTAAAAGCTTGCATTTTTTAGTGACGCACCAAAAACCATGTGTTAATATAAATGACATCTTAGAAAGAAAAACAGATTGGGAGACAGAGGAAGGGGTTTTTTGATTACTATGGGGAAAAGGGGATGGCGATGGAGTACTTCATTCAGCAATTAATTAACGGGATTTCCGTAGGCAGCATTTACGCTCTGATCGCCCTTGGCTACACAATGGTTTACGGGATTATCAAGCTGATCAACTTTGCTCACGGCGACATTTTTATGGTCGGGTCGTTCATCGGCCTGTACAGTGCCAAGTTTCTGTCAAATGCCGGGCTTCCTCCGGTACTGGTGCTGCTGCTGTCGCTGATCATATCAATGACGATGAGCTCACTGCTTGGGATCACTATTGAACGGCTTGCATATAAGCCGCTGCGCAAGTCCACCAGAATAGCCGCACTTATAACAGCGATCGGCGTATCGTTCCTTCTGGAATATGTCGGAGTGCTTATCCTCGGACCGCAAGCGAAAGGGTTCCCGGATATTATGGTGAAGAAGCAGTATCAGCTGTTCGGAAGTTCGATCCAAGTCGATTCCAATCAGGTTATGATTCTGATTACTACCATTGTACTGATGATTATTCTGCAATATATCGTTCGTTATACGAAGACCGGTAAGGCCATGCGGGCCGTATCGTTTGATATGGAAGCGGCACGGTTGATGGGGATCAACGTAGACCGCACCATCTCGGCAACCTTTGCCATCGGGTCGGCGCTTGCTGCAGCTGCCGGCGTAATCTTCGGTATGACGTATAACTCGGTTGATCCGCTTATGGGTGTAATGCCGGGCCTCAAAGCTTTTGTAGCGGCAGTACTTGGAGGAATCGGAAGCATTCCGGGCGCGCTTGTCGGCGGATTGCTGCTGGGAACAGTTGAGACTGAAATTTCATCGCTTGGCTATTCATCCTGGCGTGACGGTGTTGCTTTTGCCGTGCTGATTCTGATCCTAATCTTCAAACCATCCGGGCTGTTCGGCAAGAATGTCCGGGAGAAAGTGTAGGTGGGGAACAGCATGAAGAAGCTGAATACAAAATTCTGGCTGGGCATTATCGTTGCCCTTGCGTTCTATGGTTTAGTTCAAGTTCTCCTAACAATTGGAATATTCAATGATGTAACCCGCTCAATGCTGCTTCTGGTAGGCGTTAACGTAATGCTGGCAGTTTCGCTGAACCTGATTAACGGGATTACCGGACAGTTCTCGATCGGGCATGCCGGATTTATGTCCGTCGGTGCCTACACCTCGGCTATACTGACACTTGATTACGATGTGCCGTTTGTTCTGGCTATCATTGCCGGCGGTATCGTGGCCGCGGTCTTCGGGGTGTTGATCGGGATGCCGACGCTTCGTCTCAACGGCGATTATCTGGCGATTGCTACACTGGGTTTTGGCGAGATCATCCGGATTGTTCTGCTAAATACAGAATATGTAGGCGGTGCTTCCGGTCTGAGCGGAATTCCGGCAAAAACCACCTGGACAATCATTTTCTTCTTTACCTTGTTCACGGTTATTCTTATTAACAACTTCATCCGCTCCACGCATGGCCGTGCCTGTCTGGCTATCCGCGAGAATGAAATTGCCGCAGAAGCGATGGGGATTAATACCACATTGTATAAGGTCATTGCATTTACCATCGGTGCTTTGTTTGCAGGGATGGCGGGCGGTTTGTCGGCGCATACCTTCTATGTTATTACTCCCGGCAGCTTCAACTTCCTGAAATCATTTGAAATTCTCGTAATGGTCGTTCTAGGAGGTCTGGGCAGTACGGCGGGATCTATTGTAGGGGCAGTATTCGTTACGCTGCTCTACACGTATCTGCGTGAATTCCCGGAATGGCGGATGATTATCTACTCCATCGTTCTGATTCTGATGATGATTTTCCGTCCGAGCGGCCTGCTTGGCAAAACCAAAATTAATTTCGGCAAGCTCGGTAAAAAGGAGGCAAAGGGCAATGGCAGCATCGACAGCAGTACTCCTTGACGTTAAAGGGGCCAGCCGTTCCTTTGGAGGCCTCAAGGCGCTGAGTGAAGTTTCCCTTCATATTAACAAGGGGGAGCTCATCGGCCTGATCGGACCGAACGGCGCCGGCAAAACAACATTATTCAACCTGTTAACCGGGGTGTACCCGCCCTCTACCGGTAAGATTCTGCTTAACAACGAGTCGGTAGGCGGCATGAAGCCCTTTAAGATCAATCATAAAGGTGCGGCGCGCACATTCCAGAACATCCGGCTGTTTACAGCTATGACTGTACTGGAAAATGTCAAAATCGCCTTCCACCAGCATGCCAGACATTCCTTATTCAGCTCCATGCTCCGGCTTCCGAAGCACTTCAAGGGTGAAGAGGAAATCACGCAAAAGGCGATGGATATTCTCAAAATATTCAGCCTCGCTGATCAGGCCCAGGAGACGGCAGGCAACCTCAGTTATGGTAATCAGCGCCGTCTGGAAATAGCCCGTGCGCTTGCGGCCGGACCTAAGCTCCTGCTGCTGGATGAACCGGCTGCCGGTATGAACCCGAATGAAACCCGGGATCTGATGAACCTGATAGCCTGGATCCGGGAAGAATTCGATCTGACGATTCTCCTGATCGAGCATGATATGTCACTGGTTATGGGTGTCTGCAACCGGATCTATGTCCTGGACCGCGGAGTCCTTATCGCCGACGGAACACCGGTGGAAATCCGGAACAATCCGAAGGTTATTGAAGCGTATTTGGGACAGGAGGCGTAAAGGGATGCTTACAGTACAGGGAATCAACGTTTACTACGGAGCCATTCACGCATTAAAGGATCTCAGTATTCAGGTTAACCAGGGAGAGATTGTGACGCTGATCGGCGCCAACGGCGCAGGGAAATCCACGCTGCTCAAGACGCTGTCCGGGCTGCTTAAGCCTAAGACCGGCAGTATTGAGTTTCTGGGTAAATCCATCACGAGCCAGAGTGTTCAGTCAATAGTGAAGCAGGGGCTGATTCATTGCCCGGAAGGCCGGCGCGTGTTCGCCAATATGTCAGTAGAGGAAAATCTTGAGCTCGGGGCTTACCTACAGGACGGTAAAAGCCTTTCCGCTGATTTCGAGAGAGTCTACAGCATGTTCCCGAGACTGCTTGAGCGTAAAAAGCAGCAGGCCGGAACGTTGTCCGGCGGTGAACAGCAGATGCTGGCCATGGGCCGTGCTATTATGGGACACCCTAAGCTGCTGCTGCTGGATGAGCCTTCAATGGGCCTTGCCCCGCTGCTGGTGCAGGATATTTTTAAGATTATACAGGAGGTTAACGCAGCCGGTACAACGGTGCTGCTGGTTGAGCAGAACGCCCATCAAGCACTTAAGATTGCTCACCGCGCCTATGTGCTGGAAACCGGAAAAGTGGTTCTGGAGGGAGACGCCAAGGAATTGGCAGATTCGGAAGAGATCAAAATGGCCTATCTCGGCCACTAGATAAATGTATCTGAAGCATCACAGATCCAACACATAGAAATAATATTATTCGGGAGGCTGGGAGAAACTATGAAAAAAATTGGGGCCATCATTTTGTCAACAGTATTGACTGCGGTATTGGCATCAGGCTGCGGCAACAACACAGAGAACAGCGCTAACTCTGCAAGCGGCGGTAATGCAGCTGCCGGGGGCACAATCAAAATCGGTGCCGACCTTGAGCTTACAGGCGGCCAGGCTTCTTTCGGCGACTCCGCATCCAAGGGCGCTCAGCTCGCTGTAGACCAGATCAATGCAGCCGGCGGTATTCTGGGCAAGCAGCTTGAGCTGGTTATTGCCGACAATGCCTCGAAATCTGAAGAGGCAACTCAGGCAGCACAGAAGCTGATCACCAACGATAAAGTGGTTACAATTATCGGTGCATCCACTTCTACGAACACACTTGGGATCGTTCCGGTTGCTACCGAGAAGCAGATTCCGCTTGTAGCTGTTGGTGCAACCAACCCTAAGGTTACAGTTGACGAGCGCAGCGGCGATGTGAACGAATGGGTATTCCGCGCAGCCTTTATCGATCCGTTCCAAGGCCAGGTTATGGCTAACTTTGCAAGCAACAATCTCAGTGCTAAAACGGCAGTGATCTATACAGATACTTCGAGTGACTACTCCAAGGGTCTGCAGAAGTTCTTTGAAGAAACCTTCAAGGCTAACGGCGGAGAAATTCTGAGCCAGGAATCCTATCAGCAGAAAGACTCTGACTTCAAAGCGGTTCTGACCCGCATCAAAGCCTCTAATCCGGATGTTATCTATCTGCCGGGCTACTATGAAGAGGTGGGTAAAATCGTGAAGCAGGCCCGTGAGATGGGTATTACTGTACCGTTCCTGGGCGGCGACGGCTGGGATTCCCCGCAGCTGGCTGAAATTGCCGGTGCAGCAGCGCTAGAGAACACTTTTATGTCCAACCACTATTCACCTGAAGATACGGCAACAGAAGTAACCACGTTCGTTGATGCTTACAAAGCAGCTAACGGCGGTGCAGTACCTGACGGTATGGCGGCTCTCGGCTATGATGCGCTTAAGCTGGTTGCTGATGCAATCACCCGTGCAGGTGAAGCTGATCCGGCTAAGATCAAGGATGCTCTGGCAGCAACCAAGGATCTGCAGCTGGCTACCGGTAAAATCACTCTGAACGAAACCCATGACCCGGTTAAAGCTGCTGTCGTGCTGAAATTTGTCGGCGGTGTTCAGACTTTTGAAGCAAAGGTTAATCCTTAAGCGATTCTTCCGCATATGATGTGGGGAATGAATAATGGACTCTACAGAGAAAGGCTCCTTTGCGGGCCTTTCTTTTGTCATCCTGAATAGAGGAGGAACAGACATGATTATCGGAGTACCGAAAGAGCTCAAAAACAACGAAAACCGTGTAGCTCTCACCCCGGCGGGAGTGGAAGCCCTCTGTAAAGCCGGCCATAAGGTGCTGATTGAGCAGTCGGCTGGGGCCGGCAGCGGCTTCAGTGACGGAGAGTACTTGAATAAGGGCGCAGTGTTGTATCCGGAAGCTGCTCAAGTATGGAATGAAGCGGAAATGGTCCTTAAAGTGAAAGAGCCGCTGGCTGAAGAATATGTTTTTTTCCGCAAGGGCCTTATTCTGTTCACTTATCTGCATCTTGCGCCTGAGGCAGAGCTTACCAAAGCGCTGGTGGACGGAGGAGTTACAGCTGTTGGCTATGAAACCATCCAGCTTGCGGACGGCTCGCTGCCGCTGCTGACCCCGATGAGTGAGGTTGCGGGGCGGATGGCAGTTCAGATCGGAGCAAGGCTGCTGGAAAAGCCGCAGGGCGGGAAGGGGGTTCTGCTGAGCGGCGTGCCCGGGGTACAGCCCGGTGAGGTCGTAATCGTGGGCGGGGGCGTTGTCGGTACAAATGCGGCTAAAATGGCGCTGGGACTTGGTGCAAGAGTGACTATACTCGATAACAATGCCGCCCGGCTCCGCTATCTGGATGATATTTTTGGCGGGCGCCTCATTACAATCATGTCGGATTCCTATCATCTAGAGCAGGCGGTACGCAAAGCCGATCTGCTGATAGGGGCCGTGCTGATTCCCGGCGCCCGTGCCCCCAAGCTGGTGAAGGAGTATATGGTACAGCAGATGAGTGAAGGCTCTGTCATAGTGGATGTGGCGATTGACCAGGGCGGCTCCATCGAAACCATTGACCGTACAACTACCCATGAGAATCCGACATATGTAAAACACGGCGTCGTGCATTATGCAGTAGCCAATATGCCGGGGGCAGTGGCCCGTACCTCGACGCTTGCGCTCACTAATGTGACAGTGCCGTATGCACTGCAGATTGCCGGTTCGGGCATTCGCAAGGCAGTGCTTGACAATCCGGCACTGGCCCGCGGGCTTAACGTAGCAGCCGGGCAGGTGACGAATACCGCGGTAGCCAAGAGCCTAGGCTATGAGCCGGTTGACGGAGCTGAGGCGCTGGCTTTGCCGGGCAGCTAAGGCAATTATGAGCGGGCATGTCTTCAATGCAGTCTATACAGTCTTTGGACGGGAGGGGCGGTGTTGGTATTTTCCGCATCCGCCTCCCGGATATTTTCAGGATTTCACGATTCAGAAAAAAGCACTTGTCAAAGCTAGCGGAGTTTGATATACTCATTTTTGTTGTGGTAAACACAAATTATGAATAAGGCCCGTTGGTCAAGGGGTTAAGACACCTCCCTTTCACGGAGGTAACAGGGGTTCGAATCCCCTACGGGTCACCATATATGCGGTAGTGGTGGAATGGCAGACACGCTATCTTGAGGGGGTAGTGGGCGTATGCTCGTGGAGGTTCGAGTCCTCTCTACCGCATAATTAAAGGAACGGAAGCCTTGGTCTCAAGGATTTCGTTCCTTTTGTTTTGTGCGCAGAAGTTTTAGAATATTACTGGTTCAGAACTCCGGCATATTGGGGATACAGCTGGCGGATGCAATCCGGGCAAATATCATGGGTGAATTGCAGGGAAAGCTGGGCATGAAGAAACCGCTCAACAGTGATCCATTCTTCCAGGCTGCTGCGGACAGATTTGCAGGACGCGCATATGGGCACGAGACTGCCGGTAATACGGCGGGGACGCAAAGGATGACAGCTGCGGGTGTGCTCATGCTGGCGGGGCTCAGCAGGACCTTTATCGTGCAGGGAAAGAACAAGTGACTGAATTCCGCAGGAGCGCTCAGTGAATAACGGAAAAGCGTCCAGGCTGAACACACGGTCAGGTTGGTCAGGGATATGCAGAAAAAAATCAGAGCTGGAAATCAAACGTCCGCCCTGAAGGATGTCCTGTACAGCATTAGCCAGTGCTGTGAGCTGGACGGGGATGGTGATCCACTCTTCAAAGAGCTGCAGATAGTGGCTTCCCGTCATTCCGCCCGCTTGTGACAGCCTGTAATGCTCCGGGAACGTCTTCCAATGATTATTCATAAACAGGATGATTCCGGTTCTGTCTATAACCAGCGCTTTATGTGTCAGGGCGTTAAGAGAAGCAGTGAGGGCTGTAGATAAGCTTAATGGCAAGGTTATCGCTCCTTGAGTGCATGCAGGATGGGCTGTCAGTACGGAGGCAGGTTCAGAAGCTCTGACACCAGACGCCTGTAGCGTTCAGCCTTCCGTGTACCATGAATCAGATTAGACAGGCGGTAGGGCGGTATTTCGTGCAGCTCGCAGAATTTCTTCTGATCCAGCTGTAATTCTGTCAGCCTCTGTTTGATTGCCCAGCCATAGGGGGTCACGGGACGTTTGCTGTTCAACAGGCTTCACCTCTTATCGACCATCCAGCCGTATGATATAATCATCTGGAACTAATAATAACCAATTATACACTTTTTTACGTCATTTTACAATCTAAATAACGTATTTGCGTCAAAAAAATGCTGTGGAAGGCGGTTGAACGATGCAGACGATCTATGATCGGATTGAATATCTGATTAAGCAGAAGGGAATTACCAAAAAGCTATTCTATGAGCAGCTCCATATCAGCTCAGGCAATTTCGGGGACTGGAGGCGCGGAAAGTCTACACCGGGAACGCAGCATCTGATCCGCATCGCTGAATTTTTTCATGTCAGTCTGGATTGGCTGATTTTGGGTAAAGCGGCTGCTGATGGGGTTCGTGAAGAAGGAGAAGCGTATTTGTCTGCCCAAATGCGGCAATTGAGTTGCCACAGTGAAGAGCTGCTGCCCAAAGAGCAAGAGTTTATCGAGGAATACATAGCATTTACCCGATACCGTAAACAAAAGCAGGCAGAGGAAAATTCCTAAGCCGGCATCTTTACATTTACTGCAAACCGGTTTATAATATTGAATGTTGACCTCAAACAAAGCTTTACCTTTTGTAAGACACCGCGCGGTAGTGGTGGAATGGCAGACACGCTATCTTGAGGGGGTAGTGGGTGTATACCCGTGGAGGTTCGAGTCCTCTCTACCGCATAATAATTTGTACAGAACAACAGGGCAGTAATTCTCTAGATGAGAGTTGGTGCCCTGTTGTTTTTTTACTATAACCTAAAACTGATTATATGGAGGAATATTCGATGATTCTCAAATCTCCCGGAGGCTCTATTTTTCCGTATTATTATAAGGGCGGAGAGATACACTGTTTGAAGTACGGCAGCTTTCATACCGACAGCAAAGCTTTGTTTGATTTAATGAAAGCGGAGGAGGCTTTTATTTTAGGGCAGCCTAAACGCCTTGCTGTATGGGTAGATTTATATGAAACACGGCTTACGAAGGAAGTGATGCGTGAACTTTCAGGGAACCTGATCAGGCTTCAGCCGCATATCCGAAAGCTGGCGATTGTCGGGAATTATTTCAGCAGACATCGGCTGCACAGGTATTTGCGTAAGCATGCCGGCCAAGCTGCGGCAGCAATTCAATATTATGACGATCCAGAGGATGCTAAGACTTGGCTGGTGATGTAGCTTGTCTAAGATAAATGCCAGATTATTTTATGGAAACGAAAAGATATATTAATCTGAAATTAATTGTGTAAAATATTATTGTTAGTGATATAATGTGATTACATTTAATCTTGGAGGGAATTACATGACTGTTAGTGTAGTATTGGTTGCGGTAATTGCGTTGTTACATATTTACATCCTTTATCTGGAGATGTTCCTGTGGGCGACACCGAAGGGGCAGAAGGCATTTGGGACTACGGCACAGGCGGCACAGGATTCAAAGGGGCTTGCTTTTAACCAGGGGTTGTATAACGGGTTTCTGGCAGCGGGGCTGATCTGGGGGATCGTGTATCCGGATGTAGCTGTCGGCCAGCATATTCAGCTGTTTTTTCTCGGCTGCGTAATGATTGCCGGAATTGTGGGCAGTCTGACTGCCAAAAAGACAATTTTGTATATTCAAGCCGTACCTGCATTAATCGCCATTGTTGCCGTTCTTATGAAGTGGTAATTTTGTGTGATAAAAAAACTCCCCGTACATGGCCGGCAGGCTGTTACAGGGAGTTTTTTGTATGGTCAACGGTAAAATGAATTAGTCCAGCAGCTTAGCGATATCGGCTTCAATCTGATCCGGAGTGGTCGAAGGGGCAAACCGCTTCAGCACACGGCCTTCCTGATCCACCAGAAACTTGGTGAAGTTCCACTTCACACTTTTGGAGCCCAGTACGCCTGGTGCTTCCTTGGACAGATATTTGAACAGCGGATGTGCACTGTCGCCTTTTACATCAACTTTTTCGTACATCGGAAAGGTTACTCCATAATTAATCTCGCAGAATTCGGCGATATCCTCGCTTTGGCCCGGCTCTTGGCTGGCAAACTGGTTACTCGGAAAACCTAGCACTTCAAAACCGCGGTCCTTGAATTTATCGTAGACCTCCTGGAGACCCTTATACTGGGGGGTGAAGCCGCATTTACTGGCTGTGTTCACAACGAGCAGCACTTTACCTTTGTACTTGGACATCGACTCTTCCTGGCCGCGCAGGGTATTAGCTTCATAATCATAAATACTCATGAATTTGGCCTCCCGAACATAAATTTATCACAATTTAATTTTACACTATTTATTATGGAATGCAAACATCCGGATTGTGACAAGAGCGGTATTATCGTTTCAAAATTAACCTGAGGTTTAAAGTTAAGGTGTGTACGACCAAAACTCACTATAAAAGGAGACGATCAACGATGAGCACATTAAATTCGAAGGCTTTGTATACAGCGACAGCAACTGTCCGGGGGGGACGTGAAGGTTCTGTAGAATCTTCGGACGGTGTGTTGAAGCATGATCTGAAGATGCCTAAGGAGCTTGGCGGACCCGGCGGGAACGGCACAAATCCTGAGCAACTGTTCGCAGCGGGCTACGGGGCCTGTTATGAGAGTGCGCTTGCCAATATTGCCCGTAAAGAAGGCGTGAAGCTTCAGGATGTTACGGTTACTTCTAATGTAATGATCGGCAAGGATGAGAGTGACGGCGGCTTTAAGCTGGGTGTGAAGCTGGACATCAGCATACCGGGCGTTGAGCGTTCCAAGGCTGAGGAACTGGCCCGAAAAGCGCATGATTTCTGCCCGTACTCCAAAGCGACCCGCGGAAATATTGAAGTTGAGCTAAATGTGATATAAGGACAGTATAAAGCTCTATTTTAGGGAATAATGGCTAAATATAGTCGGAAACCGGATAAACGGGATAATTGGCAGGCGGCAGCGCGTACTTCGGTTGACATCAACCCCAAAAATCTTTATTATGTCTAAGTATCTGTTAAAGCTACGTGTGCTATTAGAACCAAAAATTTAGATAATGGGTGATGAAGATGTCTTACAGACCGAAAATTACGAATGTGACGAAAGCCAGCAGCAATGATAAAGAGGGCTTGTACGAATTTATTATTAAGACTGCTGACGGAACACAATGCCGCGCGTTCTACAGCCGGAATCCGGAATGGAAAATGACGAACATCAGCCGCCTGCTCAAAACCCCATGCCCGGTGTGCCGCAAGGACTTCATCTGTAAATGCATGGAAGCCTACACTGCTGAATTCGAAGATCAGATGATCGGTGACCAGTGGATCGAAAAGGCAATTGCTGAATAAGGGTAACGGACGGACAATGAATGCGCGGGAGCTATCCCGCGTTTTTGTTTTATATATGGATAGCAGGAAATAGAAAGGTGCCTGGAGGGGGTGCAGCGTTTGGAAAAGGATAAAAGTCCGGAAGCAGGGCAGAGCGTTGTGCTGATCGACGGGGTCTGCCATCTGTGCCAGGGGCTGGTCAGGTTCATTATTCCGCGAGATCCTAAGGGCCGTATTAAGTTTGCTCCGCTTCAGGGTGAACAAGGGCGGGCACATCTGCTGGCTGCAGGGCTTGAGGCTGGCCGGCTGGATACGGTAATCCTTCTTGAGAACGGCAGAGTGTACACGGAATCTTCTGCTGTGCTGCGAATTGCCCGTAAACTGCGGTATCCGTATCCTTGCGTTTATGCCTTCATTATTGTACCCCGCCCGCTGCGTGATAGACTATACCGGTTTGTAGCCAGGAACCGTTACCGGTGGTTTGGACGGGATGAGACATGCCTGATTCCATCGCCGGAGATTAGGAGCAGGTTCCTGTGAGCGGGAATTTCAAAAAAGCAGCGGAGGAGCTCCCGCTGCTTTTTTGTGTGCCAATGTAAAAATTCATATGTTCTATGCCCTGATGTGATTCAATGTGCTATTTAAGCGGTTCAGTTGAAAGCAGGAAGCTCTGCACAAGCTTCCATTTGCCGTCTGCAGATTTGGTGAGTGTAGTAATGGTAGTATTGCGGTTATCCTGGAACTGCGGACCTTTAAGCTTCTTAATGGTTTGCACTGAATACAACACAGCAGTATCACCTTGGTAGTCGATGACTTTCGAGGATTCAATGGTGCCCTCAAGGTCATAAGCCTGGAACAGCTGGGCCGCTACAAGCTTATTCTGCTCATAACCCGCAGAGTTCTCGTCTATGGTGGACATTAAGCCATCCAGGTCTTCTTTATTGGTGTAATCGACATTGGCGGCAAATACAGCCTTGATCGCATCTTCATCTGCCTTTGGAACCGTTACGGCTGCTGTCAGAGCGCTTTCCGGGAGGCTGTACTGCACGGCCTGAAGCTGGAGATTGCTGATTTTCCAGTCAGCGTCCTTAGTGCTGCGTGTCAGGGAGTAAATATATTCAGTCTGGCTGTTCGGCATAAACGGCCCGCTGATTTTTTCGGTGGATTCGATGGTATGTACAGTTGCTTCATTGGCTTTAAGCTCGATGATATTGAGCTGGTCAACCGAATTTTTGAGGTTATAGGTTTCGAACTGCTGCTTGATCTGCGGACCGATCTGGGCAATCGGCGATTTGGAGTCAATCAGGCTCATGAAGCCTTCATAGTTCTCTTCGTTTGAGTATTTTACATAATTACTGAAGAAATCGGCTACTGAGACTGTATCATCGGTGCCCTGCAGACTGGTAATTTCGACAGTTCTCGTAGTTGCATTCCAGACCACGTTATTGCCGGTAGCTTCACTTACAAAACGGACTGGCACATAAGTAACATTCTTTATCATTTTTGGAGCGGTCTGGAGCGGCTTCACAATGCCGTTAATGCTGGCGTTTTTGCTGCCGAGCTGCAGCTTGATAACCAGGCCCTCTTTTGTTGCGGTAATGGTGCTGGTCTTGGCATCAAATACAACACTAAGTCCCAGCTTCTCAAAAATAGGGCGCATCGGTACAAGGATGGCATGGCCGTCATTGAGCGGGGCGTTTGTGGTCAGCTGCAGCTGTTCCTGGTCGATCTGGACTGTAATCGGTTTCTCTGCGGCGGAAGCCGAAAGGCTGATTGCGCCGGATAAGGTAAGTGCGGCAATAAAACCGGGTAGTAATTTCATCTGTGTGAGGTCTCCTTTTAAATGAAAGTGTTGGTATGGGAAAAGTTTACCAAATAAAAGTATAACACCTAATGTAATTTGGGGATATATCCTATTGCGGACATGCTGTTCCAGTAGAGGTATAGCGAGGTAAATACTGTTTTTTGAAAAAAAGGATTGCCGCTCTACTGCATATATGCTACTATAGCTGTAAATTATAGGATTACGAGCGGAAGCACCGTTCAATGACCGTATTACTGCGGTTATTGACGGTGCTTTTTTTGCTTTGTCTGAAAGGAGAGTGGTTATTATGGCAGCGAGGATTGTGCTGGCCGTTCGCGAGAGTCAATATATTGAGCCTTTGCTGCATTATGTGCATCACAGTGATTACGGGGAGCTGCTGCGGATTTCCGCGTTCAGCAGGCCGGATACCTTCATGGAGTTTATGGCCAGCGGCGAACCGGCGGATGCGGTAGTGGGCGATCCTTCTTTTATTGAATCCTGGCTGGTAGAAGGAAGGAGCAAAGTACCTTGGGCTGTTCTCAGCGAGGACGGGAGAATAGCCGGTAACGGTACAAATCTGGCCGGCGGGACGGTCATTCAGAAATATCAGGCTTTGCCCTCACTGCTGGAAGCTGTACTCCAGTTATGCGAAGTAAGGCGGCCCAGAGCAGAATCTGCCCTCAGAGAGGAAACACTGCTGCTCGGAATCGTCTCGGCCAGCGGCAGTAGCGGCAAAACAACGCTGTCGCTTAATATGTCCAAACAGCTGGCGGCAAGGGGATTGTCAGTATTTTATTTGAACCTGGAGAGTGTTGACAGCAGCGGGCTGCTGGTGCAAATGCCCTCACACAAGGCGCAAGGCCTGGAACGGCTGCTGTATGAGCTGAAGGTAAGGCAAGCGGATGGAACTGAGGATGCGGCGGTAAAGCTTGAGCTTGGCAAATATGTATGCAGACATGAAGCTCTTCGCTGTGACGGGTTCAGGCCTGTAGAGAATTTTAAGGAAATGCTGCAAATGACACAGCCGGATACGCTGGATTTATTGAATCTGCTTAGTGCGGCGGGCAACTATGACGTAGTGCTGGTTGATACCGGCAGTCTGGAGGAAGAACGCAGCCAGGCTGTACTGAAGCGCTGCGGGATACTGCTCTGGATGCTCAGAAATGATGAGCAAAGCTTGTATAAGACAGAGAAATGGCTGCAGCACGGCAGCAACGCCCATTCAGGATGGCCGCAGGATCTTCAGGATAAAAGCCGGTTCATTCTGAACTTTGCCGGAGCATCCGGCAAAAATAACCCTGCTCCCGGGGGCATAACACCGGATAACCAGCTTCCCTATATCCCGTCCTGGGCTTTGCAGCATCATGTGGAGCTGTGCCTGGAATCTCCGCCCTTTATAGCAGGGGTAGAGCAGATATGCCGTGATATTGTCGAGCCGCTGCTGCCGGGAGTGTTCACGGGTAGCCGGTATGAATGAGGAATTATTCAGAAGGCTGAAGCGTGAGATCCGTGCGGGGCTTGATGTTACTTCTGCTGTCGGGAACCGTGAGCTTAGCCGCTATATCGAACAGACTATTCTAGAGATGCAGAGCTTACGTTATTTGACTGCCCAGGAGAAGCATGAGCTGGTAAAAAAACTGTTCGATTCCTTCCGGGGGCTGGATATCCTGCAGCCGCTCGTTGATAATCCGGCTATTACCGAGATTATGATCAACAGCCATGAGGAGATATTTGTAGAGGAGGAGGGACAGATCCGGCGGCTGCCGCTGGCTTTTGAATCGAGGAGCCGGCTGGAGGATATTATCCAGTCAGTGGTCTCCGGTGTGGACCGCGTGGTCAATGATTCTACTCCGATTGTAGATGCACGGCTGCGTGACGGTTCCCGGGTCAACGTGGTGCTGCCCCCGGTTGCCTTGAAGGGGCCGGCGATGACGATCCGCAAATTCCCCGAAACACCGATGACCATGAATGATCTGGTGCGCCGGGGGGCGCTAGGCAAAGAGGCGGCAGAGCTGCTGCAGACCTTGGTAGCTGCCGGCTACAATATTTTTATAAGCGGCGGAACGGGCTCCGGGAAGACTACATTTCTAAACGCCTTGTCCCAGTTCATCCCGCCACAGGAGCGGGTCATTACCATTGAAGATTCAGCGGAGCTGCAGATTGTTACTGTACCTAATCTGGTTTCTCTCGAGACGAGAAATGCCAACACGGAGGGGCGCGGAGAGATCAGCATCCGCGATCTGATCCGCTCCTCCCTGCGGATGAGGCCTAACCGCATTGTAGTGGGTGAGGTCCGGGGAGCTGAATGTCTCGATATGCTGCAGGCGATGAACACAGGCCATGCCGGAAGCTTATCTACAGGACACTCCAACAGTGCGCGGGATATGGTCAGCCGGCTGGAGACGATGGTGCTTAGTGCAGCGGACCTTCCTGTTGCCGTAGTCCGGCAGCAGATCAGCTCTGCTATCGATGTATTCGTGCATCTCTCCAGGCTGAGGGACCGCTCACGCAGGGTAGTAGAAATCTGCGAGGTTGCCGGATTAAGGGAAGGGGAGGTGGTGCTTAACCCGTTGTACCAATTCCGTGAAGCGGGGGAACGTGATGGAGTGGTTGAAGGCAAGCTGGCTGCATGCGGCAATCCGCTGATGCATACCGGCAAGCTGGGGATGGCCGGTATACACCATTATCCGCTGAAGGAATTTGCATCGGCTATGGAGGTGAAGGAGCCGGTATGCTGAAGCAGATGCACAGACGGCAGACGCAGCAAAGGCCCGGGCAGCGGGATCTATCAGACAAGAAGAAGCCGGACAGCGGGACGCAGCTGCCGGATTATACAGTGTATGCCTTATCTCCGCGCCTGAAAATATCAGCGGTGCTGGCCGGCGGGCTGCTGATGTTCGGCATCGGTTATCTGTTCTATCATCAGCTGCTGATTTCGTTGCTGCTGGTGCCGGGGGCAGCTTATGCACCGGGGCTGTTGCGCAATTATTTGCGGGACCGAAGGCGCGCTGCACTTAATCTGCAGTTTAAGCAGACTTTGTTTTCTCTTTCCTCCTCACTGTCAGCCGGGCGTTCAGTGGAGAATGCGTTCCGCGAAGCTGTGGCTGATCTGCAGATGCTTGATCCGGAAGGGAACAGTGACATGCTCTCGGAGCTGACCATTATCTGCACGCGGATGGAGTACAATCAGCCGATCGAAGAGGCGCTGCATGATTTCAGCCGCCGGTCCGGAATGGAGGATGTGGAGCGGTTTGCCGATGTGTTCACCGTCTGCAAACGAACCGGCGGAGATCTGGTTGAGGTGGTACGCCGGACCTCCTCTATTATCGGGGAGAAGCTGGATATCCAGCAGGATATTGCCGTAAGCATTGCCCAGAAGAAGTTCGAAGCCAAAGCCCTGCTGGCCGCCCCGCTGCTGATGGTACTCTTCATGAGCCTGACGGCAAGCGACTATATGCAGCCGATGTATACAGGGGCAGGCATGGCGATCTCAACTCTTTCGCTGGCCGGACTATACCTGTGCTACCGCTGGACATCCAAGATCATGGATATTCCGCTCTAGGGCTGTGAGGAGGTGGGGAAATGCAATGGATAAGCGGTGCCGCAGTAATTGTACTGATTCTCGGCTGGCTGCTGCTGCGCCTGAGATGCGGCAGCCGTTATGACGTACTGCGAGGCCTGACGATGGAGGGATTGAAGCTGCGCGCCGCCGGAGTGCCCTTCCTGCTGCTGGTTGAGAAATGGAAGATTGCCAGCTATCTGCCCACGGTGGTGCTGAGAATACAACGCTCGCTGCAGCGCAGCTATGGCTTGCGCTACAGTTCGGAGCGGACGCTGCTCTTTATGGGGGAGATGCTCTGCTTCAGCTGGCTGTTCCTGCTGGGCGGAAGCTTGCTGACCCTGCTCAGCGGCGAGGAGACCGGAATTATTCTTGGGGTGCTCCTGGCCCTGATTCTCCCGGTTGCTCTCGTCAGTGACCTGCACAAAAAGGTAAGGCTGCGGGAGCAGAATATTGTGCTTGAGCTGCCGGAGCTGCTCAACAGCATCGTATTGCTGGTTGGCGCCGGCGAGACCGTGCAGCGGGCCATTATCCGCTGTGTGGAGAGCCGCAGGGGTGACTACAGCCATCCGCTCTACAAGGAGCTTTTTACAATGATTACCGAATGGGAGAGCGGCTATTCCTTCCAGCAGGCATTTGAACAGTTCAGCAAACGCTGTGCCGTGCAGGAGGCGTCGCTGTTTACAACTACAGTACTGCTGAATTACCGCAGGGGCGGTGCGGATTTTGTACTTTCGCTGCGTGATCTCTCACGGATGTTATGGGAGAAGAGAAAAGCGCTTAGCCGTACGCGCGGGGAACAGGCTTCCTCGAAGCTGGTATTTCCGATGGTGCTTATCTTTTTAATTGTTATTGTGCTGGTGGGAACACCGGCAATCATGATGCTCAAAATGTAGGAGGATGAGGAAAATGAAATTAATGATAGCAGAAGCTGCCAAACGGTTGTGGAAGGATGAGGAAGGGCTGGGTACGCTGGAAATGATCATGATTATTGCGGTATTGATCGCAGTGGTTCTGGTATTCCGTACGGAAATTACTAAGGTGGTCAAGGATTTAATCAGTACGGCGGGAAGCAAGAGCCAGGAAGTTTTTGAGTAATGGATCTGCGGAGTGATGAAGGCAGTTTCACAGTTGAAGCGTCTTTGCTGCTTCCTATCATTATGATGATTACAATGCTGCTTCTTTTCTTCAGCTTATATACCTATCAGCGGACAATGCTGCTGCAGTTTTCTTCTGCCACAGCTGAGCGTGCTGCCTATAACTGGGATAACAGTAATAAAGGTGCCGGCGGAGCGTTTCCGGCCGGGAGCTATGATTCGTTGTACTGGCGGATCGGCGAAGACGGGCTGCTTGCTTCCCTGTTTGGTACAGGGTCTGTAAATGGGGGAGTGGAGCTTGCGATACCGGCACCAGGGGCTCAAGGTTCTTTGCCCAAGCTGAAGCTTGAGCATTCGGCGGAGAAGCTTCCGGCGAATATGACTGGAGAGATGAACTACAGCTACAATTTTTCCGGCCGCAGGATAAGCACTGAGCTGCAGCGTGTACTTCGGCTGCCAGTGCTGGATAGGCTTATGGAGGATAAGGCAGAGCCAATAGTAACGACACAGGCGGTTGTCACGGAACCGGTGGAATTTATCCGCACAGTTGAGCTGATGCGATATTACGCCGCCAAATTTAAGAACGGTAAGCAGGAGAACAGCTCCGGGACGGGCATGGATAAGCAGGAGGCCGGCCAGATGCTGAACACTCTGAAGAAGTGAGGCCAGCTGAACAGGACGGAGGGTACAGATGAGATCAATGAACCGGACAAAGACAACTCAAGACAGCAACCGGATACCGGGATGCAGCATGAAAGAGGATGGCTCAGTATCCGTTTTTCTGATCATGGTACTCGCCTTTGTCTTCCTGTTCACCGCTGTATTGATTGATTATGCGCGTATCGCTGCTGCGAGTGTACAGCAGGAGAGACTGGCCAGGGCGGCGGTGCGCTCAGTAATGTCTTCCTATGACCTGAGCCTTCAGCAAAGCTATGGACTGTTTGCTTTCGGAGGCGATAACGGGGATCAGCTGCTATCCGGAGTACTCAACGACAACCTGTACGAAAGCGGACGGGGGGATGCCTTTAATCTGCTGCCGGTCAAGCTGGACAGCTCTTCCCTGGCCTGGAGCCGTTCAATCGGCAGTTACGATATTTTCCGCCGGCAGATCGCGGAGGAGATGAAATACAAAGCACCGGTTGACTTTGCTCTTGAGCTGGCAGGCAAATTCAAGCCGCTGGCGGCTGCAATGGGGGAGGCTTCTCGTTCAACGAAGGTCCTCGGTAAGCTTCAGCCCCTGTATGATGCGCGTGAAGCAGCGCTTGACCGGATGCTTGAACATCGGCGGCAGGCAGCGGAGAGTGCAAGAGGCCTGCAGCAGATCATTATGAATCCGCCGCAGGATTATATCGGTACCCGTTCGCTAAGCAGTGTTGAAACAGCTGCGGATATAGCGGCTATGTATAACGATTATGTAGGCAAATACTATACCGACCTGTACCGTGACAGAGAGAAGGAATCTGAAAGATACCAGTATGACATCGGCCGCTATTTGCAGCAGTCTGCGAAGCGGCTTACCGGAATACCGGAAGTGCTGTCTGCTTTCAGACAGCAGCATGATTCTCATGTGGCTGAAGCTAAGGCTGCGCTGCGTGAAGCGTCAGAACTTAACACACAGATGAAGACTTTACTTGAGCAGTCCAGGGTAAGCAGCGCTGAGAGCGGGCAGGAATCGGCGGACAGCTGGAATATTCCCGGCAGCAGTAATAAGGGACTTGATACAGAGGTTTTGTCTAAGCTGCGTGAGCAGGAGGACAACCTGCTCCTTGCACCGGGCGAGCTCAGTACGCTGGAACGGAATATAACCGTTCAGGAACAGGCCGCCGGGGGGGGGGAGCCGGCAGTATCTGCTCTGCCTGCTGCTCTGGCAGAAGCTGCCGGACTTTATGCCGATGTTCCCCGGATGAGTGCTGCTGTGCTGGATGCTTCACAAGCTGTCAGCAGCTATCTGCTGAATTACGGCAACTCAGGTGCAGTTATATCCGCAGAGACTGCTGAGATCGAGGCACACCGTACCGCCGACAGTGAACGCAAGCAGATAGAGCAGCAGGCTAAAGCCAAGCTGGGAGATGCAATGAAGCTGATAGATCAGCTTCGCAGCCTCGGCGATAGCGCGGCAGCAGCGCAGCAGCGGTACAACACGCTCCGCCAATATTACGAGGACAGTATCCGGTTTAATCAGGCAGAGGATAATGCACGGACAACAGATTCCGGGAGCAGGGATGTATATACTGCGGGCAGCTCCGCAATGAGTGATGTAGACGGGCTATATGCGGCTATAGGCAGCATTATGACGGGGGCAAGGGATAGGCTGTTCCAGACGGAGTATTCGGCAGCTTATTTTCAGCATTTTGACTTCTCCCTGCTGGCTGCCGCCGCTTCTGATTCCGGAGACAGCCTGCTCTCCGCCCTGTCCGGCCAGCTTGATCCACATGCCCAGGAGCTGGAGTATATTCTGTACGGATTCCATAATCCTGCAGGAAATATAGCCGCTGCCTATGGTGAAATTTTTGCACTGAGGCTGGCAATACGGACGATGGAGGGATTTATCGAGAATGCCCGGCTCAGCAACCCGCTGGCTATTTTAGCCGCAGCGCTGCTGTACGGAGTTGAGCAGGCGGTTCAGGATATGCTTCAGTTGAGCAAAGCTGGCGAAGTCGTATTATCCAAATACTTGCCGACTATGCTGGACTACCGCGGTTATTTAAGGTTATTCATGCTCCTGCATGGGGCAGGTGAAGCCCAACTGTCCCGCATGCTTGCCCTAATCAGGCTGAACACGGGAATTAACCCGCAGGAAAAATTTACTTATGCTTCTGCCCAGATCCGCATGGGTCTTAGGCTGTGGTTTTTGCCGGGGACGGTGAAGCTGCTGGATTACAGCTCCGGGCTTCCGGGCGAAGTAGAAGGCAACGTATATTACCGTGCTGTGCAGGCGGATTTTTCTTATTAGCAGCAGAAGGAGGGCGGAATGGAGTGCTGGAGTCTGCAGGCGCAGAAACGCCGGGATGAAGGGAGTATGGTAGTTGAGGCAGCGATGGTGCTTCCGGTGTTTCTGCTGTTTGTCCTTTTTTTGATCTATATCATTCAGATGACGCTGTATTCGACGGCTCTGCAGAGCACTGCATCCGACACAGTAAAAATGATTTCGACACATATCTATCCGGCTGCACTGGCCGCGCAGAGGTTGGCTGAGGAAGAGAACAGCGTTGCAGATCCGGCAGGACCCGGCGGAGCGCCGGATGCAGGGAAGCCGTCCGGGAAGTGGAGTATTCCCCGCCTGTCGCTTCAGGAGTGGAGCGGCAGCTACGCGGATACAATGCCTTCACCTATTGATGAATGGGTCAGGGCTGCGGTGCAGCGGGCGGAAGGCCCTCTGCAGGAGCTTCAGGCTGAGGCGTCCCAGGCTGTGCTTGACCTTGCGCTGAAGCCTTTAATGAAGCCTTATCTGGCAACGGATTGGCTGGATTATGACCGGATACATGTCTCCAATGTCACAATTCCTGAGCTGAAGGAGGGTTCGCGCCCGTACTTCGGATTAGTGGTCAGCTATGAGCTGCCGATGAAGGTGCCCTTTCTGAATAAAGCAATCGTCCTGGAAGCCGGCAGTGTTGAACGAATCTGGATCGGGAATACCGATGCCGCCGAACAAAGCGGGGAAGACGGGAATGAGGAGCCGCAGGCATATATTATCATTCTTGATAAACCGGATCCGGGCGTAGCCAATAAGCAGGGCGTGATCAGGATTAAGGTTCCACCGGGAGCAGCGGCGAATCTTTCAATTTTTTATAAAAGCGGCCAGAGTACAGCTAAATATCTGGGCTGGAAAGAAGCAGACGAAGCCGGCTTTATTGAATGGGAATGGAAAATCGGGGTTAATACGACACCGGGCACATGGACGTTTGTTGTAACGCTTGAAGACGGGACAAGTCTGGAGGCAACCTTTAAAGTAGTAAAAAGATTCTAGCGGGAGGAGGGGTGACGATGGCAGGATGGGCCTTCTTAGGCTGTCTTAGTATTCTGGCAGCAGCTTTTGTTACGGATCTGCGGTGGATGAGGATACCGAACTGGATTTCTGTGATTGCTCTGGTTACAGGGTTAATGTCAAGAATCATTGCAGACGGGGGCAGCGGTTTGCTGTTTGCACTCACCGGCGCAGCTGCCGGCTTTGCTGCCCTGCTGCTGCTATATGTGACGGGTGCAGTCGGAGCCGGGGATGTGAAGCTTTTTGCAGGGATAGGAGCCTGGACAGGAATCTGGTTTACCCTTGAGGTCATTATGTATTCTGTATTGTTCGGGGCTGTAATCGGCTGGATTATTGTTCTGTTCAGGCGGGAGGCGGCGGGGAGAATCCGCAGCATGCTCAGCAGAACCGCCGGCTTTCTGCTGCTGCAGAAGCCCGGCGTGTTAACAAGCGGCTTACAAAGTCAGGGACTGAGATTTCCGTTCATGCTGGCTGTGCTTCCAGGATTTATATATACCTATTTTTGTTTTTAGACAGGGGGTGAACGCTGTTGTTCGGATTAACCCGGGATTTTATCCAGCAGGACGGCATTTCTATGCAGCTTGGAAGCGCGGAGGGATTATCGGCAGCGGAGCTTAATATGGTGCAGGCGAGAATGCTGATGAATACCGTCATCCCGCATCATCTGCGACTGCTGCTCAAGGAAATTGATCTTAAGATAACGCTGGAGTATGCTGTTTCCCGCCGCAAGATGCTCAGCCACCTGCTAAAGAGTGAAAGGCTGAGCATGGGCGAACTTTTCAGTCTGCTGCTGCAGATTGCCCGCGGAATGGAGGAGGGAAGGCTCTATATGCTAAGGGCAGAGCAGTATGCGCTGCATGAGGATTATATATTTATTGAAGGGCCGCTGGGCAGCGGCAGGGTCTTTCTTACTTACATACCGCTGCAGCCGGCAGAACCGTTGGTCTCTACAGGTGAAGCAGTTAAATCTTTGGTTATGGTGCTCATGGCATCGGTTACCGAGCTGTCCGGGAGCGGGCTGCAGCGACTGCTTCAATATTGCGGAAGTATGGAATTTAGCCCGGCCGGGCTAAAAAGCCTGCTTGCCGAGCTGCTGGCAGACGACGGGCTTGTAGACAGGTTGTCAGCGGGTACAGAAGCTGCTTCATCAAGTATGCCGGCTGGGGCCGGGCATGCAGTTTCTGGAGAATTGCCTGTCCGGCATATACAAGAACGGCAGGCTGGCTTTCCGCAGGCTGTTATGCCGGGAGAGCCTTCTGCTCCTTCTGCGCTCCGGAGACATTCGTTGGCCCGCCCGCAGGAACAGGCAGCTTGCAGCAGTCAGGGCAAAGAACAGGCGTGGGGAGGCCCCTTGCCGAGATTGAGGCTTGCAGATGAATCGGACCTGTCTGAATCTGAAGATATGGATGAGGCCGACAACGTCATTTTGTCCCCATACAGAACTTATGCGGCATTAGGCGCTGCTTTGGCTGATGCGCTGCTATGGAAGTTCCTGTATCTGGACAAGCCGTCAACACTCTGGCTGTCGGTCTGCCTTGCAGCTACCGCTATACTGGCATTCATATGCTGGATGGTTTGGAGCGGGAGGATCATGACGGGAGTTAGACTGGGCGGGGACGTAAGAGGGGAGAGGCTTGAGGGTGAAGCCTTAGAAGCAGAGGAGCGTTCAATAAACCGCAGGCCGAAGGCGTCTGAATGGGATTTTGGCAAAAATCCGGTAATGCCGTTCAGTGCCCAGACACCTCCCGTTGTTGAACAGAAGCTGCCTTTACAAGTAAGACGGGAATCAGGAAGCTTATTGTTTGATAACAAGACCCCCGCAAGGCCCCAGACTGCTCCCGAGCCGGCAACAGCGCTGCTGGAGGTGCGTGAAGGTGAAGCCGCCGGCAGGGGAAAGGTACAGGCTGGGCGGACTGGGCCGTTTCTGGAACGCACGGGTACAGATGAGGATGGAGCAGCGGAGAAGATTGAACTGGACCGGGCCAGCTTCATTATAGGCCGTTCAGCTGATGTAGCCCAATATGTAGAGAAATCGGAGGGGGCCTCAAGGGTTCATGCTGAAATCTCCAGAGGCCCAGCCGGTTATATCATCAAGGATCTGGACTCGCGCAACGGGACGCTGTATCAGGGAGCCCCGATGATTCCTTATAAAGAGTATCCGCTGACCGAGGGCAGTGAATTTACAATCATCAAGGGCAGCTATACATTCCGCTCCGCCTGATGATGACTCATTTCTCTGCCTTCAGCTGCTCCAGTGCGGGCTGGAGCGTCGGATAGTTAAAGGTAAAGCCTTGGTTTACAGCTTTGGAGGGCAGCACCCGCTGGCCCTTCAGCAGAATTTCCGACAGCTCGCCGGCGGCTGCCTTTAATACAAAGGCAGGGACGGGAAACCAGTGCGGCCGGTGGTAGACCTTTCCGATCATCCGGCCGAACTGTCCGTTAGTCACCGGATCGGGGGCGGTAGCATTAACGGGGCCATTTATCTCCGGGTTACGGATGCAGAAATCAATTAGTCGGGCAATATCCTCCAGGTGAATCCAGGAGAGCCACTGCTTCCCGCTGCCGATTCTGCCGCCGAAGCCAAGCACGTAGGGCAGCTTCATTTTGGGAAAGGCTCCGCTCTCGTTGCCGAGGACTACACCGGTACGGAGCTTGACCAGCCGTGTTCCTGTGTAAGCTGCATCAGCTGCAGCTTCCCATGTATGGACTACCTCTGACGGGAAATCCATCACCCGGACAGGAGAGTCTTCATTATAGGTATCTGTGAGTGAAGTGCCGTAAATGGCGACAGCAGAGGCTTGCACAATGACTGGCGGCTTATGCTGCAGAGCTGATACCAGCCTTCCGGCAGCCTCAACCGTTTCAAGCCTGGACTGCATAATAGCGCGCTTACCTTCAGCGCTCCAGCGCTGGCTAAGCGAAGCTCCGGCCAGATTGACCAGCGCATCGGCATTCTCGGCAATTTCCGGATTGGCGGCGAGGCTGTCCCAGGTTGTATAGCTGAGAGCAGGGTGAGAAGTTGCAGCTTTTGGCAGAGTGCGCCCGGCGACAATGAGCTGATGTCCTGCCGCGAGCCACAATGCTGCCAGCTCACGGCCGATAAAGCCGCTGCCGCCGCAGATAATATATTTCATAGAAGGAGCCTCCGTTTCAGGATGCGGTTCACTTAATCAGATGGCGGTAGGGAGAATAGTCGATACCGTTCTTTTCGAGAAAAGAAATAAGAAATTTGTTATCCCGGCGCGGAGTAGCCATGATATAGCCTTTGATGCAGTGCTCACGGGTCACCACCGGAGCTTCGCTCTCTACGGCGATTTTGCCGATCTCGGCAGCGATGGAGTGCTTGGCGATATCGCGGAAGGGTCCGGGAACCGGCTGTACCAGCTGATCCAGAAAAGCCTTCATCTCATCGCTCCACAGCGGCCGGCTGCGTTCTACCCAATAATTCTGCCAGTCGAGCCTGGATCTGCCGTCTGCCTTGGGCAGAACCTTCAGAAATTTACGGAACATAAAATAACCGCCGATGCACATGCAGCCCAGCAGTAAAAAGGTCCAAAACGCGATGGAGTTCATAAACCAGTTGCTTGGTACTGACGATAATAACCTGAAATCTAAAGTAGAAGACATGTATACACCGCCTTTGACAATGAGGATTGTCACAAACTGATTTCACCTCTAGAGTATAGCGTATTTCCAAAGTTTTGCGAAGCGGAAACGGCCGGCTGGAGCTTGCCTAGATTTATTTTCCCGATCACGGTAGAATAAGGGTTAATTCGTGAAGGAAAGAGGGAAAAAAGGCATGCTGAAAATAGGTTCACATGTGTCCTGCGCGGACAAGGGTCTCCTTAGCGCAGCCAATGAAGCAAATGAGTATGGTTCCAGTTCGTTCATGATATATACGGGAGCGCCGCAGAATACGCGCCGCAAGCCGATTGAAGCAATGTATCCGGCTGAAGGCAAGCTGGCAATGAAAACGAACGGCGTTGAAGAGATTGTCGTTCATGCTCCCTATATTATTAACCTGGGTTCCTATAAGGATAATACTTATCAGCTTGCTGTTGATTTCCTGCAGGAGGAGATCCGCCGTACCCATCAGCTGGAGGTCAAGCATATTGTACTTCATCCGGGGGCTTTTACCGACAAGGATGCAGAATATGGTATTCAGCGGATTGCCGATGGCCTGAATGAAGTGCTTGGCGGTACGAACGAGACGGATGTGCATATCGCCCTTGAGACAATGGCCGGCAAAGGAACGGAAATCGGCCGCAGCTTCGAGGAGATTGCCTCCATTATCGATAAAGTCGAACATAACGAGCGTTTGTCCATCTGCCTGGATACCTGTCACATTCATGATGCCGGCTATGATATTGTAGGCGATCTGGATGGGGTGCTCCATCAGTTCGATGAGATTATCGGCCTTAAGCGGCTGGGTGTAATCCACATCAATGACAGCAAAAATCCGCGCGGAGCAGGTAAGGACCGTCATACTCCGATTGGTTCAGGCTGGATTGGCTTCGAGAGTATCAATAAGGTTGTTCACCACGAGGCGCTTGCAGAACTGCCGTTTATTCTGGAGACTCCATGGATCGGGAAGGATGCCAAGAAGCTCCGTCCGATGTATGAGATCGAAATCGCTCTGCTGCGCGGTAATGTGGCAGAACGCTTCGGACCGGAATTCCTGCAGGAGGTAGAGGAGCTGCATTCGTTCTTCGCTAAGCAGGAGATTGATTCGCGCCGCTATGTGCTTGATGTGTGGGAGCTGCTCAAGAACGATGCCAAGGCTAAAAAGGCAGATCCGCGTGAACCGCTGGAACGGCTGTATGACAATGTTCTGGCAGCCGGGCTTTTCCCGCAGCTTAGCGAGGAGGCGCTTAATCAGCGTCTGATTGCTTATCTTGCAGGCAAGCAGGTACTGGTTAACGCTTAGGCTGAACTGAACTATAGATTGCGCTAGCAGATGAGAGGATGGACAGGGGATTATGGAATTGCATGTAAAAAGAGATCATTCTTCAGGCGGACAATATCCGGACCGGGCGCGGATGCTCATATCTTGCCCGGACGGGCCGGGTATTGTAGCGGCTGTCTCGCATTTTTTGTATCAGCATGGAGCTAATATCGTTCAGTCAGACCAGTATACGATGGACCCGGACGGCGGCATGTTCTTCATGAGAGTGGAATTTGATCTGCCTAAGCTGGATGAGCGGCTGGATGAAGTGCGCAATATCTTTGGCGGAGTTGCCGAGCGCTTTAAGATGGACTGGCAGATTTTTAATGTGTCCCATAAGAAGAGACTGGCAATCTTTGTCTCAAAAGAAGACCATTGTCTGGTGGAGCTGCTCTGGCAATGGCAGGCCGGTGATCTGGATGCGGATATTGCCATGGTGGTGAGCAACCATACAGATATGCAGGCTTACGTTGAATCCTTCGGTATTCCGTTCCATCATATCCCGGTTACAGCTGACACCAAGGCTGAGGCTGAGAAACGCCAGCTTGAGGTTATCGGCAGCGATATCGATGTGATTATTCTGGCCCGCTACATGCAGATCATCTCGCCGTCCTTCATCGAGCATTACCGGCACCGGATTATCAATATCCACCATTCCTTCCTTCCTGCTTTCGTCGGGGGGAAGCCTTATGCACAAGCATATCAGCGCGGTGTAAAGATTATCGGCGCAACCGCTCACTATGTAACGGAGGAGCTGGACGGCGGACCGATTATCGAACAGGATGTGCAGCGGGTCAGCCACAGCGATGATGTGAATGAACTGAAGCGGATCGGCCGTACGATCGAGCGGGTCGTGCTGGCACGGGCTGTGAAGTGGCATATTGAAGACCGCATTCTGGTTCATCACAACAAAACTGTAGTGTTTAACTAATCTAATAGTTCTGAAGAGCATTACAGGTAAAAAAGTATTTTACCGGCATTTTGGCGAAGTCTGCCAAAGTGCCTTTTTTTGTTCCTAAAAACGGTTCTAGAGGGAGGTAAGGGCTTGGCTTCACAGCGAGGACAACTGTTAAAACGCAATTATCTGTTTGCCTTTCTGATTCTGTTTACCGGCTTCGGCGGGCTGCTCGGTTACGATCTGTATTTCAAGCCATATGTGCTGTCTCAGACGGTGGTTAAGATTAGAGCCGCTGATGGCGGCTTCATACCCAAAAACTATCAGCTGCAGCAAGGGGATCTCTATCTCGATTCCGTACAGACCAAAGATATCCCTTCAGGTGTCATTACGGAGCTAAGTCAGGTGGAGAACAAAATTACCAATGTGAATCTGATGGACGGAAGCATACTGACTGATTCTCTGGTGGATGTAAGCGATCTGGAGCCTCAGGTGGATGAGGGGATTTTCCCCATTCCCAAAGAAGCGATCTATGCCATCAACGGCTCGCTGCGCAGCAGAGATAAGGTGGATATATACCTGGTAGCGAGCGACAAAGCAAACAACACAGGGAGTAGGAGCACGAGCACGATTACCGGGAACATTAGCACTGGGGGGACTGACGGCAGGAGCAGCTTACAGCAGGCAGGCGGTTTAGGATCTGGAGGCGGGGTGGAGGAAGCCGGACTTACGCCGCCTGTACCCAAGGTCTTCTTAAACGGCGTTACTGTAAATTATGTACGTTCCGAGGATAACAACGATGTGCTTGATTCGGAGAATGGCAATACCAACAACCGCGTAACTTCTACCGGAAAAGTAGCGACACCGGAATTAAAGCTCAAAAAGAGTGAAGGTGAGCTGCTGGGGCAGTATCTGGAGCAGGGCCTGAAGCTGTGGATTGTACGCGTGGAATAAAGGAAACAGAAAGGAGGGCGTTCTATGAAAATCTTCAGTTTAGGTCTAGCGCAGCTGACGATTAATGAGCTGAAGCTGGCCGGTTTTACGGTGATAACGCAAAATGTACTGCCCGAGCCGGCACATGCCGAAGGCCATCTGCTGCTGGTAACGAGTGAACAGGTGCCTGTCTCCGCTCTGAGCGGGCTAAGAAGCAGATTTGTGCAGTCCACCATCCTGTACCTGTATCTGCAAAGGGGAGTCCGCGGCTATCAGGCTGTTCATATGCTGTGCGAAAGTCTGGGAATCATGTTCGTTCCCCCGCGTTCAACAGCTTCGGCCATTATTGAAAAGCTGCGGTACATCATGGAGGAGGAGCATGAGGAACGGAGCAGCCTGGTAGGCTTTTTCGGTTCCGGTCCGGGAATCGGCTGTACAAGTGTAGCCAAGCTGTTTGCCAGACGGATTGCCGCAGCGGGATTCCGCGTGATTCTGCTGGGGCTGGATCTGTATGATCCCGGCTATGACCCTAAGGCAACAATCAGCCTGGACAGGCTGCGGTCGCGGATCACAGGAAAAATGCTGCACGTTGAGGATTTCGAAGGGCTGATTAAGCAGGATGGATATATGTATCTGCCTGGTAACTTTGACTATCTGAGCGTCCATGATTATCAGGAGGAAGAAATATCCTATCTGCTGGCAGAGGCACATTCGCATGCTGATGTGGTTGTGGCTGATTTCGGCTCGATTCCGGAAAGCGCCGCATGGTACACCGGAATGCAGAAATCAGCGCTGCGCATGATGGTTACACATCCCCGGCATGAGTACCGGCTGCAGGCTCTGATGGAGCTTGCCGGGCATATGGATCTGCATCCGCAGGACTTTCAGTGGATTGTGAACCGCAGCAATCTGGAGGAGATGACCTCACCCAAAAGCCTGGCACTGCGCTTCGGCTGTGAAATTCTGCTGGAGCTGCCGTATTATCAGCCGCTGCTTGACACTCTGCCCTTAGGCAAAAAAGAGCTGCAGCAGGTAGACGACAAGGTTCACGCTATGCTGGTATCACTGGGGCTTGCAGCGGAAGCGCGGAGGAAGGGGATCTTTCAATGATTGAATACAATGAAGCCCCGCTACTGGAGACACGCAGTTTTTTTTCTCTGAAACAGAGCGTACTCCGCACCAGTAAGCCGGGAAAGGAAGATTTTTATACTTTTCTGCAAAAGATGAAGCAGGACATGAACGCCGGGCTGGAACGGGAGGACGACAGCTATTTTGAACTGAATGCCAAGGCGCTGACGGGAGATGCGCAGGCGGTGAGCTTTTTTATGAATGAGATTGAAAAGTATCTGCGTAAGACCCCCTTTACCGGCAGGGTGCCTGAGGCTTACCGTACTGCTGCAGAGGCGCTTTTTCATGAATGGAAGGGATTTGGTCCGGCATACCGCTGGTTTACTGACCGGGCTTATAGCGAATCTACCGGGCTGCAGATGATCGGGCGGCAGATCTTTTACAATTACCGCGGCCAATTTGTAGCTTATCCGTATGATATGCCTTCGCTGGACCGGGTGGAGCAGCTCAAACGCTCTCTCCTCAAAAGCGATCCCGACAAAAAGCTCAACAAGGACAATCCCTCAGTCGAATTCAAGATGGATGATCCGCTGTGGCCCGGCCGGTTCATCCGGCTTGCAATCTGGGTGTCACCCAGAGTATGGGACGGTTTTACGACAATCTCCATGCGGCGGCAGGTGGTTGAGTTCCTTGATCTGGAGGATCAGGCGGGCACCGAATGTATCCCTGCAGAAGCCATTGAGCTAATCCGCGCATTGACAGCCACCTTCCGCAACACAATCATCGCCGGTGCTGTCGGTTCAGGCAAAACCACCTTTGCCAACACGATCGTCGGTGAACAATTGCTGGGATCAAGCTCCTGCATGGGCGTGGTGATGATTGAGAAGCATCCGGAGTCAATTTTGCCGTATCAGATCAAAGGACACCGGATTATTCCGATTCAGGCTGCCAACGAGGAGCTGATGGAGGTCGGTGTGGAGTCGCTGCGCCATGATCCGAATATTCTCTATATGACCGAAATGCGGTACAACGAGTGGGAGTTCTATCTGTGGAGCGGCGAGAAGGGCTATGACGGCATTACTGGAACCTTCCATACCGTTGATTCGGAGGATATTCCGTATCAGGGAGCTTTTGCGGTCTCTACCCGGATTGGAGGCAGCCTTAAAGGGCATCTAATCTCGGCACTGAAATCCTGTGAGCTGGTGTTTATTCTCGAGAGTGTTCCGGACGGGAAGAAGCGGCTGGTAAGGATCTCCGAGGTGTTTTATGACGAAGAGCGCAATTCGGTATTTGCCAATGACCTGATGCGCTGGGAGGAGGGACGCTTGGCCTGGAGCTATAATGACAAGCTGACCGGGAAGCTGATGACCAGAATGACTAAAAAGAATGCCGCGGCCACGCGCGCATTCATCCGGGAACTGGGACACCTGGCAGCCATGAAGCCAATGGAGGAGCCATTGAAGGAAAGCCTAAAGTCGAGGATTGTGTTGAACGAATGAGGGGGAGTTAAGTGTGGAGCTTGTCTTTTATATGATCCGTCTGGCCCTTCACTTACTGGTTGTCTTTGGTCTGTGGCTAATGGTTAAGCCGCTGATTGAGCGGCATATGAGGCAGTTCGGGCAAAAGTTTGATCTGCGGATGAACCTCAGGAGAAGTCTTTTACGCAAAAAAGTCAGCAGAGGAGATAAGCGGATCTGGCTGTACCGGCATCTCGATGATCTGCTGTATTTTGCACACCGGAGATATGAGCCTGGAATCAGTGTAATGCGCTTCTTGCTCATGACAGCAGGTTTATTCGCTGCGGTTTTCCTGTCTACCCTGCTTACGCTCAGGGAGCTGCCCGGGCATATGAGCTTTAGTAATCCTTTTCTGGAGGGAGTCAGCTTCGGGGAACGGATGCCGATTCAGGAGGCCTGGCGTCTTCCGCTGTTTGTCTCTGGTCTCGCGGCGAGTATTCCGTATTGGCGGATGAGATACACCTATGCCCAGCGAAAAGTGCGCGGCAGCTATGATCTGCTGGATGTGATCAAAATTTCCTCCAAATTTACACATCTGTCGGTGGACAGTATTTTATCAAAGACGGCGGATTTTTTGACTGAGGATAACGTGCTCAAGACCCCGCTGAGGCTGCTGGGAGCGGCTTTTTCCAACTATAGCAATGAATATGAGCTCAAAGCGGAGGCGATGCGGTTCTCAGGTGCGATCGGCACTACGTTTGCCATAGAATTTGTGTCGGATCTGCTGTATTGCGAGAAGGAGGGGACCCGTTATCTCAAAAGCTCACTTATGATGCTTAACCGCTCAATGGAGCAGCAGCGCGAGACGATTTTAACGGTAAAAGCTGGCAGCAGGGATGCAATCAGCCTGGGATTGTACGGCAATCTGGTTGTGCTGGTGTCCTCTGTAGGAACTTTTATGTATATGCTCAAACCTGACGTTTATTTCAAGCTGCAGTTCCAGACAAAGGTCGGACTTGCCTTTCTGATGGTCATTATTTCCGGACTGTTTGTTTCCTTCATCATCAGTACCATACTTGCCAGACCCAAACTGGATTACCACTGAGGAGAATTGTAATGGAACGATTGTTGCTTTTGGTTGCGGTGTGCGGGGTTGTATATCTGTCATTGCTGGTTTTTGTGAGCAGCAGCACCAGGCAGGAGCGTTATGCATTAAGGCTTGGCATCAAGTGGGCCTCATTTGGGGAAAAGCTCCAGAATGAACGGCTGCAGCAGCTGCTCCAGGCAAGCGGACTTTCGGTATCAGCAGGTAAAATCACCATTTTCCGTTACTCGGCTGCGCTGATTTATCTGGCTGTTCAGGGGATTGGCAGTTATGTGCGGGTAGCACCTTTTTCCGGTATGGACCTGCTGGTTGCCCTGCTTATCCTAATTATCAGCAGCCCGATGCGTTATCTGCCGTTTGGCTGGCTGCTCGCCTGGCTGTATCAGAAAACGCTGATCCAAAAGGACGGCGAGCTGATCTCCTTTATCCGGCTATACGAGAATAACCGGCTGCGTAAGCGCGGGTATGTACAGTTCGGCGCTTTCTGCGCGGGAACGGCCAATCAGTTTCATTATATCCGTCAGGATTTGTATGAGCTGTCCGAGCGGGCGGTGGATGAGGGCACGGAAAAGGCGATCGAGTGGTTTTGCGGCAAATTTCCGGAGAGCCATGCTTTTATTAATGATATCCGGTCGATTCTGCTGGCTACAGAAGGGATGGACGATGATAACGAAGCAGCGAATTATTTGCGGGAGCAGGGTAAGATTATCACCAAAATATCCAGCGATCAGTATTTGAAAAAATGGTCCTTCATCGGCGATGTCTCCACGCTCATTAATGTCATTCCGTCGATTGCTACATTCCTGATGATCGTCTCGCTGGCGATGCAGTACATCATGCTGATTAAAGGGAATTTCAACGGGGTGGGGATGTTCCAGTAATTTTATTAGCTGAGGAAGCTAAGAATTTGCTTATATGAGGTTTTTGATATATTCAAACCTCCATTAAAAATATAAAATGAAAAGGGAGATTTTAACAATGAAGAAAGATGCTATTTCTACCGGGTTGTTTATCGCTATCGGATTCCTGTGTGTGGCTATTGTTATCGCAATTCTGATTCCTGTAGTCCGCGATGTAGTGGGAGCTGCAGATGATAACAGACCAACGATTCCTGGTGTGACAATGAGTCAGCCTCTAGAACCACACCGGGTTGCAACTGCTGACGGAACGACGCTTCCTCTGGTCTGATCCGTTATGAAAAAGGACTCCATTTCAGTCGCCATGTTTTTAGCCATCGGTTTTGTGGTCGCCGGGATTTTTATCGCTGCGGCTACGAATATAATCGGCGGCAGCCAGGATGACGTTATCCAGCACACCAAGCAAGTTGAGCAGTACTAGAAGGAGGGATCCGGGTGAAGGAAACCGTCCTGCGGGCATTGTTCATGTGGCTGGTTTTATTTATTCTGCTTCAGCCTATTTTTACTTATATTGATTATCTTCTGGATTTGCAGGTCAAAGCCAACACCTCGTATATTACACAAAAAGCTGCTACAGAAGGTCTGGTCACCAGCTCCATGAAAAGAGAGGTCATAGCCAACCTTAAGGCTGTTGGATTTCCTGAGGCTTCCATTGATATTTCAAGCAATACAGAGACTGTACAGGAGCGTAAGCAGCGGATCGATGTGTACATTAGTGCGCCCCGGTTAAACCTGTTCCCTTACGATTTCTCGGGAAAGTCTCAGCCGGCGCGTTACTACGGGCACGGTTCCATAATGAGTGAATATCTAGACTAATTGGGGAATGGTTCTAAGCTATGGACTACGTAATCAAACTGGCCTTTGTCCTGCTGATCTTTGTCTACTCCTGGTTTTTTCAGATTCAAAATCAGGAGTGGGACATTCTGCGCAGCATGCTTAAAGACGCTAATAACAATGCCGTGCATGATGCATCACAGGAGCTGAGCGAGACTGCACGGGCGCAAGGACGTCTAATCATCGATCCTGCTGAAGCATACACCACCTTCCGGGAGTCACTGCAACGCAATCTCGGGCTTGATGCCGGCTTATCGCCCCTGGAAGGAAGCAGGCTGCAAAAACAAGTGAAGATTGTAAAGTTTGACATTGTCGATGATTCAACAGGTGTTACTTTTCCGTTCCTCTATGAAGACAGTACATACGGCATTACCAAATACATACAAGGACCCTCTGTCATCGCCGTCATTGAAACACAGCATCCCGTCCTAATCTCCCGTTCAAAAGTCCAAGAGGCCATCGTTGTTCCGGCAGTACAGGAGTATAGGATGGGTGATTAGGCGGAGGCTTCATTAGTTCAGTTCAGGAGTAATTCTAAAACAATTAAAGGGGATATGATTATGAAGAAGTCGATTATTAAAGTAACAACAGCAGTATTTCTGTTGAGCCAATTGCTCTCAATGGGTGGGGGATTTCAGGATAGTGAGGTTTCTGCAGCTGCGCCAGCTCCCACTACCACCAAGCCCGCAGCCGCCGTTATGACGGATAATTTGTTTAAATATGGGCTGAAGAAGGATATCGAGTTGCCGGCTACAGTAACGGCTGATGGCTTCAGCTATACGCTTGAGAAAATTATGATTTATGAAACTAAGTCGGCTACGGCTCAGGCGTTGATTAAACAGTACGGTTTTACGGGGATAGCAAATGATAAATATTTTATTTGGACTAAGTTTACAATATCCAACAATAGTAAATATCTTGTGCAGCTAACATCTAAGGATTTAGCGGAAAAATGGAGATTGTTTTTTGGTAAAGAAGCATCTGTAAAAATGCCCGATAAGCTCTGGGATAAAATGAACAGTCCTTTAGCACTTTGGGGTTGGAAACTTAATCCGGGTCAAAAACTTAGCTCATATCAGGCTTACACTTATAATGGTGATTTTAAATACTTTTATATCTTTCTTGATGTTAAAGGTGCTAAATCTTACCTAGATGTGGTGGAAGAGAAAAATGAGTAACAGGAAAATTAAAGTATTAAGCCGTATTAGTATTCTCTTTCTGTTAATTGACCTCATTAGTCCTATGAGTGTGTTTTCAGCTCTCGTTCCTAATGTCAAAGCAGCGACCGTTGCTATTCCAGTTAGTAAGGGTTTGATAGGTTCAAGCAATTCCGCAAAAGTATATTTTTTAGATTTGCCTAATGGTATTTCAGTAAGTTCTATAAAAACAAACTCGTTCAAGTATTCCGGTAATAATACTGTTATTGATTCTATTTCCTTAGAAAACGGAAAGATTAAACTGAAACTAAAAGGTAATGAGAGCACCGAATCATTCCCGGTAAAAGGAACTGCAGGAAGAATAGATAATCATTTCAAGTCAAATCCAGGAAACTCCATTTGGCTGTATTCAGACGGAAGACGCTGGCAAATAAATGAGTATGACAAAGAAAAAGAAATCAATGTTTATAAAATTAGAAATGCACAAGATGCTAAAACTCCATCAGAGGTTCCTCCTAAAAATACTGTCCTGACAAGATCGGAACCAGTAGAACCAAGTACAGCGAAATGGTATAGGAATGACAGTAAGGGAACTGACATAGTGGATTATAGCAGTATAATACTTTCCAGTATTACTCCTGTTACGGAAGATTTAATGAATGGGGACAAAGGAGAGGCGAAAGTAAACAGCGGAAAATTTCTAGTTACCTATAATATTCCCTCTGCACAAAGACAGCCTGAAGATTTACCAGATTACATGAAGGGGGGCTCGGCTATAGGTTGGCTCTATTACACCTCTTTCCCATACTACTTCACAGGCACAGCCAAAGTTACCTCATATAGCTATGCCGGTACGGTCACATTCGACTATCCCCTTCCAACAGAGCCAACCCTATCTGGAGAAGTCGCACTTCTTGAACCTAACCCTAATCCGGAAAAGTACATAGAAAAGGCTGTGCCGGTAAAGTTATCTTTGAAAGGGTCTCTGGCTGCGTATACCGATACATCGAACATCTTAGAGTGGGTTTTTTATGCCAAAAAAACCGGCAATGATACATCATTAGTCACTAAGAAGGACACAGCGAAGGTTCTTTCCAGCGAGAGGCAGTTTGACTTCGTCATTTCAAAGCAGGAAGCTGCTACGCAGCCTAAGTTTACTCAAAATTACACATTAACCGTAACTGTAAGGTTTGCTAAGCCGATAGTTACAGCCTCTGGAACAATAACATCTTTAAGTGAGAATTTTACTATCAATGCAGGTACGTATAACGGTCCGCCGCCAAGTAGCATCCCTATCCCTACGCCCACACCGGCAGCCGGGAAACCTCCAGTAGCCCGAATATCTATGCCTGACCAAGTGGTCGCAGGGGAAAACTTCATCGTATCCGGAGCCCAGTCTTACGATCCTGATGGTACCATTGTCAAATATTCCTGGCAGCATCCTAATGTTAAGATGGCTCTATACGGAAAGTCCAGTGATACCTCGTATGATCTGGATTTCATTGATACAACACAGACCATCACCCTTACCGTTACAGATAATGACGGCCTTACAGCTACTACCTCCCGGGATATCAAGATTGTGGCACCTGCACCTAAAGCGAAGATTGAATTGCTGGGAGTCTTGAAGCAAAATCGGAAAATAACAATCCGGAATGCAACAAAAAATATATCCGATGATTTTCCGATTATAGAGAGCACCACACGCTTTACTATTACTGCGGTATCGGGGGGCACCCCTGCGGATATCAAATATAGCGGAAGTCTTGTTGGAGTTAAAGAAGTGGATGTGCTTATGAAAACACCGGGCCAGTATAGAGCTGCTCTATATGTTGAAAATACTGCCGGCTACTCAGGAACGACTTCTTTCACGTTCACTGTCGTGCCAGATGATGCACCTGTACCCTATATTTCCATGCCGCTTATAGTCTACCGTGATCCGGACAACGGTAACAAAGCAAGCGTAATGCTGGAGGACTTCACCGTTTCGCCAGACTACGATTACCTGGCAAAACGCGTGTGGGAATATCGCTATGATTCGGATAACAACGGTAATTTTACAGAAGAGAGCTGGGTCCCAATCAGTAACGCTAACCTTGACCGGGTTAATTTTTATCCGGCGAAAGTGGGGAGATATGAAATACGTTTGACTGTTACAGAAGAATTTGGGCAACCGACTATAGATGCTTTTGTGACAGCAGCAGATCGCAAGTCTGCGAATACAGATGCGCAGCCAGTGCTTGAACGAATTGTAACGGTTGATAATCGTCCGCCGACATCGGACTGGTCTTGGTAGAAGGGATAGATTAGGGTGAAGAAACGAGAAAAATCATCTATGTATAGATTATTTGTCAAAATCATCTTATGTGTTGTATTAATTGTAACTATGTTCCCTTGCATGCCAGAGTCTGAGGTAAATGCTGCTGATACATCTATTGTAAACTTTATGGATGTGGAGATTCCGGAGTTTAATGGGACTTATGTTACCCCACGGTTTGTAGAGGGGGGTGCGGATAGCTGGGCACAATGGTCACAATATGTTGAATCTACAATTACCGCCCACCGTAGCAGCTTTAAAATTACAAATATAAAGTTCAACCGGGTGACGAGGGTCCTGAGTTACGACATGTCCGAAATTAATATGTCCATTAATATAGACCGTGTAAAAAGAGATCCAGACTCTTCCTGGGGATTTAATAATATTTACGGATATTCAATGATGATAGTGGATCAGTGGGTTATCGGAGATTTTCAAGGTCTGAATGCAAACCTGGAAGAAAATTTTGCTGCTCCTTACTATTACGCATATGGGGCATCGAATTCAATACCTACACCGGGGCCATTCTTTGATGCTCATCTTATATATCCCAATAATTACTACAATGAAGCTATAACGCCGCATGTATATTCTGAGCTGACGATACCGGCTGCCTACTATGTTAATGACTATTCCGTGCGAGACTGGCTTAATACGCGTCTATTAATGAGTGATCCCAAAGTAATTCGTACAAATTTTAAATTTCAAGACGTTCTGTATAACGGACCCAGCAACTATTATCCGCTGATAGATAAAGTTGAAGCAAAGCTTGAAGTGAACTCTCCACCTACGCTTAATCTGACCACTCAAAACGGAGCTACGCTCTTTAATGTAGAGGGTCAAAATATTCTGAATGTGACCGGATATGCACAAGATCCGGACAATGAGGAACTGGATGTCATAGTAGAGGTTCCGAATATGTATTACCGCAGGATAAAAATCTATAACTCCTATACAGCGCAGCAGTTTACTGTCCCTATTGATGCTATTAATGATTCCATACCACCTGGCAGCTATACAGGTACAGTGACCGTAGTGGATAGGCGTAACTATAAAGCAAGCGGCCAGTTCACTTTTAACGTTAAAAACAAGCTGCAGAATAAGAACTACTATTTAATTAATTCACCTGTAGAAATCAGTCCATCTTATATAGACTATGAAGCCGATCCGCAAATAGCTACCCGATTCAGGTATGAGCATAACCCGAACTATTTCGATAATCCTACATCAATGCTGGTTGACTCGGGAATATGGCGGACATCGGTGTATACCTCGTTTGCTCATTCGGGCTGGTACAATGCTATCGTGCAGGTCAGGGACAATCCCTCGGGTGATCATTTCGATGAATTCCGCAAGTGGAGCAGGGACAACGAGTCTTCTCTTATATTTCTAGTACATAGGAAACCTACGGCTATGTTTTCGGCTAAGCTGATTGGAAACAATATACAGATTACTGACAGTTCGTATGATGTTGATCATACAAGCGCAGCCGATAAAGGATTGTCTGATCGCCAATGGCAATGGCGAAAATCAGGGGATGAAGCATGGAATGAGGGGCAGCTGAGTACTCGGCCTACAGGTGATGCCTATGAATTACGGCTGCGGGTCAGGGATGTAGACGGGCCGAAAGGTTACGGCGTCTGGTCCGACTGGACCTCCCAAGTACTGGGTACCGGTGCTAATCTACCGCCGGTAGCGAACTTTATTATTGATCCGGTTAATGTAAGTTACCGTAAAAGTACGGCTATAACCGATAAATCGTATGATCCGGACAATGATGATCTGGATACCTATGAATGGGTCATTCGCAAAAATGGCAGCCAAGTGTATTATCACTACGGAGCTCTTACTATTCCACCAAGCTTAACAAGCTACGGAGTGGGGAGTTATCAGGTTATCCTGCGGGTGCGTGACAACAGGGGGGCGTGGTCCGGTTATTACTCGCAATGGGCCTCGGTCATTAATAATAAACCGGTTGCTCAATTTAACATGCCTGCTCAAGTATACCGTGATGATATTGTGACTATGGAAAATACAACTCCCGACCCTGATGCAGACGGTGATGTACTGGCTTACACCTGGTACGGCCGCAAGGGAAACAGCAGCTATAGCTATAGCGGCAGTACACGGAACCAGAATGTAGTCATCCGGAATTTGATCAGCGGGCTTGGAATAACAGATAAGGCTGCAATATCAAGAGACTGGGAGATGAGACTTAATGTATCGGACGGCAGTCAGGAGGCCTATGCCACACGGCTGTTTGAAATTTTGAATCATGTCCCCACAGCGGATGTATCCGGGCCTATTGAAGCTACACAGTACACCTCAAGGAACTACAGTTCCGGAGCAGCCGATCTTGATAGCTCCGATGTAAGCAGCCTGCAATATTACTGGAGGGTTATCGACAGCGCGGGGCAGGCCAGTATCCTCCGCAACCATAAATCGATAGATGTGACGTTCTACCACACCGGAACCTACACCATTGAACATTGGGTAATTGATCAGATTGGTGCGAAATCCAATGTGGCTAATCTCAAAGTATATGTTACAGAAAATCTGAAGCCATCAATGTCTCTGACATCTCCTCTGGGTACTGTGAACAGTCCAACTATAATCGATGCCGGTATTGCGGGTGATCCTTCCATTAAATGGACTTATACCGACCCGGAGAATGATCCGCAGGAGAAATACACGCTTGAGTTCTTCACCAAGGAGAGCATACTGGCCAAGACGGTAGAAGGAACGGATAGCAGTGGCACTGTGCGGCAATATCAGCTGACTAACGGGACCTTTGAAAGATTTAAGCTGTTTACTGTATTAGGCCGGGCCTATTCCATGAATTCCTGGTCTGATGTCTCGAATGAACGGGCCTTTATCATCGACAACCCTCCGCAGCCAGGGTTTACACTCATGACAGATACCGGCCGCAACGCCGCCGTAGTACCGATATATCGGACGGATGAGCTGACTATCCAAGGTACAGCGTCAGACCCGGATATCCCGAGCGGTGACAGCATCAGCTACAGCTATTACCTTAAGCCATCCGGCGGAACAGAAGGGCTGGCCGGCTCGCAGAGCACCTTCACCAAGCAGTTCAATACTAACGGCATCTTTATTCTGCGGCAGGTTGTAACGGATTCGCTGGGGCTCTCGCGCGAACTGGCGCAGACGATTACAGTAGCCAACCGTATTCCGGCAGCCAGCATAACGTATCCCGCCAGCAGCAGCCAGACCGTTCCGACAGTAAGCAATACGCTGACGCCTGTAATAAAATGGGGTTATCAGGATGAGGACGGCGACGAACAGCAGCGCTATAAAGTTAGGGTCATTAATCTGACTACCGGTGCTGTCGCAGCACAGTCAGGGGAACAGGCCTCATCCGTACAAGAGTGGCAGGTTCCTGCCGCAGTGTTGACTGAGAATCAGAAGTACGCTGTTGAGGTTGAAGTCTATGACGGATTTAGCTGGAGCGGAGTGTCTCCGCGCAAATATTTTATGGTTAACCTGCTGACTGTTCAGGGCGGGGTGCGCCATACGGCGGACTGGAATACTAACCGTCAGACCTATAATATGAAAAAAAGCGGAACAGCAGAGAGTCCGCGGGGCTATAGTGTGTTTTGGGCCGGAGAGAGCTTTGTGCTTCGTGCAGATACAACGGGGATGCCTGATTCAGTGGAGGTTTCGATGACGGGAGGGTATCATATATTGCTTACTCCCTCTGACAGCAGCAGAACGGTATGGAACGGAGAGCTGTATGATTCCTCATTTGAAAGGCTGCCGGACGGTCCTGTGACTTTTACCTTTACTGCAAAAAATATGTTCAGCAGTAAAATGGACACCGTTACGGTGACCATCCAGGGGGATTGGCAGGATTATTTTCAGAGTCACCGGATTAAATAAAGGCTCCAAACGGGTACAAGCTATAATCTATGGGCGGAGGGCTGATCGCTAGACGATTCCCTCGGCCCTTTCTTCTGCCAGCAGCAGTCTGCGTGCACTTAAAGAGGCGGCAGCAGCCGGAATCTTGGGTGAGCTTATGTAGGTATTGCCATGTGTGAGATGCATATAGTAGGCCAGCTTGCCGCTGTATACTTTATCGGCACAGAGCGATTCTGCGAAATCTTCCGGTGTAACGAAGCAGGAAGGCTTGGCAACCGGCCGGCATGCAGCCTCTTCGCAGACGGAAGCGACAAAGTGGGAGCAGAAGTAAGCGTCTTCCCGGTCAAACCTGACATTCAGCAGTACACCGATCAGGCCCAGCAGATGATATTTGTAGCGTCTCTGATTTTCCATCATGCCCTGGACATGCTTGTACATCGTTTCGTATTCCCCGTCACTGACATTCATTTCATAGATGGCGCAATCAGCCATGCTGTAAAAAGGATGCTCAAAGTTTTCGCGGATCAGTCCCGCAACGAACGGGTTGTGCACTTTTTTCCGCCCAAAGCTGTACACCTCCTGCAGTCCGCTGTCAAAGGCAATGGAAGCATGATTCAGCTCTGCCTTGGTGAACCATTTAATCAAGCCGCTAAAAGCAGTCCCGGTTCCGGTCAATACAATATAGATATTTTTGCGTGCGTCCATGCTCAGGATTCCTTTCTGCTGGAAAATATGGATAATCCGGTAAAATTCCTCGTTAGGTAACTTCATCTTACTGCATAATCCAGCTGCGGGAAACAAACTTTAGTCTTAACCTGAAACTGGACTAAAGGCTAAGTACCTGGTCTTTGGACCAGTATACCGCGCGGGGGCCTGATGTATAAAGCTGATTTTGTCTGGTGAAAAATAAGCTGTTCAAACCGTGCGTGTACAAAAACAATTGATAATGCTTCCACATTAGTGATACAATAATAGTCAAAATGACATTCTTGATTTAGAGGAGGATTATTTTAATGACTGAGCAGGCAAAAGAGCAAGCGATCCATAAAGAAGAAAATTCGACGGTGGACAACCTGGCGATTACTACAATCCGTACACTGGCTATTGACGCTATTGAAAAAGCCAATTCCGGCCACCCGGGTATGCCGATGGGTTCCGCACCGATGGGTTACCAACTGTTCGCCAAAACAATGAATCATAATCCGGATCACCCGACCTGGGTTAACCGTGACCGCTTTGTATTATCTGCCGGACACGGCTCCATGCTGCTGTACAGCCTGCTGCACCTGAGCGGTTACGACCTGCCGATGGAAGAATTGAAGCAGTTCCGCCAATGGGGCAGTCTGACTCCAGGCCATCCTGAGGTCGGCCATACTGCCGGTGTTGATGCTACCACTGGTCCGCTTGGACAAGGTATCGGTATGGCTGTAGGGATGGCTATGGCTGAAGCTCAGCTGGGTGCTACTTATAATAAAGATAACCATAACGTAATTGACCACTATACGTATGCAATCTGCGGCGACGGTGACCTGATGGAAGGGATCTCTTCCGAGTCTGCCTCCCTGGCCGGACATCTTAAGCTGGGTAAGCTGATTGTAATGTACGATTCCAATGATATCTCGCTCGACGGCAAGCTGAATCTGGCATTCTCCGAGAATGTCGCACAGCGTTTTGAAGCTTACGGCTGGCAGGTTCTGCGTGTTGAGGACGGTAATGATCTTCCGGCACTGGAACAGGCAATTGCAGATGCACAAGCTGATACAAGCAAGCCGACCCTGATCGAAGTTAAGACTGTTATCGGCTACGGCAGCCCGAACAAACAGGGTAAAGGCGGACACGGCGGTACTCACGGCTCTCCGCTGGGTGCTGAAGAAGCGAAGCTGACTAAAGACTTCTACAAATGGGTATATGAAGAAGACTTCTATGTTCCGGATGAAGTTCGTGCCCGTTTTGCTGAAGTGAAGGAAAACGGTATTGCCGCGAACAAAGCATGGGACGAGAAATTCGCAGCCTACAAAGAAGCTTATCCGGAGCTGGCAGCACAGCTTGAAACTGCTATCAGCGGCGCGCTTCCAGAAGGCTGGGATGCAGAGCTTCCATTCTTCACAGCTGAAGACAAAGCCGTATCAACCCGCGTAGCTTCCGGTAATGCGCTGAATGCACTGGCAGCAGGGGTTCCGCAGCTGGTAGGCGGATCTGCTGACCTTGAAAGCTCCACAATGACCCACCTGAAAGGCTTGACCCAGTTCACTTCCGAAGCCTATGACGGCCGTAACATCTACTTCGGCGTCCGTGAATTCGGTATGGCTGCAGCAATGAACGGGATTGCCCTGCACAGCGGCCTCAAAGTATTTGGCGGAACGTTCTTCGTATTCACTGACTACCTGCGTCCGGCTGTCCGCCTGGCTTCGATTATGAAGCTGCCGGTAACGTATGTTCTGACTCATGACAGTATCGCTGTCGGTGAAGACGGCCCTACTCATGAACCAATCGAGCAATTGGCTTCCCTGCGTATTATCCCGGGTCTGACTGTTATTCGTCCGGCTGATGCCAACGAAACCTCCGCAGCTTGGGCTTATGCACTTGAAAATACGGCTAACCCAGTGGCACTGGTGCTTACCCGCCAGAACCTGCCGATCCTTGCAGGAACAGTAGATGGCGTACGCGAGAACATCAAACGCGGCGGATACGTTGTTTCCGACGCCAAGAACGGTACTCCGCAGGCACAGATTATTGCTACCGGCTCTGAAGTGCAGCTGGCTGTAAAAGCACAGGCAGTACTGGCTGAAGAAGGTATTGACGTACGCGTTATCAGCTTGCCGAGCTGGGATCTGTTCGAGAAGCAGGATAAGGCTTACCGTGATTCCGTTATCCTGCCTGAGGTTAAAGCCCGTCTTGCAGTCGAAATGGCACAGACCTTTGGCTGGGAGCGTTACACAGGCGATCAGGGCGACATTCTCGGTATCACTACCTTCGGTGCTTCCGCACCTGGCGATATCGTGATGAAAGAATACGGCTTTACAGTAGAAAATGTAGTCAGCCGCGTTAAAGCCCTGCTATAATAGACGGAATAAATATAAAGGGGAGAATAAGCATGAGCCAGTTTACCAACGCAACAGTTCAAAAAGCAGCCAATATTTATTACGATGGAAAAGTTACCAGCCGTACCGTGATTTTGGAGAACGGCACGAAGGTAACGCTTGGCATCATGCTGCCGGGTGTGTATGAGTTCGGCACAGAAGGCCCGGAGACTATGGAGATTCTATCCGGCGATCTGAAGGTACTGCTTCCAGGTACTGACGTCTGGAAAGAAATTAAGGGAACCGAAACGTTCCACGTTCCCGGCAACTCCAAGTTTGCGCTGGAAGTATTCGCATTAACTGATTATTGCTGTTCTTACCCGAATCTTTAAATTCATCTGGTCTATGGAGAGAAGCTCTGCTTAATTGCAGGGCTTCTTCTTTATATCCGGGCAAGGGAAGTGTTAAATTAAAGCTTGTCCAAAATAATGGAATTTGGTATGCTTAATAAGAACTTATGTTCTTGTTTGTGGGAGGGTAACTTTTTTATTCTCCAGGACGCTATTAAGTAAAGGGGGCTGATGCTTTGCTGTATTCAAATGATTACATAACGTTTAACTATGAGGAAGCAGGAGAGGGGCAGCCTATTCTAATCCTGCATGGAAACGGGCCGGACCACCGGATGATGATGGGCTGCCTGGATACAATCTTCAGACGATATGCTGCGGGCGGTGGAGATGATGATTGAGGCGCTGATTCCCGGTGAACGTTTTCTGCTGGTCGGCCAGTCGTACGGAGGGTATCTTGCAAGAGGCCTGCTCAGAAATTACGCCGGCTCAATTGAGGGGCTTTTTCTTTTATGTCCTTGTGTTATTGCAGAGATGCGCGACAGAGAGCTGCCGCAGCATCAGGCTGCAATCTGTGACAAGGAGCTGCTTGAGGAATTGAGTCAAGCAGAACGGGATGAATTCACATCTATTGCTGTAGTGCAGACCAGGACAGCCTGGGAGCGTTATAACCGTGAGATTGTAAGTGCTTTGCAGCTGGCAGATGACGGCTTTATGGAGCGGATCAAGACAGCAGGCAAGTATCCCTTCAGCTTTGATACTGACCGGATAGCCCCCTTTCTCAAACCGAGTCTAATCCTGACGGGAAGGCAGGACTCCATGACCGGATACAGGGATCCATGGAAGCTGCTGGAGGTTTATCCGCATGCCACTTTTGCTGTACTGGATCATGCAGGACATAATCTGCATATGGAGCAGGAGGAGCTTTTAGGAGCTATGGTGAAGGAGTGGCTGAGCAGGGCCGGCAACAGTAAGCTTACTTGACCCGCTCATACCCGATAATAGCTTCGCAGTTTCCCAAGGCGGTAACGGCTCCTGTACGTACGAAGCCGAGCTTTTCATAGAAGTAGTGGTTTCGGATTGCCCAGGACGGCGTGTCGAGTGTCCATTTCCGGGCGGCGGGATAAGTCTCGAACAGAAAACGGAAGGATTCTTGTCCATAACCGTGATTCTGATACAGCGGATCAATAAAAATGCGGGCCAGGTGACATTCCCCGGCTTCCGGAAACGGGAAAACGATCATGCCTCCGATTATGCTGTTCCCGGCTATCAGCTTATAATAATGGGCTTTGCCCATCTGCTCGGCCTGCCAGTCCGTAGAGCCGTAACCGGGAGGGCCGTCTTCCTCTTTATTCTGGTAGAGCCTGGCATCGGCATCAAAAGTCCGTTTTTGGACATCGGCCAGCCTGGCAGCATCTTGCGGATCAGCGAAAGATATAGTAAACATTTATATTGCCTGCCCCCTTGGCATATTATGGTTTTTATTTAATTCATTCTTGCATACTGTGCCGGATACCTGCTCCCAACAACTATATTATGAGCCCGATACAGAATTCCTTCTGGTTATTGACGGGTTAGCAACATTCTCATATACTTCCACTAGCTGCTAGAGTAGATAGAATAGTGGGAGGCGGGAGAATGAAACGATCATGGATGTACAGGCGGTTGCATAAGGTACTGCTGGGCTTTTGGAGTGGTATGCTGCTTGCCTTGATATTAACAATGACTCCGGTAGAGGCATCTGCTAATATTGTGAATTCCAACCAGGTATATTCCTATACGATTATGCAAAGAGATATTGAACGGTTGGTGAAAGCCTATCCGGATCTGGTATCTATGGAGACATTGGGGCAAAGCCCCTATGGCCGGCAATTATGGGCTGTAAAGCTGGGCAGAGGGGAAGCAGTGCTGTCCCTGAACGGTTCCCATCATGCCAGAGAGTGGATGACAACTACCGTATTAATGAAAATGATTGATACATACGCCCAAGCCTATGTTAACAATACAACCATTGGAGATTACAGCGTACGCCGGCTTTTGGATGAAGTGAGCATCTGGATGGTCCCGATGGTGAATCCCGACGGTGTGGTGTTGTCCCAGCAGGGTACGGCAGGCCTTACAGCAGAGCTGGCTCAGACACTGCGGCGTTACAACGGTAACAGTACTAACTTCACCCGCTGGAAGGCGAACATGCAGGGTATCGACCTTAACCGCCAGTATCCGGCCAACTGGAGCACGATTAAGAATGCAGGCTCATACCCGTGGTATCAGAATTATAAAGGCCAGCGGCCCGCACAGGCGCCGGAAGTCCAGCTGATGATGGATTTTACATACCGGATCGATCCGGAGATGACGATTTCGTACCATAGCTCCGGAGAAATTATTTTCTGGCATTTTAATACCCTCAGCAGCAATGCAGCCCGGGATCAGGCAATAGCCCGGACAATTAGCCGTATGACCGGATACTCTCTGGTATCTCCTGAGAAGAACCCTTCCGGCGGAGGCTATAAGGACTGGTTCATCCAGGAGTTTGGCCGTCCGGGCTTAACAATTGAAATTGCCCCGTATGCCGGAGAGCGGAATGTGCCTCTAAGCCAGTTTGAACGCGTCTGGAAAGATAACAGGGCGGTGGGACTTTATTCTGCACTGCAGACTCATTCCTTATGGCTGAATAAGCAGAAGGTCCAGTATCTCCAGCAGTCCATGGATGTACTTGCTGAAACCGGACTCTATTCCCAAATAGGGAAGTTGTCCGGAGGTGTCAGTATACAGCCGCAAAGACTGCATGTGATCGCCAAAAAGGGTGACTGGTACCAGGTACAGGCGGCAGAAGGCACTGGCTGGATTCAGTCTTCCCCCGGAAAGCTTGCGGTAGTGGAGGAGATTGCAGCAACTGCAGAGCTAAAGGTAAGTGTCCCGGCATATAAATATCCCGATGGATATGCTCCTAAAGTGACATTCCTGGAGCCGCAGACTGTTCAGGTATCAGGCAGATGGGGGAACTGGCTGCTGGCCCTGACTCCCGTTGGAAGCTGGTGGATTGATGGGCGGACGGCAGAGCTGAAGTGGCCGGTGGAGGAAGAAGGACAGGAAGCGGCAGTTGAGCCGCAAGGAGCGGAGCAGATGGTGCCCGGGCCTGTAAGCTCCCCTGAAATATAGGCTTGTAAGCCAACTATAGGATGGTAATCACAAAAAAGGTGCTCCGCAACCGCATAATTACGGCTGAATGGAGCACCTCATAACAATTGACCCGGTAATGGAAGTGATTGTTGTACCCGTACCGCAGCCTACTCCTGAGCCTTATCTGCCCCGATTTTGCGGCCGATCCAGGCTTCGTAGGTTTTCACTACAGCGGACAGATCCTCATCACCGTAGCCTTGGGTATATCCGGCCTGGAACATGCTCTTGGCCAGTCCCAGCATAGGCGAAGGGACTCCGGTTGAGTCGCTGAGTGCGGAAGCAAGCTTCAGGTCTTTAAGCATAAGAGCCAGTGAAAACTGGTTGCTGAAGTCATCTTCGATAATTTTGCGCCCTTTCAGCTCGGCCTGCTTGCTGCCCGCGGAACCGTTCTGGACAAGCTCCAGGAATTTATCTGCCGGTACACCGTTCTTTACAGCAATGGAGAAGCCTTCAGCGAGGGCAACATTATGAATGCCGACCATAGAATTATGCGCCAGCTTGGCGACGGCGCCGCTGCCGTTCCCGCCCATATGCAGCAGCAGGCGGCCCATTGTGTCAAAGAGATCACGCTCTGCTTCAATGACCTTGGCGTCGCCGCCAACCATGAACACAAGCGTGCCTTCGATCGCTGCAGGCTTGCTGCCGGTTACCGGCGCATCAAGGAAGCTGCCGCCGCGTTCTTCTACAGCCGCTGCGACCTCTTTGACCAGTCCGGGGGAAATGGTGCTGGAGTCAATGATTACGGCTCCCGGCTTCAGGACCGCCAGTATACCGTCTTCACCGTAAAAAACCTCCCGGATCGAATCATCGTTACTGATCATGGTAATAATAACATCCTTGTCCTGCGCTGCCGCCTGCGGGGTAGCTGCAACAGTTGCACCGGCATCCTCCAAAGGCTTGCACTTCTCTGCCGTACGGTTGTATACCGTAACCTGGTATCCGCCTTTCAGCAGGTTTGCCGCCATGGGAGCGCCCATCGTTCCGAGCCCGATAAAGCCGATCTGTTTCATTCCATCTCCGCCTTCACTCTTTAAAGTTCGCTGCCGGAGCAGAAGCGGCTTGTCCGCCGGTTCAGGTTCTCCAGCTGTGTTTTAATCATTCTATCACGGTACTTGGGGTTGTTCCACCGGGACAGTGGGCTATGTACGTCAAGCAAGCGCTTCCATGTAACTTTCGAAAACTTGTGCCAAAAGCCCGGGATGTGCCCTAAGACCTTGCCAGTCAAGACAAATTAAAGTATCCTAGATTATAATGTTGTAACAAACCGTGTCAAATCTAAAGAGATATACAGGAGGTTACCATAACCGATGTCCAAGAAGATTAATTTTGACTACAGCAAAGCCCTGTCTTTCCTTAACCAGCATGAAGTTGACTACTTTGCTGCTCCGATTAAACTAGCCCATGAGCAACTGCACAACAAAACTGGGGCCGGCTCCGATTTCCTGGGCTGGATTGATCTCCCGACCGCATATGACAAAGAAGAGTTTGCGCGTATTCAGGCAGCAGCCAAGAAGATCCAGAGTGATTCCGAGGTTCTGATTGTTATCGGGATCGGCGGTTCTTATCTGGGAGCACGTGCTGCGATTGAAGCCCTGACACATTCCTTCTACAATAACCTGACTAAGGAACAGCGCAAGACTCCGGAAGTGTATTTCGCAGGCAACAACATTAGCTCTACATATATCACACACCTGCTTGACCTGGTGGAAGGCAAGGACTTCTCCGTTAACGTTATCTCCAAATCCGGGACAACTACTGAACCGGCAATCGCGTTCCGCATTTTCCGCGCGGCGCTGGAGAAGAAATACGGCAAGGAAGAAGCACGCAAGCGTATCTACGCTACTACAGACAAGGAGAAGGGCGCACTCAAGAAGCTGGCTACTGAAGAAGGCTATGAGTCGTTCATCATCCCTGACGATGTAGGCGGACGTTATTCCGTACTGACACCTGTAGGACTTCTGCCAATTGCTGTAGCAGGCATCAACATTGAAGAAATGATGCAGGGAGCTGCAGCCGCAGCTGATGAGTTCAACAATCCGGATGTAGCGACTAACCAGAGCTACCAATATGCTGCAGTGCGTAACGCATTGTACCGCAAAGGCAAGACAACAGAAATTCTTGTTAACTACGAGCCTTCCCTTCACTTCGTATCCGAATGGTGGAAGCAGCTGTACGGAGAAAGCGAAGGCAAGGATTACAAAGGGATTTATCCTTCTTCCGTTGACTTCTCCACCGATCTTCACTCTATGGGCCAGTTCATTCAGGAGGGTAACCGTAACATTTTCGAAACAGTTATCCAGGTTGAGCAGGTTCGCCACCACATCACGCTGGAGAGCGATGCTGATGACCTTGACGGTCTGAACTTCCTTGCCGGTGAAACAGTGGACTTCGTTAACAAGAAGGCTTTCCAGGGAACGCTGCTGGCGCACACAGACGGACAAGTGCCGAACCTGATCGTGACAATCCCGGATCAAACTCCATATACTTTCGGTTATCTGGTTTACTTCTTTGAAAAAGCCTGCGGTATCAGCGGATACCTGCTTGGCGTTAATCCGTTTGACCAGCCGGGCGTGGAAGCATACAAGAAGAACATGTTCGCGCTGCTGGGCAAACCGGGCTACGAGAAAGAAAAAGCTGAATTGGAAGCCAGACTTACTGAATAGCATTACCGTACACCACAGAACATTCATACATTAGTAGTAACTGGGAGCAGTCCATAGGTTATCCATACCGGGGCTGCTCCTAAACTATATTAAGTTATCCCAAGACTAGGTAAGGAATGGAATAGGATGCTGGAACAATATCGGACGGTGCGTTCTCCCGGGTCCCGGGAAGTCGTAATTCGTAAGTCGCGTTTTATCGGGCATGTAATGCCGGTGGACAATGAAGAAGAGGCTATGCAATTTATTGAAGACATCAAGAAGCAGCACCGCAATGCCACGCATAACTGCTCTGCTTACATGATTGGCGAAAGAGATGAGATTCAAAGACAGTCAGATGACGGGGAACCGAGTGGAACGGCCGGTAAACCGATTTTGGAAGTAATCCGCAACCAACAAGTTAAAAATGTCGCAATTGTGGTTACCCGTTATTTCGGAGGCATTATGCTGGGAGCAGGCGGTCTTATCCGGGCTTATGCTGACGGCGCTGTGCTGGCGCTTGAGGCCGGTGAAGTCATTACCCGGGTGCTGAGGCGTGAGGTTTTTGTGCAGATTGATTATACGTGGCTGGGCAAAGTTGAGAATGAGCTGCGTGCTAAAGGCACCAAGACCGGTGAAACCTCCTTTACGGATACAGTGACACTGCTGTGTCTGCCGCGGAATGATGAAGGTGACGCATTTGTAGCATGGATAACGGATCTTACCCAGGGGCAGGCGCTGGTTACAGAAGGGCGGCGGCTTTACTTCAGCGAAGGGGAATAGATTATGGCAAGAAGAGCAGTGGAGCGGGAGTTGTCGAGAGAGAGGATTCTGGAAGCAGCCAGGCATTTGTTTATCACCAAAGGATACCGTGCAATTTCTATGCGCAGCATCGGACAGCATCTGGGATACAGCCATGGCTCGCTCTATTATCATTTCAAAGAAAAAGCGGAGCTGTTCTATGCTATCGTGGTTGAGGACTTTAATCACGTAGCGGGCCTGCTTAATGAGGCAATGAATAACCCGCCTGAACCCGGTATGACCCGGGTGGAGCAGCTGGTAATGGAATTTATCCGTTTTGGACTCGATCATCCGCATCAGTACGAGATTATGTTCATGATCCGTGATGAAGAGCTTCTGGCTTATTGCCGTGCAGAACAGGGACGATGTTTTGAGTTATTCGCAGGTATTGTACGCCGGCATATGAAGGAAGAGGGATATGTTTCCGAGGATTGGCAAAGTGTCCCGCTGACGTTGTTTTTATCTGCCCACGGATTTATTTCTTATAATATTCAGGATAAAGTTTCTTTTGATGATGTTAAGCAGGCCGCCCTTACTCATATTAAGGTGCTCAGCCGGAGTCTTTAGTTTTCCGCATTTTTAGGCCTCCTCACTTTAGAACTGTGCATTGGTATAACTTTGCATAGTGAAAGTGTTATAGAAGCTATAAATTGCATAGAAGCGGCTCCGCCGGAACTGGCGGAGCCGTGTTTAATTAGCTTTATTGACAAGTCCTATTATCCCTCAATAATCTTCACATAACATTGGCGGTGTCTCGGCCCGTCGAATTCACAGAAATAAATGCCCTGCCAGCGGCCGAGCAGCAGGGAACCCTCTTGGATAATAATGCTCTGGGAAGGACCGGCGGTTATTGATTTTAGATGGGAGGCTGTATTGCCTTCGCCGTGACGGTATTTCGGATGCTCCCAGGGGTACACCTCATCCAGCCTCATCAGCACGTCATGCTTTACATCCGGATCGGCATTTTCATTAATAGCAATTCCTGCAGTGGTATGCGGGCAATAGATTACAGCAATGCCATTTTGCACCCCGCTCTTTTTTACATAGGAAATAACTTCACGCGTAATATCACGCAGCTCATCCCGTTTGCTGGTCGAAATCTCAATAGTATGTAACATAATGTTATCCCCTCCCTGTAATATAAATAAAATATACTATAGTTTACCCCAAATTGAACGAAAGTAATTGACGGACACAGGCGGCTTTGGTAAAGTAATGATAATTATAATACCAAGTATATTAATAGGAATAATTATGGGCGTAATGGCTACTATACCGACCGGATATCCGGAGGTGGGGGGACTCTTAACTTGAATTCGCTGCTGAGACACAAGGGCTGGACCTGGGGATTTCGCACAACGATTCTGCTGTATTTTGTCGTGCTGATTGTTTTGCCGATTCTCGGCGTATATTACAATTCCTTTTCGCTGGGCTTCAGCACCTTTATCGAAGCTGTAAGCGACCCGATTGCCTGGAAATCGGTCCTGCTGACACTGAAGCTGGCAGTCATTGCTACTGTTATAAATGTCCTGCTGGGCACGATGATTGCCTGGGTGCTGATCCGCTACCGTTTCCCCGGTAAAGCACTGCTGAACAGCCTGGTCGATCTCCCCTTTGCCTTGCCGACAGCGGTCGGTGGTCTGATGATTCTGCTGCTGCTGGGGCCGGGCAGTCTGATTGGCAGGCTGGCGGAGAGACTCGGCTTCGAGATTGTTTTTCATCAGCCGGCTATTGTAATCGCCATGATCTTTGTAACGTTCCCGTTTGTCATCCGCGCGGTACAGCCGCTGCTGGAGGAGCTTGATCCTTCCGAGGAGGAAGCGGCCTATACGATGGGCGCCAGGAGCAGCCGGGTATTCCGGCGGGTGATTCTTCCCTCGATGGCTCCGGGGATGATCAGCGGCGGTATGCTGGCCTTCTCGCGGGCGCTGGCTGAATTCGGGGCAGTTGTGCTGGTTGCCGGCAATATTCCCGGACGGACGCTGGTGTCCTCAGTCTTTATTTTTGGTGAAGTGGAAAGTGATAATCCGGTTGGTGCTGCTGCGGTATCGGTCATTCTCCTGACCTTGTCCTTCCTGATCCTCTGGCTGATTAATCTGCTGCAGATGCGGGGGAGAAGATCATGAGAAAATTATGGATTATCCTTACCTATCTTGTATTTATCCTGCTGATTGCTGCTCCGCTGGGTAAAATGGCGACAGAGGCTTTCAGTGATGGCTTCAGCGGATTCTGGGCCTCGTTGTCTCGGCCGGAGGCACTGCATGCGCTGATGATGACCGGGTTCGTGGTTGTGGTGGTTACACTGCTGAATACCTTGTTCGGCATTATGCTGGCCCTGTATCTGGTGCGGGCGAACTGGCTGGGTAAACGGCTGAAAGGGCTGCTTAACAGCATTGTCGATCTGCCGTATGCCGTATCACCGGTAATCGGGGGGCTGATGATCGTCCTTCTGCTCGGCCCGGACAGCGCGCTTGGTGCGCTTTTTGAACAAATCGGAGTCAATATTGTTTATGCTTTTCCCGGAATGGTCATTGCCACGCTGTTCGTAACGTTCCCGCTGATGGTGCGTGAGGTGATGCCGGTGCTGCAGGAGATCGGTTCACAGCAGGAAGAGGCTGCTTCGACGCTCGGGGCGTACGGCTGGACAACCTTTTGGAAGGTGACCTGGCCTTCAATCCGCTGGGCGGTTATCTATGGCGTGATTCTGACGGTTGCCCGCTCACTGGGCGAATTCGGCGCCGTACTCGTTGTATCGGGTAACATTATGAATAAAACACAGACTGCAACCACACTGGTCTACCAGGATGTAGAGAACTTTAATGTAACTGCTGCGGGCGGTGTGGCGCTGGTGCTGGCCGCATTCTCCGCAGGCTTGCTGCTGCTGATGGAATGGAGTAAGAGACGAAAGGGTGTGCATTAGAGATGCATGTAGAGGTTCGGGGACTAAATAAGCATTTTGGAGATTTTCACGCCGTGAAGGACGTTAATTTCGGGATTACCAAAGGTCATCTGATCGGCCTGCTAGGCCCAAGCGGCGGCGGCAAAACCTCGATTCTGCGCATGCTGGCAGGACTGGAGACACCGGACAGCGGTGAAATTATTTTTCACGGCAAAACGGTCAACAATCTGCCGCCGCAGGAGCGCGAAATCGGCTTTGTGTTCCAGAACTATGCGCTCTTTAAGCACATGACTGTGTATGAGAATATCGCTTTTGGGCTGAAGGTCAAGAAAGCGAACAAGAATACGATCCGTGACCGGGTTACCGAGCTGGTTGAACTCACCGGACTCAAGGGATTCGAGAAGCGTTATCCGCACCAGTTGTCCGGCGGACAGCGCCAGCGGGTTGCATTTGCCCGGGCGCTTGCGCCTGAGCCGCAGCTGCTGCTGCTGGATGAGCCGTTCGCCGCCATTGACGCGAAGATCCGCCAGGAGCTGCGTTCCTGGCTGCGCGAGCTGATTGAACGTGTCGGCATTACCTCAATCTTCGTCACGCATGACCAGGATGAAGCGATTGAGGTGGCCGATGAGATTATGATCATCAATCAGGGGCGTCTGGAGCAGAAGGGGACCCCGTGGGATATTTACAAAGAGCCGAAGACGCCGTTTGTGGCAACCTTTATCGGTGAATCGACACTGATCGAGAGTGCCAGCGAGCTGAAGGGCTTCAACAATGCGGGCGGCGGTAAGCCGACCAAGGCGCTGATCCGTCCGGAGTATATCGAGGTAGGCCATCTGAATGAGTTTAAAATGGCTTCCGCCACAGAGCAGGGCGTCGTGAAGCACCTGCATTTCCGCGGCAGTGAGTGGCTGGTAGAGGTAGAGGTAAACGGGCATAAGCTGGTGACGTACCGGTCGCTTGAGAAGGAAACCCTTACGCCGGGCCAGGAAATTTCTGTGCTGGTCCACCGTGCCTATCTGTTTAACGACGACCGCAGCTGGATTCAGGAGAACGGGCTGAAGGAAGATCCGATGCCTGTGTTTATCTAAGTAAAGGATGTGTGCCGGTATGAGGGTTCACAAAAGGAGCAGACAACTGCACGGATGGCTGGCAGCCCTAATGCTGGCATTGCTCGCACTGGCTCTGGCCGGCTGCGGAGACAGTAAGGAAACGGTGGATGGTGCAGCGGCTCCGCAGCAGGGGGATCTGACTCTTGTAATCGGAGCCTATAGCGTGGTCAAAGATGCAATGGGTGACATTTTGCCCCTTTTTGCTGCAGACTGGAAAGCCAAAACCGGGCAATCCATCGTCTTTCAGGAATCTTACGAAGCCTCGGGTACGCAGGCGAGAGCGATAGCCGGCGGATTTGAAGCGGATGTGACCCTGCTGGCGCTGGAAGGGGATATCGGGAAGCTGGTCAAAGCCGGGCTGGTTGCGGATACCTGGAAGGAGCATGGAGCAGACGGGATGATCACCCGATCAGTGGTGGCACTGGGGACCCGTGAAGGCAATCCGAAAGGGATTAAGGACTTCTCGGATCTGGCTAAGCCGGGCGTGAAGGTGCTGTATCCTAACCCTAAGACCTCCGGCGGAGCACAGTGGGATATTAACGCCATCTACGGGGCCGGACTGAAGATGTCTGAGGAGCAGACCGGAGTGAAGGACCCTGCGGCTGCAAAAGCTTTTCTGGAGCAGGTACACGCTAATGTGGAATCTCTGGATAAAAGCGGGCGGGCCTCAATGGCGGCCTTTGAATACGGCGTAGGAGATGTTATCGTTACGTATGAGAATGAGCTGCTGGCGCGGATCGCCAAAGGCGTGAAGTATGAAGTAATCATCCCTAAGGATACGATTCTGATTGAAAATCCGGCTGCCGTTGTGGACAAATACGTGGATGAGCGGGGAACTCGTGAAGCCGCCGAGGCGCTGGTCAATTATCTGTCGACACCTGCTGCGCAGGAGGTCTTTGCCGAGTACGGCTTCCGTCCGGTGAACGAGCAGGTCTATGCAGCCAACGAGAGCCGTTACCCGATTCCCGCCGGGCTGTTCGGGATCGATTATCTCGGAGGCTGGACAGAGGTCAGGGAGACGCTGTATTCCAAGCGCGGAATCTGGTATCAGGTGCTGGCGGGGATTTAGCGGCTGGACTGCCGCTCAGGGAGCAAGAATGAAGGTAAGCGTAGCCGTTCCTCCAGAGCTGGAGGGCGGCTTTTTTTGATGCGGGAATGGGGAATGCCCGGGAAGCGGGATGAGATGAACTGTGATATGTAGTGTGATATGTACTATAATGAGGGTTACTAATCTTAGCTGTTGGAACTGAAGGAGCGAGTGCAGATGGATACGTTGGTGTTTTTGGGGACAGGTGACGCAATGGGCGTGCCCCGGGTGTACTGCAGCTGTGAGACCTGCATGGAGGCGAGAACAGGCAGGTTAAATGCCCGGCTGCGCTCATCCGTGCTTATAGATAACGGCAGTGATTTCTTTGCAATTGACTGCGGCCCGGACTGGCGGCGGCAGATGGAGCTGCAGGGGCTGCGCAGCATGCGCAGGCTGTTGATTACCCATGCCCATTTTGACCATATCGGCGGGCTGCCGGAATGGGCGGACGCCTGCCGCTGGATGGGCTACAAAGGAGAGCTGTATGCTCCGGCCGAGGTAATCCCGATTATTCAGCGGCAGTACCCGTGGCTGGGCGGTCATATTGATATGATTCCCTGCGACGAGGGGATTGAGCTGGACGGCTGGCAGATCAGCACCTGGCGGGTGAACCACGGTAAGAACGGCTACTCTTACGCGTACAAGCTGGAGAAGGCTGAGTATACATGGGTGTATTGCTCCGATTCCATCTCACTCGGACCGGAGGAGTACGCTCCTATGCACGGAGCCGACCTGCTGGTGCTGGGGACCAGCTTCTATTATGAAGCGGCTGAGCTGTCCACCCGCTCCGTGTATGATATGACGGAAGCGGCAGAGCTGCTGAAGGCGGTTCAGCCGGCGCGGACAGTCTATACGCATATGTCGCATGATGTGGACATCCGCAAGGATTACATTTTGCCGGAGGGTGTTATTTTGGCGGTCACTGGGATGAGGCTTGCGCTGGAGCGGGTGTAGAGTCGGGCTGAACGGTTAGGAGATGGAGGAAATGCCCTTGATTCCGGTGCAGATCGCGGAATAGGCGAAATGAAGGGCACAAATGCTTTTGATTCCGCCAAGGATGGCGGAATGAGCGAAATGAAGGGCACAAATGCTCTTGATTCCGGCGCAGACGGCGGAATGAGCGAAATGAAGGGCACAAATGCCCTTGATTCCGGCGCAAACGGCGGATTGAGCGAAATGAAGGGCAGAAATGCCCTTGATTCCGCCGCAGACGGCTAAATGAGGGAAATGAAGGGCACAAATACCCTTGATTCCGGCGCTAACGGCGGATTGAGCGAAATGAAGGGCAGAAATGCTCTTGATTCCGGCGCAGACGGCTAAATGAGGGAAATGAAGGGCATAAATGCCCTTGATTCCGCCAAGGATGGCGGATTGAGCTAAATGAAGGGCACAAATGCCCTTAATTCCGGCGCAAACGGCTAAATGAGGGAAATGAAGGGCATAAATGCCCTTGATTCCGCCGCGGATGGCCGAATGGGCCAAATGAAAGGCAGAAGTGCCTTTGATTCCGGCACATAAGATTTATCACTTCCAGAAAAAGGTTTTCCAAATATAATGCCGGAAAGGAGATTTGAATAGACAAATAGGAGGCTAACAATATGTCTGAACCGGTAATTCCAATTCTGCTTGATATTCCTGAAAGTATAGAGTCGGAGCGCCTGCTGATCCGGGCAGCACAATGGGGCGACGGGGCGGAGATGAACGCGGCTATCATGGAGAGTCTGAAGGAGCTGCAGCCTTGGATGATTTTCGCCCAAAAGCCGCAGCCGCCTGAGGAAAGTGAAATTTTCGTACGGGAAGCGCGGATCAATTACTTGAAGCGCACTAACATGCACATGGGCATCTATAACAAGACTGACGGAACGTTCGTGGGCTGCAGCGGGCTTCACCATATCAACTGGGATATCCGTTCTTTCGAAATGGGATACTGGATCAGAACCTCCTGCTCCGGAAAAGGGTATATGACAGAGGCCGTAAATGCAATCACGGATTTCGCCATCCACGAGCTTGAAGCTAACCGGATTGAAATCCGCTGCAGCGGACGCAATGCCAAAAGCGCTGACGTAGCAGAGCGTGCCGGTTATAAGCTGGATGGAATTCTGCGGCTCAGCATCCGCGGCTTTGACGGAGAGCTGCATGACAGCAAAGTGTATGCGAAGGTGCGCGGAGCGGAATTTTAGGCTGAAGCGGACGCCCGAGACGGCGTGGGATTTGCGTGTACCCGGATCGGCCTTATGAGAGTATGACATAACAAAAGAAGGGTGCGCTGCGCCGGTTGATTGGAAAACCGGCGGCAGCGCACCCTTTTGCTGTACATATATAAACTATTCTACTGTCTTCAAAATAAACTTGTCGATCGCATACTTCACGCCGTCTTCATTGTTGCTGAGGGTGACGAAATCGGCAATTTCCTTGAGCGCAGGAATGGCATTGGCCATAGCCACACCAAGACCGGCTGCCTCCAGCATCTCATGGTCATTCCAGGAATCGCCGACAGCAATCGTTTCGGACAGCTCGCAGCCAAAGTGGCCTGCCAGGAATTCAAGCGCGATGCCCTTGGTGCCTTCACTGTGCATGATTTCGAGGAAGTGCGGCTTGGATTTGGTAATGTGAACAGAATCGCCCAGCAGCTCACGCAGGACCGGGGACAGCTCGTCCAGGTAGGCCGGGTCGTCGATGATCAGCATTTTTGGGGTCTTCTGCGGAACAAGCTTGTTCTCCCAGTCTGGTTCAATGAAGTATTGGGTGCGGTTCAGCTGGGAATATTCAATCAGCTTCTGGTTCTCCTCGCGTGCATACAGCTTGTCGTCGATATAAGTCTGCAGGTGCAGATCATGCTCCACACAATACTGGAAAAGCTTGCGCACTGCGTCCTGCGGTACATAACGCTCGTAGAGCACTTTTTCGTCCATCAGGTTCTTAACCAAAGCGCCCTGATAAGTAATAATCGGCACATTAAGGCCGGTCTGGCGGGCAATAGCCTGGGCAGAAGCATAAGCGCGGCCGGTTGCCAGTGTAACTACAACGCCTGCAGCAACAGCCTGTTCGAGCGCGGTCTGTGTAGCAGGGGTTACTTCCTTGTCATCATTAATCAGTGTGTCATCGATGTCGATAGCAATCAGTTTGTACATTCGGGTTCTCTCCTAAAAGTTATTGTTCTAGTATAAATGAAATGATCCGTCTGATGAAGCTAAAGGAACGGCATCCTCTTCTGAGCGTCCGTCCTTGTCAGGCGCAGGACTGCTCGGCAGTAAGCATCGCTGCAAGGATGAGCAGGCAGCCAAGCCCGGCGGAAAGCCCGGGCTTCTCACCGCCAAAGACAAGTCCGGTAAAAGCGGCGAACACCGGCTCCATCGCGTAGATAATGGCCACCCGGGACGGTGTGGTGTATTTCTGGCAGGCGGTCTGAATCCAGAACGCAAATGCGCTGGTCGGCCCGATGGAGATCAGCAGCGCCCAGAGCACATCGGGCTCCCTGAGCAGCCCGACAACAGCAAGCTGCAGCGATTCGCGGGCGGCTCCAAGTCGTCATCCTTTCATGAAATACAGAAAACGTATTAAGTTGTCCAAATTGTATCCTAAAACACAGGGGAGGACAAGCCAAAACTAAAAGGAAGCCCGGCGGCTAAAGGGTTTTGAAGTGAATATTACAGCCGCAGGCTAGACAAAAAAACGCTCTCTTAGTATACTTTGGTAACCGCACATTTGTTCTTATTTTTTTGACAGCTTAGAAAGGGGCGGTTTCAAAGATGATGGGCAAATCCCATTTTATTATCAGCACCGGGATTACGCTCTCTGTGATGAATCTGCTCGGCTATGAGATCACAGTTCCGGCGGCTGCTGTGGCGGCGGTCAGCTCCCTGCTGCCCGATATTGATGAGCCGAACTCGCTGCTGGTACGCAGTGCTGTACCGGAATCGGCGTTGAGGCTGCTGCAGGTGGCGTTGATCGGCGCGGCGATTTATCTTTATTTTGCCGGCATCGCTGAACCGCCATGGCATATCGTGCTGGCACTGCTCGTGGGCAGTGTATCGTTCCTTCCGGGCAGAAGGCTGCGGCAGCTGGTTATGCTGCTGATCGCCCTCGCGCTGTTTGCATTCGCTGACGATTATGATCCTTGGAACTATATCGCGGCCTGCATCCTTGTTGTAGCTTCCGTTGTACCGCACCGGGGGATCACGCATACGTTATATGCGGTTGCAGGCTGGGGCGCGCTGCTCTATTTTGTCTCTCTCGGCATGAATGACGGCGGCAGCCTGTGGATTGCCGGCGGCCTGTCGTATGCGCTGCATCTGCTGGCCGACTCGCTGACCCAGCGGGGGATTACCCCGCTGCCGCCGCTGCCCTTCAAGCTGCGCCTGAAGCTAATGAGCACCGGGACGAAAAAGGGCAGTAAGGTTGAGAAGGTGTGTATTGTACTTACGCTGCTGCTCGTCGCGTATGTATTCGTGATAACTCCCGTTTGATGGGAAAGACCCGGTAAGGCAAGGCCTAAAAAGGTTCTCCGCTGTGTGAAGCGGGAGCCTTTTTTGTCGTTTAGACAGGCTAGGTTGGTGAAGAAGCGGTTCATCCGGACAATGAGCGGTAGCTCACTGCCTCTGCGCAAAAGCTCTGATACATTGGTTGTATCACTATTTTGAAATAAATGGAATAAGAGGTGCTGCATGGAGAATGAGGCGGTTCTGGCGGAGACGGGTCTGAGCAAGCAGTACGGGACGGTGTCTGCCGTAGACAACATAAGCTTCACAGTGCACAAAGGGGAAGTATTCGGCCTGCTGGGGCCCAACGGAGCCGGTAAAACGACCACGATTAGGATGCTGTGCGGGCTGCTAAAAGCGGACTCAGGCTGGATTCATATCAATGGCATGCCAATGACCTCCGGCAGCTATGACCGGATTAAGCCGATGATCGGATTATGTCCGCAGGAGATTGTCATCTGGGAGCTGCTGACCTGCCAGGAGCAGCTGCGTTTCGCAGGTATCGCTTACGGACTCTCTTCCAGGGCAGCGGGCAACCGGGCAGACCATCTGCTGCATGCACTGGGCCTCTGGGACAAAAGAAATAAGCTGGCCCGGACACTCTCTGGAGGGATGCAGCGGAGACTGAATATCGCGCTGGCGCTTGTCCACGATCCGCAGCTGATCATTCTGGATGAGCCGCAGGCGGGACTGGGCCCGCAGAGCAGAATTCTGGTGCGTGACTTCATCAGAGGACTGGCCCGGGATAAGACGGTAATCCTTACTACATATGACATGGACGAAGCTGACAGACTGTCGGACAGGGTAGCCATTATGGATCACGGAAAAATACTGCTGCTGGACACCCCTGCCAGGCTTAAGGCCAAGGCGGGTACGGGAGAGATTGTGCAGCTCAGGGTGACCGGAATCAGCAGGGAGCAGGCTGAGAAGGTTCTGCAGACGATGCCGCCGGAATGCACAGAAAGAACCTACACTGATGGGCTGTTTCTGCTTGGCGGAGGTAACGTACTTGAGTGGATTGGACAGGTGCAGAAGCGGCTAAGGGCTCACCATATTCAGACTCTGGATATGACGATCCGCAAACGGACGCTTGAGGATGCATTCATTGCACTGACCGGAAGGGAGCTGCGGGAATGAAGCTTATAGCAGCAGTTAACAAGTCCGTCAGGGAGAGTATCAGAGACTGGAAAATGCTCGCTATGGTGTTGCTGTTCTCGCCGTTTTTTCTGCTGCTGATGTCCTTTTTTTACGGAGGAGAGGCGGTTACCTATAAGCTGGGCGTTCTGAATCTGGATGCGGGGCGTGCGTCGGCTCAGCTTATCAGCAGTCTGGAGCAGATGGAGGGGCAGGCGGGCGGGTCTCCGGTATTTAATATAAGAGGCTTTCCCAATCGAGATGAGCTGCAGGCTAAGGTGAAGCAAAAGGAGATCGATATCGGCCTGGTCATTCCCGAGGACTATTCAGCGGCACTCGCGTCCGCAGCCAAAGGGGACAATATCAGCGCGGCGCAGGTAAGCTTTTACGGGAGTATGGGGAATGTGAGGTATCCTGTGGCAGCAGTCTGGGCGGCCGAGCAGGTGAACAGGCAGGGAATGAGCGCAGCAGAGATCACGCTTCCGGCTGTTATACAGGAAACCTTTGTTGAGAAAAAGCAGCCCCTAAACGAATTTGAAAGCTACGTCCCGGGGCTGATCTCTCTTGCTGTACTAATGGTTCTGTTCACAGCCTCGGCCTCCATTGTGAAAGAAAATGACAATAAAACACTGCTAAGGCTTAAGCTCAGCCGGCTTGGCGCTTTTAATTTTCTGGGCGGAATCTGTATTACCCAGGCGGCAGTTGCCTCCGGTGCGGTTGTTCTGTCATACTGGACGGCCCTTGGATTAGGTTATGAACCGGAAGGGCATTTTGGCGTTATTCTGGCTGTTGGAGTACTGTCGAGTATCGCTATGGTTGCAGTGAGCCTGATTGTGGCCAGCTTTTTGAACACGGTATTTGATGTGCTGACGGTTGGCTGCTTTCCGTTTTTTATACTGATGTTTTTTTCGGGCAGCATGTTTCCCCTTCCGGAGCTGAATCTCATTACTGTACACGGGCGCGCTTTTAGCATAACAGATCTGCTGCCGCTTACGCATACTGCCAGTGCCTTTAATCAAATTCTGAATGATGGTGCGGGTCTGGCGGAAGTGGGATGGGGGCTTATTATGATCACACTGCTTACTATGGTTTATTTTGCGGCAGGACTCCTGCTGTACCGGAAACGCAGACTAGCCAAGGAATAGGCGGATTGTATTAAAAAACCAGCCGACCCCGGATGCCCGGAATTGGCTGGTTTTATTGTATCAGCGAATAAAAGATAGGCCCGATCGGCTATTCCTCCAGGAATACAAGTCCGATAAAGTCCTCCGGCTCAATCCGTCCAAAATAATGCTTCAGATCAAGCCCGGACAGCGCCTCTCTGACCTCAGCATCCTCGTAACGCTTGCCGCGCAGCGCATTTTCGACATCCGCTACGTCACCGACGCCGAAGAAATCGCCGTAAATCTTGATATCTTTAATGAGGGAATCCTCAATATCCATACGGATATCGACGAGACCGGCCGGGAATTTGCGGGTGTGCTTCACATTGCTCTTCGGCGACAGGCCGTAGTTCCAGTCCCAGTTCTGGTAATGCTCCTTGGAGATTTCATTGATGCGGACCCAGTCATCCATTGTCAACTTGTACTGCGGAACCTCGGAAGCCTCCATGCCAAAGATCGAGCGCAGCAGCCCCTCACGGAACTCCTCAATGGTCATTTCTGTATTGCCGAGCAGGTCTTTGATGTTAGCAACCCGGCTGCGCACGGACTTGGTGCTCTTGGATTTGAACTTCTCCGGGTTCACGTTCAGGGAAGCTTGTACATCATCGAGATTCAGATCGAACATCAGGGTACCATGGCTGAACATCCGTCCGCGGGTGGAGAACTGGGCGTTGCCGGAGATTTTGCGCTCGCCGACCTGCAGGTCGTTGCGTCCGCTCAGCTCAGCATTGACTCCCATGGACTGCAGATAGTCGATGACCGGCTGGGTGAATTTGAGGAAGTTGTGGAACGATTCGCCGTCATCCCTGGTGATGAAGCTGAAATTCAGGTTGCCAAGGTCATGGTACACCGCTCCGCCTCCGGAGAGCCGGCGCACGACCTGGATGTTGTTTTCTTTTACATATTCCTGATTGATCTCTTCGATTGTATTCTGGTGCTTGCCGATGATGATGGACGGGCTGTTGATATAAAAGAGCAGATAGCTGTCGTCCATCGGGAGGTTTTTGAGCGCGAACTCCTCAATGGCCAGGTTGATCGAAGCGTCTGTAATGCCGGTGTTATCAATAAAGAGCATAGTATATTCCTCCGCCTGTACATGGTTAACTTCTGCATTTATTCTAAACTAAAAGCCCGGATTTCACAAAATAGAAAGTGTATTTCAGCTGATATATGAAAGTTGGAACAATTTGGAGCAGGTGCAGGGGACTCAGAGCAGGTCCGGATTAAGGCAGACCGGTTACATTGGCAAAAGAGTCCCACATCCATCATTGACGCGCTTCTGCGGGAAAGGCAATAATTGGGGCTATGGGTAACTCAATACGAGACTGGCAGAGGGAGTGTAACGATGCTTGAAAAATATGGCCACGGCGGGGATCTGCTGACGGCAGCGGAGCTATATGGGGGAGGCAGCGGGGACAGGGATAGCGCTTTTGTTGATTTCAGCGCCAATATTAACCCGCTCGGTCCGCCGCCTGCCGTGCTGGAGCTGCTGCGGGATGCTGAAGCTGCCGTCACGGCCTATCCTGATCCGGGGCACCGCCGGTTAAAAGCGCTGCTGGCCGCCGAACTGGGCGTCAGCACGGAATGGATTACTGTGGGCAACGGGGCTGCGGAGTCCATGGCGCTGCTGCTGCTGGCTGCAGCCCCGCGCCGGGTGGGGATCGTCGAGCCCTGCTTCTCCGAGTACCGCCAGCTGGCCGAGCAGTTCGGCGCGGAGGTGCTCTCTGTACAGGGGACGGCGGAGCAGGCATACCGGGCGGATGCGGAAGATATCGCCGGACTGCTGGAGCAGGTCGATCTGCTGTTCCTCGGCCAGCCGAACAACCCCAACGGCGTCCAGTATGCGCTGGACGACCTGCGGCTCCTGGCCCGCAAGGCAGAGGCCTGCGGGACCTTGCTTGCCGTGGATGAAGCGTTCATCGACTTCATCCCGGAGGAGCGGCGGCAATCGCTGCTGCCGGAGCTGGCCGGGTTCCGTCATACGGTGCTGATCCGCTCGATGACGAAGTTTTTTGCCATTCCGGGGCTGCGGCTGGGCTTCACCATAGCAGCCCCGGAGCTTGCCGCGGGGATGAGCGGCAAGCAGGTGACCTGGAGCGTGAACGGCCTGGCGCAGCTGGCCGGAGAAGCCTGCCTGCGCAGCGGGCGCGGGTATGCGGCGCGCACGCGTGCGCTGATCGCAGCAGAGCGGGAGCTGCTGCGGGCGGGCTTGCGGCGGCTGGGCTGCAGCGTGCCGCCGGGCGAAGCGAACTTCCTGCTGGCGCAGCTGCCGGAAGGGTGGACAGCTGCGGCCATGCAGGAGCAGCTTGGCCGCCGGGGCATCCTCGTGCGCAGCTGCGCGATGTATCCCGGCCTCGCCGCCGGGCATATCCGCGTGGCCGTCAAGGGGCATGAGGACAATGCCCGGCTGCTGCAGGAGCTGGAGGCGGCTCTGTCAGGGAGGTGAGCCTGTAGCGGCCGGCTGCCGCGAAGGCTAATTAGTGCTGTTGTATGCTACTGAATGCTGATGAATGCTGATGAATGCTGATGAATGCGATAAATGCCGCTGAATGCGAATGCAGCTGCTAAATGCTACTGAATGTGTATACAGACTGTGAGAAAAATGGCAAGTGCTGATGAGTTCTACTGAATACTGCTCTATGCTGCTCTATTCTACTAAACGCTGCTGAATACTAAAAGATATGGGAGCAAGCTAATCAATCCTGCGAATGATATAGTTGCTTACCAATGCCAGTGACTACTGCTGTTTTGCAGAAATACAGGCGTCCAGGCTAATGGAGCGGTTACGGTGGGCATTTCGTTAGAAGGCAGGTAAATATTGCAGGTGAAGGATGCTCAGCTGAGTATTTCTGAATCGGATTAGGTGGAAAAACGCCATCTATTTTGGGGACCGCTACAGATAAGAGGGAGTTAGGTGGAAAAAGGTCACTTAATTCTGCTGTTTTTGCCTGTTAGGAGGTGACCAGACGAAAATAAGTGAGTATTTTTCAAATAATCCTCAAAAATCCGGAGAAATGAAGGTATTAAATGGAGAAAATCCAACTAAATATCTGTGTTAGTGTAGCGGAAGTGGCACAGCCGATATGGTGGGCGGAGTGATTGAGTTGGAAGCAGCATAGAATCAGTGGAGTAAAAGTAAAGTGAAAGTATATGAAAAGTAAAGGGCGTGAATTGATATGGCAGAAGTAAAGATTCCCTTTAAGCTTGCTGGCGGGGAGCGGTCGTTCTACTCCAGCATCTGGCCGGGACTGGTGCTGGAGTGGAAAGAGGAGCATCTGCTGCTGGAATTTCCGGCAGAGGCGGACAGTATTTCCAGTGCAGTATACGGCGGAGGAATGAGCCGGCTGAAGCGGGCTGTGAACCAGTATGTCAGCCGCGACTATGAGTGCAGTAATCCTGTACGTGATATGGAGAACAAGCTGACAGAATGGGGTTACCCGCTGGAAGGCTGCGCGGGTCTAATGACGGCAGTGCCGCTGGAGCATGCAGCTGTTGCTGAGGAGAATACAGGATCGGCAGGAATCTTTTGCTGCGTGACTGCGGCTGCGGGCAATGCGGCACGCGCCGGGGTGGAACGGAATGTGCTGAAGGCCTACCGTCCGGGTACGATCAATATTATGCTCGGCATAGACGGTCTGCTTACTCCGTCAGCGATGGTGAACGCCGTGATTACGGCAACCGAAGCCAAGGCCGCAGCCCTGTCCGACCTTGGGATCACCGATTCCGAGAACGGGCTGACAGCTACAGGTACGACTACGGATGCAATTGTGCTGGCAGTCAGCGGGAGCCGCGGCTATGGGGCGGAGCATGTGTACGCCGGTACAGCGACTGATCTTGGGGGAGCGATTGGCAGGCTGGTGTATGCAGCGCTAACAGGCAGCCTCCGCTCGGTACAAGCTGAGCAGGAGCAGGCAAGGATGAACGGCGAATGAGCATTCATCTGCGCCGGATCTTTAATAACCGGCAAATGCACACCCCGTTGAACCCGATATGGCGTGCTGTGAATACAGTTGCCGCACATTACCGATTAGGGAATGCCAAGCCAACATACACCGGCATGAGCCGGATGTGGAGAGCTCGCCAAGCGGAGCATGCGCTGCGCCGGATAGGGCAGTCTCGGCAATTAAGCATTGCGCCGGGCCGGCCATGGAGAACCTGTTCATGACGGCCGCAATCCTGTTGCTTGCCGCCTATGTGCTTGATCGTCTTATTGGCGATCCGAGGAGCCTGCCTCATCCCGTTATACTCATGGGAAAAGCAATCACCCTACTTGAGCGGGCAATCCGCCGCTGCTTCCGCCAGCCGCGCAGCCTGAAGCAGGCCGGTGTCCTGCTGCCCCTGCTGGTAGCAGGCGGCAGCTGGCTGGTAACAGCCGTATTACTCTGGCTCCTGTCACAGATCTCGCTATGGCTGGCATTAGCGGCTGAAGCCTGGCTGATCTCTACAACCATTGCCTCCAAGGGACTTAAGGATGCCGGGATGGCGGTCTATGCAGAGCTGCGGAAAGGTGACCTTCCGGCAGCCAGACAGGCGCTTGGCATGATCGTCGGGCGCGACACGGCTCAACTGGATAGTCCGGAGATTGTACGGGGTACGGTAGAGACGGTTGCCGAGAATATTGTGGATGCGATCATTTCTCCGTTATTCTACGCGCTGCTTGGCGGCGCACCGCTTGCTATGGCCTATCGCGCCGTGAACACACTGGATTCGATGGTCGGCTATAAAAACGACAAATATATTAATCTTGGCTGGGCCTCTGCCCGGTTGGATGACGTTGCTAATTACATACCGGCGCGTATAACAGCGCTGCTGTTAACCCTCTGCGCAAGGCTGCTCCGGCTGGACTGGCGCAGAAGCTGGCAGACCGTGCAGCGTGATGCCCGCCTTCATCCGAGCCCCAACAGCGGCTATCCTGAATCAGCAGTAGCCGGAGCGCTGGGCATCCGTCTCGGCGGAGTGAATGTCTACCACGGTGTGGCCTCGTTCCGCGCCTATATGGGTGAACCAGTCCGCAGTCTGGAACCGGATGATATTATTGTTACTTCCCGGCTGATGCTGCTTTCTTCTACTCTTTTTGTACTCCTTTGTGCAGCAGCAGCCTTCTTATGGAACGGAGGGTGAGCAGGACATTATGAATGGTCTGGCACGGGGAGCATCACACGGAACGCGTCTAATAGAGCTGGTACTACTGCGCCATGGGCACACGCAGTGGAATAAGGAGCGCCGTTATCTGGGGAGCAGTGATCTGCCGCTGCTGCCCGAAGAACGGGAGAAGCTGGCTGCGTACAAAGCGCTGCCGGAGCTTACCGGGGAGTTCTGGCGGATATACTGCAGCGATCTGCTGCGCTGCAGAGAGACTTTGGAGGCAGTGGTGCCATCACTGGCAGCCCGGGCTATATACGATTCAAGGCTGCGGGAGACCTCCTTCGGGGAGTGGGAGGGCTGCACATATGAACAGCTCTGCGATAATCCGCTATACAGAAGCTGGATTGATGATCCGGCGGCGGTTACGCCGCCTGGGGGAGAAGCCTGGGCAGCTTTTGCGGCCCGGCTGGAGCAGTTCCTGGCAACGCTGCTTAAGGAAGCGGAAGAATCAGAACCATCAGGCGTACACCGCCCTGAACCCCATATGGGAAGCGGACAGCAAGGCAGTAAGGAGGCCGCCCCTCACGGTCATGAACCGCATAAGCTGCGCGTCCTTATCGTCACCCACGGCGGCGTAGTCCGCCACTGGTTGGCTAAGATACAGCCGGGGCTCACGTTCCGCACTGCAGCAGCTCCGCCTCCGGGAACGGCGGTAGTCATTCGGCTGCAGCATACGCCAACCCGCGCTTAGCGCGGGTTGTTTGCTTTTCAAGCCTTCGGGCAGAGCAGTCTTATTTTACTGGAAAGTCAGCCAGCCCTCAGCCATGCGCCGGCCGAGCTCTTTTGCCGAAGCAGCGTCGTAATGCAGATAGTCGCCTTTATGGGTGAGCCCAGCCGAATCCGCCAGAAAGAACCTGTCATAAACCGCCGCTGCTGACTCCAGCGCCCGGTTAATCTGATCTGTATAAGGGTATTCTTCCGGCAGGATGAATCCGCCCAATTTTGCTGAGATAAAAGGAACGTCCCCTGCATTCAGCTCCTCCCGCAGGCTGGTGATCAGCTTGAATAAATGGTCTTTATAAGCTGAGGCGTCTGTCTCCAGCTCGGAATCGCTCTCCCCCTGAGCCCACAAAATGCCGCTGAGCTGACCGCTCTCCATAGCCAGACGTGCCCGTGTAACAGCCCGCTCATACAGATCCCCTCCGGGTACCCAGCGTTCAATCTTCGTTCCGCCTACTGCACAGGGAATCAGCCCTGCCGTTTCTCCGTTCAATGTACCCAGCACAATCCGGGCGAAAGTCAATCCCGGTCCTACACCCACCAGTGCAGGCTTATCATTATGAACGGGCTCTTTTGCTTTCAGCCACACCCCGTTATCGTCCAGCTTATAGATATTCCTCTCAGGCTCTGCGTTGGTATCAGGCCCTTCCAGTGGTCCTCTGCCTGCCATATTGGATTGTCCGATTAACAAGAATAAGCGCATGCTGCAACACTCCTGTTCTGATTGTTCAAAACGCTGAATTTCACAAGGATACTAGCATACAAAGTTTAGAATGACAATGACCAGGGATACGTAGACCGGAAGGCCGCCAGGTCAGCAGATAAAAAGCTCGAATCTTACAAATGAAGCTTATTTTTTTCCATTCCAGTGCTTGGGCGGAGCATGATAGGATTCTTATATTAAGAGATTTGTACAGGAGGCAGAAGGCTGTTCTCGTGTATTGAAGGCAGCAAATGTAGTAACGGTAGTACATAAACAACGGGGAGGCTTTTTGAACAATGAAGCTGGACTTAACGGATATTGACCTGAAAAAGGTTACCGACAGCGTAGTCAATTACACACTCGGTATGGATCTGACCTGGAACTGGCCTTGCGGTGTTGCTTATTACGGAGTCAGCCGGGCTTTTGAAGTCACGGGGGAGCAGAGCTATCTGGAGCGGATGGCCGACTGGTGTGCGGAATATATAGAGGCAGGGCTGCCGGCTGAGTGGACGGTTAATACCTGCGCGATGGGCCATATGCTGCTTACACTGTATGAACAGACCAAGGAACAGAAATATCTTGATCTGATTGTAAGCAAGCTGGATTATCTGCAGAACCGGGCTTTGCGATTCGGGGACAGTGTGCTTCAGCATACGGTTTCAGCCAAAAATGACTTTCCGGAGCAGGCCTGGGCCGACACGCTGTTCATGGCAGCGTACTTCGAATTGCGTGCAGGCGTGCTGCTTGGGGAGAAAAAGTGGATTGACGACGCGCTCCGCCAGTTCTTCTGGCATATCAACTACCTGCAGGATGAACACACAAGCCTGTGGTATCACGGTTACAATCACATTGAGGACAATCACATGTCCGGCCTCTACTGGGCACGCGCCAACGCCTGGGCAGCCTACACCATGTCCAGAGTCGGCAAAATCCTGCCAGAAGCCTACCTGTATCCGCCGTATATGCACATTTCCAGCTCACTGCGTGACCAGCTTGCCGCCATCAAAAAGCTGCAGAAGCCTGACGGCCTCTGGGGCACCGTGCTCGACCATATGGAGGCGTATGGCGAGGTATCGGCTACAGCAGGTATTGGTGCGGCTATGGTCATGCAGGGGAATCCGCTGCACGGGAAATATGTTAACCAGGCGCTGCAAGGCCTGCTCGATAATATCGCCGACAACGGCCGTGTGCTGAACGTATCCGGCGGAACGGCAGTAATGAACGACCTGGCCGGCTATCTGGGCATCGACCGGAAGTGGGCGCAGGGCTGGGGGCAGGGGCTGGCACTGGCGTTCCTGTGTGCGGTGATTGAACAGACGCGGTAAGCGGGAACGCCCGTTTAGCATCTGTATCCTGCTCGCAAAAAGTCAGGCGAAGCAAAAGTTAGGTTTCGTTAGGTAACTATTTGCCAAAAATTCAGGTGGAGCATCAGCGAGACTGTGTTAGATGACTTTCGCCAAAAAGGCTAAACGGAGCAGTGTAGCTCTTCATAGGATTATGCCGCAAAAGCCCGGCAGAACAGTGTGGCTCCTTCATTAAGTAACTATTTTCAAAAAAAAACAGGCGGACCAGCGTTACTCCTTGGATGGAGGCGCTGGTTCGCCTGTTTAAATTGTGGCCGGCTCCGCTAACAGACCCAGGAGGCGTTTTTACTGTAGAGTTATCAGTAAGAAAGCCTAGCAGTAAAGATAGGTGCTAGAGTCCAACAGTGGCGTCTAACAGTAGAGTCTGGCACTAAAACCCAGCAGCAGAATACGGCATTAGACTTCTGCGATCTTCTCTCAGCCAGTGAACTCGAACGAACTTGTACGAAATCAGCACCTGCCAGCCAACGGCAGAGAGCCGGAGCCACACAAGATACAGAAAAAAAGCCCGCGCCGTCAGACGTGGGCTTCTAAGCATTAAACACTAAACATTAATCACCAACCGCCAACCGCCAAACAAACCTCAGTCAGTCCATGACTGATAAATCCGCCGCACCTCGCGGAACGACTGCTTGGGCTTGCGGTATTCATTGACGAGGCCCTTGTTGTTGAAGCCGCGGGCCCGGTCGCGGAAGTTCTTGCTGCTGCTCTTCAGGTCGCCGCGGATGTCGGCGAACTGCCAGATGTAGGTGCCGCCGATCTTCGGATCAGCGCGGAAGATGTTCAGCGCTTCGGTCACGATATGCGCCTGATAGTCCTCGCTGAACAGCCGCGGCTCCCAGCCGACATCCCCGAACAGTCCGGCACCGCCGAACTCGGTCATCAGCACCGGCGTGTCGCCCGCTCCCAGCTGCTCCGCACGCTTATGGAACTGCTCCAGCATGCTCTTGAAGCCGCTGACCTCGCCTTCGTACCAGCCAAAGTATTTGTTGATGCCGATCACATCAAACAGCGGCAGCAGAATGTCCTCCAGCGGATGCATGGTCGCATAGGTGACAAGCCTTGAGGTATCCAGCTTCCGCACAAGTCCGATCAGTGCCTCTGTAAAGGCATAGGCTTCCTGCGTGCGGGTATCAATTTCATTGTGCACAGACCAGAATACCACGCTCGGATGATGATAATGGGTCCCGATCATCTCTTCAATCATGGTTAGGGCGCGGTCCCGGAACAGCGGCTCGCTGACGGTCTCATTCGGCAGGAAGCAGCCCCAGATCGGAATCTCGCTCCAGAAAACAAGCCCGTTCTCATCGAGCAGGTCGAGCCAATAGGCGCTTTGCGGATAATGGGAGCCCCGGACGGTGTTGCAGCCCAGCTCCAGAATAATATCCAGCTCTTTATGCATCAGCTTCGGCGGAAAAGCAAAGCCCCACTCCGGATGCTCTTCATGCCGGTTCACGCCCTTCAGATAGACCGGGGCGCCGTTGATCAGAATCCGGTGGTCGTTGGTCTCAATTGTGCGGAAGCCGATCCGCTCGATCTTGTCGTCATGCTCTGTCCGCAGCTGGAACGTATACAATTCCGGCTGGCCGACATTCCACAGACGCACGTCCGCCAGCCGCAGCTTGATCACATGATTTAATATTTGACCAGCTTCGACCTGCACATCCTGCGTATGCAACTCCTGTCCGCCTTCACTGAGCACCAGACGGGTCGCCAGCGCAGTCGTCAGCAAAGAACGCAACTGCACATGAACAGACACCTCAGCCTCTCTACCCTGCAGCTCATAATCAATCTTCAGCTGTTCGATATAGAGGTCCGGCAAAAACTGCAGCTCCACCGAGCGGATAATGCCGCCGTAATGGAACCAGTCCACCTGCTCCGTCGGAATAGTGAAGCGGTCCAGCGTGCTGTCCGTGCGGATAATCAGCTCATGCTCTCCTGCAGCCAAAGACGGCACAAGGAACTCAAAAGGCGTAAAGCCGCCGTAGTGGTAGCCGAGATGCTGCCCGTCCAGATAAACATCGGAGTGGCCCTGCACCGCGTGGAAAATGAGCCGGACATGCTGCTCACTGCCCAGCACGATTGTTTTGCGGTACCAGCCGACGCCCTCATATTCATACATTCCCAGCTCATTGTTCCAGCAGGAAGGGACGTAGAGGGTCTGCGGAGAATGTGGAAAACGCTCAAACCATTTTTTCTCAAGGCCTTCATTCAAAGGATCTTTCGCGAAATCCCAAGGCCCGTCCAGTAGCTCTGTTACGCGGATATTATGCTGACGAAAAGTTCTTAACAAGTGTGTGTGCCTCCCCGTTATTATGCGATGGCATTGTCTTTTGCAGACATCGTGTTAGTATGGATAGTATCATTTACCACTCGGGCATTGAATAGAAAAAAACAATAATGTCTTGTATAAATCGCGCCTGAAGCAGCAAAGGGGAGACTGTCTTGGAAGAGAATGCCTATAACCTGAATGATCTTAGCGTGCACATTCATTTTGTGCTGGATAAAGTGACTTTTCCGGGCTGGGAGGACATCCGTAACATGGTCAATGTGCATAGCCTGTACTGGATTCATGAGGGGGAGGGGATCTTCCGGACCAATGTGGAGCATAAGGTGCAGGCTGGAATGCTGGCTTATCTGAAGCCCGGCCTCAAAATGTCCATGCGTTCAGAAATGGAAGCCCCGCTGCGCATCACGATGCTGCTGTTCGATTGTGCGGAGCTCGGCTATGATGCGGTCTGGAGAAACGTCAGGCCGATAGAGACACTCCGGCTTCCTTTTCTGAGCCAATATGGCCCCGGGCAGGCTGAGGAGATCGGCGCTATGTTCCGGGAGATTAACCAGGAGTGGCTGCCGGGGCAGACTGCCGGAACGGCCGTTTCCCGCGCCAAAACACAGATTTTGCTCCATAAGCTGCACCAGAGCGTCCGGGCGGACTGGAATCTGATGGAGTCGGGGGCTTTTGCCGCTTTTGAGCAGATTAAGAGCAAGCTTGAGAATGCCTACATGGACCATCACCGGATCGAGAAGTTGGCGGAGGAGTACGGTATTTCGGCCTCGTACCTGCGCAAGCTTTTCCTGAAATATACCGGCATGGGGCCGAAGGAATATCATATGCACATCCAGAACCAGCAGGCGCGCCGCTATCTGACGTTTACGGATTATCCGGTGCGGGAAATTGCTAAGCTGTGCGGCTTCTACGAGGAATACCATTTCAGCAAAATGTTCAAGCAGCTGAACGGCGTATCGCCGACAGCCTACCGCAGCAGCCAGCGGACCGGGGAGTAAGCAGACAAGAGGAACCACAGGCGGGAGAAAATGCCGGGTCTGTGGTTCTTTTTTTACGGAAAAGATTATGCCATGATAGCTACAGGGGGCGAAATATCGATGTTCAATGATTTCAGGCTCATTGCCGGGCGGCCGGTCTATGTGCAGGTTAAGGATTATATGAAAAGCCTTATTCTGAGGGGTGCCCTCCAGGGGGAGCAGAAGCTGCCCTCTACCCGGGAACTGAGCCTGCTGCTCAAGGTCAGCCGCAACTCTGTGATCTCTGCCTACATGGCGCTGGAGGATGACGGGTTCGCTTATACCGTACAGGGGCAGGGGAGTTATGTTAGTAACGCGGCCCTCCCGGAAAATACAGCAGCGCCCGTCTGGAGCGTGGACTGGAAAAGCCGCTTGAGCAGCAGGGCGCTGCTGGCCGAAGAGCTGGATATTATGAAACGCGGCATCCGCGCGGGGAAGGACACGATTTCTTTTACCAGCATCGCACCGGATGAAAGCCTGTTCGATCTGGACAATGTAAAACGCGCCTTTCTGGAGCGGATGTCGGTAGAAGGCAATGTTCTGCTGAACTATGGCTATGCCAAGGGGTATAAGCCTTTAATAGATTATTTGCGGCAATACATGGAGCACAAGGGCGTAGACATGCGCGGCAAGGACCTGCTGATTACGAACGGGTTCACGGAGGGTTTTGATATTGTGCTGTCAGCGTTAGGCCAGCGGCACGGGAAGGTGCTCTGCGAGAATCCGACCCATCATACGGCGCTCAAAAACCTGCAGCTGAACGGCTTCGGCATCCGCGGGGTAGCCATGGAACGTGACGGCATCCATCTCGGTGAGCTGAAGCAGGCGCTGGAGGAAGGGATGTATGATTGTGCCTACCTCGTGCCGTCCTACCACAATCCAACCGGAATTGTCATGTCCCCCGAGAAAAGACTGGGCGTGATGAAGCTGATGGCCGACTACGGTGTGCCGGTGATTGAGGACGGGTTCAATGAGGAGCTGCGCTATTCCGGCTCGCATGTGGCTCCGCTGATCGCGGCGGCCGGGGGCGGCAACAGTGTGATCTATCTGGGGAGCTTTTCCAAGGTGCTGTTCCCCGGGCTTAGAGTAGGCTGGGTGCTGGCGGACCAGGAGCTGATCTATTATCTGGAAAGTGTCAAAAGAGCACGCAGCATCCACACCTCGACGCTCGACCAGTCTATACTGTATCAATATTTGCTCGGCGGGAATTTGGAGAAGTATCTCAAACGGGCCAGAACGGAGTACAAGCGGAAATATGAGCTGACGATGGCTTGCTGCAGGGAGCTTTTGCCGGATTGCAGGGTGAGCGGGGACGGGGGATTGCATCTGTTCGTCACGTTTACGGAGGGCTTCAGCACACGAGAGCTGCTGGCGGCGTGCCGGGAGCAGGGGATTATTTTTACAGTTGGGGATATGTTCTTTACAGACGGAACAGGACAGAACACGCTGCGGCTGGGCTTTTCCAGGGTGGCGGATGACGATATACGCAAAGGAATCGGGATTATCGGCAGGACAGCACGGCAACTATTACTCGGATGAGATGAAAAGGGGAATGGGGATATGTTAAAAGTAGGCGTAATTATGGGCGGAGTGTCCTCTGAATACGAAGTGTCGCTGAATACCGGCAAAGAGATGCTTAAACATCTGGACCGGAGCAAATATGAGGCGGTGCCGGTTATCATTGAGGAGCGCGGACAGCTGGTTGATGCGGTAAAAGGGCTGGACTTCGCGCTGCTGGCGCTCCATGGTGCCTACGGCGAGGACGGAACGGTCCAGGGAACGCTGGAAACGCTCGGTATCCCCTACTCCGGGAGCGGTGTGCTGGCGAGCAGCCTGTGCATGGATAAGCATCTGTCCAAAACCATTCTCCGCAGCAAAGGTGTGCCGACCCCGGGTTGGCTGTGCTGGGAGAGCATGGAGGATTATTCTGAGGAAGCTGTGGGACAACTGGGCTACCCGGTTATGGTAAAGCCCAATGCCGGCGGCTCCAGCATCGGCATGTCCAAGGTGGATAACGCTGAGGGGCTGCGTGTGGCGGTGGAACAAGCTTTTGCCGAGGATCGTGCGATCCTGATCGAGGCCTTCACCGAAGGGCAGGAGATTACCTGCGCCATCCTTGGCGGGGAGCTGCTGCCAGTGATCGGCATCCAGTCGCTGGGTGTGGAATGGTTCGATTACAGCGCCAAATACGAGCAGGGCGGGGCGGATGAGCAGGTTATCCAGCTGTCACTGGGCACACATGAACGGGTGCGGACGGCGGCGTTCGCCTGCTACAAGGCACTGAAATGCTCTGTCTACGCCAGAGTGGATATGCTGCTGAAAAAGGGCGTGCCGTACGTGCTTGAGGTAAATACGCTGCCGGGCATGACCGGAACGAGCCTGCTTCCGCGCAGCGCTGCCGCTGCCGGGTATACGTTCAGCGGGCTATTGGATGCGATTATTGAGGGCTCGCTGCGGGAGCGCGGGGAAGGTGCGGGGCGGAGTAAGGGCGCTGCCGGGGAGGAAGCGCCGGATGTGACGGCAGAACATAAGCAGGCTGCAAAGGGGCTTAACACAGGAGCCGCGGCGGCCGCAGCACATGCAGCAACAGAAGGAATAGGCATAAGGGAGGTGACCAGCCATGTTTAATGAGCCGGTGTTTGCGCACACGCAGGGGTGGATCGCCCCGCGTGTGCGGGAGATTGCGCCTTCGGGAATCCGCGCTTTTTTTGACCTTACAGCGGGTAACAATGATATTATTTCACTTGGTGTGGGGGAGCCTGACTTCAAAACGCCGGAGCATATCCGGGCTGCCTGTATCCGCGCTCTGGAGCGCGGCGAGACCACTTATACGCCTAACAGCGGACTGCCTGAGCTGCGGGAGGAGATTGCGCGTTATCTGTCTAACGGCTTTGGACTGAGCTATCACGCTACCGATGAGGTGATCGTTACCGTAGGCAGCAGCGAAGCGCTGGACCTGGCGCTGCGTGCGTTCACTGCTCCGGGTGACGAAATTATTATCCCTTCGCCCAGCTATATCGCCTACTCGCCGATAGCCCATCTGAACGGGGGCACGCTGGTCGAGGTGGAGACTACGGCGGAGCAGGGCTTTAAGCTGACGGCTGAAGCTCTGGAAAAGGTGATCACACCGCGCTCCAAGCTGCTGATGCTGAACTTCCCGAGCAATCCGACCGGTGCGGTAATGTCATACGAAGACTGGCTGCCTATAGCTGAGCTGGTGAAGCAGCATAACCTGCTGGTCCTGTCGGATGAAATCTATGCCGAGCTGACCTATGACAGCAGGCATGTCAGCATTGCCTCGCTTCCCGGCATGCAGGAACGGACGATCCTGATCAGCGGCTTCTCCAAGGCGTTCGCCATGACCGGCTGGCGCGTCGGTTACGCCTGCGGCAACCGCGAGCTGCTGGCTGCGATGCTTAAGATCCATCAGTACACCGCGATGTGCGCACCGGTGCTGGGCCAGATCGCAGCCCTGGAATCGCTGCGCAGCGGTCTGGCTGACAAGGACCGGATGAAGGAAGTCTTCCGGCAGCGCAGAACGCTGTTCGTGGAAGGCCTGCGGACTATCGGGCTGGACTGCCGCGAGCCGGAGGGGGCGTTCTATGCTTTCCCTTCGATTGCCCGCACCGGAATCGGGTCAGAGGAATTTGCGCTGCGGCTGCTGCAGGAAGCCGGGGTCGCTGCTGTACCGGGGCATGTATTCGGAACCGGCGGCGAAGGCCATATCCGCTGCTCTTATGCAGCTTCTACAGCCAAGCTGAATGAGGCACTTGAGCGGATGGAGGGCTTTCTGAAGGTAAAAATGTAATTGTAAGATCATGGCGTATCCCCTATAATCCTTGAAGAAGAAAAAGGGATAGGCAATGAGACGTGTGCTGATGCATAACGGCGGCAGACGGGCGCTCCCTTCTTCGGATGGGGGCTTTTTTGCGTGAAACGGGCTGCCGGTCATAGGTTGTGGGGCTGGGATCGCCTAATACTTCCCGGGGTCCTTGGAATCCTGGACCTATATCTTCTGAAGCTTTCTGAGCCAGCTTGGCTGATGTATGCTCTATTCAGGATACGCGGCAGATCGTATGAAATATGAGATAGACGATACATAGGAGGAATTGCGATGCAAGCAGTTATTGATCAAGTTATCAGTAGGATTACACCGGTTGATCAGGAAGCAATACGGCGGGCGGAGCAGCGGCTCGATATTTTGACCAAGCCGCCGGGTAGCCTTGGGCGGCTGGAGGAGCTGGCGGTGCGGCTGGCGGGAATTTCCGGTACGGAGCAGCCGGCTTACGGCAAGCGTACGGTAGTTGTTATGGCTGCTGACCACGGCGTGTGTGACGAAGGGGTCAGCGCTTTTCCGCAGGAGGTCACGGTTCAGATGGCCTACAATTTCCTCAGCGGCGGCGCAGGGGTGAATGTGCTGGCCCGCCAGGCCGGAGCAGAGGTGAAGCTGGTTGATATCGGCATAGCGGCGGATGTCAGCCATCCTGAGCTGATCGCCCGTAAAGTACGCTACGGCAGCGGTAATATGGCGCAGGGGCCGGCGATGAGCCGGGATGAGGTGCTGCAGGCTATTCTGGCCGGAATCCGTGTGGCTGAGGAAGCGGTATTGGGCGGAACAGAGATTTTTATTACCGGTGAAATGGGCATCGGCAATACAACAGCCAGCGCAGCAGTTCTATGCGGGCTTGAAGGGATTCAGGCGGAGACGGCAGCCGGACGGGGCACGGGCATTAATGATGAACGGCTGCGGCATAAGATTGCCGTTGTGGAGCGGGCGCTGGAGCTTAATGCGCCTGATCCGGACGATGCTGTTGATGTGTTATCCAAGGTCGGCGGGCTTGAGATCGCCGGTCTGGCCGGGCTTATATTGGGCGCTGCGGCAGCCCGTGTTCCTGTGGTGCTCGACGGCTTCATTTCCGGGGCAGCGGCGCTTGTTGCCAAGGCGCTTGCGCCGGAATCTATCCACTATATGATTGCTTCCCATATCTCCGGTGAGCAGGGGCATAAGCTGATGCTGGAGCGGCTTGGACTGACGGCGCTGCTTGACCTTGGGCTGAGACTGGGTGAGGGGACAGGCGGCGTGCTCTGCCTGCATCTGATTGAAGCAGCCAGCCGGATTATGCGCGAAATGGCTACCTTCGAAAGCGCAGGCGTCTCGGGCGCGGAGAGCCGATGAGCATTCTGGTTACAGGCGGTGCGCGCAGCGGCAAAAGCGGCTTCGCCGAGCGGCTGACGCTGTCTCTGGCAGAGCAGGCGGTATATGTGGCGACAGGACAGGCCTTCGACGAAGAGATGAAGGAACGGATTGCCCTGCACCGCCGGCAGCGTGAGGACAGCGGCGGACAATGGGCGACGGTGGAGGAGCCGCTTGACCTGCCGGGGCTGCTGCAACAGCTCTCCGGGGGCAAGGCCGTGCTGGTGGACTGTCTGACCCTCTGGCTGTCCAATGTGCTGCTGGCTGTTGAAAACGAGCCTGACAGGCAGGAGCGGGTGGAGCAGGAGCTCGCCCGGCTTGAGGACAGTGTGTCATCCTTCCGGGGGACTCTGGTGCTTGTAACGAACGAAGTCGGTGACGGAATTGTACCGGAGTATGCGCTCGGACGGCTGTACCGGGATCTGTCCGGCAGGATGAATGCAAGGCTGGCGGCACGCGCTCAGCAGGTTTTTCTGGTCACTGCCGGTATCCCGGTAGAACTTAAGAGCCGGGAGTATAAGCTGTGAGCGCGCGCAGGGATGCCGCTGCCGCGTTTCAGTTTCTGTCCCGCTTTCCGGTCAAGGACGGCGGTGATTTCTCAACGGAGCTTCTGCGGCGCAGCGTAGTCTATTACCCGCTGGTCGGGGCAGCCATCGGGCTTAGCGCTGCGGCAGCAGCCGCGGCTTCCGTGTGGCTGCTGCCGGTCTGGCCCGCTGCTGTCATCACCCTCATCCTGTGGGTGGGACTGACCGGCGGGCTGCATCTGGACGGCTGGATGGACAGCGCCGATGCGCTGCTCAGCTACCGCTCAAGGGAGCGGATGCTGGAGATCATGAAGGACAGCCGCGTAGGAGCCATGGGCGTGCTGGCCTGCGTGCTGCTGCTGCTGCTGAAGGCAGCGCTCCTGGCAGCGTTCATCGGGGGCAGCCGTTACTACGAGCTGCCGCTGCTCCTGCTGCCGCCGGTGTGGAGCCGCTGGTACATGGTGCGGGCGATGGCCCGCTTCCCCCTGGCCCGCGGCAATGAAGGCCTGGCAGCGAGCTATGACGCGCTGCCGGTCCGCCAGGAGCGGCGCGCCATGCTGCTCGCCGCTCTGCTGACGCTTCCCGCAGCCGCAGCACCGCTGGTGCTCGGCGCGGGAGGCGGGGCGTGGCCGCAGCATCTGGCGGCGGCCTGCCTGGCGCCGCTGGCCGCCGTGGCCTGCGGCGGATATGCGGCGCGCAAGATCGGCAGCCGGCTCGGCGGGCTCACCGGCGATGTGTACGGCGCGCTGAACGAGCTGCTCGAAGCAGCCTTGCTGCTGCTTCTCGTGCTGCTGCAGCATAACCTGCTCTAGCGACCTGATGCAGCCATAAAAAGGGAAGCCGGCCGGGCAACCCTCTTTCTTGCCGCTGTTGTTAACTAACAGGGTGTTGATTATATTAGGCAGAAATTCTCCATCTATTTTTCCCTCCGACAGCTGATATACAGGACTAATTGGAAAAACTCTACTTAAATGTGCCCAATTCGCCTCTAGAGGGATGTTTGGATAGGATTAGATGGAGTTTTTCCGCCTAATCCTCTTCAAATTTAAATAATTATGGAATTAGGTGGAGGAAATCCACCTAATCTACGTGCATAACCTACAAGTTCAAGGGAGAGGGAAGCTGTATCCTTAAGTCCGTCATTCAGCAGCAGCCCCTGCCGCACGCACGCAGCAATCTAAGAGAGGAAGGAGCGGGGAATATTCACATGGAGAAGCAAACCAAGAAGCAAACAGATACATATGCACAGCGGCAGCCTGCGGCGGTGCTGATGATCCAGGGGACTGCCTCAGATGTCGGCAAAAGCCTCGTCACCGCCGCCATCGGACGGATTATGGTGCAGGACGGATACCGTGTAGCTCCGTACAAATCACAGAATATGGCGCTGAATTCCTACGTTACCGCGGACGGCAAGGAAATCGGCCGGGCCCAGGGGATGCAGGCTGAGGCCTTTGGTATTACTGCAACCACCGATATGAATCCGATTCTGCTGAAGCCGTCGGGGGAGATGAGTGCGCAGATTGTAGTGCATGGTGTGCCGCATACGGCGCTTAGTGCCAGAGAATACCGCGAGAAATTTCTTCCGGAGGCCAAGGATACGGTAATGTCTGCGCTTGGCAGGCTGCGCAAGGCCTATGATGCTGTGCTGATGGAGGGCGCAGGCAGCCCGGCGGAGATTAATCTGAAGGCACGGGATATCGTCAATATGAATCTCGCCGGCTGGGCAGACGCCCCGGTTATTTTGGTTGCGGATATTGACCGGGGAGGCGTATTTGCTTTTCTTGTAGGTACGCTGGAGCTGCTTGAGCCGCATGAGCGGGCCCGGGTCAAAGGCTTTATCATCAATAAGTTCCGCGGGGATCTTTCGCTGCTGCAGCCAGGTCTGGATTGGCTGGAGCAGCGTACCGGCATTCCGGTGCTCGGGGTGCTTCCGTTCCTCCCGCAGCTGCGGATTGAGGCGGAGGACTCTGTAGTGCTCGATGCAGCCCCGGCGCAGCTGTCCGGCAGCGCCAAAGAGCTGGATATTGCGGTCATCCGCTATCCGCGCATCTCGAACTTCACTGACTTCGATCCGCTGCAGGCTGAGCCGGATGTCTCAGTGCGTTATGTAAATACTGCCGCAGAGCTGGGGACGCCGGATGTTATCATTCTGCCGGGCACGAAGAATACCGCGGCGGATCTCACATTCCTGAGGCAGCAGGGATTTCCGGCAGCAATCGCGGCTGCACTCCGCCAGGGGACCCTGCAGCTGGCCGGTATCTGCGGCGGCTATCAGATGCTGGGACAAAGGCTGCTTGATCCGGATGCTGTGGAGAGCGCAGAGCCGGGGGAAAGCGACGGGCTTGGTTATCTGCCGCTGTCCACGGCATTTCTGCAGCACAAAACGACTGTACGGGTAACAGGTACGCTGGCTGACGGCCATCCGCTGCAATTAGGCGGGATGAATCTGCCGGAGGCCGCAAAACCTGCTGTCAGCGGATACGAAATCCATATGGGAGCAACAACGAATCATGATGCTGCTGCGGTCCGCAGCCTGTTCAGACTGGAAAGGGAGGACGGGCAGGAGGAGCTTGAGGGCTGGGGAACCCCTGACGGGAGAATATGGGGAACCTATCTGCACGGCCTGTTCCATAATGACCGGCTGCGCCGCAGCTGGCTTGATGGCATACGTCAGGCTAAAGGGCTTATACCGCTTGAAGCTACCTTCTCGGCAGCAGGTCTGCGTGAGCAGGAGTTCAACCGGCTCGCCTCATCCGTGCGGGAGAACCTGAACATGGAAGCTGTATATGCAATAATGGGCCTGCCCGGAAAAGAGGAATAGCAATGTTGATGGCAATTCTGCTGTTTGTAGTGGCCGGTCTCGCCGAGATCGGCGGCGGTTATCTGGTCTGGCTGTGGCTGCGTGAATCCCGCCCGCTCTGGTACGGGCTTACAGGCGCAGTCATCCTGATCGCATACGGTATCATCCCGACCCTGCAGAAATTCCCGTCCTTCGGGAGAGTGTACGCGGCATACGGGGGCGTGTTCGTCGTATTGGCAGTCCTGTGGGGCTGGCTGGTCGACAAAAAAACACCGGATGTGTACGACTGGATCGGCGCCGCCATCTGTATAGTGGGTGTATCAGTCATCCTGTGGGCGCCACGAAGCTAATTCCTATTACTGTGAACAGCTGTCTGTTGAGCACGGGGGATTCTTGAGCTTTAGCGTTCACAGCTATTCCTTTATAGAAAAACGCAACTAAAAAGGACCCTCTGGAAGCGCCGCTTGGCGGCAAGCTTCCAGAGGGTCCTTTATTCTTAAATCTTGAACTGGGCTACAGCCTTCTGCAGCTGGATAGCCTGCTCATGCAGATGCTCAACAGTCAGAGCGTTGCTTTCCAGCTCCTCATGCTGCCGCGCAGAATCTCCGGCCAGCGAATCTGCGATCGTCTGCGACATCGCAGTGATCTGTGCAGCCTCTTCAACGGAGGCGCTGACTTCCTCGGTCCCGGCGGAGATTTCCTGGGTAGCAGCCGATACGGACTGGATGCTGTGGCTGATGCTCTGAATCAGAATGAGCAGGTGGCTAAAGGCGTCGCCTGCGGCAACGACCTTGCCAACTCCGGAGGACACCTCTGCGTTGACGTGGTTCATTTCCTCTACCGAACGGTTCATATCCTGCTGCAGGCTGAGCAGGAATTCCCGGATCTGCTCGTTGGATTCCTTGGACTGCTCAGACAGCTTGCGTACCTCTCCGGCAACTACGGCGAAGCCCCGGCCATGCTCACCGGCACGGGCAGCTTCGATGGATGCATTCAGAGAGAGCATCTGAATCTGCTTCGTAATCTCGGTAATGCCCTGAACCACTTCGCTGATCATCTGCGACCGCTCATTCATGATGCGGAACTGCTCAAGGGAATGCACGGAGGCAAGCTCTACCTGGCGCATCTGCTCCACAGCACTCTGTGCGATTTCATTACCGCCGCTTGCTTCTGCAGATGCCTCGGTAATCTGCTCGGTTACTTCGCCCGCTGCTGAGGCGATATGCTGGATGCCGACATTGATCTCCTCCATCGCTCTGGAGTTCTCAAAGGCACTGCTGGCAATGGTTGCGCTGCCCTTGCTGATCTCAGTCACGGACTCGGCGGAGCGTTCAGCCATCCCGTTCAGCACCTCGACCCTTGTCTTCAGATCATTGGCATCTGTAACAACAGTATCGGAGGTTTCAAGCACCTGGCCGATCATATCCTTCAGCTTGTGGCCCATGCTGCGGAAGCTTTCAGCCAGCTGGCTGACCTCGTCATTCCCCCTGACCGTCAGCTCCTGGGTGAAATCGCCCCCTGCCAGCTTGTTGCTGTAGGCTGTGAGCTGGGTGAGCGGCCGGGTGATTCTGCGGGTCATGAAATAGGCGGCAGTGAGGCCGACAATAAGGGAAGCAAGGGTGATGGCGATACTGGTCCAGACGATGCTGTCGATTTTATCCTGGACAAAACCCACATCATAGCTTACCCCAACCAGCATGGTACTGCCGGGGACGCCTACATATGCAGTTCTATGTATACCGTAGTTGTCACTATATGTATCGCTGATTCCTTGCTTGCCTTTTGAGGCCTGGGTCATTATTGCATTTACGGCAAGACTGTCACCCGGCTTCAGTTTGGAGTCTTGATCAGCAGCCAGCACAGTTGCTTTGCCTTCGGCGAGACTGATCAGGAAGATGCTCTCCACATCATGCTGTGCCCGTTTATCCTTAAAATAGAATTTAAGATTGGTTGCAGCCTGCTCGCTCTGGTTAAGGGTCTGCTGGGCATGCGTTGCATTCATGCCTTTGTAAGAATCCTGGGCCGCTGCCGTTAAATTCTTGTTAATCTGCGGCATAACATAGCTGTCGATAGTACTCATGGAAATAAAGTAGAAGCTGATACTTAGCACAAGAGACGTTAGCAACAATACCGCAAACAAAAGAAGCGTGAATTTGCGGCTGATCGAATTTTTAAAGCGTACCATTTCATTCTCTCCTTTATCGTTTGGATGCATCGTATATCCCACTGCGCTTCTCTGTAAAGCAGACACAGTATATTCCGCAGGTATAGGTCATATTAAGGATATAGGTTTAGGCAATACGGTTGATAACTATTTTATAGAATTAACCTCCGGTTGAATAGTGAAATATACAATAATGATGCACAATTTTCTGAAATAATTTAATAATTACCGGATGTAATTCGTTATTTGCGAAAATATACAGAGAAATGGATGAATTTGCTGTATCAAAATTTCATGGCGTGTAAGCTTTTATTATGGTAGAGTAATAATGTTTTGTTCCGGCATAACATCATAACCGCGGTTCGTAACCATCCCGCGTAACCAAAACTAGGAGGATTTACAGATATATGTTTAATTTGCTGTGGGGAATTTTGTTTGTGATTGTCAATTTTGCTTTTTTTCTGGTCTGTTACCGCCTGTTCGGCAAAAAGGGGCTGTACGCCTGGGTGGGAATAGCGACGGTTATTGCTAATATCCAGGTCGCCAAGACGATTGAGATGCCCTTTGGAATTGTAATGACGCTCGGCAACACAATGTATGTCACCTTATATCTGACCAGTGATCTTCTGAATGAGAAGCACGGCCGGGCTGAAGCCCGTAACGCGGTCTGGTTCGGATTCTTCACGCTGCTGATGACCACGGCGATTATGCAGATGGTGCTTGTATTTGAGCCGCAGGAGACGGATATTGCCCAGTCCTCCCTGACAACGATCTTCGGCTTAATGCCGAGGCTGGCGCTGGGCAGTCTTACCGCCTACTTTATCAGCCAGTTTCTGGATGTACGCCTGTACGCCTGGATCCGCAAATATTACGGCAGCTCCCGCCAGCTATGGATTCGTTCAAACGGCAGCACGATGATCAGCTCCTTTGTTGATACGCTGATTTTCTGCACAATTGCCTTTGCCGGACTGTATGATCTGAAGGTGTGGACGGAGATTCTGCTTACAACCTATCTATCCAAGTTCCTGCTGACCGGCGCCGGCACGCCTATCCTCTACATCGCCCGTTCCTTCAGCTTTGCTGAAGAGACCGGAGCCAAGAGGGATAATGACGGTGCAAAGCTTGAGCTGTAAAAGAATACGTATGCCTCAGCGGGCACGACAGCCCGCTGAGTATATATAAAAAGCAGCTGGTCCCCCGGAATTGGGCCAGCTGCTTTTTTATGCAGAAATAAGTTGTTAAACAGCCTGCGGCTGCCTACAGATGAAGTACAGTGAGTTCTTTAGGGAAGCTGGTCAGGGTGACCGGTCCTTCGGACGTAATGAACACATCATCCTCGATGCGAACTCCGCCGAGACCCGGCACATAGATGCCAGGCTCAACAGTGAATACATTGCCGTGCTCAATAATATCGGTGTTTAGTCCATGCATGGACGGATATTCATGGGTATCCATGCCGAGGCCGTGGCCGACCCGGTGCATGAAATATTCGCCGTAGCCTGCTGCCTCAATAACATCCCGGGCAGCCTTGTCCACCGAGCCGAAGGTGGCTCCGGCCCGGGAAGCATCAATGCCGGCCATGTTGGCGGCCAGAACCGTATTGTAAATCTCAACCAGCCTGCTGTCGATTTCGCCGACTGCAAAGGTACGGGTAATATCGGAGGCATAGCCTGCCGCGTATACGCCCATATCGAACATCAGCAGATCACCGGGCTGGATGATCCGGTCGCCCGGCACGCCATGCGGCAGCGCTGTATTCGGACCGGAGAGCACCATGGTATCGAAGGAGGGGCCGGAGGCGCCGACCTTTTTCATCAGATACTCAAGCTCGGCAACCAGCTCAATTTCAGTCACTCCGCTTTTGATATGGCCCAGTCCGCGGCGGAGAACTTCTTCAACCAGTTCGGCAGCATGCTTCATCCGGCTGATCTCCTCAGGAGTCTTTCTGGCGCGCATAGCACGCAGCAGGTGACCGATGTCGCTGAAGCTGCCGGCAGGCACTGCCGCTGCCAGCAGTTCATAGCGGCTTACAGAGAAGTGCTCCTTTTCAATGCCGAAGGCTCCGGGTGCTGTGCCGCCAAAACGGGACTGGAGCAGCTCATACGGGTTATCCGTATCGCTGTGTGTCAGGATTGTAGTGACCGAGGAAGCCGCATGTGCCGCCTCACTGTCAAGTGCCGGGACAATCAGGACAGGCTCTTCACCGCGGATCAGCAGCAGGCCCAGAAACCGCTCGTGCGGGTTCGAGGCGAATCCGGTCAGATAGTATACATGCTTGGGATCGGTAACCAGCAGGGCATCCAGCCCGCCGGCCGCCATTCCCTGCTCCAGACTTTTCAGAGCATCGTTCATTTAAAATATTCCCCTTTCATATACACGTTTGAACAGCAATATTCCTATTATAGCAGGGATGCGCCCAAATCTCCTGAAAGTTTCGGAGCTGTCCTTTTCTTAACCCTCTGGTATGATGTAACATAATCATTAGAATATCTGACTGGTAAAAGCCAGGCCGGGACTGCAGTCGGCAGGTCCCGTACAGGAGAGGAGAATGAGCGGCTATGCATAATAAAATTGTGCTCGTCACCGGCGGCAACTCCGGTATGGGACTGGCTACAACGATTGAGATGGCCCGCCGGGGAGCGAAGGTGATTATGGCCTGCCGCAGCCGGACGCGGGGCGAAGCAGCACTGGCTGAAGCCCGGCGGCAGAGCGGCTCGCAGGAGATTGAGCTGATGCTGTGTGATCTGGCTTCATTTGATAGCATCCGCAGCTTTGCAGAGGAATTTCTGGCAGCCTATCCGGTACTGGATGTGCTGATTAACAACGCAGGGGTGGTTACTGTTAAGCGGGAGCTGACGCCGGACGGCTACGAGATGGATTTGGGCGTCAATCACCTGGGGCATTTCCTGCTGACTAATCTGCTGCTCGGGGCGCTGAAGAAGGCGGAGCAGGGCAGGGTCGTCGTTGTAGCCTCCGGTGCCTACAAGCTTGGCAAGCTCTATCTGGAAGACCATACGCTGTCGCGGGGGTTCAATCCGGCCAAGGCTTACGCCCGCTCCAAGCTGGCCAACATCCTGTTCACGCGTGAGCTGGCTGCCCGCCTGCAGGGCACCGGAGTTACGGTTAATGCAGTCCATCCGGGAGCTGTCGGAACAAGCATCGGAGTGAACCGGGAGACCGGCTTCGGCCGTTCAGTGCTGAAGCTGCTGTCGTACTTCTTCCTGACGCCGGAGCAGGGGGCAGATACCGCCGTTTATCTGGCGACGGCTCCCGAGCTGAGCATTATCAGCGGACAGTATTATTACCGCCGCCAAATTCAGGATTTGGGGCCAAGGGCGGCAGATACACAGGAAGCAGCACGCCTGTGGCAATGGAGCCTGGAGCAGACAGGACTGGAATTGTAAGAAACTAAGAGGCAGTACAAAACAGCAATATTCTTAGTTCACTTTAAATAGGATAAATCACTAGGGGGAACAGCAGTATGGCCTGGAACAATTACAGCGTAGAGGATGCAACAATTGAGGATTTAGGGGCAATCGTGGAAATTTATAACTCTACAGTAGCAGGAAGAATAGTTACCGCAGATCTTGAGCCTGTAAGTGTGGAGGACCGGCTGAATTGGTTCCATGAGCACAACAGCCATCACCGTCCGCTATGGGTATTGAAGCATGAGGATGAGATTGCCGCCTGGTTCAGCTTCCAGTCCTTCTACGGGCGCCCTGCGTATAACGCAACTGCTGAGATCAGCGTCTATGTAAATGAAAAATACCGCGGCAAGGGAGCCGGCAGCATTTTGCTGACCAAAGCACTGGAGGAATGTCCGCGCCTTGGTCTCCAGAATCTGGTTGGCTTTGTGTTCGGCCACAATGAGCCGAGTCTTGCCCTGCTGCGGAAGTTCGGCTTCAAGGAATGGGGGCTGCTTCCCGGTGTTGCTGTAATGGACAGTACCCCGCGTGACCTGGTCATTATCGGAGTCAAGCTGTAGCTGCCTGAGCTGTGCAGGAGTAGCCTGCTTCCTGGAGGAAGGCTGCTTCTACTGTGGCGGAGCCGCTTGAGAGGAGCACTCCGCAGGATCAATCCAGGCGTCCGACCACTTTTCCAGATCACGCATCACGGATTCCAGACCCCGTCCTTTATCGGTCAGGGAATATTGAATCCTTACAGGTGTTTCGGGAAAGACTTCACGCAGCACGATGCCCTCCTGCTCCAGTTCCTTAAGCCGTTCAGACAGGAGCCTGCCGCTGACGGGCAGCGCGGACTCAATGGTGCTGAAACGCTGCGGACCCTGGAGAAGCTGATAGATGATTAAGCCCGTCCAGCGTCTGCCGATAATATCCATGCTTTTTTGCAGCTTCGGACACAGGTCTACGGATTTCATAAGGCTCACCTCTTACTGTACATTATAAACGGAATGACTGCCCGCTAAAACAAATTCGAAGGAAATACAGAATCTGAAAGGAAGATTACCATGGCTAAAAAGAAGCAAAATACCAGTGCTCCGCGCCCTGTAGCAGCAGATGCTCCGGCTACCCTCAAGGACTTGCTGAGCAGTGATGTATTGAGCAAGCTGAAGGCGCAGTCGGATGCGCTGAAGGCAGAGGAACAGGATAAGAAAGAAGCTGTACGCAAAGCGGCAGAGGATCAGCGCAAGGCTGAACAGAAGCGGCTGGAGAACGATTTTGCCCATCTTTTGGAGAACAGCAATCAGGATTGGCACAAATTTAAATAATTTTTTACCGGACTGCCGGGTTGACAATTTACACCAGCTCCGATTATATTGGGTTTACTAAGAACAGAAGGGAGGCCGACGGGTCATGATTGGAACAAATGCACAGACACTGCCGCTAAGCCACATCACAACCGCATATGAACAATCTGATCCTACCGCCTTCGTCCGGACGACATGATACGCAGTCTGCTTATCCTGTCTCAATTGAATTAGGGTATGCTTTGAGCCGGCGCTGCCCGGAGCCTGGGGCCGCCCTGCCTTACCCGGAGCCGTATGATCAGAATCTGATCTGCGGCTCTTTTTGTTGTATCTGCAAACAAAACTTGTATACTAACCAATCTGAGAGGAACTAATACTATTTATGAATACTACAGAACAGCAAGCGGGCTATGAGCCCCGCTATAAACATGAGATAGCCCTTCCGGGCGGTGATCTTAAGGTGTATGCCAGTGAGCAATTATTCGGTACGCTGGATTACAAGGTATTGGAAATGGCCAACAACAATCTGCAGATTCCGGGTATTGAATATATGAGCTACACGCCGGACGTGCATGTCGGCGTCGGAACATGTATCGGTACTACCGCAGTCTGGGATGCAGCATCGGGCTACGTCTCACCGTCCATCGTGGGCAGCGACATCGGCTGCGGCATGCGGGTCCACCTGACCAATCTGCATAAGGATGATCTGCGAGAGGTGAAGCTGCGCCGCAAGCTGGTGCGTGCGATCGAGAGATACCTGCCGATGGAGCAGCAGCAGCGCGGCCATTATGGTGATATCCGCCTGGAGAATATTGTCCGCAAGGGCCTGCAGGGACTGCCGAACAAGTACATTCCTGACAGCTACACGCCGAAGAAATCGAGCGCGCTGTCACATGTCGAGATCAAGAGGCTCGGCTTTGACGAGGAGATCCTGAACGAGCTGCCTGATATGGCCTGGCACCGCGGCCACCGCCAGCTCGGCACACTCGGCGGAGGGAACCATTTCGTAGAGATTCAGGCGATTGAAATTGCTGAGGAACAGCGGGCCGTGGCTGAAGCCTGGGGGCTGAAGGACGGGCAGATTGCCGTGATGATCCACTCCGGCTCCCGGGCCTGGGGCGGAATGGTGAACCAGTTCTGCACGCCCGCCTTTGCCAAGGTCATGGGCCAGCTGGGACTTGGCAGCGCCGACCCGCGGCTGATTTATGCGCCGCTTGCCCACCCGCAGGCCCAGCGGTACGTCAACCTGATGTACTCCGCGCTGAATTATGCGGTGGTGAACCGCCACCTAATTGCTTACGGTGTGCGTGAGGCCTTCCGCGATGTGTTCGGCACCAAATGCGAGCTGCGGACGTTGTACGACTTGATGCACAATTATGCCTGGGAGGAACGCACCTCCTCCGGCACGAAATTTGTACACCGCAAAGGGGCAACACGGGCATTGCCCGCCGGTCACCCGGATAACCCGGCTGTCTATGCCGCGACCGGCCATCCGGCGCTCATCCCCGGCTCTATGGGAACTGCTTCGTATATCATGGCCGGCCAGAGCGGCGGGGAAGAAAATTACTACTCCATCTGCCATGGGGCCGGCCGGATCCGTTCCCGCTCAGCCACAAAACGGCTGGTGTCAGTCCAGGAATTCTCCCGTTCACTTAACGTCGGCAAGGAGGATGAGATTGTAGTCAATCAGCATTCCCTAGAATCTATCATTGACGAATCCCCTCAAGCCTATAAGAATGTAGATGAGATCATAGAAAGCGTTACGGGCGCAGGCCTGGCTGCCGTTGTAGCCAAATGTAAGCCGCTCGCAGCAATAAAGGGGACGAAATAGGATGAAGCAGGAGTATGAGAAGCAGGCTGTAATTTTTCCTTATGATGCAGGTGCCGGCGGTCTGATCAAGGGCTATGACGTATATGCCCGGCTCGTTGACGGTATTCTTGAAGCCCTTTATACACGCTATAATGTCCGCTATGAGCTGTACGCCAGCGATGATCCGAACAGTGAGTACTGGAAGCTGCTGCAGGATGATGTCCAGTCAGGCAACCCGCAGGTTGAGCATGTCGCGCGGATTTTTGACCGGCTGGAAGACAGAACCTTCGTATATGACGATGACAAGGAGCAGCCGGAGTACAGTATCCATCTGTCGATCCGCAATAATGTGCTGGCCTATCCGTCAATGGGGGTAGCGCTTGCCAGGGTGCCTGTATTCCAGGAAAACGGCATTAATTTTCAGGATTTTGTGTTCGCCGCATCGGATAGCCAGCTGCAGGACTTTCTCGGCAATGTGCGCAAACGGCAGCGGGAGCAGAACATCAACAAGGTTACGGTATTCACTGACCGCCGCAACGGGGTCTGCCGTGAGGATGAACCGATTACCCGGGCGGCTTCCCGTGAGGAGGTCGTGCTGGATGCAGCAATTAAAAAGGAGATATTCCGCTCGCTTGACCAGTTCTTTGATGCTGACCGCAGCTTTTATGTCAAATATGATATTCCGTACAAAAGAGGCATTCTGCTCTACGGACATCCCGGCAACGGCAAGACTACGCTCGTCAAATCTATTGCAGGCAGCGTGTCCGGCCCTGTGGTGTATTGGCAGATTACCGAGTATACCAGCAGCGAGTCGGTAAATGAGGTGTTTGAGGCTGCGGCCCGGCTTGCACCGGTGGTGCTGGTCATTGAGGATATAGACTCGATGCCGCAGGAGGTCCGTTCTTTCTTTCTGAATACACTGGACGGGGCAACCTCGAAGGAAGGGATTTTTCTGATCGGTACGACCAACTATCCGGAGAAAATCGATCCCGGTCTCATGAACCGCGCCGGGCGCTTTGACCGGGCCTATGAGATCAAGATGCCGAATGAGGCGCTGCGGCTGGAGTTTTTGCGGCTGCGCGGTTTCTCCGCTTTTGCCGGTGAGGAAGGGGTCAGCCTGGCTGCCCGCCTGACCGGAGACTTCTCGCTCACCCAGCTTGGCGAGCTGTATGTCAGCGCCGCACTGGAGTGGCATGAGAACGGCAAGGCCGACGTTGAGCAGCTCGTCCGCGGTATGCGCGGCGAGCTGGATAAGGGCCGCAAGCGCGAATGGATGCGGGATGCCTCATCCTCGATCGGATTTTATTAATACTAAAGCCGTATACGAGCCATGCTGTCTGCCGAAGTTGAGGCGGACAGCATGGCTGTTTTCTGTTATCCGGTAACCTACATAAGTACGTTCTATAATGAATCTATAAGCATTTTAGATAAAGGGTGTAACTTTTAACCCGTTAAAACGTGGTTAGTGTGAGGGGGGAGGGAATGAAGCCGGATTCGCTGGATCATCACTATCAGAGTTATGTTCACGATATACACCGTTATTTGTACGCCCTCTGCCGCAATCACCACCTCGCCGAGGAATTGACACAGGAGACGTTTTACCGGGCCTATCTGTATCTGGAGGATTGCCGGGAGGAGCGGATCAAGCCCTGGCTGTTCCGGGTAGCCTACAATGCTTTTATTGATCACACGCGCAAGGCGCGCCGCAGTGTTCCGGCACAGGACGGGTATTTCAACGCTCTTCCGCACCCGGATACAACGGAAGAGGTGTATATGCGGAGGCAGAGAATGGAGGCGCTGGCTAACTCTGTCGGCAGGCTCCCTGAGGCGCAGCGTCATGCGCTGCTGCTGCATGATTTTCACGGAATCGCTTATAAAGATGCGGCTGCCATCATGAAGGTGAGCCTGGCGCAATATAAAATACTGATTTTCCGGGCGAGGCAGAAGCTGCGGGAAGAAGATCGGAGGAATAGCGGACATGAGTGAGGAGTTTAAGGAAAGGCTGCGCAAATACAGTGAAGGCAGCCTGCCGGAGGAAGAACGGGCCGGAATGGAGCAGGAGCTGGAGAAGCTGGAGGCCTACCAGGGCTATCTGGATGAGCTGATGGAGCAGGAGGATAAGCAGTCTGCGCAGAAGGCTGCATGGAAATCCGGAGAGATGCCGGCTCAAGGGGGGGCTAATCCGCAATTAAAGAAGAAAAAAAAGGCGGCATCCAAGGAGAAGCGGATCATCAGCCGGGGGAAGTGGAAGGCCCGCATCTCAAATACCATGACCGTGCTGTCTGCCTTTCTGACCATTACGGTCATCAGTTCGATCATAACGGCTGTGTATTACAGCACCGGAGAACGGGGAGAAACGTACAGGGACGTTATCTCTTCAGCCATTGCAGTTTCGAGTCCTAATACAGTTGTGCATTTAAATTCCAATGCCAAAACTTTTTTTAGAATGAATTATTCAGGCAGACTGCTGAAGCAGGTCGGAGGTGATCAGGTCGATGCAGGCAGCTACTCTACCCAGATGCTGTTCGGGCTTGGCGGAGTAGGAACCTATAACTGGACCGATGAGCGTAATGCCCGCCAATTCTTTACCTATCCGCAGGATGCCGGGTCCCAGGGCATTGAAGATAGTGAGCAGTGGGAGCGCCTTGATAAGCTACCGGAGGGAACGGTGGCTGAAGCCTATCTTTCCCTTGATCAGCTATATAGCACCGCTGAGCTGCTGAGCAAGCTGGAGCCGCTGAATGTAATGCCTGTGTGGTTCGCTGTGGATGATGGCCTCAGTACAAATGACGTTGTGGTAACGAGCCCCCTGGGCTTCCCGTATCAGCCGATCTGGCATGCTAAGGATATGACAGTACAGTCGACTACAACAGAAAAGCGGGGCTGGTTCGGCAGTGTAACCTCCAGCTCCTCCAGTTCACCTTCCGTTGAAGCCTATGGCAGCAGTGAGCTCCGTGAGAGGAACTTTCTCGATACACTGCGGCTGCTGGGAGAATATAAACTTCTGTCCCGGAATGCCGGGTTTTTCTTAAAGCTGGACGAATCGTTAAGCTATATTGAGAAGAACGGGGTACAGCTATATGGTGTGGTTGTTACAGGACCGGTTAAGGAACTGCTGAAGCTGCAGGAGGATGCCTGGGTCAGCCATATCCGGATCGGTGAGGTGCGGCTGTGGAACTGGCGGGACTAAGGCGGAACGAAGTCAGAGCATAGCTGTAACAGGGGCAGACCTTTCCGCGGAGAGGCTGCTCTGTCTGCGGATGATAGCGCTTTACTTGCTTCTGCCTGCTGCAAATCGTACAATTATCTGAAAATATGCATTCGCTAAAAACGGTGACAGATGTACGAGATTATGCAGATTAGGAGCTGAATCAGATGAAAATAGGAGTCGTATCCGATACTCATTTATCGCGGTCGGCCAAGGCGCTGCCGCAGACGCTTGTGGAGGAATTCCGTCAGGTGGACCAGATTCTCCATCTCGGAGACTGGGTGGCAATGGAGATCTATGACCTGCTGGCCGAGCTTGCCCCTGTAGAGGGAATTGCCGGCAATAATGACGGCCAGGAGATTATCCGCCGGTTCGGGGAGCAGAAGATTGTTACCCTGGACGGAGTGCGCATTGGAATGATCCACGGCCATGCTCCATATTCCCGTAAAGGGACGGACGGCAACGCACTGCTGGCTTTTGAGGGTGAAGAGGTGGATTGCATCCTGTTCGGCCATTCGCACCAGCCGCTGATGCGCAGGGAGAACGGCGTCCTGCTGTTTAATCCCGGCTCGCCTACCGACAAACGGCGGGAGAAGCAGTATTCCTTCGGAATCCTGGATATTGAGGACGGTAAAATCAGCGCCCGGCATGTCTTCTACGACTCCAAAGAGTAGCGGAAGATGGAAAAGAGGGAATAAAGGATGGAAGCTTACCGTTTGGTGCAGGCGGAGTGGCAGGATGCGGAGCTGATTGCCCCGCTGTTCAATGATTACAGGGTATTTTACGGGAAGCAGCCCGATTCTGCAGGAGCTTTGCAGTTCATACAGGAGAGGCTGCGGGCAGAAGAGTCGGTTCTTTTTATGGCGCTAAAGGATGAGGCAGGCAGCAGTCAGGCCGGCGGTTTTGTACAGCTCTATCCGTCGTTCTCTTCGGTGACCATGCAGCGGCTGTGGATACTGAATGATCTGTATGTAGCGGAGCATTTGCGCGGACTGGGTCTGGGCAAGCTGCTGCTGGAAGGCGTACGCGAGTATGCCGTGAACAGGGGAAGCAAAGGGCTGACGCTGACCACCATGACGGATAATATCCGGGCACAGCGCCTGTATGAAGCTCAGGGCTATATAAGGGATGAGGAATTTTATACGTATGATCTTATTTTTAAATGAAAGCTTCAAGTAAGGAGAATTGTAGTGGATAACAGTAATAAATTAGCCGTGTTTTTTGATCTGGATGATACGCTGTACGACCATCTGGTGCCGTTCCGTGAAGCGGTGCGCGAGGTACTGGCGCCGGATGAGGATTGCCTGGATTACGCGGAATTATTCTATACGGTAAGGCATCACAGCGATCTGCTCTGGCCGAAGTACCTCAGCGGTGAGCTTGAGCTGGAGGTAACGCGGGTGCTGCGGCTGGAGCTGGCTTTTGCCGAGTATGGTATAGCGCTCAGCCGGGAGCAGGCAGAACGTGTGCAGGCAGCCTATATCGGGCGGCAGTACACCATTGATATGATTGACGGTGTGGAGGAGCAGATCAGGCACTTTCTTGCACGCGGGCACAAGGTCGGCATTATCACCAACGGGCCGGAGGAGCATCAGACGAATAAGCTGCGGGGCCTCGGCATCGACAAGCTGATTCCGCCGGAGATGATCTTCATTTCGGATGCGGTCGGACTGGCTAAGCCGGACCCGGCGATTTTCAGGCATGTCAATGAGGCTACTGGAACCACTCCGGACCATTCGCTCTATGTCGGTGATACCTGGGATAATGACGTGGTTGGCGCGCTGTCGGCCGGCTGGAAGGTATGCTGGTACAATCCACGCGGCAGACAGCCGCGTACAGCGCATGTGCCGAGCTATATTTTTGCGGATTACAAGGAATTCAGCAGGCTTCCCCTGATCTGAGGGGCTGGCGGAAAACAAGGATAACAGAAAGCGGCGGAGCCTGAGGCTCGGCCGTTTTTTGTTATTCACAAATACTTGCAGAGAAAATTCATATAGCATGATAGAAAGCATACTCGCCGGGGAGTCATTAATTGTAAAATAGAGTAAAATAATAGAACAAGGAAAGGTTCGCTGATACATGAAAAAGAATAATCCGCTCCCGTCATCGCCCTTACAAAGAACAGGCAGGAGCATACTAAAAAAGAAAAGTAAGCGAAGAAGAAAGGTATGGATCACGATTCTGGCGTTTATTTTTATTGCAGGCATCTTGTCCTTTATATTCCGCAAAGAATTATTAATGTTCGGGTTTGATCATGTTGTTGCGCCGACCGTAGAAGGCACGCTTAAACATTCATATGTTCCGCTCAGCCATAACAATGATGAAGAAGAGGCTGCTTCAATAAAGCTGGATAAAAGCCCGCCGTTCTCTCTGCTGCTGTTAGGTACAGATCAGCGGGGCAAAGAGAACGGGCTGTCCGATTCGATTATTTACACCGTAGTCCGGCCGAAAGAGAATAAAGTCCTGTTCGTTTCGATTCCGCGTGATTCCTATACGAGAATTGTCGGGGCGGAAGAGGTTAAGGGAGCAAGAAAAAATACCAAAATAAATGCAGCCCATTCGTACGGCGGCGCACAGATGAGTGTGGATACGGTTGAGCATCTGCTGGATGTACCGGTAAATTATTATGCAACGATTAATTTTAGCGGACTGGTTGAGGTGGTGGATGCAATAGGCGGAGTCGAGCTGCCGATTACTAAGCTGATTGAAAATAAAAATCCGGCGCATGAGAAGCTTCGTATTGAACCTAACAAGCCGATTTATACAGGAAACGAAGCCTTAATGTATGTAAGGTACCGGGAGGATTCTGATTTTAAACGTACAGAGCGGCAAAGAATCTTCCTTAAGGCTGTTTTGGACCGGATGAAAAAGTTCAGCAATATCGCTAATATCAAAGATATTATGGGGGTTGCCGGGGATAACTTCAAAACAAATATGAGAGCAGAGTTCATGCTGGAGCTGGCGAAGAGGGTTGTTTTTGAAAGCGGCACTCCGCAAATTAACAGCCATATGCTGCAGGGGACCGATAAGTGGACGGATCAGTGGTACTATATTTTGGATGATGAAGATGTGCAAAGGACTCATGAAAGGATTGAATTGTGGCTGAATCCGGATATGGCAGCGGGTGAACTGATTTCGGAGGACAGTGAATAGCAGGGAGGATACAAATAAGAGGGGGCACTCAGCCCCCTCTTATTTGTACAGGAATATAAGGTTAATCCGCAAACGTATAGGTCGGATCAGTCAGCTGGAGCCGCTCCCGGATACCTGGCGTAGCATAGATCTTGTTGTCATCGGTAATAAAGAAGGCCTCAACATCTTCCGGAAGTGACTGCAGATAAGCCATCCCTTCCTCCAGACCCATCAGGAATACGCCGGTGGACAGGGCATCTGCATCTGTCGCGCTTGGGCTCATAATCGTGATGCTCTTCAGACCGTTCTGGGAAGGATAACCTGTCCGCGGGTCAAGAATATGGTGGTAACGGACGCCGTCCTGCATGAAATAGCGCTCATACACACCGGAAGCATCAATGACCTCATCGGTGATTTTGATAGTGCCCAGCTGGGTGCCGCGGCTCTGGTCCGGGTCCTGCAGGCCGATATTCCAAGGGGAGCCGTTCGGCTTGTTGCCAAGGGCGATAATGCTGCTGCCGCCAAGGTTAATCATCGCGCTGTCCAGTCCCTGCTCCTTCAAATAATCGGCGATCCGGTCTGCAGCGTAACCTTTGCCGATCCCGCCCATATCGAGCACCATGCCTTCTCTGGTAAGCTTGATGGTCTTGGCGTTCTCATCAATAATAATATCCTTATAGTTGGCCAGGCTCTTCGCGGTGTCAATTGCAGCCTGGTCCGGTACACGCTCGCCGCCTTCGCCAATTGCCCACAGATCCACCAGTGGTCCGATTGTCGGCTCATACAGCCCGTCCATCTCTTCGGCGTACTTGATAGACAGCTTCACAATATCGAGGGTTTCGTCGGATACAGCTACGGCTTCTTTGCCGGCCGCCCGGTTCACGGCATACAGTTCTCCGTCTTCCTTGGTACGGCTGAACTGGGTATCCATCCGCTCCAGCATGCTCTGGATATCATCCATATTCTGCTGGGTGGCATCGTTGCCGAATATCTTGATGTTCACAACGGTATCATAGATATAAAAAGTCTGCGCCAGCGCTTTGGTGCCGCCTTCTTCGGTTACGGTTGCGCCTCCCGGGGTTTCGGTTGCAGCGGTATTGCCGCTGTCATCCCCTTTACCGCCTACAGCAAGCCAGACAACAACAGCCGCAACAATGACCAGACCGGCCAGAATAAGCAGCATTTTTTTGTTTTTAAACATATTCCACCATCCATAATGTAGTTTCTCGATCACATCCTTCTTATCATACCCCAGAAAAGACGGCAATGGATACTCCTTTCATGACATTTTACGGAGATCAGAGCAGCGCCGTTAGACATACGGCAGATAAAGAGCCAGCGGCTAATTCGCAAAAAAAATCAAATTTTAAATAAATGGTTGTCAACTGCCGGCAGACATGTTAAATTAATTACTGACCGTATGACCGAAAAAATAATTTAGTCATTTTTGCTGTTATAACCTTAGAAGGGAGTCCGATCTATGTCTATCGACCGCAAGTCATTAATCCTGTTGGCGGCAACCAAATCCTTTGTCCAGTTCGGTTATAAAGCGACGACAATGGAGCAGGTCTCCAAGATCGCGAATGTCGGCAAGGGAACAATCTATACGTTCTTCAAGACCAAGGAAGAGCTGTTTGAAGAAATTCTGGACAAGGCCACCCAGGAGTTAACCTCGGTTATGAACCGGATCGCAGCTGAGGATAACACCTTTATTCATAAACTGTTTAATCTGCTTGACTCCATTCTGGAGTTCCGCTCCGATCATGAGCTGTTCGTCAAGCTTGCCCAGGAAGTGCGCGATATCGGTACAGTGCAGGCGCTGGAAGGGGTTAAGCGGATGGAGGACTATGCACTGGACTTCCTGAGACAGCAGATTGAGAGAGCAATCAGCAGCGGTGAAGTGAAGCCCTGCGATTCCAGTGTGGCTGCGTTTATGATCCTGCGTCTATACCTGGCACTGACAACGGAATGGAATAAAGCCCATGAGCCGCTGGATGAAGCCCGGATCAAGGAGCACATGATGCTGTTTATTTCAAACGGCATTCTCAAGTAATAATGAACATCCTGGCCTGTAGCGGGCTATTTTTTTCCGCTAATAATGAATGTTTATGAAAGTTTTCATGTATTTACAAATAAAAGATTGAGGGTGAAGCCTGTGAGAGCCATTAATGTGTTCTGGAAGGATTTAAAAAACCTGCTCGGGAAACCGATGCTGCTGATTACGCTGCTTGGTGTGGCGGCACTGCCGATGCTGTACAGCGGATTCCTTGTTGAAGGCTCCTGGGACCCTTACGGAAATACAGGCAAGCTTCCCGTCGCTGTAGTTAACCTGGATAAGGGGGCGCAGTACGAGGGGAAAACGATGGATGCCGGTGATGATTTTGTGGATGAGTTAAAATCAAACACCGACTTCAACTGGAAATTCGTAGATGCCGCTGAGGCGGAAGACGGCATGGCGCATAACCGCTATTATATGACGATTACGATTCCTGCTGATTTCTCGCAGAACGCGACTACCCTGACGCAGGAAAAGCCGGTGCAGGCGGAGATTATTTTTGAACCGAACAGCGATTATAACTTTGTCGCCGGCCAGATCGGCAACAGTGCAATGAATAAGCTGAAGTCGAAGCTGTCCGCCAAAATAACTGAAGCGTACACACGGAGCATGTATGATCAGGTAGATACAATTGCTGCAGGGCTTGGTGATGCCGGCAGCGGGGCAAGTGAGCTGCAGGAGGGGGCGGACAAGCTGACAAACGGCTTGTCTACGCTCAAAACCAATCTGAGTAAGCTGTCGAGCGGCACAACGGAGCTTCAGAGCGGCCTGAAGCTGCTCTATAAGGGAGCAGGCACGCTGAATGACGGCACAGGCACACTGACAGACGGTACCGCTGACCTGGCCAGCGGCCTGAGCCAGCTCTCCAAGGCGGAGCAGCAGCTCCAGGAAGGCGCTGCGAAGTCGCAGAGCGGAGCCTCACAGCTGGCCGCCGGGCTGGCGGATGCCAAGGACGGCAGCGGCCGGCTGACCGCAGGGCTAACAGCCTCGGAGGCGGCGAGCGGCCAACTGGCTGCCGGTGCAGAGCAGGTAGCAGCCGGGCTTGAGCAGATGCTCGCGGCGACGCCGGAGCTGCAAGGCAGCGAGCAGTTCCAGCAACTGCTGGCTGCGAGCAAGCAGGT